>CAKOYQ010000028.1 GCA_934130935.1 uncultured Clostridia bacterium | reverse complement strand
GGTGAAAAAATGAAAGTTGAAGAACACAAACCAGTTGTTAACGATGGGCCTAAAGTTGGACGTAATGATCCATGTCCTTGTGGAAGTGGCAAAAAGTACAAAAACTGTTGTGGTAAAAACCAGTAATTGGAAAGGTTACTAATATTTATATAAGTTGAAATAAACACAAAAAAATTAAAATAGTAAAAAGGCTGACATTGTAAAAGATGTCAGTCTTTTTTACTTAGGCAACTTGTTAAATTAGACATGTTATGATATAATTTAATTATAAAATAAAAGGAGAAAAGGATATGGAAAAAATAAAAACAGTATTAAAAATAGTAGGAATTATAATAGCAATTGTTATAATAGGAGTTTTAATATTAAAAATAAGTGTAACAAAAAAATATGATGGAAAAGAAGTAAAACTAATAAGTAAAGAAGATATTACATTGTATTTAACAGATATTAAATATGATGAAGAACAAGGACCACAATTATATTTCAGGTTTGACAAAAATGAAAATGATACCACTAATTATAGTATAGAAGTAACAACTAGATATATAAATGGTGTAAGATTGTATTCATATGAAAAGATAGGAGTACAAGATACAGCAAGTATAAACTTATATAGTTTTTATAAAAGAGATTTAGATGCATTAAATTTAAAAACAAATAAGGAAAAATTAAATAAATATGGATATACAGTTCAAGACTACAAAAATGGATTTTCAAATATTAATAGCTTTGACTTAGAAATTAAATTATATAAATGGGTATATGATGATGAAAAAAAACAAAGCAATGAGATGATAGATGTACAAGATAGAGCAACTATAGATATAGTAAGAGGACATGAAGTAAAAATTGGCAGTTTATATAAAATAATAAAAGTAAACGGAAATGAAAATAATTTGTTAAAAAAAATATATAAAGTAAAAATTGAACAAAGAACAAAAATATCAAAATCAATCCCAGAAGAAAACTGGAAAGAATTTGATGAAATAATACCAAATGATATAATTGCAAACATAGATGAAATAACAGGTAGTGATAATAGTAAATTAAAGAAAGATGAAGTATTACGACAATTAAGGAAGAAAAAGTATGCAGAATATACAGAAGAAATAGAAATATCAGAAACTTATGAGAGAAAAGACAGAGGATATCAAATGTTTGATAAAGATGGAAATCAGATGATAACAATTATACCATATTATATAAACTCTACAACAGCATTACCAGAAGAATATTATAAAATAACATATAATGATAAAACAGTATATTATAATGTAAAAGATTAAAATTAAAACAAAGTGATGTAGACATTGATATATGTTCGCATTTCTTTGTTTTCTGTTTTTGAAAGTATTAAAAATATATGGAGAAGTAAAGAAAAAAGTAAAATTATGATTGGAGAACAGAAATGTCAATATATAAGTCAAAATTAAATGAAGAGAAAATAAAAAATATATTACAAGAAGAATATCAGATAATTGCAAAGAAAATTGAAAAAAT
>CAKOYQ010000027.1 GCA_934130935.1 uncultured Clostridia bacterium | reverse complement strand
GAAAAACGGGGCAAAACAGTACCTGATTTTTAAGAAAAACGGGGCAAAACGATACTTAAATATCATGAAAAACGGGGCAAAGTGATGTATGATAATGAAAAGGAGCAATTCAGATGAAAAGACAATACGAAGATAAGATTCAAAACTGGATCAATAATAGCAAAAAAGCTCTGCTTATCTATGGTGCAAGACAAGTAGGAAAGACATATTTAATAAGAGAAATGTTAATGAAAAATAAGATTTCTTATTTTGAAGTAAACTTTCAGGAAAGAGAAGATATTTTAAATGCGCTTGAAGAATTAAGTAATGCTGAAGATATGGCAATGAAATTAGCACTCTATTCAGATGTGCCATTAATGGAAGGGGAATCCATTATCTTCTTTGATGAGGTACAGCTATATCCTGAAATAATTACAAAAATAAAATTCCTGGTTGATGAAGGAAAGTACAGATATATTCTTAGTGGTTCTAACTTAGGGGTTGAATTGAAGGGCATCAAAAGTATTCCTGTAGGTTATGTGGATATGTTTCAGATGTTTCCGATGAATCTATTTGAATTTGCTGATGCGATTGGAATTAATGATACAACTATCAAATATCTAAAAGACTGTTTTGATAAATTACAGCCAGTGGATGAAATAGTGCACAAGCGAATGATGAATGCTTTTTACTATTATCTGATCTGTGGTGGAATGCCTTCAGTTGTAGATACCTTTGTCAGAACAAGAAATTTACGAGAAGTCCGTAATGAACAACAAAATATCATCAGACAATATAAAGCAGATTTTATCAAATATGAAAATGATGATAAGAAACTGAAGATAATTTCCATCTTTGATTCTATTCCAGCTCAGCTTAATCAGCAAAACAGAAGGTTTGTGTTCACACAATTAGATAAAGAGTTAAAGTTTGAGAGATATGAGAATAGTTTCTTATGGCTTAAAGATGCTGCAGTAGCTATTCCAATATATATTGCGAATGCACCAAAAGCTCCGTTGATTCTTTCAAAGTCAACAAATCAATTTAAATTATTCATGTCTGATGTGGGGCTGTTAACATCTTGTTATCCTGATTACGTAAGTAAAGAACTTCTTAATATGAATCCTGATAATGAAATTAATAATGGTGCTCTATTTGAAAACTATATTGCTCAAGAATTACTAAGCAACAATATCACACCATATTATTTTAAAAACAAGAATATTGGAGAAATAGACTTTTTGGTGGAATATGATAATCAAATCATCCCATTGGAAATTAAATCAGGGAAAGATTATAAACTCCATAAAGCATTAGATAAACTGTTAAGCACCAGAGAATACTCAATTAAGAAAGCATATATCCTGTCTCCATCTAATGTAGAAGTTGATGATAAGAATATTTACTTACCAATCTATATGACAGGGTTATTTGGAAATAACGAAGCTGAAGACATTATCATTAATCTTAATATCTGACAGCCAGTCAAAAGTTTTCAAATGTTGATAAAAGGCTTCTAAAAAGTCTGGCAGTCTTTCTCCAAATTCATCAGTATAATTTAAAAATATAGTATATTGTGTTGTTTGTTTTGGTGTTGTATACTGAAAACAGATAAATTGTTATGAGTTATGTTTGGATGACGTTACCTAGGAACACT
>CAKOYQ010000026.1 GCA_934130935.1 uncultured Clostridia bacterium | reverse complement strand
GTTATTATTATGACTCCGAACTGAATATGTATTATCTCCAGAGCCGGTACTATGATCCGGTGATGAAGAGAATGATTTGTGCGGATGATGAAATATTTATAGGGGCAACTAACTCACTTTTGAGTCATAATCTATTTACATATTGCGAAAACTCTCCTGTTAATATGGTAGACTCAAATGGTCATGCCGCAATTAATGTTATTTTTGCTGTTGTTGGAGGAATAGCTGGATGGAAACTTGGAGATTATGTTGCTAAAAAATTAGGCTATTATTCAGGGAAAAAATATTGGGCCATTCGCACAGGCGTAACCGTCGGAGGTGTTGCTATAGGGTGGTTTTCAGCTCGGCTCATGACGAGAATTCTTGCAAATTATTTACGCAGTAATCCAAGTGTTGTTTTTAAATTTTCTAAAAAAATGGGTGCAAGTAGATTTTTTTCTACATTGAAATTTTTAGGAATTAATCCTTTTACGCTCTCAATGAATCAGTCCAAATTTATTGCTATTGCAAGGTTAGCGAACAATAGAAGCATAACATTAAGTTATAATTGGGCGGTCAGCTTATATAAAAAGGCAAGGTCTTTGGGGTTAAAGGTGTCTTTGGATCGCCCTCATGGAGGGTATGGATGGCATATGCATATAAGTGGAGCAAACGGGAAGCTCCGTAATTTACATATACAGATTACAAAAAGCGCATGGGACTATCTTGCAAAAATTATTGGTTAGGCGAAAAAAATGAAGTATGATATTGCGTCGATAAAAGGAACGTATCGAGGCATGGCAAGATCTTTGCTTGCTACAGATATGATAACAGTGAAAGGCAAAAAACATTTTGACTTTTTGTTAGATATGTATTATAAATATATATCTTATATTGAAAAAGTAGAGAATCAACAGATATTTGAGGAGTTGATAAAGTTTTATGTTTCGCTTTTAAAATATGACGTTAATTGTGAAATGATAGCATATGATACAAAACCGTTGAAAACTGTATATGGATATTCTATTGAATTTCTAGGAATTGATATTATACATGATGAATGTGAATCTTTGTTAGAAATTAAGGAAAATCACGTAGGTGATCAATTTTTAAACCGAAATGGATTATGTAATAACAAAAGAGATGCTATAAATCTTACTAGTTTACTTGACCATGGCGATGTTAATTGGATTCCCTTTTATATCTATAGAATAGTAATATAATTACAAAATCAAATAGTGAGAAATATCGCCTTCAAAAGGAGTCTATGTTCTTGTATCATGCCTATTCGGCGACCACATATAAATAAATATTTATAGATTTGTTGCGAAATTGCTCCCATAGCAGCTGCTTCTCACAAAACGATTAGCAATATATTCAAGGTTTTACAAGGATCAACAGTAGTAGCAGAGTATCAGTATGATAAACTCAATCAGCTGATTTCAGAAAAGCTGTCACAGCTATATAATTTTGCAATAAAACAAAAAGGAGTAAATAACCATGGAAACTAAGAAGATTGCAACTGCGGCATTAGTCGTAGCGATTATCGGACTGATTTTATCTTTACTGTTCGCTTTAGGCGGATTGGTATTGAGCATTATCGGTATTGTTCTGGCTGCAAAGGCAAAGGCACAGCAGTGGAGCAAGGCAAATGCCGCGCTGGTGATTTCTATCATCGGTCTGGTGCTTGCGGTACTTAATATGGTGGTTGGTGCTATTTTGGCAGCAGCTTAACAAAAACAGAGAAAAAGAAGGCATATGGTAGTTTTACACTGCCGTATGCCTTCTTTTTGTTTTACATTGCCAATTCTAGCAGTCCCCAAACGGTACTTTGTTCATTCTTATAAACGATAACTTCGTCCATTTGAAAGCCAGAATAACGGCATTCTGCCCATGTGCAGTGAGCACCTGGTTGAATCTTCTGAAGTTTCTCCCAGTTCAACTGCCCATCAGTTCCTAACCGCCCATCGTATCGATTGCCGGTTGCCACTTTATAGATGGCCATAAATCCTGTAGATTCGTGACCACCACCATATTTGGCATCCGCTTTAGATGTGTAGCACGAAGCTTTGACATCTGAAGCCCATGAAGTTTCAAATCCTAACAAACAAGGTCATTCGATTCAATTACAGTTCATGACTTCTCACTGGAACACAACTTTAAGGAAAGCAGCACGTTCTTTGACGCAACATGCCTTTTTCACTTTCTTGATTATTGGGTTAGATATTATCATGTTGAGTTCGACTACTAACCCTCTCATGATCTTGCCGGTTATTTTTGGCGATATTTGGTATATATCTCGGATTGCCCAGAAAGATCGATTTTAATAGTCAAACTGTAATCCTATAACAAATATTTGCTGTCAATCTAAGAATGCTAACGGCGAACTTGGATTGGCAGCATTGCTTTTTTTCTCAAAAAAACTACAACGAAAAAAACTGATATAATTATTACAGTTCAAGAAACAAATCTATTTTATTAAGGGAGAAGAAAGCGTTTATCCAAGCTCGGGAGCAGCAAGAAAAGGTGTAATCTTGGCTGTATACTAAAAAATATTTCTATGGTTGTACATATTTTCCATATAAAAATAAATGGGAGGAATACATATGTCCAAGAATTCAAAAGAGTGTTATGCGTGCAAACGACCAAGTTCCACGTTCGCCCTTTCTTCT
>CAKOYQ010000025.1 GCA_934130935.1 uncultured Clostridia bacterium | reverse complement strand
TGTATAGTTCTTATCAATATCCTCTAGCTCGTGCAGATTATAATGATAGGAATCAACAAACAACACTGCCAATCGGCCATCACCATTTCAAATATAAAATACCTGCGTTTTCTTTGGCAAATGGTTCCTATACAATAATGTTTGATGTGGCAGAACGTGATGTGAAACGTTATACAGGAGATAAGTCTATGCTTACATTAAACGTTCAGCAAGGTGCCAGTGGCTTTGGAAATGTGTTTTCGGAGAATATTTCAATTAAATCTTCAATAATGCGTTTAGATTGGCTTGAATGATATCGTTAGTAGTGTTGTAAAAGAAATGTCAAGATAGAGAATGCGAGTTATTGCCTTATAAGAAAAATACTAATCACATGAAAACTATTGTGAGAATGAGCATTGACAAGGGAAATATGGTGTTTGTATTAATTAATATCCTTGATGTGGAAATGAGGTTCAGTTGTATTAATACAATCCCTGCTTGGAAAATCAATAGCGGCGAATATGTTATGTGCATGCTATAATTGGTAGTCAAGGAATCCTTGACTACCACTCCTCATGGTGCTATACCAAAAAGAAGCAACATAAGAAAGTTAAGCATAATTATTAACAATTGGTAAATCTATGGATACATTTGGATTGATTCCAGGATTGGTTACTATTGCAATCCCTGCTTACAAAAGGAGATGGTTATCAGAAGCAATAGATTCTGCTTTGTCACAAGACTATAAGAATATTGAGGTTATTATTGTTGATGACCATTCTCCGCAGAATCTTAGAGAGGTTGTAGAGCCTTATCTGTCTGATGAAAGAGTAACTTACTATTATAACGAAGAGAATATTGGTGGCCAGAGTGTTGCTAATAATTGGAATAGATGTCTAAAGTATGCAAAAGGTGAATTCTTTGTCTTGTTGTGTGATGATGATGTTTTGATGCCTCAATTCGTAACTGTGCTTCTTATGTTGGCAGACAAATATCCGTTATGTAACATTTTTCATGGACGCAGATTACTTCATCATGAGGAAACAGGAACAGATGAAACCACGCTTTTTTGGCCAGAATATGAAACTTTTGATAATTTCCTCAAGGCTAAATCAGAAGCTTGTAGAAAACATACTATAACAGAGTTCTTATATAGGACTTGCATACTGAAAAATAATCCCTATAAGGTTTTTCCTGTAGGATATTTTTCAGATGATGCATCTATATTACAGATGGTAAAGACTGGAGGAATGTCTTCATCAATGATTCCTGTGTGCAAGTTCAGGATTAGCGAAGAACAGATATCGTATAGTGGAAAATATGCTGTTGAGAAAACTATCGCTGCTATCCAATACAATGATTGGTACAAGATTCATATTGATTCTCAGATGCCTCAGAGAAGAATAAATGAAAGTATAGATTATTGGGCGTATAGTTTTTTAAAACCTGCTTCAATGTATGATAAACTCAGAATACTCTATATAGTACCAAGTTGTGTTTGGTCTTTTAAACAGAAAATCTTTATTTTATTGAAAGCGATATTGGGTACTTTATAGTATAATCATAATTTGTGTTTATGAGTAAGTGTAAGTGTAAGGTTTCAATTGCTGTTCCTGTGTATGGAGTTGAGGCATATGTTGAAAAGTGTGCTTAATCTTTATTTAGCCAAACCTACCTATACCTATATTGGGGTTTTCAAAAATATGACACAGCTACAATATTAAACTTATTTAAATCATAGGAATTGCCAAAAGCAAACTTACAGGTGGTATTCTTGCAAGCCTGTTCTATTTGTACTTTTGCTATGTCATTCAGGGTTTTATTTGCTTTTTAATGCAACACTAAGATAAGTAAAATTTCTGATGTGATAAAATCATGAGCAACTTTTTGTTGCTCAGGTATTTATGAAAAACATTGAATTATAGTGTTGCGGAAATAAGGTTAAAGATCAATTTAGAAATTATTAATTATGAAGTCTGCTTTTTTAATCGCAGCTCATGGAAATTTCGATATGTTGAAATATCTGATAAGAGCTTTAGATTATAAAAATAATGATATCTATATACATATAGATAAAAAATGCGGGAATATTGATTTCTCGCAATTTCAGAATATAACACAATATTCGAAAGTTGAATGTTTGAAAGATAGAATTAACGTGTTGTGGGGAGGCATTTCGCAGCCTCATAGTACCTTCCTTTTGTTAGAAAGTGCAATTCGGGGGGGACAATATGATTATTTTCATTTAATTTCAGGTGTTGATTTCCCTTTGCTTTCAAATGAAGAAATTGATTCTTTTTTGACACGCTATCAGGGAACAGAATTTGTTGGATTTGCCAAAGAAAATAAGGACTTATTGTCAAAATTGGGGTATTATCATCTGTTTTATAATGGTTTCCTAGGGAAGCTTCCTTGTTCAAAACGACTTGATGAGTTATTCATGAAAATACAATCATTTTTACATATTCATCAGTTTACTAATATTAGAGAATTTTCTAAAGGTTGCAATTGGTGGTCGATTACATATGATTTAGCGGTATCGTTATTAAAAGAGAAAAGAAGAATTCTTAAACAATACCGTTATACCTTATGTTGCGATGAAGTTTTTCTGCAAACATTTATTAAACAGCATCCGGTTTTTTTTGCTAAGGTTTTTGATAAAGAAAATGAATATCGAAGCTGTATGCGATTGATAGATTGGAACAGAGGAACCCCATATGTCTATACTAAATCTGATTATGAGGAATTGAATAATAGTAAATACTTCTTTGCTAGAAAATTCGGAAATATTGATGTTATTAAAGATTTTGTTGTATATAGGGCAAAGACGAACGTATTATAAATGTAGTATTCTTTTTGAATATTTTTATCACAAAATGAGATAGCAAAGTTTATTTAGACAAATATGTAAGCACTCAAATTAAGGCTTAATTTAGAAAGAATATCTTTGTTGCTGATTTTAAATATATAATTTGTGTTTATGAGTAAGTGTAAGTGTAAGGTTTCAATTGCTGTTCCTGTATAT
>CAKOYQ010000024.1 GCA_934130935.1 uncultured Clostridia bacterium | reverse complement strand
CTAATAAATCGAGGGCTTAACTATAATATTAAAATCCTAATAAATATTTCATCTATGTATTTTTGAGTGTGCTTTAAAATGTAAATTATTGTATAAATTTTAAAAAATTGAGAAAAATATTAATAAAGTATTGATTTTTTTATAATTATATTGTATAATTTCAGTTGTATTAAATAGATATTAATTTTCTAGTGACGATAACATAGAGGAAATACCTGTTCCCATCCCGAACACAGAAGTCAAGCTCTAATGTGCCGAAAATACTTGTGGGTTACCCTGCTGGAAAGATAGGTTGTTGCTAGTTTTATATATTCCTCTTTAGCTCAGTTGGTAGAGCGCTCGGCTGTTAACCGATAGGTCGTTGGTTCGAGTCCAACAAGAGGAGCCATAAAGTTCAAATTTTATAGTTTGAACTTTTTTTGTATTATAGTAAGGCTCTTATTTTGAAGCAAAACAGAATAAGAGAAAAGAGCAAAAAGCTTCAGAAACATTAAAAATTTTAAATTATGTAGAAGGAAATATAAAATATGGAAAAAAGAATGAATAAAGAAGAATTAATTAAATTGATTAAAAACTTAAAAATAGATAAAGATGAATTCTGGATTTTATCTAGTGGAGCATTAGTTATTCGTGGAATATGTCCAGATGCTGGAGATTTGGATATAGCAGTTACTGAAAAGGGATTACAACAATTAAAAGAAAATTATAACTTGATTGAAAAAGGAAAAGACTGGTACATAGTTAATGATAAAGTTGAGTGTGTTCTTGATACAAAAGAATCATGGAAAATAGAAAAATTAGGTGAATATAATTTACAAAGCATAGAGAAATATTATGAATTTTTAAAAGAAAGCAATAGAGAGAAGGACAAAGCAAGAATCCCCTTGGTTGAGGAATATATGAAAAATAGATAAAATTATTATCTAGGAGTAAGTATTTATATTTGTAAAAGATAAAGGAGAGATATATATGGTACACAAAATGAAATTAAATGAGAGTCCATTTGAAAAAATGAAGAATGGAACAAAAACTATAGAATTTAGATTATATGATGAAAAAAGAAGGCAAATAAAAATTGGCGACAAAATAGAATTTTCAAAATTACCAGATTTACAAGAAAAACTTTTAGTTGATGTTCTTGAATTGTATAGAGGAGATACATTTGAAAAATTATTCAGAAATTTATACAATGATGAAGAGAAAATAACAAGAAAGACTAAAACTATGTATAAAATCTATTCACCAGAAAAGGAAAAACAGTACGGTGTTTTAGGAATCAAAATAAAAATTAATATAGATAATCTAAAAGAAAGCATTGAGAAGTTTATACCATATAATGAACAAGAAGAGGTTGAAAAAAGGATTATGCTAAATTACATCAATGATTTTGATGATGTATTAACTAGACAAAATGAATATGGACATTTTACAAGTTCAGCATTTGTGCTTAACAAAGAAAGAACTAAGATTTTAATGATATATCATAAAATATATAATTCATGGGCATGGGTAGGAGGACACAGCGATGGAGATAGTGACCTTTTATATGTTGCTATGAAAGAATCAAAAGAGGAAACTGGAATAAAAAATGTTAAACCAATTTCTAAAGATATGTATTCACTAGAAATAATTAATGTAAATGGTCATGAAAAGAGAGGAAAATACGTTGGTTCACATGTTCATCTTAATGTTACATATTTATTAGAGGCTGATGAAAGTGAAGAAATACATATAAAGGAAGATGAAAATAGTGGTGTAAAGTGGGTTCCTATTGATGAAATTTTAAATACAACATCAGAGATTTGGGTAAGAGACAGAGTTTATGCCAAAATAATAGATAAGATGAAGAAAGATGAAATTATATTTTAAAAAGAAATACCTGAAATATAAGGCTTATAGTTCATGTATTTCTTTTTATCTATCAAAATTATTGTCTTGTAACTCCTGTTAAGAAAATTGTAGTAAAAAGGTTGGAATTTTTAAATATTTATTATATAATATAAAAAATTATATTTAAAAGGTGATAATAACATGATAAGTAAATTAGAAAATCAATTTAATATTAATTATCCAGAAAGTAATAAAGCAACATATACTAGCCTTTTAAATTACTCGAATGATTTAGATACATCATTTCAAAGATGGTATAGATATAAAGAAGGATATTCTATTGAATTAGTAAAAGATATAATAAAAAAGTATAATAAATATGATAATGGTATTATAATGGACCCATTTGTTGGAAGTGGAACTACTTTATTAGCAGCTAATGAGATGAAATTAGATTCTTATGGTTTTGAAGTTAATCCATTTTCATATTTTTTAACAAAATGTAAAACCCAAATATATACAAAAAAAGAGATAGAAGAATTTGAAAATAAAATCTTACTAATTGTTGATAAAAATAATTTGGACAATGAGTACGAATTACCTAAATTATCAATTAGTAGTAAAGTTTTTGAGAAAAACATAGAAACATATATGATGAATGTTAAGAAAAGGATTGATGATATTCACAACGAGAAAGTAAGAAGTTTGTTTTTAATAGGCTGGTTATCTGCAATAGAAATTTTTTCTAATTATAGAAAGTCAGGTAATGGATTAAAAATTAGAAAAAATAAAATAAAAATAGAACAGTCAATAGAAGATGTAAATAAATATTTAAAAGATAAATATTTACAAATCTTAACTGATATTAAAAACAGTAAAATAGAAACTAAAGTTAATGTTATAAATGATAGTTCACTTCAAATAGATAAATATATAGAAGATAATACAATAAGTGGAATTATATATTCACCTCCTTATGCAAATTGCTTTGATTATACGGAAATATATAAATTAGAATTGTGGTTTGGTAATTTTGTAGAAGAATATAGTGATTTAAAAAAGTTAAGAAATAAGACGATAAGATCGCATTTAAATTCATTATTAGACGAAAATAAATTTAGTATAGAACATTCAGAAGTATTAAATAGGCAGTTAGAAAAATTAAACGAAAAAAAGCTGTGGGATAAAAAAATACCAACGATGTTAAAGAATTATTTTAATGATATGTTTAAGATTATTGATTATTCATATTTAAAGCTAAAAAAGGATGGCTTTTGTGCTATTGTAGTTGGTAATTCATGTTATGGTGGAGTAATTATTCCTTCAGATTTGATTTTAGCAAAATATGCTAGTGAAAAGGGTTTTTATGTTGATAAAATTGATGTATATAGATATATTATACCAAGTTCGCAACAGTATAAAGATGTATTAAATGAAAAGAAATTTTTAAGAGAGAGTGTTATATGTTTAGTAAAGAAGTAATAGAAACTGACAATTTACCTTTAGATAATAAATTAGGTGCTATTTATTCAATTAATCAAAGTAGTGTGAATTCATATACACATGGCTTTTTTAAGTATCCTTGTAAATTTATTCCTGAGATACCGAGATGGGCTATAAAAAAATATGTAAAAGATAAAGATGAAAGTATATTAGATCCATTCACTGGTAGTGGGACAACATTGCTAGAAGCTGCAATAAATGGGAATAATTCCTATGGAATTGAAATTGATGAAGTAGCTAAATTAATATCTAGGGTAAAAACAGAGAAATATAATAAAAAAGAAGTGAAAAGTATTCAAGATGAGTTTGAAAACATAATATCTGAATATGATAATATAAAAGAGTATAGGGTTCCTGAAATTGATAATTTGGAGCATTGGTTCCCAAAGGAAAATATACAAGAATTAGGAAAAATATTGCAACAAATAAATGAAATTAATAATGTTAAAATAAAGAATTTTTTCAAAGTATGTTTTGTTAGTATAATAAAAAAATGTTCATATACAGATGATTCTTCGCCGAAACCTTATGTTTCTTCAAAAATAAAAAAAATACCTGCTAATCCTAAAGATGAATTTATTAAAATTTATAATAAATATTATAAAGGAATTGAGGATTTAGCAAAAATAAAAAATTTTGGGGAAGTTGAAATTCTAAAAGGAGATGCATTAAATTTTGAATTAGAGACAAAAGTTAATCTTGTAATAACATCACCACCATACATTAATGCTTTTGATTATGGTAGAACGATGAGGCTAGAAAATTTATGGTTAGGGTTACTGACAGAAAATGAATTAAGAGATAAAAAGAAAGATTATGTTGGGACGGAAAAAATAAAGACGTATAAGGAAAAAGAAGATTTATCAATATTGAAGGAAAGTGAAATATTAGAAAAAGTATATAAAAAAATTGTACAGAGTGATGAAAAAAGAGCATTAATTGTTAAAAAATTTTTTGATGATATGAAAACAAATTATAATCAGGTAAAAAAATGTTTAAATAAAGATGGACATTATGTTATAGTTATAGGAGATAGTAATATAAGACAAGTAAAAGTCAAAAGTTCCGAAATACTAACAGAAATTGCAATAAATAATGGGTTTATACTAGAAGATAAATTTAGTTATATAATAAAAAATCCATATATAAATATTCCTAGAAATGGAATTGGTGGAAAAATAAATATTGATAATGTTATAGTTTTAAGAAAGGAAGAATAATATGGCTCAAAGAAATAGAAGTAAAGAGGTATGGTTGATACCTAAAAGGGTGAATTTGCATCAAACTATTTGTTTATTAGATGGTATAATAGAAAGAAATTATGATAAAACTACTTGGAATCCTGGAAAACAAAATAATTTAGGTGTTAATTTAAAGAGATTAGGTGCAACTAAGAATGGTAAGAATATATCGCCACAAGCAATTAGAACTTTGTTTGCATCACTTCCACAATATTTAGGGTTTGCGTATATAAATGTAAATACAACGCCAAATACAGTGTGTATTACAAAGGCGGGATATGATTTGTGGGAATTTCATAAAAAAGAATTAGTGCCATTAAGAAATTTGGTTAAAGACAAGGATAAAACAATTCAAATGTCAGAAAAAATTCTTTATCAAATGGAAAAGCTACAGATTACAAATCCAGTTATATTAAAAGATTGTGAAAATATATTTGTTTTTCCTTTTAGAATTACATTAAAGTTATTATTAGAGTTAGAATATCTTGATATTGAAGAATTGGCTTTTTATGTATTTCAAATACATGATGAGACAGAATGTGAATTGATAATAAAAAAAATACAAAATTTTAGAAAATTGCCAGTTTCTGAGAGAAAGGAAATCATTGATGCATTTAAAAAAACACACATAGGAAATATTACTTTAGTACAGGCGGCTTCATCTGGATATTATCAAACTTTATGTGTTTTAACAGGGATTATAGATAAGATAAGAGTCAAACCTGATAATTTGAAAAACAAAATTAGTGCAATAAAAATAAAAGAACAATATAAAGATTATGTGAAAAATATTATTAACAAAAAATACAATGGAATACATACTTATGATTTTAAGAATGATTTGAATTTATGGATAGAGTATATAGGAAATCCAGATAGAATCGCACCACCTATAGATGTTAAATTTATAAATCCTTCTATTGATGATATATATTTTTTGATAAAAAAAGATGATAAATTATTATATTGTGATGTTATAAAAAGTAAGAGTACGATTAAGTATCCAATATTTATGAACGAAGATTATGTAATAGAAATGTTTAGTTATGAATCAGGAAAAACAATTAATAGACAAAATGTCAATATAAAAAATATGGATAATTGTGAAATTCTTTTAGATACTAAGAATGTTTCAGAAATTAGCAATAAAGAAGATAATGAAACAATAATTCGAAATATAATGGAACATTCAGAATGTGCAAACTTTGCAGGAAGGTTTAAGGAAAAATTAGAAGTATTAAATAGAATTGTGGGAATAAATAAATTGGAAGACAAATCGTTAAGAGGAGCATATTATGAGTATTTATTTTTTAAATTAATTAGTAATTTAAAAAGTGAAGGAAAAGTTGATGAAGTTATCTGGAATGGAAAAATAGGAAAGTATCTGTTACCAACTCAGGCACCTGGTGGAAAGACAGGAACATGTGATATAGTATTTACTATTAATAATATAGATTATGTTTTAGAATTAACAACAATAAAATCGAAATCTATGCAGTTTAGTGCAGAATGTTCATCAGTTCCAGACCATATTCGTTTATATGCTGAAAGTTCAAAAAATAAAACAGTTGGAATTTTTGTTGCACCAGTTATACATTTACGAAATGAAAATACTATGAGGTCAGTATTAAAAAATTATAATTTAGATATAATTTGTATAACAGATAAAGAATTTATTGATATACTTAATTCTGATGACATAGAGAATTCATTAAATGATTTTATAAATAAAAAGGAGGAATAAAGGATGGTTGACATAGAGAATTTAAAAAAATTGGCAAACAAGAACAGGAAAACAATAATTGAAATGATACATACAGCGAAGGCAGGACATCCAGGAGGTTCTTTGTCTGTTATAGATATTTTAACTGCGATATATGAAATAGATGTGGATTTTAATTCTGAAAAACGTAGTAAAGTAATCTTATCAAAAGGGCATGCAGTACCAGCACAATATGCCGAATTATATTCAAAAGGAATAATTTTAAAAGAAGAACTAAATACATTTAGAAAAATTAATTCCAGACTTCAAGGTCACCCATATACAGGAACAATACCAGAAGTGGATGCAACAACAGGACTATTAGGTCAAGGACTTTCGATTGCGGTTGGAATGGCTATTGCAAAGAAAAATAATGATGATAACAATCATGTTTATGCTATACTTGGAGATGGAGAAATGCAAGAAGGACAAATTTGGGAATCTTTATTACAAGCTGCACATTATAAACTAGATAATTTAATTGTAATAATAGATTATAATAAATTATCTTCATATGATAATGTTAATGAATCCATGAATTTGGAACCATTAGCAGATAAAATAAAGGCGTTTAATTTTCACGTAATAGAGATAGACGGAAATGATATGGAACAGATTGTAAAAGCATTAAATGAGGCGTACGCAATAAGTGGAATGCCAACTGTAATAATTTCTAATACTATAAAAGGAAAAGGTGTATCTTTTATGGAGAATAATCCAAAATGGCATAGTGGAGCGATTTCTAACGAAGAATATGAGATAGCAATTAGAGAATTAGAAAGAGCAGAGGAGGAGTAAAAAATGGATTATAAAAGTGTTTGTTTAAGAGATAAAATAGGAGAATTTTTGTGTGAATTTGCGGAAAATGATAATAGAATTTATGTTATTGATAGTGATTTAGCAAAATCTACAAAGACATTGATTTTTAAAGAAAAATTTCCGAAACGTTTTATAGAAGCGGGTATTGCAGAAGCAAGTGCAATATCAATAGCAGGAGGTCTTGCCTCTGAAGGACAAATTCCGTTTTATGTGAATTTTGCTACATTTGTTACAGGAACAGCATGGACGCAGGTACGTCAAACAGCATATGCTAATTTAAATGTAAAAATGATTGGAACTTATGTTGGAATGGATAATGGACCAGATGGTGCATCACACCATGCAAATGAAGATATAGCACTTATGCGTATGATACCTAATATGAAAATATTGGTGCCTTCTAATATAAAAGAACTAAAACAATCAATAAAAATAGCTATTGAGTGTGATGGTCCAGTGTATATTAGAGTTACAAGGGATGTTGTTCCAGACATAGATTTAGAACAAGATTCACAAATGGGGAGGTCTATTATAGTAAAAGACTATGGAAATGATTTTGCATTATTGTATGAAGGTACAACAGCAGGCTTGTCATATGATGCGTTTGAAGAATTAAAAAGAAAAGGATATAATGGAAAACTTATAAATGTATTTTCAATTAAGCCAATAGACATAGAATTAATTAATAATTTAACATCTACTGTAAAAGGTGTTGTAACAGTTGAAAATCATTCGATTCTTGGTGGATTAGGAGGAGCTGTGGCAGAAATAGTTGCACAAAAACCTCAACATGCAAAAATTGCATATATTGGAGTACAA
Source organism: uncultured Clostridia bacterium (assembly GCA_934130935.1). GTDB lineage: Bacteria > Bacillota > Clostridia > TANB77 > CAG-508 > CAG-269. The sequence goes on along the minus strand of CAKOYQ010000024.1, from coordinate 1,172 downwards.
GATGTTTTTACAGAGTCTGGAAAAGCATTAGATGTAAAAGAAAAATATGGATTAAACATAAAGAATATTGTGACAACAGTTGAAAATGTTATGCAATAGAAGATCTAAAATAAGCCAAAAAAAGTAAGATTTAAAAATCTACAAAGAGTAGAATATAAAATCTTACTTTTTTTAATTCTATATTATTTATAAAAATCTTTTTCTTGAAATCTATAATAATAAGATTTAATATCTGGTAGTAAATCTTTAAAATATACTATAGTACCATTAGTCTGTTGTACTTTTAAATTAGGATAAGTTTTTAGCATTATTTCATTTTTAAAAACAGTATTTATTAATTTTTTTCTAAAATTACTTTTATTAACTTGCTCATAAATTGTACAAATAGCTTGTTTATGAGGGACATCTAAATCATATTCAGCAACCATGCGTATAGTAAACAAATTAATGGCATATGCTGAAATAAAACAATCCAATATAATAAAAACAATAATTGCAAGTATAATAGATTTTATAATAGCAAGATTAAGTTTTTTTAGAATGTAAGCTAAAAAGTTCCTAACATGAGGATGTATAATTTTCATTAAAAATATTGCAAGAACACCCCAGAAAATAGAATAGTATAGGCAAATTCTACCATTTATATTAAGTGGCATATTTGAGTAATCCCACCATTTAACATGTAAAATTAGTTCACCAACTAAACTAACTAAATATTCTAGTGCTGAGCCAATTAAAAAGCCACCAATGAAAAGAGTAGAACGATTTTTCATGAAGTATTGTAAGAACATTATCATTATGATTGCTCCTATTCCATAAATACTGCAAAAAGGACCATATAAAAAACTCTGCCTACTTTCAAGGACACCATACCTTACTAATGCAAATAATGTTTCAATTACATATCCAAGTATACTATAGATTATGAAATATGCTAGAAGCTCCCATAGGTTAATTCCTAAAATTTTAAATTTTTTAGTTCTATTTTTTAGTGCATTTTTTTCCATAAATAATTTTAATCCTTCCATTATTTAATTGTTTAATATATCTATTTTATTATTTTACTATATGTTTTTATAAAAATCAAATAATCTGAAAAGAATTTTTTCGTTTGTATCCATTTTTGAACTAATTTATGTCAGATATTTCTAGTTTGTCTTATATTGAATTTT
>CAKOYQ010000023.1 GCA_934130935.1 uncultured Clostridia bacterium | reverse complement strand
CGTCATTTCATTTAAAATTTATATTTATCTTTGTAATTCTAAGTAATTATCAAAGGGCAAAAATGGAACCGACCCCATATGTCCCTTTGGAAAGAGAGGAGAATTATGGAAAATTATACTTTTGAAGATATGTGGGTAGATTTAAAAAATGGTTACCAAATATATTACACTTATGTACGAAACAGATATGTATTATTTAAAACAGCAAAAAATTGTTATACACAAAAGCTAATAACAGATAACCCTAAAAATCCACAGCCAAGAATGACTATGCTTACATTAAAAAGAGTTAAAGAGATGTTTCCTCACATGGAAGACATTGAATATAAAGTGGGAAATGGTATAGATTTCAATATTTAGAAGCATAAATTATGTTATAATATAAGCATATTAAAAAGGAGAATAAATATGTATACAGAATTTGGAATAAAAAAAGATTTACTCGAATTAGCAAAAGAAGTAGAAAATGAGATTAAGCCACAATTTGAAAAGATAGAAAATATAAAAGAATTAAATAGTTTAAAAGTTCTAAATGCATTTCAAAAATCCAGACTATCAGAAATGCATTTACATTCATCAACAGGATATGGAATAGATGAAGTAGGAAGAAATAAAATAGAAGAAATATATTCTAAAATTTTTAATACAGAAGATGCATTAGTTAGAGCTCAATTAATTTCTGGGACTCATGCTTTAGCAGTTACCTTATTTGGACTATTACGTCCAGGAGATACAATGATTAGTATATCAGGAATCCCATATGATACATTACAGACAGTTATAGGAATAAGCAAAGAACAAAGCAGAAGTTCATTAAAAGAATTTGGAATAAAATATGAACAAATCGAATTAATTAATGACGACTTTGATATTGCATTAGTAAAAGAGAGAGTATCAAAAAATAATGTCAAATTAATAGAAATTCAAAGATCAAGGGGATATTCAACAAGAAAGAGCCTAACAATCGATAAAATAGAAAGAGTAATTAAAGCAATAAGAGAAGTAAATAAAGAAGTTATTATAATGGTAGATAATTGTTATGGGGAATTTGTTGAAGAAAGAGAACCAACAGATGTAGGAGCAGACATTGTAGTGGGATCTTTAATGAAAAACTTAGGAGCTGGAATTGCAACAAGTGGAGCTTATATCGCTGGAAAGAGAGATTTAATCGAGTTATGTGCAGAAAGATTAACTGCACCAGGAGTAGGAAAAGAAATAGGGCCATCATTAAACCAAAATACAGCATTTATAAAAGGATTATTTTTTGCTCCAAGTGTTGTTGCAAGTAGTGTAAAAACAGCAGTATTTGCAAGTAGAATATTAGAAAAAGCAGGATATAAAGTAGAACCTAGATATGATGAACCAAGAACTGATATAGTACAAACTATAGAATTAGGGAGTGCGGAAAAATTAATAAAATTTTGCCAGGGAATTCAAATGGGTTCTCCAATAGATTCAAATGTAATACCAGAACCAAGTGATATGGCAGGATATGATGATAAAGTAATAATGGCCGCAGGTACTTTTACAGAAGGGTCAACAATAGAACTTAGTTGTGATGGGCCTATTCGTGAGCCTTATGTTGCATATATGCAAGGGGGCATAACATATGATTATGGAAAATTAGGATTATTAAAAGCATTGGACGTACTAAAAAGTAGTAATGATAGTATGTAAAATAAGTTTTATAGAGAAATAACGAGTTATAAAAAATAAAAACATGAAAAGGAATTTAAAATGGAAATAATAGATGGAAAAAAACTAGCGAAAAAAATAAGAGGAAATTTAAAAATTAAATGTGATGAACTAAAAGAAAAAGGAATAAAACCTAAGTTTGCAGTAATAATGGTAGGAAATGACAGGGCGTCTCAAATATATGTAAAAAACAAAAGTAAAGCTTGTGAAGAAATAGGGATAGAATATGAAGAACACTTGTTGGATGAAAATTCAAGTCAAAGAGATTTGATTAAACAGATAGAGAATTTAAATAATGATAAAACAATTCATGGGATATTACTACAAAGTCCAATACCAGAACATTTAGACATAAATGAAGCATTTAAAACAATATTACCAGAAAAAGATGTTGATGGATTTAATCCAGTAAATGTTGGAAAACTTTGCCTAAACCAAGAAACATTTGTATCATGTACACCTTATGGGATAATAAAAATGTTTGAGGAGTATAATATTGATTTAACTGGAAAAGATGTAACAATTTTAGGAAGAAGTAATATTGTTGGAAAACCATTAATACAATGTTGTTTAAATAAAAATGCCACAGTAACAGTATGTCATTCAAAAACAAAGGATTTAAAAGAACATACTAAAAATGCTGATATAGTTATTTCCGCAATAGGAAAGGAAAAATTTGTTACTGCAGATATGATAAAAAAAGGTTCAGTTGTAATTGATGTTGGTATTAATAGAGGTAAAGATGGAAAAATAACAGGCGATGTTGATTTTGAAAATGTAAGTAAAAAAGCAAGCTATATAACGCCGGTTCCAGGGGGAGTGGGCCCTATGACTATAGCTATGCTTATGAATAATATAATTAAAGCGGCAAAAGAAATTAATAAATAAAAAGATAGGTTTTTGGGGGCACATATAGACTAATTATGGACTATATGTGCTCTTGTTGTATTTTAACAGAAATACAAATAAATTTTTTCTAAGAAAGGAGAACATGAAATAATTAGATAACTAAATATTTCATATGAAAAGAGAATGAAAATAGAAGAAATAACAATAAACTCAAAAGAATATCCTGAAAAATTAAGAAATATATATGATGCCCCACAAAAAATATATGTATTAGGAAATAAGCAATTATTAAAAAGGCTGGGAATTGCAGTTGTAGGTGCAAGGAAGGCAACCATGTATGGAAAAAAGATTGCATATAAAATTTCAGGAGAACTAGCCGAAAATGGAATTAATATAATAAGTGGCTTAGCTGTAGGAATTGATACATGTGCACATTTAGGTGCTATACAAGCACAGAATAGTAAGAACATAAAAGAAAATTTAAATATTGGGAAAACAATAGCTGTATTAGGTAGCGGAATTGACAATATATATCCTAAAGAAAATACTGAACTAGCAAGAAGAATCATTAAGACAGGTGGATGTATTATTTCTGAATATCCATTAGGCTCAAAGCCAGAAAGGTTGCATTTTCCACAAAGAAATAGGATTATGAGTGCATTATCAGATGGTATATTAGTTGTAGAGGCAAGTAAATCAAGTGGCTCATTAATAACAGCTGAATTTGCATTAGAACAAGGGAAAGAAGTATTTTCAATTCCAGGTGATATAACTCGAGAACAAAGCCAAGGTTGTAATGAGCTCATAAAAGATGGAGCTATAATTATAACATCAACTCAAGAGATATTGGATATAATTAAGTATTAATTTATAATAAGCCATTATAGGGTAACAAATATTATAATAAATTAAGCAAAAATATTGAAAACAAGAAAGAAAATGTGTATACTAAAAATGATATAAGGCAGATAAAATTTTAAAATGGAAGGATGAAGTTTAATGGATAACGAAGGATTAGAGAGTTTAGTAAATTTAATAAAGAGAATAGAAGTAACAAACGAAAATAAAATGCAAGTGAAAGAAATGGAAGAATTAATAAAACAAAAAAGATATGCAGAGATTATACAAATATTAAATCAGCTAAAAAATGATGGAAAAATAAAGTTAAAAAATGTAGTACTTTCAGATTTAGTGCATGAGGAAAAAAATGCAGATCAAGAATCAAAAAAAGCTAAAAGAGTTAACAACAGTAAGAGTGAAGATGGAATATATCCGAGTGAGTTGCATAATATAGAATTAGAGGAAAGATATATAGGTTTATTATTAGATAATCCCAAGGCAATATCGATGTATTACATTGTACATGAAGACTGCTATTTTCAAAGTGATGAATTATTAAATTTATATAAAAGTATTTTATTTACAGAGGGTCAAGCATATGCGCCTCAAATTGCAAAAAATGATTTTAATTTTGCCAAGGAAAGCCCTGAAACATATAAAAGGAAGATACAATTAAAAGAAAAGATTAAAAAAGGAAGATTTGATTTTGAGAAAACATATGTAGAATTGAGAAAATTATTTGAAATAAGAAAAAATTACTTGTCAAATCCTATAAAAGAGACTCAACAACAAGTTATAGACATTTTACAGTACCAACTATATGATCAAATGACCATACAAGAAGTAAAAAATGCAATTATTCAAATAACAACAACAGAGAAATTTAAAAGAGCAGTATTAAGTAGTAATATTACAAATTTTTTATTAACGGGTGATAATAGTTTAACAACAGGTTTAGAATTACCATTTCCAATATTAAGTAGTGTTTTTAAGGGACTAAGGAGAGGAGAAACAATGGCATATGCAATGCCTTCAAACTCAGGAAAAAGTAGATTTACAATAAATTTGGCATCATATTTAGCATTTATACATCATAAAAAGGTTTTAATAATATCTAACGAGATGTCAGAAGAAAAGATGAAATTATGTTTAATAACAACAGTTTTGAATAATAAAGAGATTCAAAAGATACATGGACAGCAAATATCAAAAACCGAGGGAGAACTGCTAGAATTTAAGTTTAGACCAGATAAAGAAAATGATGTTGAAGTAGATGAAGATGGTTTTGTAATAAAAGATAATGGTGAGACACAAAAAGCATTTGCTAAAAGACTTATGGATATATCAAGTGAATTTAGGCAAACAATAGCAGTCACAGATTGGATAGATAAACAAATAAAGAATTCAATATATTTTGTAAATATTACAAACCATACAAATGATGAATTGGAAAAAGTTATTCTAAATTATTACTACAAAGAAAAAATTGAGTATATGTTTTATGATACATTAAAAACAGATACTGAAAATATTGGAAATGGAGAGGAGCTAAAAAAGACAGCCACAATTTTATCTAATTTAGCTCAAAATTTAAATATATTTATTGCATCATCATTACAATTAACGGAAAGTAATACATTACCAATTAATTTGAATATAAATGATTTGGCAGTAAGTAGAACTGTAAAAGAAGTTTTAGATACATTATGTTTAATAAAACAAATACATAATGAGGATTTAGATAAATATGAATATTCTTTAGAAGAGGTTGATAATAAATTTTATGATTTAAAAAGATTTAAAGATCCAGATGTTAGATATTATGCTTGCGTTGTGGACAAAAATAGAGCAGGAGCTAAGCCAAAAGTAGTATTTAGATTAAATTTGGCATATAACATGTGGGAAGAATTAGGATATTTGAGATTAAAATAAGTTCTAACAATTAATCCCCCTGAATACAATTAAACAAAAGTATTCATATGGGGGTTTCATAATGAAAAGAATGATTTTACATAATTCGTCAATGGTAAGTAAAAAAGAAATTGAAGAACGAGCAATAAGATTGGCAGAATATATTATAGATTCTAAAGATACAGTCAGGGGGGCAGCAAAGAAATTTTGTATAAGTAAAAGTACAGTACACACCGAAGTAACACTCAAGAACGGTAAGAATAAATCACATATAATTCCAAAAAGTATTGAAATTAAAAAGGTTTTCCTAGCTGAGAAGAGTCCTGTAGTTAAATTTGGAATAGTAATTAAATAGAAAAAAATTAATTGAATATTTATAAGAAAAGCATATTTGTAATTTTAAGTTGCAAGTGTGCTTTTTTCTTATGCAAGAGATAATGCCTCAAACTCTTTAAAAGTGATAAGGTTAGATAGAGCCGATGCTATAAAGTCTATTCGTATGAGTACAAACAGTCTATTTGTATAAAGTGCGTCAGTGAGATCTTTTAACAAAAACTCACAATAAACAAAGAGTTTTGGTGGATACTTGGAGTGGATATATAATTGTAAAAAGCTTGGACAAGTGAAGATATAGATATTAACTTATCAGCAATTATAGTAATTAAAATTACTTACTAGACTGCCTATGAAACTGGCGACCGACTGACGGTTTCTAAAAAAGGCGTAATATTCTTTTTATATAACAGGAATATTACGCCTAATCTAACTTCTGGTTTCTTATTGTATAAAAGTAGTTATATTTTATATTAATGTTACAAAAATATTACAATTTTGTAACATTGTATTTTTTAAAGACAAAAAGAAGCCTTTTATGATATAATAACAAAGGATTTTTATATCTTTTAGGAGATGAATGAATGGATAAAGAAATTTTAGAAATAGATAAATTTAATGTAATTAGCGATGAAGAAAATTATTATTTCTTTAGGGCTCTAAATATGGCTGATAATAGTGATATTGAACAAGAAATAACTTTGTCTTCAGATGGTAAAATAAATAGAATTAGAACAGATAGAGAAAGATTTGAGGGGAAAACAAAATATACAGAAGATTCAAGTATAACATTAGAAGAGGTATATGATCATATAAAAATGCATTATAGAAAAGATACTAATTGTATATCTTTAACTTCCAATGCTAATATTGCTATAAATTATGGAAGAGGGGCGTATAAAGATAAATATGTAATGATAAAAATTCCTAAAAAAGAATTTGGAGAACAAACAATTGAAGCAGGACAATATATGCTACAAGAGTTGTATTCAAGAATTATGCAATCACTAGAGGAATTACCAGAAGATTTAAGAAACGAAATTTTAGACATATTTTCTGATATAGATGTAGCAAATGAAACAAAAGAATTGCAAGAAATAATATCCCAAAGATATACTGCTAAAATTGGAGAAGTTAATTCAAGCAAAGCTCATCCTAAAAAAGGAATTACATATAGTAGTCCTAAAGCAAGAATTAGTAGTTATCAATCATTAAATGAAGAACAACTTTTAGAAACTAATAAGGTTTATGCTAAACTTGCAATATTAGAAAATGAGCATATTTTAGAACATGTTATACCACATTCCTCAAACTCAAAATTAAGAGAAACAATTGGAAATGCATTTTCTTCAATGGAAGTAATCCATTATGGGGAAATAAAAAAGGAAAATATAATTGAGATACCTAAAGAAGTTGCTGATATATTTGCTTTAATACAACAGATAGATGGATTAGATAGGTCAAGAATTGAAAAGTTAAAAGTTGCTTTGATAAATGCTGTTCAAAATGGAGAACAAATACCAACTTTAGAAGATATAGGAGAAAAAGTTAAGAAAAATATTTCAATAGAAGAAATGTATGAATTAACGGGTGGAACTGTAGAATATGGTAAGGCAAATTCGATTGTTACAAGTATGTTCTATTTAAGCAAGGCAAGAAAAAATGCAATAGGACTTGTTGATATTTTAAGTAAGGTATTAGGACAAGATTCTGAGTTTAAAGATATTATTGAATATATAAAAGAAAATGGCTTTAGAGTAGAGCCTGAAATAATATCAAGACAAAGTGGTAAAGGTGTAAAATTAAGTGAATCTGTCAATTTGAAACTTGATAAAGAAGAACAATCTTTAATAGAAGATATTAAAGGATTATCACAAGAAGAATTAAATGAAGTATTGCAAAAAGGAGGGCTTCTTAACATACAAGACATTGTTAGCAAAACATATGGCAAAGAAAGTAGTCCAATAGAAAAATCAAGATATTATCCTGAAGCAATAATCTCACAATATAATTGGCAAGAAATAGGAATAGAAGAATTTAAAATAGCCGAAAGAACAGAATTAATAAGTAGATTACAAAATAGAAATTGTGTCGAGATATATAATAAATTAAAACAAGCAGGAATTGAAGAAAAGCTAATTCCCACCTATTTATTAAATATTGCTACAAGAGATGGATTCTATGAACAATATGAAGAAGGTAAATTAGAAGAACTATTAAATACAAGACAAGATATATTAAATGAAAATATAAATATTGAAATAGTTGAAAGATTTTTAGGATATTATGATATAGAAGGCACAGACATTAAACTAAAAGACTATCAACAAAGAGCTTTTGATAATGTAAATGAATTATTTAAAGACCATAAATTTGCACAAGTAATATTACCAACAGGGGCAGGAAAAAGTTTTGTTGCTTTAGCTCAAATGCAACAATATGCAAAAGAACATCCACATGAAGAAATGTTATATTTAGCACCACAAGATGAAATATTGAATCAAATAAAAAGCTACATAGTAAAATATATACATGGAAAAAAAGATACAATAGGGAAATCAATAGATGAAATAATAGCAGAAGTATTTCCGAATAATAATATTACTTTTGAATCATATTCGGGGTTACTTGCAAAAAGAGGGCAAGAGGTTACCGAAGGTCAATATGGAATGATAGTATTAGATGAATTACATAGAACTGGTGCAAAAGAATGGGAAGGAAAAATTGATACTTTATTTGCTAACCAAGATGAAAATGTAAAAGTTCTTGGTATAACAGCAACTCCTGTAAGAGATGCAGATGGTCGAGACATGGCAGAAGAAAATGCTAGAAAACTTGGATATACAGATGAGGAAATCAAACAAAGAAAACATTTAGCATCTAATATGACATTAGAAAATGCAATTAGAATGGGATATGTAGTAAATCCAAAACTTGTTTATTGTAAATATGACTTAATATCATCAGGAAAAATGGATGAGCTAAGAGCAAAAATCGATAGCATAGAGGATGAAACCAAAAGAGCAGAAGAACTACAAAAATATAATGAATTAAGAGCAAGATTAAATACAGAAATAGATGCAGAGATTGGTGAAGAGGATAGAAAAAAACTAGAAGAAGATGCTAGAAGAAATCTTGATAGCGGAATAGGAAAAGAAGAAATATTAAGGCAACATGTAAAAAAAGGTGGAAAATATATTGTATTTATTCCTGTTACAGATCAAGGCGAAATTGAAGATGAAGATGGAAATAGATTAGGAACAAAAACAGGCGAAGATAAAATAAAAGCATATCAAGATTACTTAAATAAAGTTTTTGAAGGAACAGACATTGTGCCACAATGTCATGCAATGAGTGGCAGTTGGAATGGAAAAGAAAAAAATAAGGCTGGAGAAGATAAGAATCAGCAGGAATTAAATGCATTTGAGTCAGATAACTCAGATGTAACTAAATTTATGGTTGTAATGAATAAGGCAAATGAGGGACTTCATATAGAAGGTGTAGATGGAATTATATGGTTTAGATCATTAGATGAAAATTCTAGAATTTTATATTTACAGCAATTAGGTAGAGCAATATATGCACTAGATGAAGATAATCCGTTACCAGATGATAAAAGACCAATTGTAATAGACTTAGCAAATAATTCATTGACTGTACAAATAGAAAAAGATTTTGAAAACGCAGAGCCAATAGATGACTTAGAAGTACTAACTATAGTTAAAGAATGGATTGATAACCATGATGGAATGTTGCCAGATAGAAATAGTTCCAATAAGCAAGAACAACATTATTATGCTGTATTAAGAAGAATTCAAAGTAACTATGCTAAATACCTAGATGGATTTGATAATTTTGAAGATTTAACTGATGAACAAAAAGACGAAATACAAAAAATTATTGATTTAGCAAATGAAATTGATTTATGGAATATAGAACTACCACCTATTCCTAAAACAAGAGGTAGCAAAGATGAAATGAATCCATTTGAGATTAATGGAGTTTTAAGAGATTATGTAGAATTCGAAAATGAAATTAATGGAGAGATTACAAGTAATCAATCTTTAAAAAATGCCTTAGAAATAGAAGAATGGTGTAAAGAAAATTATGGAGATAAACAAAAATGGGATAGAAAATTACCAGGTTCAAGATCAGAAGATGAAGAAGAAAAAAGATTAGGAAATGCTTTATCAACATTAAGAACAAAATTAAAGAAATATGACGGAAAAAAGATAGAAGAAATAGAGAATGAAGAAGATAGAAGAATTTTAGAAATAGTAAGAAAATTAGATGAAGAATATGCATTTGGACATTTACAATCACATGAAAATTTAGGTATAGTATTACAAATAGAAAATTGGTGCAAAGTAAATTATGGAGATAAAGAAATATGGGACAGAAAGTTACCGAATAGAAAGTCAAAAGATGAGGAAGAAAAAAGATTAGGAAATGCTTTATCAAACTTAAGAACAAAATTAAAACAATATGAAGGAAAAAAGATAGGGGAAATAGAGAATGCAGAAGATAGAAAAATTTTAGAAATATTAAGAATGTTAGATGAAGAGTATGCATTTGGACGTATGCAATCACATGAAAGTCTAGGTATAGCATTACAAATTGAAAATTGGTGCAAAATAAATTATGGAGATAAACAAAAATGGGATAGAAAATTGCCGAATCTAGAACCAGAAGATGAAGAAGAAAAAAGATTAGGAAATGCTTTATCAGCATTAAGAACAAAATTAAAGAAATATGACGGAAAAAAGATAGAAGAAATAGAGAATGAAGAAGATAGAAGAATTTTAGAAATAGTAAGAAAATTAGATGAAGAATATGCATTTGGACATTTCCAATTACATGAAAACCTAGGTATAGCATTGCAAATAGAAAATTGGTGTAAAGAAAATTATGAAGATAAAGAAATATGGGATAGAAAATTGCCATATACAACTTCAGAAGATGAGGAAGAAAAAAGATTAGGATTAGCCTTAAGAAATTTAATAAGAAAATTAAAGAAATATGACGGAAAAAAGATAGAAGAAATAGAGAATGAAGAAGATAGAAGAATTTTAGAAATAGTAAGAAAATTAGATGAAGAATATGCATTTGGACATTTACAATCACATGAAAATTTAGGTATAGTATTACAAATAGAAAATTGGTGCAAAGTAAATTATGGAGATAAAGAAATATGGGACAGAAAGTTACCGAATAGAAGATCAGAAGATGAAGAAGAAAAAAGATTGGGAAGTGCTTTATCAACCTTAAGAAAAAAATTAAAGAAATATGAAGAGAAAGAATTAGAAGAAGTAGAAGATGAAGAAGAGAGAAGAATTTTAGAAATAGTAAGAAAATTAGATGAAAAATATAATTCTAGAAAAGTTAAACAAAAAAATTTGCAGACAGTAAAACAGCAGCGAGATAAAGCAAAACAAAAAAATGAACAAGCTAAAGAATTTGAAGAACAAGTTTCAGAAGAACTTAAGAAAAGAGGGCAAGTCCATGAAGAACAATAAACCAATAGTATATAAAGAAAATATATTTATTAAAATTCGTAACTTTTTTAAGAATTTCTTTCCAAGAAAAAATATATCAGCCAGTAAAAACATTATTGAAGAAACAATTACAGACAATAAAAATAAGGTTGATTTTCTTGAAAATGTAAAATTTAAGGAAAGTGAAGAAGAAATAAGATTAAAAAAGTTACAATTATTATATGATAATGGAGAAATTGATGAAGATGACTTGTCAGAAGAAGATATCGATAAACTTGTAGCTTTATATGAAAATGAAACAGAAGAATTAAATATTGATACCGAACGAAGAAAGAACCATATTGCTCAAATGTTGAAAGAACTAAAAAATGTTTAATTAAATAATAGTTAATTATAGAGTAGAAAAAAATTCTGCTCTATTTTTTATATAAAAATAAATTTAAAGGAGGTTTTCATTATGAAAAATGAAGTTAAAAACAAAATTGAATATAGAAAGGTGGGGGATTATTATATTCCAAATTTAGTAATTTCAAAAGATGAATATCAAGATTATCCAATAGGAAAATATGGACATCTAAGATTAAAATATTTAAAAGAAAACAATCGCGTAGAATATGAAGAAAAATTATTAGATGGTACATTAAGAAAAGATATTGTCGAAGTTGATATGGAAGCTAAAAAAAGAGTTAAAGAAATAATAAACGAATTGAAACTTAAAAATAATCTTACAGAAGAAATGAAAAATTCTAATCAACTTTACTGGGGTGGAATGATGAATAATTTTAAAAATACAGCAGAAGAAATTGTTCTAAAAGAACTAATTTATGTTCAAAATTATTGAATGAAATAAGAAAAGCAAGCGACGCATTTATACTCCCGTATAAATACCGCTTGTTATTTTTTGGCAAAAATAAATTATGGGGAATTACTTCCCCAAACCCCTAAAAAAATTTTGAAAGGAATGAAAAGATATGAGAGAAAGAACGATAAAAAAACAAATTTGGGTTAATCAAGCAGAAGATGATTTGCTAAAAGAAAAAGCTAAAAAGACAGGATTAAGTGAATCGGAATTTTTAAGAAGTTGTATTAGAGGATATAAAATAAAAGAACAACCAGGAAAAGAAATAACGGAATTTACTAAACAAATTTCAGGAATTGCAAATAATATAAATCAAATTGCAAAAAAAGTGAATATAAGAGGATATATAGAAGCAGAAGAATTAGAATATTTGAATACTAATATAAATAATTTTATGTTAGATTTTCAAAAGAAAATTTATTCGAGAGGAAGTGATGTTTAGTGGCAATAATTAAAATCAAAAATATAAAAAGTAATCTGCAAAAAGTTATTAACTATGGAAAAAATGGTAATAAAACAGAAAATGGAATTTTAGTATCAAGTATTAATTGTAGTGTTCCAACTGCTTATGAAGAAATGGCTTTGACTAAAAAGTTTTTTCAAAAAGAAGATAAAGTTTTAGGTTATCATATAATTCAATCTTTTTATGGTTATGAAGTACGACCTGAAAAAGCAAATGAAATTGGAAAGGAACTTGCTGAAGAAATGTGGGGAGATAAATATCAAGTAGTTATTTGCACTCATAAAAATACTCAAAATGTTCATAATCATATAATACTGAATTCGGTTTCATTTGAAGATGGAAAGAAATATCATAATGGAAATGAGGATATTGCATTTTTAAAAGATGTATCTGATAATTTATGTTTAAAATATGGGCTAGATATAGCAGATACAGAGCGAGCTGAAGAGTCAAAAGAAATTAGAAATAAGAGTATAGAGAATTTTAATCGTAAAGATGATAAAATGAGAAAAATAAAAAGAGATATAGATGAGGCTATAAAAGAGTCAAAGAAATATTCGGATTTTAAGACAATTTTAAATGCAAAGGGATATAATTATATTAGTGATAGTGGAAAATATTTAACAATGAAAACACCATATTATCAAAGAAATGTAAGGATTGATAGAGCTTTGGGAGAAGAATATTCTGCACAAAGTATAAAAGAAAGAATTTATTATCCTAAAGAAAATAATACTTTAATACCTTTTGCAAATTATCAAAAGAAATATTATAGGAAAGTTTATACTTGCCCAAAAATTGATTGGAAATTATATAAGTCAAATATATTTTATAGTTGGTATGTTGCAGCATTATATGTACTTGGGATTTTTCCTGCTAAAGTAACAATACAAGAAGTTACTGTTCAAGATTATAAAGTGAGAAATAAAACTAAAATTGTATTTGAAGAATTAAATTATATAAATCGAAGCCATTCTAAATCTATTGAAGATATTAAAATTCATAAAAAAGAAATTGAAAATAAATTACCTATATTAAAAGGAAAAAGAGAAAATTTGTGGATTAAACATAAAAAAGCAAGCTCTGTAGAAGAAAAAAGTTTTATTTTAGAAAGAATAAATTTGATTTCTGATGAAATATGTGCTTTATATGGTCAAAGGAATGCTTGTATAAGAATTATTGATACTTATAATAGAGTTTATGAAGAAGTTCAGAAAGAACGAGCTGAAAAAGAAAGATTAAAAGAATTGATGAGTAAGAATAATAAAGACAAGAGTAGATATTAGAAATCCCACATAAAGGAGCCTATAGAAAATCTTGTGTAAATCGGATTTCCTTCCGATTGATAATTTGAAAAAATTTAATATTTTTATTATTAACATTATTTTAATAATATTTTTCTAAAAAATCAATACTTTAGAAAAAGT
>CAKOYQ010000022.1 GCA_934130935.1 uncultured Clostridia bacterium | reverse complement strand
AAATAAATTCAATATAAGACAAACTAGAAATATCTGACATAAATTAGTTCAAAAATGGATACAAACGAAAAAATTCTACTACAAAAATGTTGAATTTATTTTTATTTTGTAGTACAATAAAAATGAGGTGTTAATTTATGAAGAAAAAAGTAGTATTAATAATGTTTTTAGTAATAGCAATGATGGCAACGAAGGTATTTGCAACAGCTAAATCAACAGATGTAACAATGGAAATAGTTGAAGACAATACTTGCACAATCAAACTAAATGAAGAAGCATATTTCGAAAAGAAAATGATAGAATATGATTTGAAGAAACATGAAGTTACATTACAATTAAAGATCGAAAATAATTCTAAAGAGAAAATTCCAACAGGAGAAATGATGTTAGTAATAGACAGCTCAAGTAGTATGGATGAAACAGTTGGAGAAACAACAAGAAAAGATTTAGTATTAAAATCAGCAAACAAATTAGTACAAAGTTTGCTTACAGCTAACCCAACATCTTTGAAGATTGGTGTAGTCACATTTTCAACAGGCACAGAAAAAGATGGTAATGGTTATTTAATTACAGGAACACAAGCAGATGCACAAGAGGTTTGCAGTTTTACAAATGATTTAAATACATTAACAGATAAAATTTCTAAAATAGAAGGAACAGGTCAATATACAAACTTAGACTCAGGATTAAAACTTGCTAAAAGTAAGTTTACATCTGATAATACTAATAAATACATGATAGTTTTAACAGATGGGCTACCAAATCTTGCTGTAGGATATAATGACTTAGTAACTGTTGATGGATTAACAAAAGTAATAACAGAAACAAAATCAACATTAACATCATTAGAAAATATAGATGTTTATACAATGTTAACAGGTATTAACAATGAAGAGGCAACATTTAGAACAGATGGCACAAATACATATACTTATGGTCAAGTTATACAAGAAGTATTTGGAACAGAAGAAAAACCAACAAAAGGAAAGTTTTATAAAATTAGTGACAATGAAATAGAAAAAACAATAACAAAAAAAATTTATAATGATTTATTACCAAGTGAAAATGCATTGGAAGATATAGTTGTTGTTGACTATTTTCCACAATATATAGTAGATAATTTTAATATGACATATGTTGATGGTATTGATATAAGTAACATTTCCGCTAAAATTGATACTACAACAAATAGTATAACATGGAAAATCGATAAATTACCAGCTGGAAAAACAGCTATAATTCAATACAGATTAAGACTAAAAGATGAATTTGATGAAAGTATTATTGATAAAGTGCTTGATACTAACGAAAAAGTAGATATTGGTTATAAAGATTTTGATGGAGAAACAAAAACAGAAACATCAGATGTTACTCCTAAAATAAAACTTGTAAAAGTACCTGTACAGATACCAAAAGATGATACAGTCGCACCAGAGCCAATACCACCAGCAGGTTTACCGATGTTTATAACTGTAACAATAGGAATTGTAATTGTTGCCATATTCTTCGGATATAAATTAAAAAAGACGAAATAAATATTAGAAGCCTCCCAAAGGGGGGCTTCTTTAGCTTATATGTCTAATGATTAGCAACATCCTCTGTTACCACCACAACAGAAACAAATTAAAAGTATTAAGATGATTATCCAGCAGCAGTCATCACCGAATCCACATCCACATCCTCTATTTTCTGGCATATAAAACCCCCCTTTCGAAAAAATCTTAACTTAAAGTAAATCTTTAGGATTTTCTTTTGATAATATATAATATGGTATTTAAAAAAAAGTGTTACTAATTTACTAAAGAGAAACTATTTTCTATTAAAAACTTATAGGAGCTAAAATTTTATAAAAATACTTGATTAAGAATATGATAAATGATAAAATACAACTGTAACAAAGGAACAAAGAAAAGATAGGATTTGCAACACAATTCTATATTTTGGGAGGATTGAATATTAATGGGAAATATAGTTTTATTAGATGACCTAACAATAAATAAAATAGCTGCAGGAGAGGTAATTGAAAGACCAGCATCTGTAATTAAAGAAATGATTGAAAATTCTATAGATGCAGGTGCTAATAAAATAACTGTAGAAATAAAAAATGGTGGAATATCATATATAAAAATAACGGATAATGGAAAGGGAATACCAGAAGATGATTTAGAAATGGCATTTGAAAGACATGCAACTAGCAAAATAAGATCAGCAGAAGATTTAAATACTGTAAAATCAATGGGGTTTAGAGGAGAAGCATTAGCTAGTATTGCTGCAATAGCAAGGGTTGAGATGATTTCTAAAACAGCAGAACAACAAAACGGATATAAAGTTGTTGTAGAAGGTGGGAATATACTAGAAAAAACAGAAATAGGTAGTCCTGTTGGAACATCAATAACAGTAACGAATTTATTTTATAATACACCTGTAAGATATAAATTTTTAAAAAAGGATTTTACAGAAGCAGGATACATAGAAGATGCAATCACAAGAGTTGCATTAGCTCATCCAGAAATTGCAATAAAATTATTAAATACAGGAAAGACTGTAATACAAACAAATGGGAATGGAGACATAAAAACTGTAATTTATAGTATATACGGAAAAGATATAGCAGGGGCTTTGATTGAAACAAATTATACATATGAAGATATGCATATATATGGAGTTATTGGAAAGCCAGAAATTGCCCGTTCAAATAGAGCTAATCAAATATTTTTCGTAAATAATAGATACATAAAAGATAAGACATTATCATCAGCAGTAGAAAAAGCATATAAAGGTATGATACCTATAGGAAAATTCGGATTTTTAGTTTTAAATATTGAAATGAATCCAAGTAAAGTTGATGTAAATGTGCATCCAGCTAAGTTAGAAGTGAGATTTGAAGAAGAAAGTGTAGTTTTTAAAGCAGTTTATCATGCAATAAAAGATGCTTTATTGAAATCAGAATTAGTTGCAAACACAGATCATACTTCTAGTGAAAAAAGAGAAGAAAGCGGATTATTTGGAAATAAAATTACCGAAAATAAAACAACAGAAAGCAATATAGAAATGAATGGAACAGAAACTATAATTGAGCAAATATACAAAGCTAGACAAAATCAAAAAAATGCACAAACTTTTGAGCCAAACAATAATCAAGATGCTAATAAAAATGTTTCTCAAGAGTCTGGAAAGATTGAGATACCAGAAATAGAAAAAAGTCAAGAAGTTTTAAGAAAATTACAAGAGATGAAACAAAAGTTAATACAAGAAACACCTGAATTAAAGGAAAGATTGGGAATAAATGAATTGCCAACTGTAGGAACAGAAATAAAGTATACAGGTAATAATCAACCTGAAATGGAGGTTGCAGAACAGGGAACAACATATAATTTGGAAAATGAAACAACTGAGAAATTACCAGAAACAGCACAACAAGAAAACAAAGTTGATTTGCTAGAAGAAATAGCAAAAGTTAGTCAAGAGCCAATAGATTTAAAAGCAGAAATTTCAAAGGCATTAGAAATACCAAATGAGAATATAGACAATAAGCAAGTTAAAGAAAATAATGATAATTTGCAATCATCAGAATATTCAAAAGAATTTGAAGAAATGTATTTAAAACTATTTGGAACAAAACCAGTTAGAGGGAAAAATGACAATGAATTAAAAGAAGAAAAAGAACAAAATATTGATGATATAGCAACATTAGGAAATACATCAGTATTCGACAATCAGGAAGAATATCAAAAAACTAATTATAAATTTATAGGAATAGTATTTAATACATATATAATAATTGAAATTGATAAAGAAATGTATATAATAGATCAGCATGCAGCACATGAAAGAATATTGTACGAAAAAGTAAAAGCCAATTATTATAATGATGAAAATAAAGACTCACAATTAATGTTATTACCAGATATAATAACTCTTTCACATAAAGAAATGGAAATAGCTAGAGATAATATGAACATGTTTAGAAAAGCAGGGTTCATGGTAGAAGAATTTGGCGAAAATACTATTAAGCTAACAGGTGTACCTGAAATGTGTTTGAATTTAGAAACGAAAGAAATGTTTTTAGAAACTTTAGATGAAATAAATTCAGTATCAAGAACCGCAAAACAAGAAGTTGAAGAAAGATTTATAGCAACAGTAGCATGTAAAGCAGCAGTAAAAGCTAATATGGCATTAACTAAGGAAGAAGTTGACAGTTTAATGCAAAAATTATTAACTTTACCAAATCCGTTTACATGTCCGCATGGAAGACCGACTGCAATCAAAATGTCTAAATATGATATTGAAAGAAAATTTGCAAGAAAATAAAAGGGCAAAAACGGAACCGACCCCAAATGTCCCAAGGGCAAAAATGGAACCGACCCCAAATTGCCCTTTTCAAAAGGAGATGATTATAATTAAACCAAAAGTGATAGTGATTTGTGGGCCTACAGCTTCGGGAAAAACAGACCTTTCAATAAAATTAGCGAAGAAAATAAATGGAGAAATCATTTCAAGTGATTCTATGCAAATATATAAAGATATGGATATAGGAACTGCTAAACCTAATGAGGAGGAAATGCAAGGAATAAAACATTATATGATAGGATTTGTAAGACCAGATGAAAGATATAGTGTTGCAGATTTTAAAAAAGATGCCGAAAAGGCAATAGAACAGATATTAAAAGATGGAAAAGTTCCAATAGTAGTTGGAGGAACAGGTCTATATATAGATAGTTTAATATATGGAATAGAATATCAAAATATAAAATTTGATGAACATTACAGAGAATATTTAGAAAAAAGAGTTGAAAATGAGGGACTTGAATCACTGTATAATGAAGCAAAAAAGATTGATCCACAAGCAATGGAAAAGATAAGTTTTAATGACAAGAAAAGAATAATAAGAGTGCTAGAAATTTATAAAGCTACAGGAAAAAATAAGACTGAACAAGAGATAGAATCGAGAAAAAATGGCGTTAAATATGATTATAAAGTATTTGCAATAAATATGGATAGAGAGCAACTTTATGAGAGAATTAATAAAAGAGTAGATTTTATGATAGAACAAGGATTAATTCAAGAAGTTGAAAATTTGCTAAAAAAATATAAATGTTTTCCAACAGCTATGCAGGGGTTAGGATATAAAGAGGTTGTAGAATATTTACAAGGAATAACATCTAAGGAAGAAATGATAGAAAAAATAAAAAAAGAAACAAGGAATTATGCAAAAAGACAAATTACTTGGTTTAAGAAAAATAAACAAACGATATGGATAGAACCACAAGATTTACAGAAGATTTTAGATGAATTATGTATTATTTAGTTCTGATATAATATTAAAACTTAAAGGTGTGATTTTATCCTAGAAAGGGGCAAAAAATTTGGGAAAGGGAAGAAAAATCATATCTATATTATCAGCAACTGTAATAATAGCTTATATCATTTGGGCAATGTATTTACTTAT
Source organism: uncultured Clostridia bacterium (assembly GCA_934130935.1). Lineage (GTDB taxonomy): Bacteria > Bacillota > Clostridia > TANB77 > CAG-508 > CAG-269. The sequence continues at coordinate 9,441 of CAKOYQ010000022.1, read as the reverse complement.
AGTTCATCCAACAGATGTATATATTGTTAGTCAGGGAAGAATTTCTAAAGAAGACGAAACATCTGGATATATAATAAGAAATGAAAAAGTGCAAAAAGGCGAAAACTATACAAATGGAATTTATGCTATTGCGTCTGAAGGTCAAAGAGTAGCAATTAATGAACCAATATTTAGATATTATAGTGATGAAGAAAAAGAAATAACAAATCAAATAAGTGACTTAAATTATAAAATACAGGATTTGCTTGAAAAAGAAAAAAATGTAACATCAGCAGATATAAAAGCTATAGAAAATCAAATTGAAGGAAAAATAGAAAATCTAAATAAATTAAATAATTATCAAGAAATAAATGAAGCTAAAAAAGACATAGATACATTAATAAGTAAAAAAATAAGATTTATCGGAGACGTGACCGAAAATAAAGAAATAAAAAACTTAGTTAAAGAAAGAAATTCTTTAGAAAGCAAATTAAAAAAAGGTTCAGAATATCAAAAAGCTCCAATAAGTGGAATTGTGTCATATAGAGTTGATGGACTAGAAGAAAGCCTTAAACCAGAAAATTTCAATGAAATGAATGAACAATTTTTTAAAAATTTGGAATTAAAAACAGGCCAAATAATATCGGCTAGCAATGAAAGCGGAAAAATTATAGATAATTTTAAGTGTTATATTGCGGTAACATTTGATTCAAAAGAGGCAATGGAAGCTAAGGTTAATGATAAAGTTAAAATAAGAATATCAAATGCTGAAGAAGAAAATGTTAAAATTGTACAAATAAATGAGGAAAGTGGAAAAAGAACAATCATATTCCAAATCAATAAAATGACAGAAGCTTTAATTAATCATAGGAAAATTGCAATCGATGTAATATGGTGGGATGTGTCAGGACTAAAAGTTCCAAACCAAGTACTAATACAAGAAAATGGATTATATTATGTAATCAGGAATAAAGCTGGTGTACAATCTAAAATATTAGTAAAATTAAAAAAACAAACAGACAAATATTCAATAATTGAATCATATAAAAATGAAGAATTACAAGAGTTAGGATATAGTGCACAAGAGATAAAGAATTATAAAAAAATAAATAATTATGACGAAATAATGATGAAAGAATAATATTACAAAAATATTACAAAAATATTAAGTTTTAATGACAATTTAAAAAACTATTGACAAAAAGAAGAAAAAGTTAGATACTTAATGCAAAACTAGAAAACGAAAGTGTAAAATATTAGGAGGTAAAAAAATGGCAGGAGCTATAATGGACAAAGTATGGGGACTATTCGGAGGAGTAGACCAAGGAGAGGCAGAAGAATATGATGATGATGATGTTTATGAATATGAAGATAAATCATCAAATTATGAAAATGAAGAGGAAGATAGAAAATTTTTCGGAGGAAAGAAAGGAAAAGTTGTACCATTAAATGCACAAGGACAATCTGTTAAAATGGTAATTTCTCAACCAACTACATTTGAACAATCTGAAGAAATATGTAGTTTATTAAAAGAGAAAAAATCTGTAATTGTAAATTTGGAATATGTTAATAAAGATGTCGCTAGAAGAATAGTTGATTTTATTAGTGGTGGAGTTTATGCATTAGACGGACATATTCAAAAAATATCAAATTCAATTTTTCTAATAGCACCAATGAACTATGAAATAACAAACGAAATGGCAAGAGAAGAAATAAAAAGCAAATTATCTGTTTCTTGGCTAAAAAACAATAATATAAATTAATTTCTGTTTTATAGCTAAAAAAGCGATATATAAGCAAAACCTTTGAAAAGAACGGAGGCTATCTAATATGATTACACCATTAGATATAGAAAATAAAAAATTTAGCAAGCAAATGATGAATGGATATAATGTTGATGAAGTAGATGAATTTTTAGATCAAATAATGCAAGACTATGAAACAAATTATAAAAATTTAGCATCTATGAATGCAAAAGTAGATGAATTAAATAATGCATTAAGTCATTACAAAACTATAGAAACAACTTTACAAAACACTTTAGTAATGGCACAATCAACTGCAGAAGAAGTTAAAAATGTTGCTAAACAACAAGCTGAACAAATAGTATCAGAAGCACAAAAAGAAGCTGAAAATATAATTAGAAATTCTAAAGATAGTGCAGCAAAAGCATTAGATGAAATAGAACAACAAACAAGAATTAAAGAACAACAATTTAGTGATGTAAAGAAACAATTTGATATTTATAAAGCAAAAATGGAATCTCTATTAATATCTCAATCAGAATTAATTAAAGAAATAAATAAAGATGAAGATTAACAAAAGAAAAATCGGAATTCAGGGACATTCCTTTGATTCTGGAGAATTATCCGGAATTTAAGGAATTGCTCTGAATTTTTACAATATTACAGAAATATTAAAACTATATTACAATTTAGTTAAAATACTTGACAATATAGAAAAAAAGAATAAAATATTAATATATAAAGAAAGGCTGAAATTGGCAAAATGAGAATAATAAGTGGCAAAGCTAGGGGAACTAAATTATATACGTTAGAAGGAATGAATACAAGACCAACATTAGATAGAGTAAAAGAATCGATATTCAATATTATACAAAATGAAATAGATGGAGCAAAAGTATTAGATTTGTTTGCTGGAAGCGGAGCAATAGGATTAGAATTCTTAAGTAGAGGTGCTAAAGAAGCAGTTTTATGTGATAAGTCAAAAGAAGCTATAGAAGTTATAAGAAAAAATATAAATAAAATACATATGGAGGAAAAAACTAAAGTATTCAATACAGATTTTGAAACATGTTTAGAAAAAATTAAAAATCAACAATTTGATATAATTTATCTGGACCCACCATATGCAACAAATTATATTGTTAAATCATTAAAAAAAATAATTGAATTTGGTATAATAACCAAAGATAGTACTATTATTATAGAAACAGATGATGAAAAAAGGATATTAAAAGAAATAGAGAACTTAGAAATCGAAATTGTTGACAAAAGAAAATATGGAAGAGCAACAATAATATTTCTTAAAATAGAAAATGCCTAGAAAGGGGTAAACGATGGAAATCTTTACATTATTGGAAACATTAGAAGACATATTAGAAAATAGCAAAAATATACCATTTACAAATAAGGGGATGGTAGACAAAGAGGAAATGCTTGAAATAATAAAAGAAATAAGGATTAAATTACCAGATGAACTAAAACAAGCAAAATGGGTTAAAGAAGAAAGACAAAGAATATTAGTTGAAGCTCAAAAAGAAGCTGATGGAATAGTTAAAGAAGCTGAAAATAGAATTATTTCAATGATTGATGAGCATGAAATAACAAGAAAAGCATATGAACAAAAAGCTGAAATAATAGAGACAGCAAATGAAATGTCAAGAGAAATATCTCAGGGAACAAAAGAATATGCAAATAATTTGCTTAATTCAACAGAAAAAGTATTAACAGATACATTAGCTAAATTAGAAAAAAATCTTGGAGAAGCAGTTAATCTAATGGAAATGTCATTAGAAGATACAATAAAAACAATTCAAAATAGTAAAAAGGAACTTCAATAAAAATTGGGGGCACCCCTTTCAATAAAGGAGTGTCCCTTTTAAACGAAGTTTCCAAAACATTTAGGAGGAAATATAGTAAAAATGGCAAAAAGAAAAAGTAAAGGAAGAAAAAGCAAAAAAAGCTCAATGAATTTTGGAGTGATTTCAACAATAATATTTAGCATTTTGCTTACTGTACTAATATACACAGAATCAGGATATGCAGGAATATTACTTAGTGATTTCTTTGGAGGTATGTTTGGGATAATTAAATATGTAGTACCAATAGGTTCATTTGCAGTTGCAATTAAAATGGCATGCAAAGATGATGATGGTTATATATCATCAAAAATATTCCAATATTCGTTATTGCTAATATTTATAGCTGTAATATTAAGTGCATATGAAATATATAATGGAGAAATAAATATTGAACAAAATATATCTGAGGTTGTTAAAGATGCATACACACTTGGAGAAAATAGTATAGGAGGAGGAGCTTTAGGAACGATTGCAGCAGTTCCTTTGTTTAAATTATTTGGTAAAGTTGGAACAATAATATTAAGTGTAGGAATATCTTTGATATTATTTGCGGTTACATTTGGAATTGATATTTCTGAAATTATAAGTAACTGGATACAATCAGGTGTTGAAAGACGTAAAGAAAGACATGAAGAAAGAATGCAAGCAAGAAGTGAGGAGGAAGAAAGAAGAGAAGAAATTCGTAGAGAAGGAAAAAAAGCAAAGGTAATAAAAGAAAATAGAAAATCATATTTAGAAGTAGAAGAAAAAGGAATAGAACCAGAGCAAATAAAGATTAATTTAAATGGAAGGACAATAGAAGAAGAAAATAATAATAAAGGCAGAAGAAAATTCAGACATGAAAAAGATGATTTAGTTCCATTAGGAATGGAAGAAAAAACAAAAATGGAACCAGATTACATAGAGGGAAATTTATTTAAAAAAGAAGAAGAGAAAAAAGAAGAAAAAGTAAAAGAAGTATTACAATTAGAACATGCAATGGCAGTTGAAGATGAACATTATGAATACCCACCTGTAGAATTATTAAGCAAAGGAACCAAAAAAGCAATTAAGGGTGGAGCTAAAGCATTAACAGAAGTTGCGACACGACTTCAGAAGACACTGTACAGTTTTGGAGTACAAGCAAAAGTAGAAAATGTATCAGTTGGACCTGCAATAACAAGATATGAATTAAAACCAGCAGAAGGTGTGCGTGTAAGTAAAATAGCAAATTTAGCAGATGATATAGCACTTAATTTAGCAGCAGAAACAATAAGAATTGAAGCACCAATTCCAGGAAAACAAGCAGTTGGAATAGAAGTTCCAAACACAGAGAAAGAAACAGTACACTTTAGAGATGTTGTAGAAAGTGAGGCATTCCAAGACAGTAAGTCAAAACTAAGTGTAGCATTAGGAAAAGATGTCGCTGGTAACATGGAAATAGCAGATATTGCAAAAATGCCACATGCTTTAATTGCAGGAGCAACAGGTTCAGGAAAAAGTGTATGTATAAATACATTAATAACAAGTATAATTTATAAAGCAAAACCAAGTGAAGTAAAATTTGTAATGGTAGATCCAAAAGTAGTAGAACTTTCTGTATATAATGGAATACCACATTTATTAATACCAGTAGTAACAGATCCTAAAAAAGCAGCAGGAGCATTAGCATGGGCAGTGCAAGAAATGGACAATAGGTACAATTTATTTGCACAAAAAGGTGTAAGAGATTTAAAAGGATATAATGCTTTAGTAGAAAAAGAAGATGGTGTTGGAAAGTTGCCACAAATAGTAATAATAATAGATGAGTTAGCAGATTTAATGATGGTTGCTGCAAAAGAAGTAGAAGATTCTATTTGTAGACTAGCACAAAAAGCTAGAGCAGCTGGTATGCATTTAATAATTGCAACTCAACGTCCATCAGTTGATGTAATTACAGGAATAATAAAAGCAAATATTCCATCAAGAATAGCATTTGCAGTATCATCACAGGTAGACTCGAGAACAATACTTGATCAAGTAGGGGCAGAAAAACTATTAGGAAAAGGAGACATGTTATTTTATCCATCAGGAGCACCAAAGCCAGTAAGAGTTCAAGGTGCATTTGTATCTGATGATGAAGTTGAAAAAATAGTATCATTTGTAAAATCAAATGGAGAAGCAACATATAGTGAGGACATACTAGAAAGTATTGAAAATAGTAATAAAACAGACAAAGAACTTGCTGCTGAAGCAGCAGATAGTGATGATGACACAGATCCATTTTTAATGGATGCAATAGATGTAGTTGTAGAAACAGGACAAGCATCAACATCATTTATACAAAGAAGATTTAAAGTTGGATATGCTAGAGCTGGTAGAATTATTGACCAAATGGAAGAAAGAGGTATTATTTCAGGATATCAAGGAAGTAAACCTCGTCAAGTACTTATGTCTCTTGAAAAATTGCAAGAATTGAAAATGGGAACAGCAGAACAAAAAGAAGCTTAAAGAGTCTTACTAAGTTAAGAGATAGAACTAAAACAATTTAATATAGAAAGGAGAAGATATGCTAAAAAAAATAATAAAAAAAGACAACAATGAAGAACTAGAAAAAATACTAGAAAAAAAAGACATAGATGAACAAGCTAAAAATCTTCTCCAAGGAATATTATACAAAATAGAAGTATCATACAATGATTACCAAAAGGCAAAAGGAATAGAACAAACACAAGAGCAATATGTAGAACAATTATTAACAAATATAAAGAAAAAATGCAATAAAATAAGAGTTGTAAGGATAAGTCAAAAATTTGATGAAGAAGAAATACAAAAACAACTAAAAAACAAGAAATATTATGTTGGAGAGCAAGAAATTATAAGTTATTCAATAGAACAAAAAATTTTATATGCAATAGAAAAACAGGCGAATAATAAGAAAATTTTAAATAACAAATATGGCGAAACAACTATAGCTGTTTCTGATTTTATAAATATGGGAAAAGATATAGATAGAGTAGAGGTTTTAAGAGATTTTAATGGATGGTCATGGACTACTATAAAAAAAGAAATAGAAAATATTGATGCAAATTTAATTTATCAACTGTTACAAATATTATTTGGAAAAGAGTTTTTAGATAATTGGTGCAGAGATAAAGATGGAATAATTGATTATTTTGAGGTTTTGACAGAAGAAGGTGGTAGCAAATATGGAAACGAAAAAGTTGAATCAATAAAAGACCTGTTGATAAAAATTGCAATATTCAACGATGTAAAAGAAAATGAAGAATTTGCAAAAGAAATATCACAAACCATAAGAAAATTAGAAGAAGAAATAGAAAATTATAATGATACAGAAACATATATAGAAAAAATAACTAACCAAAAAAAACAAGCAATGAAAAAATTAAAAGATATAGAAAAAATATTAGGGCAAGAAGCAAGGCTAAAAGCAGAGTATAAAAGAAGAAATGAAGAAGCACCATTAGAACAGAAGATATTTAATATAAGAGTATTAAAACAAGAGTTAAATAGACAAAAACAGAAAATATTAAATGAAATAAATGAATATAATTATTTGTTAAATCCAACTAATTATATAGAAGAAAAAAATGCTAAAATTCGTAAAAAAGAATTATTAGAAGTATGTAATATTAATCAAGAACAAAGAGAACAATTACTTATAGAATTTATAGAGATATTTCTTCAATGTTTAAACATACAAATAAAGAAAACAACAGAAAAAGAGGAAATTGTAAAATTAATATATAAATTTAGATATTTTATGTGTTTGCCATTTAATTTAGAAAAAAACATTAAAGATATTAAACAACTAGAAAAGAGTATATTAAAAACAGAAAAAATATTAGTAAAGAAGGCAATAGAAAAAAGTATCATTTCAAATGTTCCATTTGAAGTGATGAAGCATGTATTTAAAACAAGAATAATAGTATTGGAAAATTTATATTATAAAATAACAATAGAAGCGGATAAATATTATATACAAATATTTGATGAAAATGTAAGTGAAGAAAAATTTGAAATAAAACAAATAGAAAAAACCAAGAAGAATAAAAAAATAAAGATATTTATATAAGGAAAAACAAGAAAGGACAGGAGAGATATATGAAAATAACATTTTTAGGAGCTACTAAAATGGTAACAGGTTCAAATTTTTTAGTAGAAGCAGCAGGGAAAAAATTTTTAGTAGATTGTGGAATGTACCAAGGAAAAGCAGAATTGGAAATGGAGAATTATAATCCATTTGACTATAATCCAACAGAAATAGATTTTATGTTATTAACACATGCACATATAGACCATTCAGGAAGAATACCTAAATTATACAATGAAGGCTTTAAAGGTCCAATATATGCACATAAGGCTACATGTGATTTGTGTGGAATAATGTTACCAGATAGTGGACATATACAAGAAATGGAGTCTGAGTGGAAAAACAAAAAAAGAATAAGAAAAGGTGAAGATGCAATCCCACCACTATATACTGCTGAAGATGCTATAAATTGTCAAGAAATTTTTGTTCCTGTAAAATATGATGAAATAATACAAGTAGATGAAAATATATATGTAAGATATAATGATGCTGGACATATGCTGGGATCAAGTATAATTGAAGTATGGGCAAAAGAAGATGGAAAAGAAACAAAAGCAGTATTTACAGGAGATTTAGGAAATAATGATATTCCACTATTAGATTCACCTACAATGATAGATGATTGTGACTATTTAGTTATGGAATCAACATATGGAAGTAGATTGCATATAAAAAATAATGAAAAAGCAAAATTATTTTTAAATATAGTATCAGAGACTATTGATAATAAAGGAACAGTAGTAATACCATCATTTGCTGTTGGAAGGACACAAGAAATTCTATATGAGTTAAACAAAATAAAAGAAAACACAGATGATGATGAATTTATGAGAAAATATAGAACATTAATGAAAGTTCCAGTATATGTAGATAGTCCGTTAGCAATATCAGCAACAGAAATATTTAAGCAAAATACAGAACTTTTTGAAGATGAAATAAAAGAAGAAATGGAAAGAGGAGATAATCCATTAGAATTTCCAGGATTAAAATTTACAAAAACAGCAGATGAATCTAAAGCTTTAAATGAAAGTAATGAACCAGCAATAATAATATCTGCAAGCGGAATGTGTGATGTAGGAAGAATAAAACATCATTTAAAACATAATATATGGAATCCAAATAGTACAATACTTTTTGTTGGGTATCAAGCACCTGGAACATTGGGATATTCAATAGTAAATGGAGCTAAAAAAGTAACAATATTTGGAGAAGAATTTGCTGTAAATGCTAGAATTGAATATATTGAAGGCTATTCAGGACATGCAGATCAAGAATGGTTGATGAATTTTATATATTCATTTATTTCTAAACCAAAACACATATTTTTAGTACATGGAGAAGAAGAGTCACAAGAAGTGTTAAGAGATAAAATTTTAGGAGAAACAGGAATTGGAGTCTCAATACCAGAATATGGTGAAACATATGAATTAAGCGAAGAATTAAGAGTTGTTAATAAAATTAAAATAAAGAAAGCTAAAAACTTAAGACAAGAAATTATAGATAGATTAAATAAATTACAATATGAAATTAAGGATATGGAGACTAGTGTTAAAGAAGATGTTGAAAATGACAGCTTAAGAGATGAAGACATGTTTAGAATAAATGAAAAGATTAAAGATTTAGAAAAGAAAATTTTAAATGTAATAGAGGGATAGACATTAATCAAAGGGAAAAATGGGGTCGGTTCTGTTTTGGCCCAAGGGCAATTCGGGGTCGGTTCCATTTTTGCCCTTTTGGTTTTAATATAAATTACGAAGATAAATATAAATTTTGCATTACATTCCTC
>CAKOYQ010000021.1 GCA_934130935.1 uncultured Clostridia bacterium | reverse complement strand
AAATAAATTCAATATAAGACAAACTAGAAATATCTGACATAAATTAGTTCAAAAATGGATACAAACGAAAAAATTCTTATACAAAAAACTTGACAATTTTAGACATTTGAATTATAATGAAAAAGTGAATAATTGTACCTAAAAGGAGGTTTGTTTTAATAATGAATATTAAATATTTCAAAAAATGCCTAAAAATTATAGTTATAATTACAATGGCTATAATCATTACAGGAATGATGAGTCCTAAAACAGAGGCAGTAAAAAATTCAAACATAGGAAAAACATTATTAAATTACGTAGATGTAGATATAAAACCAGAAAAAGGAAAAGAACTTAAAATTTTATTACCAAATTATAATAATACAGTAATTAATAAAGTAAAAGTATCACAAACAGGAAAAAAACTTAAAATACTGCAAGACAGTGTAAGCAAAGAACATTATGTACTATATACAGGAAAAACAGGAGAAATAACTTTAGAATTCTATAAAAAAGGTGCAACAATCCCTTTTGTAGCTAGAGAAATGAAAATAAATCAAGATCAAGATGGAATGTATTCAGCAATAGTTGCTCCCAAAATAACATTTAGTACAGAAACAAATAAAGATAGAACATTTAAAATAACAGATACAAATGGAATAAATGAAATAATTATTTGTAAGAGAAATACAAAAGGAGTATATGACTATAAAGAAGAGAATATAATTTATAAAAACAATGTAAAAGAAGATACTAAAATAAACCCACAATATGTTAATACACCATTAGAAGAATTAGGAAATAAAGCACTAATCAAAATTAATAGACTAGATGAATATGGATATTACGAAATAAAAGTTGTAGGCAATAGTGGATTAACTAATATACGAGAAGTAAAAGTAAGAGGAAAAATGAAAACTCCACAAAGTGCTGCAAAAGTAGAAAACGGTTTTGCTCCAAATATAAAAATAGTTAAAAATGATCCAGAAAAAGTTACATTTACAATAAGTGAAACAAATAAAGTAACAAGTGCAAAAATGTATCAAATTATAGATGGTAAAATAAGCAGTAAAGAAATTAAGTTAGATAATATTAAGAAAAAAGGTAATTATATAACAAGCTTTACATTTGCAAAAGAAGGTATGTTTAGATTAAAACTTTTAAATAAAAGTGGAGAAAAAGTAGCATGTTTAACTGATTTTGTAATAAATAAGAAAAATAATACAGATACATGGAAAGTAAATGAATCACCAAGAGTAGTAAGAAGTACAAAAGGAAAAGATACTCAAAAAATAAAAATATCAGATTCAAATATAAAAACTATAAAGATTTTTGTTAAGAAAAATGGAAAATATGACCAGACAAAACCTATATACATTTATGAAGATGGGAAACTTTTAAAAACAACAGCAAATTATATAGATGAAAAGAACTCAAATTATAAAGACAAAAATAATATATATTTAGCTTTTAAAAGATTATCAGAAGGTTGTCGCTATTTGATAAAAGTAACAGATAAAGATGGAAATAATATAGAATTAACAAGAAATAAATTATTTTTAGTAGACAAAAAATAGTATAAAATAAAAAATCCTTCTATTAATTAAACATTAGAGAAGGATTTTTTGATATGTTTGACAAATCCACAAAAAAAATTTGTAAAATTTTAAAAAGTGCTTGACAAAACAAGAATAATACATTATAATCTATAAATGTCAGGGAAATGCAGGTGTAGTTCAATGGTAGAACCTCAGCCTTCCAAGCTGATGACGTGGGTTCGATTCCCACTACCTGCTCCAACAAAACAAAAAGAAAAATGGAAAATTCCTTGCATTGTACATGCAGGTGTAGTTCAATGGTAGAACCTCAGCCTTCCAAGCTGATGACGTGGGTTCGATTCCCACTACCTGCTCCAGATAAAACAAACGGAAAATCGTTTGTTTTTATTTTTTAATATAGTTTTGTGTTTAGCTACAAAACTAAAATCCTTACTCATACAAGAAGTATGAGCTATATATCCAAGAGGAGGTGAAGATAATGAACAAATACGAAAGTGTTATCATTATTAATCCAAATATTGATGAAGCAGCTTTAAAAGCTTTAGAAGAAAAATTTACAGGATTAATAAATGAAAATGGAAAAGTAGAAGAAGTTATTGACATGGGAAAAAGAAAATTAGCATATGAAATAAAAAAGAACAAAGAAGCATATTATATGCAAATCAATTTTGAATCAAAACCAGAAGCAATAACAGAATTAGAAAGAATCTACAGAATAACAGATGAAATATTAAAATTCATCACAATAAAAAAATAGTTAAAGACTGATATAAATAACTCGGTAGAAAATTAATAATCAGTAATAAAATGGAAAAAGAAATAGGAAACAGTGGGGGCCTGAATAAAGTAGAAAGGTGAAGTGATAAAATATGAACAAAGTAATTTTAATGGGGAGATTAACAAGAGACCCAGAAGTAAGATATACACAAACAAACAATACAGTAGTATCATCATTCTCATTAGCAGTAAATAGAAGATTTGCAAAACAAGGAGAAGAAAGACAAGCAGACTTTATAAATATAGTAGCTTGGAGCAAATTAGGAGAATTTTGTAGTAAATACTTTAAGAAAGGTCAACAAGTTGGTGTTATAGGAAGAATTCAAACAAGAACTTGGGATGATGACCAAGGTCAAAAACACTATGTTACAGAAGTTGTTGCAGAAGAGGCATATTTTGCTGATAGTAAAAGAGAAGGAGAAACTTCAAATTCTTCATTCGAAAATACATTTGGCAATACAATGCCAGGATCAACTGTTCAAGGTGGCTCAGACTTTGAAGTATCTTCAAGTGATGACTTACCATTTTAGAACTGTATGATTACCATTTTAAGAACAAGGAGGGGAATTATAAATGGCAGACAAAAACAAAAAAAGAAATAATAGAAACAATAACAATTATGATGATGACTTTAATCCAAAATTCAGAAAACAAAGAAAAAAAGTTTGTACATTATGTCATGACAAAAACTTTGTATTAGATTATAAAAATCCTGAACAATTAAGAAAATTCATCAATGATAAAGGAAAAATATTACCTAGAAGAACAACAGGAGCTTGTGCTAAACATCAAAGAGACATAACTCTTGCTATTAAAAGAGCTAGACATATTGCTATATTACCATATGCTTCTAAAGACTAGAAAAAATGGGCAATATAGAATAGAACATAATGTAAATATTATTAATTAGTATAATCAAAAAGAGAATATAAATTAGAAAATCTAATATATATTCTCTTTTTTGATAAGGGCAAAAATGGAACCGACCCCAAATGTCCCAATTAATTATATGAATTTCTTTCATACAAATCTTCAATAAAAACATCACGTTCATCAAAATTGTCAATAAATCCAATTTTAGCAATATGATTATTTACGCCTTGAATCCATACAGGGCGCTCATTATAAAAAATGTCAACCTTTTCTTTATTATTTAAAACATCTTGAACTCTATTAAAATTCATAAATAAACCTCCATTCTATTACAGTTGATAATAGTATTGTTTTGACTTATGTAATTTAATTATATAATAAGTATATACTTAAAAACGAAAAATATGCATACATAATAATTTTTTGTAATTTATTTGAATTTTACAAAAAAACACTTGCAAAAATAAAAAAAAGTGATATAATAATAACACAATAATAAAAAACAAGAACAAGGACACGGTAAATAATACAATAGCTTAAGAGAGAATCAAACATTTGGTGTGAGTTTGAAAGTAAAAATTATTTATTATCACCTTGTTAGTTGTAATGCTGAACAAAATTGATTTAAAAAATTAAAGTAAGCATTAACGTAAATCTGCGTTAAAGATAAGTAAGAGAGTATTAATAAAATACTAATATAGGTGGTACCGCGGAATATATTCGTCCTAGCATAGTTTTGTATGCTAGGACTTTTTCTTTAACAGAAAAACGAAAAAATTCCTATTAAAAATTTGTACTTATACCTAAAAACATAAAGTTAGGAGGGAAAGATATGCAAGAATTAAAAATTAAAGGAGTGTATAAACATTTTAAAGGAGACTATTATTTAGTGGAAGATATAGCAAAAGATTCGGAAACTCAAAAAGAAATGGTAGTATATAGGAGATTATACGGTAATGGAGACTTATGGATAAGACCAAAAGAAATGTTTTTATCTGAAGTGGATCATGAGAAATATCCTAATGTAAAACAAAAATATAGATTTGAATTACAGAAAATTGAAAGTGTTGCAGGACAATTTAATTTGTAAAGGGCAAAAATGGAACCGACCCCAAATGTCCCAGTTGCCCAAAGAAGGAGGTAAAGAGATGTACAAAAAAGTAGAATTAAAAAATGGATTTGTTGGAATGGAAAATGAAGTTGCAGATATGTGGAAAAAGAAAAATATTATAAAAAAGAATTTTGATATGAATAAAGGGAAAAGATATTTCACATTTTATGATGGACCACCAACAGCGAATGGTATGCCACATATAGGTCATATTGAAACAAGGGTAATGAAAGATATAATTCCAAGATATAAAGTAATGAAAGGTTATCATGTAGATAGAAAGGCAGGATGGGATACACAAGGATTACCTGTTGAGTTAGAGATAGAAAAAAAGCTTGGTATATCAGGAAAACAACAAATTGAAGAATATGGAGTAGAAAAATTCGTAAAAGAATGTAAGGATAGTGTATTTACCTATGTACATAAATGGGAAGAGATGACAAACAAAGTAGGATTTTGGGTAGATATGGAACACCCTTATGTAACATATCACAATGATTATATTGAATCAGTATGGTGGGGAATATCAGAAATGTGGAAAAAGGGATTACTATATGAAGGACACAAAGTAATGCCTTATTGCCCAAGATGTGGAACAGCTCTATCTTCACATGAAGTTGCACAAGGATATAAAGATGTAAAAGATTTAACATGTATAGCCAAATTCAAAGTAGTTGGAGAAGATAAATATATGTTAGCATGGACAACAACACCATGGACATTGCCATCAAATCTTGCATTATGTGTAAATAAATCATATACATATGTAGAGGTTAAAGCAAATATTGGAACAGATGATGAACCAAAATACGAAAACTATATATTAGCTAAAGATTTACTTACAAATGTATTAAAAGAAACACCTTATGAAATAGTAAAAGAATTCAAAGGAACAGAATTATTAGGAACAAAATATGAGCAATTAATGCCATTTGCCAAAGTAGATGGAAAAGCATTTGAAGTAATACATGGAGACTATGTTACAATAGAAGATGGTACAGGAATTGTACATATTGCACCAGCTTATGGTGAAGATGATAGCCTAGTTGCAAAACAAAATGGAATAGCATTTGTAAACTTAGTAGATAAAACAGGAAAATTTGTACCAGAAGTTGAACCATGGGCAGGAAGATTTGTAAGAGATTGCAATGAGGATATTTGCAGATGGTTAGCAGAACAAGGAAAATTATTTTCTAAAGAAAAGCATCTACACTCATATCCACATTGTTGGAGATGTGACACACCACTTTTATATTATCCAAAAGAAAGTTGGTTTGTTGCTATGACAAAATTGAGAGATGAATTAGTTGCAAACAATAACAAAATAAACTGGTATCCAGATACAAT
Organism: uncultured Clostridia bacterium; assembly: GCA_934130935.1. GTDB lineage: Bacteria > Bacillota > Clostridia > TANB77 > CAG-508 > CAG-269. Next base: position 12,904 of record CAKOYQ010000021.1, on the reverse strand, counting down.
AAGAACAGGAAGGTTTGGAAAATTCCTTGAAAATGTAATAGATTGGGGAATTTCAAGAGACAGATATTGGGGAACACCATTACCAATTTGGAAGTGTGAATGTGGGCATGAGGAATGTATAGGAAGTGTTGCTGAATTAAAAGAAAAAGCAATAGATTGTCCAGATGATATAGAATTACATAAACCATATATAGATAATGTACATTTAAAATGTCCAGAGTGTGGTAAAAAAATGGAAAGATTTAGAGAAGTAATAGACTGTTGGTTCGATTCTGGTTCAATGCCATTTGCACAGTTACATTATCCATTTGAAAATAAAGAGGAATTTGAAAAACATTTCCCAGCACAATTCATATCAGAAGCGATAGATCAAACAAGAGGATGGTTTTATACATTACTTGCGATATCAACATGTATATTTGGAAAGACACCATATGAGAATTGTATCGTTTTAGGCCATGTATTAGATGAAAAAGGACAAAAAATGTCTAAGTCAAAGAAAAATGGTGTTGATCCAATGGTATTATTAAACTCAGTTGGTGCAGATGCAACAAGATGGCATTTTTATACATGTTCAGCACCATGGCTTCCAACAAGACTTGGATTAAACAATGTTCAAGAAACACAGAGAGGATTTTTAAGCACATTATGGAATGTATATTCATTCTATGTGTTATATGCTGAGATTGATAAATTTAATCCGAACAAATATAGTGATTTCAAATCAGATAACATTATGGATAAATGGATATTATCAAAAATGAATACACTAATAAAAGAGATTGATGAAAAGTTAGAAAAATATGATATAACATCATCAGCAATTCAAATTCAAAACTTCACAGATGAATTATCAAACTGGTATGTTCGTACAAATAGGGAAAGATTCTGGGGAGAGAAATTAACAGATGACAAGATAGGGGCATATACAACATTGTATAGAGTCTTAGTAAATTTAATAAAAATATCAGCGCCATTTGTACCATTTATGACAGATGAAATCTATCAAAATTTAGTTGTAGGATTAGATGAGAAAGCACCAGAAAGCGTTCATTTATGTTTATGGCCAGAAGTTGATGAAAAAGCTATAGATAAGAAACTAGAAAATGAAATGGATTTAGCATATTCATTAGTAAAATTAGGAAGAAGTGCAAGAAATTCAGCAAATATCAAAAACAGACAGCCACTTTCAAAAATGTTAGTATCTGTAGATACATTACCAGAATACTATGGAAACATTGTTAAAGAAGAATTGAATGTTAAAGAAGTAGATTTAGGTGCAAATATGAATGAATATGTTCATTTTGAAATAAAACCAAATTTACCAGTATTAGGAAAAGAATATGGAAAACTAATACCAAAAATAAGAGAAGCAATTTCAAAATTAAATCAAATGGATTTAGCTAACAAAGTAAAAAATGGTGGAGTAGAATATATAGATATAGATGGAACACAAATAGAATTAACATCTGAAAATCTACTTGTTACAATGCAGGGAAAAGATGGATTTGCGTTTGCAGGAGAGGGAGAAATTGGTGTAGTATTAGATACAACAATAACTCCAGAATTAAAAGAAGAAGGATATGTAAGAGAGATTTTATCAAAAGTCCAAAATATGAGAAAAGACAAAGGATTTGAAGTATTAGATAAAATTAATCTATATGTATCAGAAAATAAAATGCTAGAGGGACTTATAAAGAAGTTTGAATCTGAAATTAAGAAAGAAACTTTAACAGAGAATGTTGTATTTAATGCAAAAAGAGATACTTACACGGAAGTAAGTATAAATGGAGAAAAATTAATGCTTGATGTTGAAGTTATTAAATAAAAAGTTCTTGACAATAGCAAAATGAGAATATATAATAGAGGCATATTATGAGTATATGCTTCTATTTTTTTATATAGCATATATTCTGAGGTGTACTTTTTATTATTTCAGAAGAGGATTTAATTCATACATAGAAAACAATTTAAATCTTTTAGATTATTAAATCAATAAAATTCAAGGAGGTTAATTATATGGTAGATACTAACGAAATGTTAATACAAATATTGCAAACGTTAAATAATTTTCAAGTACAAACTGCAGCATCTTTTAATGAGTTAAGAGCAGAAATAAAAAAGAGTAGAGAAATAGAAAATGAACATTGGCAAGAAAATTTAAGACGTTGGGAAGAAAATAAGAAAAAGTGGGAAGAAAATGAAAAACGCTGGGAAGAAAACGACAAACGCTGGGAGCAAAATGAAAAGAGATGGGAAGAAAATGACAAACGCTGGAAGGAAAACGAAAAAAGATGGATTCAGTATGAAATTAATAGGAAAAATGACCATCAAGAAATTATGGATATATTTGTAAAATATGATATAGCAATATCAAAAAAAATAGGAGATCCTAATGTAGACAAGATGAAAAAGGTATTAAAAATTTAATTACAAACAATAAGTACACCAAAATAAAAATAATATTTAGTTCAAACAAAAACTAGATATTATTTTTTTACATAAAACTTGAAATATTAGTAAAAAAATAGTACAATATAATAGTAAAAATAGAGATATAGAAAGGATATGCAATAAGAGTGAAAGTATCAGAATTTAATTATGAGTTGCCAGAAAAATTAATTGCACAAATACCAATAGAAAAAAGAGACGAATCAAGACTAATGGTATTAGACAGAAAAAAGCAAACAATAGAACATGAAGTATTTAAAGATATAATTAAATATTTACAACCAGGAGATTGTTTAGTAAGAAATAATACAAAAGTGATACCAGCAAGATTATATGGAAAAAAAGAGACAGGAGCAAATGTAGAATTTTTACTATTAAATAGAATCGAAGGAGATATTTGGGAAAGCATTGTAAGACCAGGAAACAAATTACATATAGGAACAAAAGTAATATTTGGAGATGGATTATTAGAAGCGGAAATATTAGACACAATGCCAGGAGGAACAAGAAAAGTAAGATTCAAATATCAAGGGATATTTAATGAGATATTAGATAAAATAGGGCTAATGCCATTACCTCCATATATACATGAAGGGTTAAAAGAAAATGATAGATATCAAACAGTATATGCAAAATATGAAGGCTCAGCAGCGGCCCCAACAGCTGGCTTACATTTTACAGATAAATTATTAAAAGAAATAGAACAAAAGGGAATAAAAATAGCAAATGTAACTTTACATGTAGGAATAGGAACATTTAGGCCAGTAAAGGTAGAAAATATAGAGGAACATAATATGCATTCAGAGCATTTTTACATAAAACAAGAAGATGCTGATAAAATAAATGAAACAAAAAAGAATGGAAAAAGAGTCATTGCAATAGGGACAACTTCTTGTAGAGTATTAGAGACAATATCATCAGAAAAAAATGGGATGGTAAAAGAGGCAGAAGGAGATACTCAAATATTTATATATCCAGGTTATAAATTTAAATGTATAGATGGATTAATAACAAATTTTCATTTACCAGAATCAACATTATTAATGCTAGTATCTGCATTTGCAGGAAAAGAATATGTAATGAAAGCATATAAAGAAGCTGTAGAAAAAGAATATAAATTTTTTAGTTTTGGTGATGCAATGTATATACAATAAAAAGGGCAAAAACGGAACCGACCCCAAATGTCCCGAGGGCAAAAACGGAACCGACCCCAAATGTCCCAAAATAAAATAGAAAGTGAGTAGAAAAATGAAACCAGCAATAACATACGAATTATTACACGAATGCAAACAAACAGGAGCAAGAAGAGGAATTGTACATACACCACATGGGGATATACAAACACCGATATTTATGCCAGTTGGAACACAAGCAACAGTAAAATCATTAACTCCAGAAGAATTAAAAGAAGATGTAAAAGCACAAATAATATTGTCAAATACATATCATTTATATTTAAGACCTGGGCACAAAATTGTTGAAGAGGCAGGAGGCCTTCATAAATTTATGAACTGGGATAGGCCGATTTTAACAGATTGTGGAGGTTTTCAAGTTTTTAGTTTAAGTGATTTAAGAAAAATTACAGAAGAAGGAGTTGAATTTAAATCGCATTTAGATGGAAGTAAGCATATGTTTACACCAGAAAAAGTAATGGAAATAGAGAATTCACTTGGTGCAGATATAATTATGTCATTTGACGAATGTTGTCCATATCCATCAACATATGAATATACAAAGGAATCTATGGAAAGAACCACAAGGTGGGCAAAGAGATGTATAAAAGCACATAAAAGGCCAGAAGAGCAAGGGCTATTTGGAATTATTCAAGGAGGATTTTATAAAGATTTAAGAGAAAAATCAGCTAAAGATTTAATAGAGTTAGATTTGCCAGGATATGCAATAGGAGGAATAAGTGTAGGAGAGCCAAAAGAAGAATTTATAGAGATTTTAAAGTACACTGCACCACTTATGCCTAAAGATAAGCCAAGATATTTGATGGGAGTGGGTTCTCCAGATTATTTAATAGAATCAGCAATGGCAGGAATAGATATGTGTGATTGTGTATTACCAACAAGAATAGCGAGAAATGGTACTGCAATGACATCACATGGAAAAGTAGTAGTAAGAAATGCAACATATGAAAGAGATTGGGGACCACTGGATTCAGAATGTGATTGCTATACATGTAAAAATTATACAAGAGCATATATAAGACATTTGGTAAAAGCAAATGAAATATTAGGAGTAAGATTACTTTCAATTCATAATTTAAGGTTCTTGACTAAATTAATGGAAAGAGTTAGAATAGAAATAGAGAATGATAATTTGGGTACATTTAAAAAAGAATTTTATAAAAAATATGGTTATGAAAAGTAGGAGGAGAATGCATGGAATTGTATCAAGAAGTTGAAGCACCAAAAAAATCAAAAACAACTATGATTATAGGGATTTGTATTGCAGTGTTGTTAATTATGACTTTTGCAATAATTTTTGGGATAATATATCTAAAAGGTTCAGTAATGAAAATAACAATAGATAAACAACAAAATAACGAAATTGAAAAAATAATATACATAACAGAAGAAGATGGACAAAAACTATATTTTCCAATAAGAGCAATGGCAAAATACTTGAATTATGAAGATTATAGAGGAGATTATAAAATTAAATCAGAAGATTCAACTAAATGTTATGTAAAAAATGAGTATGAAACAGCAATGTTTACAAAAAACTCAGATATATTAATAAAAACAAGAGGAGACTCTGATTATGAGTATGTAACTCTTGATGAGAAGGTATTCGAAAAAGATGGAGAATTGTATACAACACCTCACGGTATAGAAAAAGCATTTAATACATCAATACAATATGACTTAGAGAAGAAAAGAATAAGCATTTTTACAATGCAATACTTAAATGAAATATATGCATCAGCATTAAAAATAAATATAGATGATAATAATAATAGTGAAAGCGAAAGATTATCAGAAGAGTTTTCAGATAAGAAAGCAATATTTGAAGAAATGATGATAATAATAAAAGATAATAAATATGGGGTAATATCAGCAGATACAGGGAAACCTATATTAGAACTTAAATACGAAGAAATAAGATATTTACCAGCTACGTCAGACTTTTTAGTAAAAAGTGATGGTAAATATGGGGTAATAGGAAAAGATGCATCATCAAAAGTAAAAACTGTATATGATGACATAAAAATTATGGATAACCAAGAAGGTCTATATTTAGTAAAACAAAATGATTTATATGGTGTTATAAATACAAATGGAAAAATAATAATAGGTATAGAATATAAGCAGATAGGAGTTAATAGTGAACAATACAAGCAAAACGGAGTGGAAAACCAATATGTTTTACTTGATGGAATAATACCAATAGAAAATAGTGAAAACTTATGGGGAATTTTTAACGTAAAAGGAGAAAAAATAAAAGACTTTGAATTTGAAAAGGTAGGATGTGATCAAACAAAGGAAAGTAACTTATATCCAGCAGTAGTAATACCAAGTTATAAAATTTTGGTAGTTGGAAAAGACAAACACTATAATTTGATAACATCAAGTGGGGAAGAATTAATACCTAGTTACATATTAGACTCTGTATATATGAAAACAAATACAGAAACAGGGGAAAATAATTTTTATATGACTTATAATGGAAATGAAAAGACAATAAATGTAGAAGAATGGCTAACAAGTATCGGAAGATAAATATAATAAAATGGAGGAAAAAGATGGCTACAAGAGATAAAAGTACATGGATAATAATATTATTTATATTTGCAGGATTGGTAATAGGAGGATTATTAGGACAAGTTGCGTCACAGGTTGACTGGCTAAACTGGTTATCATATGGCCAGAGTTTTGGAATAAGTGAACCACTTGTATTAAATATGAATGTGTTGAGTTTAACATTTGCATTTTCAGTTAATATTAACATAGCAAGTATAATAGGATTAGGAATAGCAATATTTTTGTATAAAAAATTGTATTAATAATTATAAAAGCTCGAAATCTTCGCAATTCCTTTAATTCAATATTAAAACCTTCGCATCTAATAATTAGTATAGCAAGAAAGAAAAATAAAAAATGGATGAAGTTCTAAAAATCATAATTGCTGATGATAATTATGCTCTAGTAGATTTTATGAAAAAAATTCTGGAAGAGGATAAGAGATTCGAAGTGGTAGGGATTGCAACAAATGATGAAGAGGAAATATATCCAAAAAGAATTATGATAATAGGTGATAACAAAGTTAAATATTATAGATTATATTATCATATGGCAGAACTCTAATAAGTAAAATTTAATAAAGAGGTTATTGAATATGAAAAAAGATTATTATAATATTCCTAAAATAAATGTATATGCAATTTTTAATGAATCAAAAAACATATGGGCACTTAATATTTTGAAAAAATTAGGTATAAAATTAGAAAATAAATTATATACTGATGGAGAAGAAAGATATGAATAAAGAAGAAATAATAAAATATTGTTTATCACAAGAAGATACATATAAAGATTGTCCATTTAAAGATGATTTTGAGTCAGTAACAATGAAACATAAAAAAAATAAAAAGTGGTTTGCACTAATAATGAATGTTCATAATAAATTATATCTAAATGTAAAAACAGATCCTGACTATTCAGATATATTAAGAAGTAGCTATGACTATATAATACCTGCTTATCATATGAACAAAGAACATTGGAATACTATTATTATAGATAAAAATGTTGATGAAACATTAGTAAAAGAGTTGATAGAACAAAGTTATGAATTAACAAAATGAATAATAGGTATTTGTATTACAAATGTTAAAAGTCTTTGACAAAGTTCCAAAGACTTTTGGTAGAGGTTTTACAGTAACACTTATATAATTGTATGTGAAAGGGGAAAATATGAAATTAGGAGAAAATATTTTTAAATTATGAAAAGAAAAATTAAAGTTATAAAATACTAGCTATAAGAGGCTAGTATTTTGCTATATGTTGAAAAAAAATAGAAAATCTGCTATTATGTTATTATATTATAGGTAAATAAAATTTATAGAAAAATCAAAAATAAAAAGGGGTAAATATGACACAGACTCAACAAACGGTATTAGCATTGGCAATATATACAATATGGATAGCACTATTATATATAAGAATATTTGATAAAACACTAAAAAAATATGTATTATCAATAGGTGTGCTATTGGCATTTTGGATGGTAGTAAGAATGTTCAAAACATATACAACAGGTTATGTAACAGAAATGTTGTGGTATTTGTATTACATACCACTATTGCTGATTCCAACATTTTATTATAATTGTAGTAGTTATTTAATAAACAGTAAGAATAAAAAAAGAAGAATTGCCACAATAGTTATATCAACAATACTATTCTTATTAGTAATTACAAATAGCCTACATAATATTGTGTTCAAAATAAAAAGCAATATAAATGATTATAATCATAATATGGGGTATTTTATAATAGTTGTTTGGATTTTATGCTTAATAGTAGTAGCGATACTAAATCTAATAAAATCAAGCAAAAACAAAGGGTACAAAAACATAATTTCAATATCAATAATTATTTTAATTGGTTTAGTATATACAATTTTATATATAAAAAATGTTCCAGTAATAAGAAAAACAAATATGTCGGTAATAATAGGAACATTGTTTTGTGTGGGATTAGAAATGATGCTTGACTTTAATTTGATACCAAATAATTTCAGATATAAGAAGATATTTAAAAATTCAAATTTGCCATTAGAAATCATATCAAAAGATGGAAAAACTAGAATTGCAACAAATCATTCCATAAATCTAAAAGAAAATATAATAAATGATATAAAAGATAATAAGGTAAAAAATACATATAAAGATAACAATATTGTAAAAAATGTTAAGGCTATAAGTGGTGGCTATTCAATAGAAGAAAAAGATTTTAGTAAAATAAACGAATATGAAAAAGAATTGAAATTAATACAACAAGAGCTTATAGAACAAGAAACAATATTACAAAAACAAAGAAAGATTGCAACAGAAATATATGAAACAAAATTAAAAAGCGAAATTATAGAGCTACTAGATGAAAAAATAGAGCAGAAAAGAAACTTAATAAATGAACTAATAAAAGAAATGAAAATAACAGACATAGATAAAATGCAAGATATAAAACTACTACTAAATTATTGTAAAAGAATGAGTAGTTTAGTAATATCAAGCTATAACAAAGAAAAATATGATAACAAAAGACTAGAAATAATCATAAATGAAATGTTAATAGAAGCACAAGCACTAGGAATAAATGGAGTTTTGAAAACAAATAATTTTGAGATAAGTAGTGGAGAAACAGCCAATATTTATGAGATCATATTTGAAACAATAATGAAATTTAGAGAAACTAATTTTATTCTATATATACAAGTAAACAATTCATATACAGAAATAAAATATTTATTTGATAGCAAACATAAGAACTTCAAAAAAGAAATAGAAAAATTACAATTAGAAAAATTATTGAAAATTGAGCAAATAGTAGATGAAGATGGAACAACTATAAAATTGAAAATTTTAAGAGGAGAAAATTAGTATTATGGTAGCAATTATAGGAATACTGTGTCTTTTGTTAGTATGGCAGATTCTAAAAATCATACTAAAAAAAGGAATAATAAATAAAAATATAACAGATTATGCACTAGAATATATTGTTTCTATAACAATACTTATAGCATTGTTTATGCAAGAAAGCATATCAAGAAATAGCTTATTTATAATTGCATTGCTAGGCATAATATACGAAATTATTTCACTTATATATATGTATTTTAGATATTACAAAAAAGAAACTATTACAGATTTCTCAATAAAAAAAGTTATAGATGAATGTGAGTTTGGAATTTTAGTATTAAAAGGCAAGAAAGCAAAATTAATAAATAATAAAATGTATGAAATACTAGACAAATTAAACATAAAGAAAGACTATATAACAAATATAATAAAACAAAGTATAGACAAGATAGACAAGAATTATTGTGTTAAATTAGAAAATAAATATTATGTATTTGTAGTAAATGATAATGAAATAATTACATTTGATATAACGGAAGTATATGAATTACACCAAAAATTAAATGAACAAAACAGAAAGTTAGAAGAAAATAACAAAAAGATATTGCTAAGTATTGACAATATAGAAGAATTAGAAAAGGAAAAAAATCTACTAAAACTAAAAAATAAATATCATGATATATTAGGACAAAATCTTTCCATACTGCAACAATACTTAAACAGAAAAAATATAAGCCAAGAAAATTTTGAAGAAATAAAATTTATGATACAAAAGATGTTCATAGATATTGAAGACACAGATGACACAAATACAAACCTAGAAAATTTAATAAAAATACATAAAAAAAACGGAACAGACATTATTATAGATGGAAAACTACCTCAAAATAAAAAAGTAGCAAAAGTGTTCTTTGAAATAATTAGAGAAGCAACCACAAATGCAATAAGACACGCAGGGAGTTCAAAGGTATTTGTAAATATAAAGGAAACATTAGAAGAAACATATATGATAATAACAAATGATGGAAGAAAGTCAAATGAATTTATTACAGAAAATCAGGGAATAAAAGATATGAGAAGAAAAGTAGAAAAACTAGGAGGAATGTTCTATATTTCAACAGTTCCAGAATTTTCGGTAAATATATCAATAAAAAATAACTGCTAACATTGAAATAGCAGTTATTCTTTTACTCATTCGGGGTTTCAAGGTTTGGAACTATTAAACCATTACCCACACAATATATTGCAAGTTTTGCTAAATTATTATAACCAGTTTTTTCATAAATAGATGAAATATGTGATTTTAATGTTAAATCTGGCACACCAGTCATAAGAATAATTTTCACACTTGGAAAGTTCTCTTTTATTATTTTTGAATAAGCTAATCCACTTGAATTATTTTCAGTACAAATATCCATTAAAATTAAGTCAGGTTTAAATTTTTCACATAAAGATACAGAGTCTTTTGCATCTCCACTAGAAGCGATAACATTAAAACCTCTTGTATTTAATGTTTCAGAAATCATTTCTCTTAACATTTTATGGTCATCAATTACAATAATATTATACAAAACAGAAACCTCCTAACTTACTCATATCAAAATATATTGTATCATAAAAAAGTGAAGAAATAAATAACTTTTGGCGTTATTGCACTTTTAGTGCAAAATTTAATAAAAATTTGCACCAAAAGTACAATAGTAATTTATGCCAAAATATGATATAAGATTATATGGAAAAGTAAAGTTGATGGGTGGTGAATAGATGAGTTAATAAAAAATGAGTAGAAAAGAAAAACAAAGAAGTAAAAAAGATTTTAATGTAAATGTATCTAATGAAGATACAATACTAACACTTTCCACCTGTGCAAATAACAACAAATACAGGGTGGTGTTACATAGTGTTAGAGTTAAATAAAACAGAAAATGTTTTGTTTGAGAAAGGAGAAGGGTTTTATGAAAAATAAAACAAAATATTTAGTGGCAATATTATTAATGCTAGTTAGTTTTTTACTAATTGGAGCTACTAATGTAAATGCAACAACAACTGCAGAAGTTAATAATTATTCAGATTTAACTGCTAAAATGAATGATAATGTAACTGATGTAGTTAAACTTACTAGTGACATTACATTAAGAGAAGATTTTGATACAAGCTTCTATATTGAAATGTCTAAAACTTTGGATTTTAATGGCTTTACATTAACTGTACCAGAACATTATAAGTTTGAACTAATATATGAAAATAGTCTAGACTTAAAATTTATTAATTCAAATAGTTCTAAAAGAGCAAAACTTAATCTTTTAAAAAATATAGGCACAACACCAATCTATAACGAAATTACGCAGGCTGAATATACTGTTAATTTTGAAATGGATGGTATAGATGTTGAATATATAAAAGATTTTGACAGTTTTTGGCAAACCGCTGGTGATTACAGATTTAATAATGTAGTTTTTAAAAATCTGAAAGTTACTGGATTTTATGAAATAGCAGATCTTAGGGCATATAAAACAATAAAATTTTCAAATGTTACTAAAGATAATAAAAAAGGTCGTGCAGAAACATATTTGATAAAAACTAGCACTTTAACTGTTGATGATGTAATTGACGCTAATTCTGTTGTTGAGTATTATGATAGAGAAGGAACTAAAATAGCAAATAGAGCTGATAAACTTGGTACGATAAATGCTTATTGGGGTCCAATTACTGTTAAGAAAAAAGAAGTTCAAACAATAACGGCTACAACAGAAGCTGAATTAATAAATGCAGCTAATCAAATTAATAATAGCAAAGACACTATTATTAAATTAGGCGCTGATATTAAGTTGACAAAGTTTCTTGGATTTAATGTTTTAGGTAATGTTACCTTGGATTTAGCAGGTAATACTCTTGATGTATCAGAACACAATTTAACATTCTATTATGGTTATAAAGATGAAAATAATTATAATTTTAGAAGTAATCTAACAATTAAAGATAGTGGCAATGGTAATAGTGGTAAAATAGTTGGAGTAGGATTTAATGGCAGAGTAAGACTGTCTACTTTAGATATGACTGAAGAATTAAAAAAGTTACCTAAGACTTATGGTTTTACAATTGATGGAGGAACTTATGCCGTTACTAGAACAGATTCATGGGATGAATATATATTTGATGTATTTTCTGATTCAGAACCTAAGGAGCAAAACATTACTTTAAATGTTAATGTAAAAAAAGGTATTTTTGAAGTTGGAAAAGTGTATGGCTCAATATTTCATTTACCTTCATCTGATAGGACTAATATGAAGGCAAACTTCAATTTTGAAACACTTATGGTAAAAGGTCAAGGTGTTAGTCTAGGAACTAATATTTTAGGTGAGAAAAAAATTGAAGAAGTAATACCAAATGATACAAAAGTATATTATACTGATGCTAATGGAGTAATTGAACTAGCAGATAAAGCAACATTAGTTATGGATGTTAAAACTGGTTCAAGTACTAGTCAACCACAATATATTAAACTTGCTAAAGAAACAGGTTTAAGTGTAGATAATGTTACATTACCAAATGTTACATTTGGATATACTGTTGTGCCAGAAGCAATAATTAATATTGCTAATATTGGTGCTGCTGAGTTAAAAATTACTAATGTAACAGTATCTGATACAGATAAATTTGAAATCATCGGAGATACACAACCAACAATAGGTATTGGTGCAATAAATAATGATTTTAAAATTAAAGCAAAATCTGGTCTATCTGCTGGAACATATACACCAACAATTACTGTAACTGATGAAAATGGTAAAACATATACAGCAACAGTTACATTAAAAGTTGAACCAAAACAATTAACAGGATTAGGTATTAGTGGTTTAGATAG
>CAKOYQ010000020.1 GCA_934130935.1 uncultured Clostridia bacterium | reverse complement strand
GTATGAAAGGCAGAATATAAAATAAAGCCTAAAAATAATAGGCTTAAGAAGGATTTTTCTTAAGCCCTATTAAACTTACACAACTTTTTCTAAAGTATTGATTTTTTAAAAAAATATTGTTAAAATAATGTTAATAATAAAAATATTAAATTTTTTTAAGTTATCAATCGGAAGGAAATCTGATTTACACAAGATTTTCTATAGGCTCACTTAAGTGGTATCCTGAGAAAGAAATGCGGTTGGCAAACCGTTCAGAAGGGCTTAAGCCCAGAAGTGCCAGTACAAAAGCCTTCTAGGATAAGAGCAAACCACGTGTTTTACACGTGGTTATGATTGTTGTTATGCTAAAATTGATTTAGGTAGGAGGAATTGAATTGGAAAGAGAATTAGCATCAAAAATATTTATGATAGAAGATTATAATAATAAGGAAAATATGGAAATACATATTAAAGAATATATGAAAAAATTAAAAGAAGATTATCCATATTCAGTAGTAACAAGAGAATTTTATAAAGGAAGTAATGTTTTAGTCAGAGCAACACAAATAATCCCTATTGTAAAAACTATAAAAAATGATATAGAAAGACAAGAAGAATTGGAAAAAGAAGAAGTTAGAATTAAAGAAAGAGGAATTAATGGATTAGGGGAAAATGTATATAAAGAAAGAAGTAATGGCAGATCACGAGGAATAGGACATAGTGGAGGAAATGAACGAGAAAGAGGGGGAAGATAATGAATGAATTATTAAAAATAGTTGCAAAGAAATTATTTTTGTGGTCTATTATTATAAATACAATATATTCGATTGCCGATTATGGAGAATCGTTTGCTTTATCATTTTTTGGAACAAGTCCTTTGTTACTGGATAAAATTATAAAATTGACAATTCTTTTGATGACAATTGAGATAGTTAAATTAGTTACAGGAAAAATAGGCTCTTATATTGATAATATAAATGAAACAAAAACACAAACAGCAATAGAAAAGTATTATTTTAGAAAATTACAATCAATGACAATGGAACAAATTTCAAATATACATACAGGATATATACATAAGTTAATAACTAATGTATCAAGATATTTCTTTGAAATGACTTGGCAATTTGAAATAAGTGTAATACCGTTAATAATAGGTGGAATATCAATACTTATTATGATTTGTAAACAATCAATTTTGACTGGAATAATCTGCATAATAATATCAGCTTTAGCAGTATTTACAAAATATAAAATGATTAAAAACATGCAAAAGTATCAGAAAAAAGCAAATGAAGCATCATCAAAATATAATGCAAAATTTATAGATTTTATTCAAAACATTATAGCTGTGAGAAAATTAAATATAGGAGAATTTTGTGAAGATAAAATTACAGAAAATTCAAATGAATATTTGAAAGCAACAAAAGTAAGTGAAAGAAAAAGATCATCATCAAATGGTGCATTTACTGGATTAATGGATTTATTGTATTTAGTAATTTTAGTAGTTGCAATAATAATGACAGCTAATGGTGAAGATGCTTTACCATATATATTATTTTTCATAACAGCTTTAGGAAAATTATATTCAAACTTAAATAGTTTGGTTAGATTGATTGATATAAGTGAAAGATTCAAAACATCTAAAAAGCAATTAGATGAATATTTTAAGGAAAGTAAAGAAACAAAAATATTAAATGACTTTGAAACCGTAAAAATGAAAAATGTATTATTTTCATATACAAAAGATTCAGCTAATATAAAAATTCCAGAATTTATATTACAAAAAGGTGATAAAATAAGCATAATGGGAGAATCTGGACAAGGAAAAACAACTGTTATGAACATTTTAGCAGGATTATATCCATTAGAAAATGGTAAATTATTGATAGATAATAAAGAAATAATTGATGGGAGATTAGATTTAGTATTTGTATCGCAAGAGGTTGATTTGTTCGATTTAAGCATAAGAGATAACTTATGTTTAGGAAAAGAAATATCAGATGATAGAATATTAGCTTTATTAGAAGAAGCAGGCTTAACAGGATGGTATAAAGAACTACCTGAAGGACTAGAAACAATGGTAGGAGAAAGAGGAATAAAATTATCTGCAGGTCAAAAACAAAGATTAAATTTGATTAGAGGAATATTAATTGATAAGGATTTATATTTCTTTGATGAACCTACATCTAATTTAGATGTTTTATCAGAAGAAAAAATAACAAATATGATTGAAAAATATTTAAAAGATAAAACTTATGTAATAGTAACACATAGACCTAAATTAAAAGAATTATGCAATAAGCATTATATATTTGAAAATCATATAATGAAAGAAACGATAAAAGTATAAATAGAAGATTATAAAATACAACAAATCAAGTTATATTATATATACTTGATTTATTGTTCTTTTTTGCCCAAACACTGGAAAATATTATGTAAATATGCTATAATGAAAGTACAAGGTAAATGCCTATGTAAAAAATTTTTTCTATCACATATAATTAAGGAGGAAAAGCACATGAAAGGACAGGAAAAATTGAAAAATTTGATTCGGGAGGTGATAAATCTCATTATTAAATTCTTCAAGCCTTATGGTCTTTCTGATGAGATGCTTACTATTCCTAAAAGTGTAAAGCGAATGGGATTTAAAGTAGGTTTTATGAATTTAGGAATGACTGTAATTGCCCTTATTTTTGCATTCATGCTTAAAGCGACCAACATGATGATTGAGTATAGGCTGATTTTGCTTGGAATCATATTATTTATGTTGTATCGTGGGCAGCAAGTTGTACGGGAAGCATTCTACGTTTTTGAGAGCTCTGAAAGCAAAAAATTTGAACTCATCTTTGATGATGAAATTGTTTTTAGAGGTAGTCAGATTATTGGCAAAACTGCAAATAAAGTTTTGAAGTATGATACATCCAATAAGTTGTATAAGGTAATGAGCAACGAATCGGTGTTGAATACCATAAAAAATTATTTGCAAAACCTGTGGCGACAGAAAATTCAACATACATTTGATGTATTTGAAGTTGTTAGTGTAATTATTATGCTAATTGTTGCCATTCTAACCAACACATCTATTTCGCAAGTTGTTTTTATTCCTCTAATTTTCGTATTTATGCTTATCTCTTTCTTTAGTTCAGCATATATAAGTTTAAATAGAGAAGCATACTATAAGAAACACAGAGAATATAACAACGAGCAGTCTTTGATTGTAAATGATTTACTTCGTGTTCCTGTAATAGTCAGAAATGACTTGGACATGAGAATCAACAAGTTTCAAAAGACTGTTATAGCAAGTAATGAGAATGTTACAAAATTCCACAAAAAGATGAATTTGTCAAGATTGTTTGTAACAATAATGGAAGCATTTAGTCAGTATGGAATTATAATATTCTATCTGTTAGGAGTTGAATGGAATAGTATTAATTTAGCAACTATAACAGAAATTACTGCAACACTTCTAATTGTTGAAACAGCATTAGGACAGATTAGTCGAATTGCTGAAACATTAAACAATCACAACGAAAGGTTAACAATACTGGAAAAAGAAGAACATGATTTGTCTTTGATTTTGGAAGTGTACCATAATGAATCTGCAAAAATTTCCAAGCCAAAAATCGTTGACAATATTAGCATTAGCCCTTTTTCAATTCAGTATTTGGAAGAATCTGAAAATGATAAGCCTTTCACTTTAGTATCTAAGAAACACATACACATTAATAATGGAGAGGTTGTTATTCTGTATGGGCCTTCTGGTAGTGGAAAGTCAACATTTATGAAAATGTTAACTGAAAGAATCAGACTGGAAAAAAGTACAGAGATACCTTCAACATCACGGTTCTTGTTTTACGATGAAAAACTAAAGTTCGGTAGTTTAAGTATTTTTGAAGAACTGTTCTGTTGCAACGAAAATCCTGATCTTGCAAAAATGCAGAAGATTTTAGAAAATCTCCATTTGTGGTGTGAGATAAAATCCAATTGCTTTGATGTATGGAAATGGATGAAAGAAAAACAATTTGAGCAGTCGCTTTCAAATGGACAGAAACAGAGGCTTATTCTTGCAAAGATGCTGTACTGGTTAGATGATGAAATTGATGTAATGGTGTTAGATGAATGCACATCTGGTCTTGATGATAAAGTTGAATCTGATTCGGCTGATGCAGAAAAAATTTTGAAGTACATTGTGAGATTTGCCAACTCGGATAAAAAGCGAATTGTAATTATCTCAACACACCAAAATATTGATGGATTCAAGCAAAAACTTGCTAATGAGTACACATTTAGAAACTTGCAATTTTCAAAGGATGGAGAATGTAATTTAGTAAAAGAGATTTAACACATTCGAGCTACTGTTTTTTCGATTAGGAAGGTGCATTGCACCTTCCTAATTTCGTATAAAAAATTTTTATAAAATGTATGGTCTATATTGTTGTATTTTTAAATTTGTTATGATAAAATATTTTTGAGTTATTATAACCAAATGAAAAAACAAGGGATATAGTTGTTTTAGGAGGAAAACAAATGTTAGATGAAACTGCAATAGCTTATGCAGAAGTTGACGAAATACTTAATTTATTGGAAGATGATTATATAAATAAGGTACCAGAAAATGTAAAAAGATTCAAGAGGTCAAGTATTAGAGCAAACTATAGGAAAATCACAGGCTCAGGTGGAAAGAGAGCAAAAGGACAAAGATGCAAGACAAAGATTTGAACAACAATCAAAAAAATTTAAAGAAGAAACTTCAAATAGAGCAAACAGAAGAATTGGTGCAGCTTCATTTGAGAAATCAATAACAAATAGCAAAGTAAGAAAACCAGAAACACAAAAAGCTGTTTTGACTATGGAGGAAAGAAAGGTCAAAATTAATAGCTAAAGAAAAATTCCGTACTATAACAAAAGAAGAAATGGAAAGATTAGCAGAATTAAATAATAGACAAGCAATATATGACCAGCAAGAAGGACAACAAAAAAATAATGGAATGGGAATGGGCAGATAGGAGGATTATATGAAGAATATTAAAAATTTCAAAATATCTATAGGAAATTATATGAATATGGAGCAATTTGAGCCTATAGAAAATCTTGTGTCAATCGGATTTCCTTCCGATTGATAACTTGAAAAAATTTAATATTTTTATTATTAACATTATTTTAATAATATTTTTCTAAAAAATCAATACTTTAGAAAAAGTTGTGTAAGTTTAATAGGGCTTAAGAAAAATCCTTCTTAAGCCTATTATTTTTAGGCTTTATTTTATATTCTGCCTTCATACATAATTCTAAATTGAGATAAGCATAAATCCCATTTATCAACCATTCTTGACCATTTTTTCTCTGCTTTTAATGTTGATAGATATAACACTTTTAATAAAGACATGTCTGTTGGAAATACATTTTCTATACTCTCAGAGATTTTTTATATTCCGATTGTTTTAGAAAATGGAATCTCTATTTTTAAATTTATTTATTTTTAGAATCTTCTTTAATATCTTTAAGGGTTCTAATTTCGTTCTGATGACAAAATTGAATAAATTGTTTTGTATTTGCATAAATGTATTCTAATTCTTCAACTGAAACAATATTTAGCAAATAATTTATTTTCTTTATAGCTTTTTCTTTACTATAATTATTAATATCTTGTGTTAATTCATCTAAAGTATAACCAGTTAGCTCTGCAATTTTCAAAAAAAATTCGATATTAGTTACTTTACCACTTGCATTTTCTAATCTTGTAAGAGTGATAGGACTTATACCAATTTCTTCTGCAAATTCTTCTCTAGTTTTCTTTAATTCTGTTTCTCGAATTTTTCTAATTCTTTCACCTACTTCATTGTAATTCATAGCCAATCCTCCATCTATAATTTTATAATTCTTATGAAAAAAATTACATACCAGTTTTGACCAAATTTACATATCAAAACTGATATGTTTATTCTAGCAAACTACCTGAATTCCAATATTTTACTTTTGGCTTACCAAGAAAAACAACAAAATACTACAAAATATCACAACAGAATTCGACAGACTTTTTTGTCGAATAATGTATATAATGCCTCCAGAAGTTGTCTGTTAGAATTTTTAAGTAACATACAAAAGATAAATTCTTAAAAAACTCAAGAATATTTATCGTTGCTTAACAATTCTGACAGTTAATTTTTTTTGGGGGGAGGAGGTTAGTAATTTTATATTTTTGTTGCTTTCAAATTTTGATGGACAAGTTCCAGTAAAGATTTGGAGGTAATAAAATGAAGAATTATTTAACAGAAAAATTAACAGAAGAAGAAAAAACTGATATTGTAAATAAACTTAATAAATTAATGGATGATTTGGGTATGTTTGACTTAAAAAGAGCACTAACTTTCAATGAAAAG
This sequence comes from uncultured Clostridia bacterium, assembly GCA_934130935.1. Classification (GTDB taxonomy): domain Bacteria; phylum Bacillota; class Clostridia; order TANB77; family CAG-508; genus CAG-269. The sequence continues at coordinate 14,180 of CAKOYQ010000020.1, read as the reverse complement.
TTGGTGTTCTTTTTTACATATATGTATAAAGAACAATATTTACTAAAGGAAGTGGCAATTTATTTAGATACAACAGAAAGAACTATCTATAACAGGAGAGAAACATTAAAAACAAAAATCGAATGTATTAAGGAGGCAATGTTATGAGTGAAAATTTTAATAATTATAGTTTAAGTAATTTGGAAATAGAAAAATACTTTTAGAATTTGAACCAATAATAAAAAAAACATCAAAAATAGATGGACAATTCTATGATGAATGTGCACAACAATAAGGATTTCGATTTTTAGAAAATTAAGTAAAAATTATAAAAAGTAAAATTTTTTTAAAAAGTTTTAAGAAAATTTCCGATTTTTGAAATTTTGAGGACACCTATCTAGTAGAAGGATAAAATTTATCCTTCTACTATGAAAGAAATGGAGGTAAGCCAATATGGATGATGTAAAAGATTTTATGAATTATATGGCAATAGGATTTAATCAAATGCGACAAGAGAATAAATCAGATTACAGTAGAATGACAGCAAAGAAATTAAGAGAAGCAACATGGCTAGCAATTATTATGTATGATAAAGCACAAGCCAAAGAAAAGGCAGAAAAAATATTGAATAATTTGGAGTTGGTATGATGGAAAAGATAATTATTTTGTTATTAATTATTGGTTGCATAGCATTATCAATTATGGCAATTATTAATACTTTTAGATTACATCAATTAAAATAAAAAAGCAAAAGAAAATTCTATCGTACACCTAAATTATCAGACCTTCATGGAAAAGAATTTTCGGATTACATAGATGACTTAACAAGTGGACTATATTAGTATTATTGTGTTCAAAAGTTGTAGACAAAAAGTCAACCAAAAAATCTGGAGATGGTTGAAATGAATAAAAAAGAAAGAATAATTGTGTTCTATTATGAAGAAAAGTTGAATACTATTGAGATAGCAAATAAATTAAAGGTAACGAAACAGTATGTTTCAAAGGTTATAAAAACAGATTTAAGATATATTAATGAAAAAACAACAAGGAAACTGGAAACTACTATAAGGCATAGAAATCAAAAAAAGGAATTTGCTAGGAAGAAAAGACAAAGTAGCAAAAACGAACGATTAGATGCTTCAATGGATATTTTACATAGACAAGCCGGTTTTGAATTATCAAAAGGAAGGACAATTAACAATAGAGCTTTTAGAAATTGGAATTCAAGTATTTATGATTATCATGATAGAGCTAAGGAATATAGAGTAAAGAAAGATTTTGAAAATAAAGTTTCTTATGCTGTTCCTAAAAAAATTAAATGGGATTAATAATAGTAATAAATTTAAACATTAAATTATTAATCATAAACAATAAAAATTCTTCATATTTTTAAATAAAGCCATCTGAATTTGTGAGGTAAGTATAATGAAGAATGATGAAAAGGTTGTTATTATTTATGATAAAGATGCTGAAAACATTGAAAGTAAAATATTAAAAACATTTGAAAAATATTTAGAAACAAATATGTCTAGAATGGGCTGACAAATTATTTCTTATACGTTATAATGCCTATGATAGGCATTTTTTCTTCAAGGAGGAAAAATGATAATAAGAAATCCAAGAGTTGCAGCATACATTAGATTGTCAAAAGAGGATGAGAAAGAAGGTGAGAGTGAAAGTGTAAGTAACCAAAGAGATCTGATACAAAAATATGTATTGCAGAATAATTTGGGAACTTGTGAATTTTTTATTGATGATGGATATAGTGGTGGAAATTTTGAAAGACCAAATTTTAAAAGGATGATTTGTGAAATTGAAAATGGAAATATAACAACAGTAATTACAAAAGATACATCAAGGTTAGGTAGAGATTTTATTGAAACAAGTCATTATATGTTTAGATACTTTCCAGAACATAATATAAGGTATATAGCCATATTAGAAAACTTTGATACATTCAATCCAAATGGAGTGGAAGATATGATTCCATTTCAAACAATTATTAATGATTGGTATTTAAAAGACACATCAAAGAAAATAAAAAGTGTTAGACAGAATAAAATGAAGCAAGGCTTATATATGGGAAGTACAGTTCCATATGGATATAAAAGATCAGAAGAAGATAATTGTAAATTTGTTATAGATGAATATTCAAGTAAAATTGTAAAGAGAATTTTCAAGATGAGGTTAGAAGGAATTAAGCCTACCATGATTGCAAGAACGTTATCAGATGAAAAAATTAGTCCACCATCAATATATAATGGTAAGAATATAAAAAAGACATTTACAACTTATTTATGGAGCCTTAGTACCATAAACCAAATACTAACAAATCCTATTTATATTGGAAATATGATTCAAAGAAAATATGACAAAGTCAATTATAAGAGCAAAAAGAAAATAAAACTAAAAGAGGAAGATTGGATTATTGTTGAAAATTGTGTTGAACCAATAATTAGCAAAGAAGATTTTGAAAATGTAAAAAAAATGAAAAAGAATAATGATACAAAAACTGCCAAAGGATATAGTTATTTGCTGAAAGGATTGGTAGTATGTGGTGATTGTGGCAGAGTGATGAGTGTTAGGAGAAGAATAAATAAAAGGAAAAACAAAGAGGATAATATCGAAACATATTATTGCTGTTCTAACAATATTAGATATAGACATGGGATTTGTAGTCTACATTATTTTCAAGAAAAGAAACTAAATGATATAGTTATAAGTTATTTAAGAGATACATTTCGTAAATATGTTAATAAAAAGGATCTAGAAAAAATAGGTAAGCAAAAAGCAAAAAATAAGTGTGAAACACAAAATTTGGGAAGTGAAATTTTTAAATACAATAAGAAAATAGAAAATCTGAAAGAGGCTTTAAAAAATCTATATATAGATAAGATCAGTAATGTAATATCAGAAGAAGAATTTATAGAAATAAAAAAGCAACTAGAAGATGATAAAAATAATTATATCAATAAAGTTAATGAATTAAATCAAATTGTAAAAGAAATAAATAAAAATGGTGAGAATACATCTGTTGTCGAAAAAAAGATAAAAGAATTTTTGGATTTAGAAAAACCTAATAAACAAATTTTAATGGATTTGATAGATAAAATTGAAATTATGCAAGACAAACAAGTAAAAATATATGTGAAGTTTAATTTGGAATGAGGTGCATAATATGAAGTTGAATTGTGCTTATATTAGGTTATCAGAAGAAGATATAAATAAATCCAAAGATTTTTCAGAAAGTATAATAAACCAAATTGAATTAATTGAAGAATATGCGAGAAAGAACAATATACATATAGACAAGAAATACATAGATGAGGGATATTCGGGAATTAATTTTTGTAGACCAGCATTTGAAAAAATGTTAAAAGAGATAGAACAAAATAATATCGAAACAATCATCACAAAAGACTTTTCAAGACTAGGTAGAGAATTTATTGAAACAAGTTTTTATATTACTCGTTTTTTCCCAGAACATAATATAAGATACATTGCTATAAATGAAGATTATGATAGCTCACAAAAAAATAATGATGCTAAAGAAATGATGGTAGGAATAAAAGGTATTATAAATGATCGTTATATTAAAGATACATCAAGAAAAATAAAAGCAGTTAAGAAACAAAGATCTGAAGATGGATATTATATGGGATTTATAGCACCTTATGGGTATAAAAAGATAAGACTACCAGATGGAAAAATAACATTAAAAGAAGATGATAATGTTAGCAATATTGTAAGACTTATTTTTCAGAAAATAATAGGAGGAATGAAAAGGGAAGATATTGCAGAGTTATTAAATTCTTTAGATGTACCATCACCAATGCAATATATGGATATGACAAAATCAAAAGGAAAAAACTACTATGATAAATGGACTGCCGGGATAATATATAGAATTATTAGAAATAGAACTTATACTGGAAACACATATAAAAGGAAATCAACAAAGGAAGATTATAGACAAAAAAAGAGAGATTATATAAGAATAAGAGATAGAGAAATCATACCTAATACGCATCCTGTGATTATTAATGAAGAAACATTTGAAAAAGCAAATTCTATGTTAAGAACTAATACCAAAATAAATAGATTAAAGGATTATAAAGGACATTTGGATGGATTAGTTAGATGTGGAGAATGTGGGAAAATAATGAATGTTAGTGGTAGGCAGAAAGAAAGTGGAAGAATAGTATACCATTTTTATTGTACTGATGGCAGAAATAAACATAAAGAATGTACTAATACAAAAGCTATTTTTACCAATAAATTAGAAGATATTGTATATAAATATTTAAGTGCTGCAATTAAAAATATAACAGAAGAAAAAATTATTGAAGAATCTAATAAATTTATAACGAATAAGCGAAAGATGAAAAACGAAATTGAAATGTTAAAAAAAGAAATTGAAATAAAGAAAACAAATATTAAAAATTTGTATTTACAAAAAGTTAATAATCAAATAACAATAGAAATTTTTACACAAAAGAGAAATGAAATTAATGAACAAATAAAGGAAAGAGAAAAAAGAATCTCACAAATATCAGAGTATATTGATGAGGAAATTCAAAAACAAGAAATCAGAGAACAATTTAAAAAGTTTAAAAATGAAAACAATTTAATGAAATATATACATGACTTAGTTAAGTCAATCAACTTTTATAAAGATGGAAAGATTGAGATTATGCTTAGTTTTGGAGAATAAAGTTCTGTTTAGGAACTTTATAAAAAAGTATACAAAACTAATATCCGCAGATGGAGACAAAAGATATAGTGAAAAATCAATAATGTATTACAGGAAGATGGGATTAAATGCAACAGTAAAAAATATATCAGAAAATAAACAACCAAAAGTAGTGTATAAATTGCTTACAATATATAACCCAGAAATTCTTGTGATAACGCGGTCATGATCGGAATGATAAAAAGTGGTGCAAGATATACAGACATATATAATTATAGAAATTCGAGACACTTTATAGAAACTGTAAAAGAAGCAAGGAAATATGACCAAAAAAATGATAAAAATTTAGTAATATTTGCAGGAGCATGCCAAAGTTATTTTGAAGCATTAATGGAAGCAGGAGCAAATTTTGCATCATCACCTGCAAGGATACTTATAGATTTTCTTGATCCTTTAATTGTTGCCAAAAGTGTAGCAATAACAGACAAGAATAAATATATAACGATAGATGATTTTGTGGATGAATTAAGAGATGGAAAGAAAGGAGTTAATGGGCTTGGAGCAAGAGGAAAAAAGAATGTAATATTTTTGTAACATAAATGTAATATAAATGTAACAAACTCTATGCTGTAGCTTGTAAGACTTGAAATGAGTGCGATACAGGGGAACGACAAGAAAATACATGCTTTGACAAAATCACCTCCAAATGATATATTTAAAGTATCTTAAATAAAGTAGGTGATTTAATGATTTGTAGGACTGACATATCAAATTTAAAAACAGATATTAATGATAAAATTGGTCAAAAGATAATTGTTAAAGGTTCTTTAGGAAGAAGCAAAGAATTTGCCAAAGAAGGTACAATAGAAAAAGCATATTCTAATCTTTTTGTAGTAAAATATGAAGAAAATGATAGAACAGCATCATATACGTATACAGATTTACTTACAAGGACAGTGGAAGTTGATGTTTTTAATGGAGAAGGATATATACCATTATTACCACCATTAGTGGTAGAAACTAAAAGAAGAAAAATGAAAGAGCAACTTGTTTAGTTGTTCTTTTTTGCTATTGAAAAATACTATTAAATGGTATATAGTAATAGCAGAAGGGTGGTGTGAACATGACAATAAAACAGACCTTAACAAAAGGAATGATAATATTAAAGAGTAATAACATAGATAGCCCAAAATTAAAAGCAAGATTATTGTTGCAGTTTATATTAAAAAAATCAAGACAATATTTAATAGTATATGATAATGAGGAAGTAGGAAAAAAGGAACAATGGGAATATTTTGTTGATATTGAAAAATTGACCCAAGGAGTACCATTACAACATATAACACATACTCAAGAATTTATGAAAATGGATTTTTATGTAGATGAAAATGTGTTAATACCAAGACCTGATACTGAGATATTAGTAGAAGAAGTTATAAAAATATCAAAAAAAATAGATAGACCAAAGGTATTAGATTTGTGTACAGGGAGTGGAGCTATAGCAATATCGATTGCAAAAAATGTACCAAGTGCAGATGTATATGCAGTAGATATAAGTGAAAAGGCATTAGGAGTAGCTAAAAAAAATGCACATAGACTAGGAGCTAATGTAAAATTTATAAAATCTGATTTATTTAAAGAATTAAAGAAAACAAAATTTGATGTAATAGTATCAAACCCACCATATATAAAAAAAGAAGATATTCCATTTTTGACAAGTGAAGTTCAAAAAGAACCAGAGATTGCATTAAATGGCCGGATATGATGGATTAGACTTTTATAGAAAAATTGTAAAACAAGCAATTAATTATTTGAAATTTGAGAGTTATTTGTGCTTTGAGATAGGGTTTGATCAAAAAATAGATGTGATAGAAATTATAGAAAAAGAAGGACATTATAGTGGGACATATTGTAAAAAAGATTTATATGGTAATGATAGAATTATAATTACTCGAGTTAATTAAATAATATAGGAGGATTTATGTCATTTTCAACAGAATTAAAAAAAGAAATAAGTGAATTAGGAAATCTTTCAAATAAAGAAGCTGTAAGATATGAATTAATTGGCTATCTAATAAGTAGTAATATTTCAGAAGAAAAAAACAAAATAAAGTTTAGCACTGAAAATGAATATAATATAAATAGATTTTCTAGGTTATTAAGTAATATGGAAATTAATAATTATGATATAACAGTTCAAGGAAATTTATTTGTAATAAGAGTTAATAAAAATATGATTAAAGATTTAAACATTGATGAGGATTTTAATTTAGAACAAGTTAAATGGCTAATAAGAGGTGCATATTTAGGCTCTGGTTCTATTAATAATCCAGAAAGAAAATATCATTTAGAAATAGGAATTTCTAAAAAGAATAATGCTGAAAAAATAGTTGAATATTTAAAAAATTATGATATTAAAAGTAATATAATTGAAAAAAAGAGTGAATATGCGATATACTTAAAAGATGGAGAAGAGATATCAAAACTTTTAGCATTACTTGGTGCGAATAAGTCAGTTATAAGATTTGAAGAAATAAGAGTACAAAGGGAAATGAATAATAAGATAAATAGAATAGTAAATTGTGAAACAGCAAATTTAAATAAAACAATAAATGCATCAATAGAGCAAATAGAAGCAATAAAAAAATTAAAGAAAAATAATGAGTTTGAGAAACTGGATGATTCATTAAAAAAGATAGCAGAATTAAGATTACTAAATCCTAATGCAAGTTTAGTAGAGTTAGGAAAGTTATTAGATGAACCTGTAGGTAAATCAGGTGTAAATTATAGATTAAAAAAGATAATGGAGATAGCTAATGAAAAATAAAAAAATAGGTATATATGTTCATATTCCATTTTGCAAGCAGAAATGTTATTATTGTGATTTTGTTTCATATTGTAATAAAGATAATCTTATATATGATTATGTGAAAGCTGTAAAAAAAGAGATAAGATTACAAAATATACAATCACAAATAACTACAATTTATATTGGAGGAGGAACTCCTTCATATATTGATAGTCAATATATTAAAGAAATTATAGAAGAGATTAAGAAAAAAAATGTAACTAAAAGACCAGAGATTACAATAGAAGTTAATCCAGGTACAGTTACAAAAGAGAAACTAAGAGATTATAAAAAGTGTGGAATAAATAGGCTAAGTATAGGGTTACAAAGTGTTCAAGATGATATATTAAAAGAAATTGGAAGAATTCATAATTATAAACAGTTTTTGGAAGTATATAAATTAGCAAGAGAAGTTGGATTTAAGAATATAAACATTGATTTAATGATTGGAATTCCAGGTCAAAAAATAAAAGATTTAAAGGAAAGCTTAGAAGAAGTAGTAAAATTACAACCAGAACATATATCTGTTTATTCACTTATTGTAGAAGATGGAACACCTATTGCAAATAAAATACAAACTGGAGAGTTAAAACTTCTTGATGAAGAGCTAGAAAGAAATATGTATTGGTATGTGAAGAATATTTTAGAATTAAACGGATATAAGCATTATGAAATTTCTAATTTTGCAAAAAAAGGATATGAATCAAAACATAATATTAATTGTTGGAATCAAGAGCAATATTTTGGATTTGGAGCTGCGGCTCATTCTTATAGAGATATTACAAGATATTCTAATACAGAAAAGTTAGAAGAATATATTAGAAATGTGAAGGCAGAAAGGTTAGACAGAAATAGGGTTATTCATGAAATTCAAAAAGCATATGATACTGAAAAAGAATATATGTTATTGGGGCTACGCAAAATAGATGGTATAAAAATAAGTGAATTTAAATTAAGATTTGGGGATAATCCAATTTATTTGTTTAGAAGTGAACTTAAAAAATTAACTGATGAGAAATTGTTAATTATTGATGAAGATAATATTAGACTTACAAATAAAGGAATTGATTTGGCTAATTTAGTTTGGAAAGAGTTTGTGTAACAAGGATAATAGACTTAATAAAAATATAGATTTATTCCCATATTTTACATAAATACTTGATTTTTGGAATGAAATACATTATAATAATTTTGTATTTTAATAGAACAAGGAGAGATGAGAAATGCAAGAAAATAAAAATAAAGAAATGGAATTGGATGAAAATCACTTAATTCAAATAAGAAAAGATAAATTAAAAGAATTACAAGAACAAGGAAAAGATCCATTTGAGATAACAAAATTTAATAGAACAAATACAGCGGGAGAAATAAAAGCAAATTATGAGGAATTTGAAAACAAAGATGTAACAGTTGCTGGAAGAATAATTGCTAAAAGAATAATGGGAAAAGCATCTTTTTGTACAATTCAAGATAGTGATGAAAAAATTCAAAGCTATGTAAGTATAAATGATTTAGGAGAAGAAAATTATAAAGCTTTTAAAACATGGGATATTGGAGATATAATAGGAATAACAGGTTTTGTATTTAAAACTAGAACAGAAGAAATTTCAGTTCATGCAAAAGAAGTTACATTGCTTTCAAAATCATTAAGACCACTACCAGAAAAATTTCATGGATTAAAGGATGTGGATTTAAGATATAGACAAAGATATGTAGATTTAATAATGAATCCGGAAGTAAAAGACACATTCATAAAAAGAAGTAGAATAATAAGTAAAATAAGAAATATATTAGATGAAAAAGGATATTTAGAAGTTGAAACACCAGTATTAAATACAATATCAGGTGGTGCAACAGCAAGACCATTTATAACACATCACAATACATTAGATATACCTATGTATTTAAGAATTGCAACAGAATTAAACTTAAAAAGATTGATAGTTGGTGGATATGACAAAGTATATGAAATGGGGAGAATATTTAGAAATGAAGGAATGGACATTAGACATAATCCAGAATTTACAACAATAGAATTATATGCGGCATATGAAAATTATCATGATATGATGGATATAACTGAAGAAATTTTTCAAAAATGTGCAATGGAAGTATGTGGAACTACAAAAGTAACATACCAAGGTGTAGAAGTTGAGCTTGGTGGAAAATGGAAAAGAGTTAGTATGATAGACAGCATAAAAGAAGTTACAGGAATAGACTTTAATGAAATAAATAGTGATGAAGAAGCTATAGCTATAGCTAAAGAAAGAAAAATAGAAATCCCATCTGGAAAAGAAACAAGAGGTCATATAATTAGTTTATTCTTTGATGAATATGTTGAAAAAACAATAGTACAACCAACATTTATATATGATTATCCAGTTGAAATTTCGCCACTTGCTAAAAAATCTCCAAAAGACCCAAGATTAACAGAAAGATTTGAAGCTTTTATTTGTGGAAGAGAATATGGAAATGCATTTTCAGAATTAAATGATCCAATAGATCAATATGAAAGATTTAAAGATGAAATTGCTGCAAGAGAAAATGGAGATGAAGAGGCAGGCATGATGGATGAGGATTTTGTCCAAGCACTAGAATATGGTATGCCTCCAACAGGGGGACTTGGAATTGGAATTGACAGATTAGTTATGCTATTAACTGATTCTGTATCAATTAGAGATGTGTTATTATTCCCAACAATGAAACCTTTAGCATAATAGAGATTAAAAATTATAATTATTAGATAAGGAGTGAAAATTGGCTTTACTTTTTATGTAAATTATGATAAAATATGAAAAGCAATTTTTCTTAGTTAATAAAAAACTTAATGAGTTTTTTTAGAAAGGAAGATAAAATTATGGCTGAAGGAAATTTCTTTTCAAGACTTTTTGGACTTGAGAGCACAAACCATACAGAAAGGGAAGGAGAGAATCAAGTAGGAGCTGATACAGAAACAAATTTAACGGATTCTATTCAAGATGCAATTAGTTTTGTGGCAGAGTTACAGAGTTATTACTATAATGATGTTTGTAAGATGCAGACTGATTTAGTTATGCGGACATCTATGACAGAGAAAGAAACCAGTTTTTTAAGCAAGAAAATTAAGCAAGAACAAGTTGCTCTTTCTCAGATAGACGAAATATTTAATTTGATAAAAGAGAATGAGAAAGAATACCAAGAGGTTTTTAAAAAATCTGTCTACAGTTTTTTTGAAGAGATTCAAAGTGAGAAAATGGAGACAGTACAGAAAAAAGTCTTTAATGTGGTAATAAAATTGCTTAGTGTAAATACAAAACCAGAATTGCAAAACATAATATTAGAGAGAATAGAAAGATATAAGAAAGCATGGAATATAAGTGAAGAAATTCAAATTCCTATTAACTGTAATGCTATTTTGGTTGATGCCAATAGTAGCACTGAGAAATACAAATTTGGGAAATTTACCAAAAATGTCATTATAGGTGATAATGACAAATTTCTTAGTTCAAGTCAATTAGAAAAAATCAGAACAATGGATTTTGAAATTGAGGGAGTATTGGCAACCGATACAGTTTGGGTTTATGTTTCGAGTGTTACAAGATTGCAACTTAATTATATGAGAAGAACTTGCATTATTGATGACACATGGGAATATAGGCAAGAGAATGATAGAGATCTTTACTTTGATGTAGTTAAAGTGGCAGATTTGAATCAGTATTTAAAGGGAATTTTACAAATTGTTCTAACAAAAAGAAGATATGCTGTTATTTCTATTGTGGTTCCAACAAATGACATAAAGAGTATTATTGGGCCGACTGAACAAATAGAAGGAAAAGTGAAAATTTGTAATAAGTATCAGTTTTATATGAAAGAAAGAAGCGAAACATATAAAAATATCCTTTTTACAACACGAGTTGATAGAAGAAATATTCCAGAAAAGTTGCAATTTGTATCTTATCTTAAATTCAAAAAGGAATATTTTTGAATAAGACAATTTAATATTTAGGAGAGTTGGTAAACGTAAAATTTATCAGCTCTCTTAAGTTTTGTGTGTATATTCATTATTTTATAAATTATGTTGACTTTTTAAAAATTTCGTGATATTATATTGTACGTAAATGCTAGGATTACTAGCAATTAGGAAATTTGAAATTTATTTTCATTGTGTACAATGAAAGGAGGGGAAGTTCTCATGAAAGTGAGAATCCTTTAGAGGCTTATTAGCAACAGCAACAACAAGAAATCATAGGAGGATTTATATGTCTGTAAAGCTTGAAAAAGGTCAGGGAGTATCTCTTAAGAAGTATGCTCCTAATCTTAAACGGATTCTTGTCGGATTAGGCTGGGATCCTGTGCGCAGAGGGATCTTTAGTAATCCTGTGGACATCGATATTGATGCAAGTATTATTTGTATCAATGAAGAGGGAAAAAAAGAAGATGTCATTTATTATGGCAATCTTGAACATCGTTCTGGTGCAATCAAGCATCATGGAGATAACCTCACTGGACGCGGAGATGGAGACGACGAGCAGATTGAAATTCAGCTGGACAAAATTCCAGCAAATATCAGCAAGCTCGCTGTAATCATTAATATTTACAGAGCTTATCAAAGAAAACAGCACTTTGGAAAAGTAAAGAACTGCTATATCCAGGTTACTGATCTGGATGCCAATAAGGAACTGCTCTACTATGATGTGAGTGGCAACTATAATGGTAAGACTGGCATCTTTGTAGCCGATTTGTATCGTTATAATGGTGATTGGAAGTTCCGTGCACTTGGAGAGGGCGTGGAAGTAACCAACATCATGCAGATGGTGCAGATGAAGTGTAACTAAATTATAATAAACAGGAGGATTTTAAAATGGCAGTTATTTTGAATAAGGGTGGTCGGGTTGACCTGACCAAAGGTACTGGACTGAAAGAGGCAATGATTGGACTCGGCTGGGATACCAATAGGTACGAAGGTTCTGCCGACTTTGACCTTGATTTGGTCATCTTCGAATGTGATAAGAATAAGAGATGCGTAGATGAAAATCATATGATCTTTTATCATAACCTTGAAGATCCGGAATGTGCAATTAAACATTCTGGGGACAATCGGACAGGTGCTGGAGACGGAGACGATGAAACGGCATTTATCAAATTTGCCAATATCTCCGAGAAAGTAGAAAACATTATGGTTGTTGTGTCTATTTATGACGCTAAGAAAAACAACCAGAATTTCGGCTTGGTAGACAATGCATATGTCCGCATGGTCAACGTCGAAAACAATGAAGAAATCCTGAGGTATGACCTTGGAGAAGATTTTAGCATCCAGACCTCTGTGGTTTTTGCAGAGATTTATAGAGCTTCTGGTGAGTGGAAGTTTAAAGCTGTCGGCGAGGGCTATGCCAAGGAATTGGCTGATCTTTGCCGGGAATATGGTATTGATGTTGGATAATAGAAACATCACATGATAGCTAAGTAGCTTAGAACTGGCACTCCACTTGCGTATGCAGGTGGGGTGCTTCACTTAAATAAAGAACTATAATTGATGTCACTTTTCTTGCAAGATACAGGAGGGTTATTTAATGGAAGAAAAGCTAATGAACGAACCTCAAATGACTCCTGAAGTGATTCGGAAAGTCTCTGGCTTAAAAGAGACTATTGATATGCACGATAGGGGAAAAACTATTGCTTATGGTAGAGAAGAACAAGCTTCGATTGGAAAATTTACTGATTTTATTCTTCAGGGAGCTGGAACAACTGAAGTTGGAGAGGCAGGGGAACTGTTAACAAAAGTTATTGCAGAGATTGAGTCTTTTAAATCTGTTTGTGATAAAGAGAGTACTGGTTTTTGGGCTTTTTTTAGAAAGCAGAAATTAAAACTTAAGACCTTGCAGACAAAGTATAAATCTTTGGCTGATAGTATGGATACATTAGTAAGGGAACTGCAAAAAAAAGATATGGCACTTAGTCAGATTTCTCATAGTTTTGATGTTATGTATGATGAAAACATTTCTATGTGTAATTTTCTTACTATTGTTATTTGTGCAGGAGAACAGAAATTAGAAGAGGAAAAGCAAAAACTTGATGTTATGCAAAAGGAAGCACAGCTTTCTGGAGATTTGATGGAAATTCAGAAAGTATCGGATTTCAATGATGATATTATCAGATTTGAAAGAAGAATTCATGATTTAAAGCTGACACGTACTATTGCAATTCAGCAAGCTCCACAGATTCGTAATATCCAAAAGAGTGCTGACGAAGTTTCTGAAAGCATTAAAACAACCATTATTAATGCTATTCCGCTTTGGAAATCGCAAATGGCGATTGCTCTTGGAATGCAGGCGGTAAGAGAAGGTATGAATTCTGTAAAAGCTGTTAAAGATGCTACAAATGCAATGATTATTGCTAGTTCTCAGATGAATAAACAGTTGACTCTTGATGTTGCACAATCGCTTGAAAGAGGGATTGTTGATATTGAGACCATCAATAAAGTTAATCAGAACTTGATTGACTCTTTGAGTGGCTCTTATGATATTGTGCAGAAAGCCATTGAAAAAAGTAATGGATAAAACTAAACCTACAGAGCAGTATATACTGCTTTGTAGGTTTTCTTATCGAATAATTTCGTTAGTTTAGAAACCATAAATCCGTAGGTGTAAAATTTGTAATAAAAATGTAACGACATGAAGTTAA
>CAKOYQ010000019.1 GCA_934130935.1 uncultured Clostridia bacterium | reverse complement strand
GATACTATTTTTAATATTATCCTTAATGTTTTCTTTAACATTAAACGTTGCCTTGACAGCAGTTCTGTATAAGAACTAGGTTGATAAGAAACTACATAAATAAATAAAAAGCTCACATCTGTAACTTTGGCGAGTTAGGTGTGAGTTTTTACAACTAATTTGGCAAAACCACGTTTGTGGATTTGTCATTGAGGGTAAATTTTGAGATTTTAACAAAAATATAAAATTTGGTGTGGGTATATAAAATATACTCATCTCTTATTATGTTGATTAAATAAAGTAAAACAACTAGAAGAGTCAAAGAAACATTAACAAATGAAAATTCGGAGAGGTTAAGAGATACTTGTTCAAATGTAAGAGATTTAGAAAAAAGAACTGATAACAACGAGGAACTATTTGTATCACTTATAAAACTTTATAACAGGTTGGGAATATCAGGGATTGAAATACAATGGCAACCATTGCTATTGATAAATGTATGCCAATAGAAAAAGTCCAGAAATTATTAGGTCATATTAAAATAGATACAACAATGGAATATGCTATGGTAAATCAAAATAATATAAAAAATTCACATAGAAAATATATCACATGAATAAATAAAATATAAATCTTAAATAGTAAAAATTGATGTAGAATGGAAAATAATGTATAATATTGTTGACAAATAGTATAAGTATTTTCACAATGATTTTATCTAGTAATTAATTATACTAAATATTTTAAAGGGGGGATATTTTATGAGTTTAACAATAAGAAGAATGCAAAATTACTTAAAAGAAAAGTACAAAAGAACGAAACCAAAAGATATTAAAAATACACAAAGGTATTTTTTTAAGTTAATAGAGGAAGTAGGTGAATTAGCAGAAGTTATTAGAAAAGAGCAGAGAATGGAAGGCAATAATATTAAAGGAACAATAGAAGAAGAACTATCAGATGTTTTATATTATATTTTAATGATTGCAAATATATATGATATAGATTTAGAGGCTTGCTTTAGAATGAAAGAAGAATTGAATCGTGTTAGATATGGACATACATTAAGAATAGATGATATACAAGAAGATGATGAAAATTGATAGAATTATTAAAGAGCATAAAAGATAATTATGATATATTTATTGATACTAATAAAATTCATAAATTAGGAGCAACTACAATAAATGATATATTTTTAATAAATATTGATAACAAAAAATATATTGTAAAAATTTATAATTATGTTCAAAGTAATTTTCCAATAAAGCTTATTGACGGATTTAGTAATGCTTATAAAAAAATGTGTTTATACTTATTGGAAATAGATAAACAAATCCTAAATAAAAGTATAGAGAAGTTTTGGCAAGTGTTATTAGAATTTCAACCAGATACAATAATATTATATGGCTCATTAACTGTAGATGTATTAAAAAAGTTATTAAAAAAAGATAAAGAAATTGAAAGGTAATTATTAAAGTGTAAATATATATTTCATGCGAAAAATAATAGAGGAGCATAGTTAGCTTTTTTGTACGTTTTAGATAAAAATTACCGAACAATAACAAAAAACCTCGGAAGTTTTGAAACTTCTGAGGTTGAATTACTTTTGATAAAAGCTCTTTTTATCTCTTACTAAATTGTGGTGCCTTTCTAGCTTTTTTAAGACCATATTTCTTTCTTTCTTTCATACGTGGATCTCTTGTTAAGAATCCATTTGATTTTAATACAGGTCTATATTCTGAATTAGCTTCATTTAGAGCTCTAGCAATACCATGTCTAATAGCTCCAGCTTGACCTGAAACACCACCACCATAAACTGAACAAATTACATCATATTTTGATAATGTATTTGTAACTGTTAATGGTTGTCTAACAATAACTTTTAAAGTTTCTAAATTAAAAAATTCTTCTATATCTTTTTTATTAATTGTTATTTTTCCTGTTCCTTCAACTAATCTTACTCTAGCTATTGAACTTTTTCTTCTACCTGTACCCATATATACGATTTTATTTGACTTAGCCATTATAATAGTTCCTCCTTATTAATAATTCCAAATTTCAGGTTTTTGTGCTTGAAGATTATGTTCGCTACCAGCGAATACTCTTAATTTTGTTGCCATTTTTCTTCCTAAAGAATTATGTGGTAACATTCCTTTAATAGCTAATGTCATAGCTTTTTCTGGATTTTTTGAAAGCATTACTGATGCTGGAGTTTCTTTCATACCTCCAATATAACCTGAATGATGTCTGTAAATTTTAGAATTTATTTTATTTCCTGTTAATATAACATCTTTACAGTTAATAACAATAACATTGTCACCTGTATCAATATTTGGTGTAAAAGTTGGTTTATGTTTTCCTCTTAATAATCTAGCAGCTTCAGTAGCAACTCTACCTAATGGCTTATTAGCAGCATCGATTATATACCATTTTCTTTCAACTGTTTCTTTTTTTGCACTATATGTAATATTATTCATGGTAATATTTACCCTCCTAAATTTATTTTTTCTAAGTTTTAATAAATTGTTATCTAAGTTGCAATCTATTTTACTTAATTTTATATAAAATTTTAATCTATAAAACTACCGGGGAGAAGTTTTATAGTTCTAAATATAATACCTATCAATTTTAATACAAAAATAAGGATTTGTCAATAAAATTGGCAAAAGTTCTTGATAATTTTAACATTTATAGATATAATTACATTAATTTTGTGATATACATATATATTAAAAAACATTACAGAATTTTGGATAAGCAAAGTTTTCCGTTGAAATTCTAATTTAATAAAACGAGCCTCTTTCAAACATAAATGTTTGAACATCCCTCATTTTATTAAATAAGACTTTCTAACGTAAAACTTAGATACACAAAATCCTTTCATTTATTTTAATATATATGTATATCACAAATTATAAGTAATTAATCAAAAGAAAAATCATAGAATTTAATGGAGGAGGAATTATGGCAACGAAAAAAGAAACATTCATGCAGGGTGTAGTAACAGTAATGTTTTCACAGATTTTAATTAAAATATTGGGACTAATATATACATTATACTTAACTAACAGAGAGGGATTTGGAGATGCTGGGAATGCAATATATGCGAGTGGATATCAAATATATGCATTGTTACTTACAATATCTTCAATAGGAGTGCCAAATGCAATATCAAAATTAGTATCAGAAAGATTAGCTTTAGGAGACAATAGAGGAGCAAATAGAATATTTAAAGTTGCACTTGCAACTTTTGGAACAATAGGTGCAGCTGGTACAATGTTATTATTTTTTGGAGCACATACAATAGCTTGTAATTGGATACAAATACCAGAAGCAGAATTGACATTAGTAGCTTTATCCCCAGCAATATTTTTTGTTTCAATATCATCAGTGTTTAGAGGGTATTTTAATGGAAGAAGAACATTAAAAATTACAGCTAGAGCTCAAACACTAGAGCAAGTCTTTAAGACAGTATTGACAATAGTGATAGTAGAGATAGTTGCATTTATAACATCAACATCAACAGAAATGATGGCGGCAAGTGCAAATGTAGCAACAACACTTGCAACATTTTCAAGTTTTGCATATCTATTTATATATTATAGAGTAAAAAGAAAAGAAATTGGAAACGAAATACAAAGCACCACAAACTATAAATATGAAAATGTAAAAACAATAGTAAATAAAATATTAATTGTGTCAATTCCTTTAACATTAAGTTCAATAATGACATCATTTAATAAAAATATAGATTCATTTACAGTAAAAAGAATTTTAAGTACATATTTAGAATCAGGTGTAGCAACCAAATTATATGGACAATTAAGTGGGAAAGTTGATACTTTAACTAATTTACCACTTGCCATAAATATAGCATTTGCAACAGCACTTGTTCCAGCAATATCAGCGGCGAATGCAAAAAATGATAAGGAAACTGCTACTAAGAGAACTTCTTTTTCGTTGTTAACATCAATGATGATAGGACTACCATGTGTTGTTGGAATGATAATTTTTGCACAGCCAATACTAAATTTATTATATCCAAATGCAAATCAAGGTGCATTATTATTACAATTAATAGCAGTATCAGTAATATTCTCGATTTTAGACCAAACAATAAATGGGGCATTGCAAGGATTTGGCAAAGTAATGATACCAGCAATCGCATTAGGAATAGGATGTCTTGTTAAATTAGTATTAAATTTAGTATTATTGCCAATACCGCAATTAAATGTTTATGGAGCAGCAATAGGTTCGATTGCATGCCATGCTGTGGCATTTACGATTGTATTTAATGTGTTAAAAAAATATGTAAAATTAGATTTGCCTTTTAAAAAATTTGTATTAAAACCAGTATTAGCAACAGCTATAATGGGAGTATGTTCATATACGGTATATTTAATATTAAGTGGAATAGTTTCATGGAATTTGGCAACAATAATATCAATCTTATTCGCTGTAATAATATATTTAGCTGCATTGTTAGCTTTAAAAGTATATAATAAAGAAGATATATATATGTTACCTAAAGGGGAAAAAATATATAGAATTCTAGAAAAACTAAAAATATATTAAATTTTTCAGGAAAAAGAGGGGATTTTAATATATTTTGGAGAATAAGATACAATAGAAGTACAGATATTGCTATAACAGTGGTATTGAGTACATATTCAAAATTTATAGGAGGTAATGTATAATGAACAAAGCTGAATTAGTAGCAGCTATTGCTGCAAAAACAGGCGAATCAAAGAAAACAACAGAAACAGCAGTTAATGCATTCACAGAAGTTGTAGCTGAAGCATTAAAAGGAGGAGACAAAGTTCAATTAGTTGGATTTGGTTCTTTCGAAGTAAGAAAAAGAGCTGCTAGAAAAGGTAGAAATCCTCAAACAAAAGAAGAAATAAAGATACCTGCATCTAAAGCTCCAGTATTCAAAGCTGGTAAAGCATTAAAAGATTTAGTAAACGGATAATTATAAAAATGTATAAATATATGATAGAGGAATTTAGGAATAAATCTTAAACTCCTCTTTTTTATTGTAATATGTCATCTAAACCAAATAATATTTTTTCAAGAAAAATAATGATTCACATAATCTTAAATAAAGAATATAATATAATAAAAATCTTGGAGGAATCATAATGAAAATCTTGAAAAAAACATTTGGAGTATGTTTAATAGGATTAGGAATGGGAATATTACTTGTATTATTCCTTCCAGTAGTGGGGTGGCTATTTTTGATAGGAGTAATAGTAATATTAGTTGGAATATTATGGTTACTCTGTTAGAAGGAGGTCTACATATGACTATTGTTGTAAAAAAAGTTCCTAAATGTTTAAGAGGAATTGTAAAATTATTATTTGGAATAAAAGATTAAACTGCAAAGATTATTGAATAAAAAATGAAAAAAAGCACATACCTTTATAGAGAGGTAGGTGCTTTTTATGGATAAAGAACAAAAACATCCAGAAGTTGGAGAGGATGCAACAAAATATGGAGAATTTGTATCATCATATTTTGCATGGATTCCATTGCCCAAACAAAAAGAAAAAGCAGAAGAAATGTCAAAGATGACAGAAAAGGGCAAAAACGGAACCGACCCCAAATTGCCCATAAAAGGAGGAAATGATGATATATAAATTTACGAATAAGGCTAAAAAAGCTATAGAGATAGCTAATGACATATCAATAGAATTAGGCCATAATTATATAGGAACTGAACATATATTATATGGATTAGTACAAGAAGGTGATGGTATAGCTGCAAAAGTTTTAAATAACAAAGGAATAACAGAGGAAAAGGTTAAAGCAAGAATAGAAGAGTTATTAGGGGTTGGAAAAGAAATTAATGAAACATTAGGATTTACACCCAGAAGTAAAAGGATACTGGAAAACGCATTTTTAGAGACAAAAAGAATAGGATATAATTATATAGGAACAGAGCATTTGTTATTAGCAATAATGAAAGAAGATGATTGTGTTGCAGTAAGAATAATTGCAGATTTAAATGTAGAAATTTCTAAAATTTATAATGAGATTGCAAAAGTAATAAATGAAGAAGAAAGTGATAAAGATATACCAAAAGATATATCAAATATAAGAGGAAGCTTTGCAACTACAACTGTTTTAAACCAATTTGGAGAAGATATGACATTAAGAGCAGAAGAAGGAAAATATGATAATATAATAGGAAGAGAAGATGAAATTGAAAGAATAATACAAATATTGTCAAGAAGAACTAAAAATAATCCATGTTTAATTGGAGAACCTGGTGTAGGAAAAACTGCTATTGTAGAGGGATTGGCTGAGAGAATAATAAATGGAGAAGTTCCAGAAAATCTAAAATCAAAAAGAATAGTAAGTATGGACATTTCTGGAATGGTGGCAGGAGCAAAGTATAGAGGCGATTTTGAGGAAAGAATAAAAAAAGCATTAAATGAAGTAAAAAAGGCAGGAGATGTTATATTATTTATAGATGAAATACATACAATAGTTGGAGCAGGTGCTGCAGAAGGTGCAATAGATGCTGCAAATATTTTAAAACCATTGCTAGCAAGAGGAGAGATTCAGTTAATAGGAGCAACAACAATAGATGAATATAGAAAATATATAGAGAAAGATTCAGCTTTAGAAAGACGATTTAGTCCAGTAGATGTTGGTGAACCAACAGAAAATGAAACAATAGAAATTATTAAAGGGATAAGAGACAAATATGAAGCACATCATAATGTGAAAATTACTGATGAAGCAATTACTTCTGCTGTAATGCTATCAGTTAGATATATAACTGATAGATTTTTACCAGATAAGGCTATAGATTTGATTGATGAGGCTGCGTCTCAAGTAAGAATGAAGATATTTACAGAACCAGAGGAGATAAAAATTTTAGAAGAAAAAATAGAAATAATATCAAAAGAAAAGGAAGAAGCAATATATAATCAAGAATTTGAAAAAGCTGCACAACTTAGAGATATAGAAAAACAAACAAAAGAGAAGCTTGAAAAAGAAATAAATAAATGGAAAAAGACAAAAAGTAAGGATGTAATAGAAATCGGAGAAGAAAATATTGCTGAGATAATTTCCAAATGGACAGGAGTGCCTGTACAGAAGCTAACAGCGGACGAAAATGAAAAATTAACACATTTAGAAGAAAAATTGCATGAAAGGGTCATTGGTCAAAATGAGGCTGTTGAAGCGGTTGCTAAAGCCATTAGGAGAGGGAGAGTAGGACTAAAAGATCCTAAAAGACCAATAGGTTCATTTTTATTTTTAGGTCCAACAGGAGTTGGAAAAACAGAACTTTCGAAGGCATTAGCGGAAATATTATTTGAAAATGAAAAAGCAATAATAAGGTTAGATATGTCAGAATATATGGAATCTCATTCTGTTTCAAAAATTATAGGTTCGCCTCCAGGATATATAGGATTTGAGAGTGGAGGACAATTAACAGAAAAAGTAAGAAGGAGGCCATATTCTGTAGTTTTATTTGATGAGATTGAAAAAGCACATCCTGATGTAATGAACCTTTTACTTCAGATATTGGAAGATGGAAAACTAACTGATTCTCAAGGAAGAGAAGTTAATTTCAAAAATACAGTTATAATTATGACATCAAATTTAGGGGCAAGGCATATTACTGATAAAAAATTGCTTGGATTTAATAAAAAAGAAGATTTTGAAGAAGAGAGAAAAGAATATGAAGAAATAAAAAAAGAAGTGATAAAAGAATTAAAACATGAATTAAGACCAGAATTTATAAATAGAATAGATGAAATTATAGTATTTCATAAGTTAAATAATGAAGATATAAAGAAAATAACAGAAATAATGTTAAAAAAAGTAGAGGAAAGATTAAAAAGTCAAAAATATATAGTTGAAATAGATTCTGAAATAGTAAAGAAAATATCGGAACAGGGGTTTGATAATAATTTTGGTGCTAGACCTTTGAGAAGAACTATTCAAAATTTGGTAGAAGACAGAATTTCAGAAGAAATTTTAGCTGGAAATTTGAAAAAAAATAAGAAATGGACTCTAAAAATTTAACAATTTTAATTTTTTATTTTTGCATATATTTTAGTATAGTCAAAATAAAGATGGATATCTTAAACTTCTAATTAGAAGAGGATATCCATCTATCAACTTTTATCTCATTATATTTTTTTAGAACTTCATCATATTTTTTAAATTCATCTTCCCAGATAATATCAGGTATTTTATCAAAAGCATTAAATACCTTTTCTGCTTCCATTAAATATACAACTTGTTGCTGAGGAGAAAGAGTTTTATATTTTTTTGAAAATTCATATAATTTATCTAAAATTTGGTTAGCCTCAATAAAGCTCCAAAAGTCTTTTACATTAATTCCGGCTAATTTGATTTGCATTACTGCATATGTAGCTAATGCGAATATTATAAAAATTAATATATATATTACTGCTAATAATGCCATTTATTTTAACACCTCTTTTTAAATATTCTTAAGTAAATTTTTTATGCATAATTAATTATAGCATAAATTTGAAATAAATGCAATTATTTCCAAAAACTACTTGAAAAAAAGTTTGAAAAAAAATATAATAATATTCATTACAAAAAAATATATATTATATCATTAAATATTTTTTAGGAAGGTGAATTGATGGAAGAAAGGTTTAAAGTTACAAAAAAAGCTGGAATATATGGAATAATTGGAAATGTGTTTTTATTAGCGATAAAAGCAATAATAGGATTTACAAGTAAAAGTCAAGCAATGATAGCTGATAGTATAAATAGTGCAGGAGACATATTTGCATCACTTATGACTTCAATAGGAAATAAAATAGCAAGTGTTCCAGGAGATGAAGACCATAATTTTGGGCATGGAAAAGCAGAATACATATTTTCGCTATTTATAGCGATTTCAATGATAATAGTATCAGTTAAAATGATAATAGATGCAATTAGAACATTATTTGAAGGAAACGAAATAATATTTTCATGGTGGTTAGTAATAGTATGTATTACAACAATAATAACAAAACTTTCTTTATATATATATACTAGAAATATGTACAAAAAATATAAAAGTATTTTGTTACAAGCAAGTATTGAAGATCATAGAAATGATTGCATTATAACTACATTCACTTTAATATCAATTTTATTATCTTTAAAAGGCATTAATTGGTTTGACAGTGTTGTTGGAATTTGTATATCTGCTTGGATATGTAAAACTGGTATAGGAATTTTTATCGAAAGCTATAATATATTAATGGACATATCAGTAGACGAAGAAACAAAAGATGTTATATTAGATTTAGTGCATGCATACAAAGAAGTTAAATCAATAAATGAAATATCATCAACAGCTGTTGGTTATCAATATATAATATTTTTAACTATTGCTGTAGATGGAGAAATGACGACTTTTGATAGCCATAAATTAGCTGATAGTTTAGAAAAAAATATATCAGGATTAGATAAGGTGTACAAAGCGGTTGTTCATGTAGAGCCATTCTTGGAGTAAGGGCAAAAATGGAACCGACCCCAAATGTTCCTTGGGACATTTGGGGTCGGTTCCATTTTTACCCTTATTATTATTTATTATCTTTAAAAATTTCTTTAGCAGCACCTAGACTACTTAAAGCACTTGTAGCTTCAAAAGGGATAAATACTTTATTAGCATCACCTTTAGCAATTTCTTCAAGAGCTTCAAGAGATTTTATTTGAACAAGTTTATCATCAGGATCAGAAGATTTTATTGCATCATAAACCATAGAGATTTCTTTAGCTTTTGCTTCTGCAACTGACTTAATAGCTTGTGCTTCACCGGCAGCTCTACGAATTCTAGCTTCTCTATCTGCTTCAGCTTCAAGAATAGCGGCTTGTTTTTTTCCTTCTGCAATAGTAACAGCAGATTGTTTTTGAGCTTCAGCTTCAAGAATTAAAGCTCTTTTATTTCTTTCTGCATTCATTTGTTTTTCCATTGCATCTCTAATATCAGCAGGTGGAGTAATATCTTTTATTTCAACTCTATCTATTTTACATCCCCATCTATCTGTTGCATCATCAAGAATTACTCTTAATTGAGAGTTTATTCCATCTCTAGAACTGAATGTAGCATCTAAGTCCATTTTACCAACAATATCACGAATTGTTGTGATTGCAAGATATTCAATACCTTTTTTCAAACTTTGAATTTCATAAACAGCTTTTGCAGGATCTGTTATTTGATAAAATACAACAGTATCTATTGTAATTGTAACATTATCTTTTGTAATTACTCCTTGAGGTGGAATATCCATAGTTTGTTGTTTTAAACTTACAACGCTTCTAACATGGTCAAAAAATGGAATAATAATTGTAAGACCAGCATCAGCAACTTTGTGAAATCTACCTAACCTTTCTATAATATATACCTCAGATTGTCTAACGACTTTGATTGATTTAACTGCTATGATTACTATTATGATAAGTAATGCAATTAAAAAGCCCATAATTTCCTCCTTCTAGCAAGTTTTACTTGCTTAATAAATATATTTTAATATTAATAACTATTGTTAATAGTATTTAATGGTTTTACAATAACTTTTACTCCATCAATACTTTCAATTTCTATTTCTGTTCCTTTTGGAATATTTATTTGTTCATTAGTTTTTGCAGACCAAACTTCTCCTTCAGATTTTATTTGTCCTGTACCTGTTGAATAATTGATGTCTTCAATAACTATTCCTTTTTTTCCAACAACTGAATAAACATTAGTTGGAACTGTTTCTGTTTTTGTGAGTTTGTTTACCAAAGGTTTAGTTGCAAAAATAAGTATACCAGATGAAATAACAAAAACTGCAGTTTGAATAATTATATTATTTGTTAGAAAACTTATAAGCATTGCTAATAATGCTCCTATTCCTAGCCAAAATATTAAAAAACCAACAGTAAAAATTTCTATTATAAAAAATACACCTGATGCAATTAACCATATTTGCCACATAAAAATTCCTCCATTCGAATGATATATTCGATATATGTGCTAATTAAAAATAACACGAATATATTATACAATAAAATTAATAAAATTTAAAGAGATTTATAAAAAATTATTGTAAAATTAGGAAAAAAATGATAAGATTGAAAAAAATCTAATTGGATTTTTACCTTGAGAAGGGAATGAGAGCAAACATGAACATAAAAGAGATTCAATACTTTATACCTCAAGAAAATATTTATATAAATGAACCAATGAGTAAATATACATCATTTAAAATTGGTGGACCAGCAGAATGTTTAGTAAAAATTAAAACATTAGAACAATTAAATTCAATTTTAAAATATACAAAACAAAATGATATAAAATTAACAGTTATAGGAAATGGAAGCAATATACTTGTTTCAGATGATGGAATAAAAGGAATTGTTGCAAAAATAGAAATAGATAATTTAAAAATAGATGTTCAAGATGAAAAAGTTGTGATAACAGTAGGAAGTGGAGTAAAACTTGGATTATTAGCACAAAAGTGTTTAAAACAAGAAATTACTGGATTTGAATTTGCATCAGGAATACCAGGAACAATAGGTGGAGCAATAAGGATGAATGCAGGTGCACATGGTTCAGAAATGAAAGATATTGTAAAAACAATAACATATATGGATAGAAATGGAAAAATAAACAAAATAGAAAATGAGCAAGCAGAATTCGAGTATAGAAAAAGCCTATTTTCACATAAAGACTACATAATAATAGAAACTGAAATTCAATTAGAAAAAGGAAATACAGATGAGATAAAAGAAAAAATGGCTGAATATGCAAACTTTAGAAAAGAAAAACAACCAATAGAATATCCAAGTGCTGGGAGTACTTTTAAAAGGGGAACAGATTTTATAACTGCAAAATTAATTGATGAATGTGGATTAAAAGGATATCAAATTGGTGGGGCACAGATTTCAGAAAAACATGCAGGATTTATAATAAATAAAGATAATGCAACTGCAAAAGATGTGATTAAATTAATGGAATACACGAAAGAACAAGTCTATGAAAAATTTGGAAAAAATATAGAAGCAGAAATAGAAATTTTATAAAAGGAGAAGTAGAAATGAAAGGTGTATGGCACTGGTTGAAATCAAGTTCAAAAATGAAAAGATGGATTTTTTTAGTACTTATAGGAATAGTATTAACATGTTATGGTATAGCAAAAATATTAGTGCAAAAGGAAATGGAATTTAATGATGCTGGAAAAGTAGTAATAACGTTTGTTGTTGGATTTACATGTATTGTATTAGGATTAATATTTTTAAATAAAAGAAACATGGAACTCTTTATAGAGGCAACAGATGATAGAATGAAACATAGAAAAAATGTAAATGTAAAATCACTAATATTTGATAGAAAAATATATGACAAAGGGCCTAAAATTGTCGCTATTGGTGGTGGAACTGGATTAAATACAGTTTTAACAGGAATGAAAAGATATACAAAAAATCTGACTGCGATTGTTGCTGTATCAGAATATGGAAAAGTACCGAACAATTCAAGAAAAGCATTAGAAACAACATTACCATTTGAAGAGGTAAAAGATAGTATAGTAGCTCTTTCAGCAGATAGACACAGCGAATTAGATAAAATATTAAATCATGAAATGAAAAATGAAAAATTAAGAGGTTTAAAATTTTCGGATATATATTTTACTGCAATGAAAGAAATATATAGAAATGATTTAATATCAATAGAAAAAAGTAATTCCATATTTAAAATAATCGGAAATGTAATACCTGTTACTTCTGAAGAGGTAAAGATTTGCGCAGAGTTAGAGAATGGATATGTAGTAGAAGAAAAGGATAAAATAGCAGAAATTGTAAATGATAGAATGACTAAAATAAGCAGAGTATTTTTAAAACCTTCAAATTGCAAGCCTGCTCCTGGAGTTTTAGAAGCGATAAGAGAGGCTGATAGTATAATCATAGGACCAGGTAGTTTATATACAAATGTTATTCCAAACTTATTAGTAAATGGAGTTGCAAAGGCTATTAAAGAAAGCAAAGCAATAAAAATATATGTTAATAATATCATGACAGAACCAGGTCAGACAGATGATTATTCAGTACAGGATCATATAAAGGCCATAATTGAACATTGTGGTGATGGATTAATTGATTATTGTATTTATGATACAGGTGAGGTAATTCCAGAATATATAAAAATATATAATAAGGAAGGTGCAGACTTAGTAGAACAAAAAATAAATGATCCAGCAGTAAAAAGAATAAAATTTATAAAGAAAAATATATCAACAATTATGGATGATAAAATAAGACATGATCCATATTTAATAGCAGAATCTGCAATAACATTAATTTGCAATGATATGAAATATCAAGATAAAGAAAGTGATCCAGAGTATTTAATGTTAAATGCAAAATTGCAGTCTGATAAGAGAATTAATAAATTAAAGAAAGAGAAGAAAAAATCAGATAAAAAGAACAAGAAAAAAGGAAGAGAGAATAATAAACAAAGTAGAAATAAAAAACAAAGTAAGTTTAGTGCGAAATATAGTGATAGAATTAAATCTATTAGGGAGTCTGGAGAAAAATATCCAAGAGAATTAAAAAAATAATGACAATTATTATTCAGGATGATTTGAGAATTTAGAAAGGAAGAAAAAATATGAAATTTGCAAAAGAGAATTTGAATTTAGAAACAGCATTAGATAAGGAATGGATAATTACAAATGGAATAGGTGGATTTGCTTCATCAACAATAATTGGAGCAAATACGAGAAAATACCATGGATTACTTGTTGTTCCGATAATTCCACCAGCAAGAAGGCGATTGATTTTATCGAAATTGGATGAAAGTATTGAAATTGATGGAAAAAAATATGATTTATTTACAAACGTTGGAAAAAATTATATATCACAAGGATATAAATATCAAGTAAGTTTTACAAAGGATTTGCTACCAACTTTTGAATATAAAGTAGAAGATGTAGAAATTACAAAAACAGTATGTATGGAACATTTTAAAAATACAGTAGGAATCTATTATAAAGTAAAAAACGGAGAACATAAATCAAAAATAATTTTAGCACCAATAATGAATTTTAGAAACGCACATGGTATAAACAAAAACCATCAATTTAATATACAACAAAAGATAAATGGACGTAAATTAGAAGTTGAGATAGATGAAGGAAACCCTATTTATATAACTGTTTCAGATGGAAACTATATAGAACATCATAATGATACATTTTATAACATGTTTTATATAGAAGAAGAAAAGAGAGGGTTTGAAGCAGAAGAAAACCATGTGATACCAGGTAGATATGAAATTGAAATAGAACCAAATGAAGAAAAAGAAATTTCATTTATATGTTCGGTAGAAGAAAATATTGATGAATTAGATGCTAGAGCATTAATTATAAGAGAAACAATTAGGTTATGTAAGACTTTTAATGACTCTGGACTTATAGATACTACAAGAGAATATAAAACAAAGAAAGAAAAGGAAAGAGTTGAGTTAATAAAATATTTCCTAGTGGCATGTGACAATTTTATTATTAAAAGACCATTATTTAACACATATTCTGCTATAGCAGGATATCCATGGTTTTTGGATTGGATGAGAGATACACTGATTTCATATGAAGGATTGTTTTTAGTTACAAAAAAATTTGATAAGGCAAAAAAAGTGTTACAACATTGCATTAGAGATATTAAGTATGGATTAATTCCAAACACATACAGTGAAGATGATTATAGGCCACTATACAATAGTGTTGATGCATCATTATTGTTCTTTGAGCAAGTAAAAAAATATTTAGAATATACTGACGACTATGAATTTGTGATGGAAGAAATATATCCTAAGCTAGAAAGCATAATTGAAAATTATTCAAAAGGTGTAGACTTAGACAACAACAATATATATATGGATACAGATGGATTAATTGTATCAGGAACTGAAAATACACAAAATACTTGGATGGATGCTAAATATGCTGGAATAGCTGTAACACCACGAAATGGAAAACCAGTTGAAATAAATGCTATGTGGTACAATGCATTAAAAATTATGCAAGAATTAGCTAGAAAAAACGGACAAAATGATAAAGCAAAAAAATATGGTAAAATGGCAATAAAATGTAAAAGCTCATTTGAAAGTAAATTCTATAATAAACGAAGAAAATGTTTATATGATGTGTTAGGAGATAGTAAAATAAGGCCAAATCAATTATTTGCTTTAAGTTTAACATACCCTGTTTTAGACCCAAAATCAGAAGAGGCAAAAAATATGTTTGAAACTGTAACTAAAAAATTATTAAATAATTATGGATTGAAGAGTCTAGCAAAAGGCGAAGAGAACTATGTTGAGATATATGAAGGCGATGGAGCAAGAAGAGATTTTAGCTACCATCAGGGGATTACTTGGACATGGCTTTTGGGACCATATTATAATGATTTAAAAAAGCTGGCTTCATCGAGCAAGACTAAAGCAGATAAAGAATTTTATGAAAATAGATTAGCTGATTTTGTACAAAATGTTACTAAAACTTTTTCAAAAGAAATTAAGAAAAGAGGTTGCATTGGTAGTATTGCAGAAATATATGATTCTAAAAGGCCATATCTACCTAAAGGTGCTTTTGCTCAAGCATGGAGTATTGCAGAAGTATTTAGAATAATTTTAGAGGCGTAATAGGGGCACTGAGGGACATTTGGGGTCGGTTCCATTTTTGCCCCTTTCTCTTAAATACGATAATCATTAATATTAAATATAAACTTTAAATGAAATGACGAATATGATTGGAGAAACTTTAGAAATTCTACGAAATTTTATGGAAAGAGTTCACGAGAGTGGAAGGGTGCCATAAAATAAGTTAGAATTTCTTAAGTTTCGTAATGAATCGAGGGAATGTAATGCAAAGTTTATATTTAATATTAATAGATTAATTATATAATAAAAAGGGCAAAAATGGAACCGACCTCAAATGTCCCTCAATGCCCCACTTTATAGAAAAAGGAGTAATTATGCTAAAAGTAGATGAATTAGAAAAACAATTAAATCAGGGATACTGTCAGGGAATGTATCTATTGTATGGAGAAGAGACATTTCTTTTAGAACAGAATCTAAATAAAATTAAGAAAAATTTTGGAGAAATTGTAAAAGGAATAAATTATATATTGATAGATGAAAATAATATACAAGAATTGATTGCAGATATAGAAACACCAGCATTTGGATATGCTAAGAAACTTATAATTGCAAGAAACACAGGAATATTTAAAAGAGAGAGCAAAGGAAGAAGTGGTGGAGTAAGCAAAGAATTAAAAGATAAAATTAATGATTATCTAAAAGAAAATGTAGAAATAATAAATGAAACAGTGATACTTGTATTTATTGAAAATGCAGTAGAAAAGAATTCAATATATAATACAGTAGAAAAACTGGGAACCATTTGTAATTTTGAAGAACAAAAGCCATTTCAAATTATAAAAAGGCTAAAAAAAATTTGTAACAGCTATAAAGTGAATGTTGATGAAAATACACTTCAATATTTTATCGAATGTTGTGGGACAAATATGCAAGATTTAATAAATGAAATTAGAAAACTTATTGAATATGCAGGAGAAAATGGCACAATAAAGAAACAAGACATAGATAAATTATGTATAAAAAAGATTGAAAGTATCATATTTGATTTAACAGACAATCTTGGGCAAAAGAAAGTAAAAGAGGCAATGGAGGTATTATACAATTTAATTGCATCAAAAGAACCAATTCAAAAGATTTTGATAACATTATATAATCATTTTAAAAAATTATATTTTGTAAAATTATCTATTGAATATAATAAAGATATTGCCGAAAGTTTACAATTAAAGCCTAACCAGATGTTTTTAGTTAATAAATATAGACAACAAGCCAAAAGCTTTAAAACATCTGAATTAAAAAATATTATTCAAAAGCTTCAGGATTTGGATTATAAATATAAAATAGGATTAATTGATTTAAATGTAGGTTTAGAAGCAATACTTTGTGCGTATTGTTCATGATATTCATTTAAGGGAAAGTGATATAATTGAAAAAAAAGAAAAAAATAAATAAAGATGATGAAAGCTATATTCCAAAAGCCTTTAAGAAAGATAAAGAAGAAAAAAATAGTAAAAACGTAAAAAATAACAATGGAAAAGAACCAAAAAATAAACAAAAGAAATTAAGAAAAATTGTACTTATTACTTTAGTAATTGCTATCATTAGTATAGGAATATATTTAGGAATTGTTGCACAACAATGGAAAGAGATTGCTATAGAGATGATTAATAATGAAAATTCAGTTGTTTTAGATGTTAAAGGAAAAGAAATAGCAAAACTCGGTAGTGAGAGAAAGAATAAAAAAATTTCTGAGTCTAATATACCAGATAATCTAAAAAAAGCTTATGTTGCAATAGAAGACGAACGTTTTTATACACATAATGGAGTTGATATAAAAAGAACGGGTGGAGCGATTCTATCATATATTACTCATTTTGGAAAATCTTCTTTTGGAGGTAGTACAATAACTCAACAATTAGTGAAAAACTTAACAGGAGATACATCAGATAGTATTACAAGAAAAGTAAAAGAGTGGTGGAAGTCATGGCAACTAGAAACAAGTTTATCAAAAGATGAAATATTAGGAGCATATCTAAATATTATATATGTTGGACCTAATATGTATGGAGTAGAAACAGGAAGTCAGTATTATTTTAGCAAAACATGTGCAGAATTATCACTAGAAGAATGTGCGTTTTTGGCTGGAATGAATAATGCACCAAATACATATAATCCTTTTGGAGAAAAAGACAATACAGAGAAAATTAAAAAAAGGACAAAAACAGTTCTTACTAAAATGTTGGAATTAAATTACATTGATGAAAATGCATATAATGATGCAATAAGTAGTGTAGACAAAGGATTGAAATTTAAGAAAACAAAGATAGAAGCCGAAAGTGCTGTATATTCTTATCATACAGATGCATTAATTTCAGAAATAACGAAAAGTATTTGTAAAAAATACAATATTTCTGAAGTATTTGCGACAAATTATATTAATATGGCAGGATTGACTATATATAGTACACAAGATTCTGATATACAAAATAAAGCTGAGACAGAGTTTGAAAAATCTAAATATGTTATTAAATCAAAAAATGGTAGCAATTCTTCACAAGCAGCTATGGTTATTATTGATCATAAAACTGGTTATGTACTTGGATGTATTGGAGGGTTAGGAGAAAAGAATGAAATAAGACCACTTAATAGGGCTACTCAAAGTGTTAGACAGACAGGTTCGGCAATAAAACCATTAGCAATATTAATTCCAGCGATTGACAAAAAATATATAACAGCAGCATCTATATATGATGATACAGAAAAAGATTTTGAGACAGGATATCATCCAACAGATTATAATGTACCATTAGGAAAAATAACAGTTAGAAGAGCAGTTGAATCCTCTCAAAATATTCCTTTTGTAGAAATAATGCAAGAATTGAAACCAAAAAATTCAATCCAATATCTAAGAAAAATGGGAATTAGTACTTTAACAGAAGAGGATGAAACTTTAGTTTTAGCATTAGGAGGGCTACAAAAAGGAATAAGTCCATTAGAAATGGCAGCGGCTTATGCAATGATAGCAAATGATGGTATGTATATAGAACCAACTTTTTATACTAATATCAATAATAAGTCAGGCGAAACTATAATAAGAACTTCACAAACTAAAAGAAAGGTTGTATCATCTGATGTTGCATATATTGTAAAAGAGTTACTGATTCAGCCTGTAAAAGGAAATAAGGGAACAGCAACTTATTGTAAAATTTCGGGAGTTGATGTGGCAGCTAAAACAGGAACAACAGATGAGAATTATGATAAATGGCTTTGTGGTTTTACACCATATTATACAGCAACTGTGTGGTATGGGTTTGATGAAAATGAAACTATTGAATACAATAAGAAAAATCCTGCTGGTTTATTATGGGCAAATGTTATGTCCAAAATACATACTGGACTAAAGAGTGCAACTTTTGAAAAGCCAGATTCAGTTGATAGCTGTATTATATGTGCTGATACAGGAAAAATAGCTACTACAGGATGTAGCAATACTTATACAGAGTATTTCTTAAAAAATACTATACCAGAATTATGTGATAAACACTCTGGTGTACAAGTAAGAGAGAAATATACTAACAAAACACAAGATAGACAAGAAACAATACAAGGAATTACTCAAGATATTGATGTTGTTGATCCTCAACAAGAGGAATTACATAACACAAGGACAAACAATAATAATACTGATTCATAAAAATATTAAAAAACTAAGTTTAAATATTGACAAAAAAATGAAATTAGTAGATAATAAATGTGATTAACGAAAAGAAAAAATGTCTAAGTTTAATAGAAACAAATGGCAATATAAAAACATAGGAGGAAGAAAAATGTACGTATTCAATAGAATAACTGTAAATCCACAGTTACCAAAAAGAATAGGAAGAATAACAGAAATAGCAAATAACTTATGGTGGTCTTGGAACACAGAATTCCTAAGACTATTTAAGAGAATAGATATAGACTTGTGGGAAAGATGCAACAAAAACCCAGTAAAATTTTTAAAATCAGTAGATCAAGATAAACTAGAAGCAGTATCAAGAGATATAGCATTTGTTAAAGAATATGACAAAATAGTTGATGATTTTGATGGATATATGAGTAGTAAAAATACATGGTTCAACCAAAAATATCCAGAAAATAGAAATGATTTAATAGCATATTTTTCAGCTGAGTATGGATTAGATCAAACAATAGGAATATATTCTGGAGGCCTTGGAATATTATCAGGAGATCACTTAAAATCAGCTAGTGATTTAGGAATTCCATTAGTTGCAGTAGGATTACTATATAAAAATGGATATTTTAATCAAATAATAGATAGATATGGAATGCAACAACCAGAATATAGAGATTTAGATTTATATGATTTACCAATAAATCCAGTAAAAGATTTAGATGGAAATGATTTAATGCTATATATCAAATTTCCTAAAAGAAGAATATACCTAAAAGTATGGGAAATAAATGTAGGTAGAATTAAATTATATCTAATGGATTCAGATATAGATGTAAATAATTCTGAGGATAGGAATACAACAGCACGTTTATATGGTGGAGACCAAGAAATGAGAATAAGACAAGAAATAATACTTGGAATGGGAGGAGTAAGCTTATTAAGAAGATTAGGACTAACTCCAACAGTGTACCATATGAATGAAGGACATTCAGCATTTTTGAATTTAGAGCTTATAAAAAATACAATAAAAGAAAAACAAGTGTCTTTTGAAGTTGCAAAAGATATAGCAACTTCAAAAACAGTGTTTACAACACATACACCAGTACCAGCCGGAAATGATATATTCCCTATAGGATTAGTAGAAAAGTATTTTAAAGATTTCTGGCCACGTTTAGGATTAACAAGAGAACAGTTTTTGAAATTAGGAATGAAACCAGGAGAGGGGCTAGAACAAGGGTTTAATATGGGAATATTTGCTCTAAAGATAGCAGGAAAGAAAAATGGAGTAAGTAAATTACATGGTGAAGTATCAAGAGAACTATTTGCAGATGTTTGGCCACATATAGCTCCAAGTGAATCTCCAATAACATATGTCACAAATGGAATTCATACTTGCTCATGGTTAGCACCAAAATTAAAAGAATTATATAATAAATATTTAATACCATATTGGCAAGATAATATACATGAAGACTATGTTTGGGAAAAAATCAAAACAATTCCAGATGACAAACTATGGAAAGTTCATACAGATAATAAAATTAAATTACTAGCATTAGTAAAAGAAAATGTAACAAGAAGATTAAGACGTGAAGGAATAAATTATGATGAAATAGTTGAAATTACATCAAAATTAAATCCAGAAGCTTTAACAATAGGATTTGCAAGAAGATTTGCAACATATAAAAGAGCAACTTTAATATTTAAAGATATTGAAAGAATAACACAAATATTAAATGATCCTAATAGGCCAATTCAATTAATATTTGCAGGAAAAGCACACCCAGCAGATAGAGAAGGTGCAGAACTAATAAAATATATACATGAAATATCATTAAAACCACAATTTAAAGGAAAAATATTTATATTAGAGAATTATAATATAGAAATATCAAGATATATGGTTAGTGGAGTTGACGTATGGTTAAATAATCCAAGAAGACCTATGGAAGCATCAGGAACAAGTGGTCAAAAAGCTTCAGTAAATGGAGTAGTGAATTTCAGTGTTTTAGATGGATGGTGGGCAGAAGGATATAATCAAAAAAATGGTTGGTCAATAGGAACAAATAAAGAATATCCATCTTATGAAGAACAGGATAAAGCAGATAGTGAAAGCATATATTATACACTAGAAAATAAAATAATTCCTATTTACTATGATAAAGATAGAAATGGAATTTCTAAGACTTGGATTGAGCTTATGAAAAATTCTGTTATGTCAACAGGAGGAAAATACAGTACTGCAAGAATGTTAGTAGATTATACAAATAAATTGTATATGCCTTTATGTAATTTGACTAAAAAATATTATAATGATTTAAATAGAGTTACAGAATTTAATTCATGGAAAGAAAGTTTATATTCAAATTGGAAGGATATACGAATAGAACAAGTTGAAAATAATGCTGATAATATTACTGTTGATGCAGGTGCGGAAATTGAAGTAAGATGTGCAGTCACATTACCTAACATTGCACCAGAAGATATTAGAACAGAAGTATATTATGGGAAATTTTTAGAAGATGGAACTGTTCAAGATGTAAAAATAATTCCTATGAAAACAGAACGAGTTGAACCAGAAAATAAAAAATATTATTATGTAGCAAAAATAGATTTGACTTCTGGAGGAAATTATGGATATTCATTTAGAGTTATGCCTCAACATGAAATGATTTTGGATAGTGAAAATCTTGATTTAGTAAAATGGATAGAAAAATAAAAATATACTTAGAGCAAGGGCAAAATGGGGTCGGTTCCATTTTTGCCCTTTTATTTAGGGCAAAAAAAGAACCGACCCCATTTTGCCCTTGTTAAAATTAACAAATTTTGAAAAAATATATTTACAAAAGTTAAAATTTGTTATATAATACGACCGTAATTAAATATATATATAGGGGGAGGATTATATAATGGACCAAATTAGCTCCAAGCTATTAGGTATCCTTGCTATATTTCTTTTCATAGCAGTAATACCAATAGCGGCTTTAGCAACTAATGAAAATATCTCTGTAGTAAATAATGAAAAAGACGAATATATAATTTATATAAAAGACTACACAGATAAAAATTTTAAATATGCATTTTCAAACAATGCAAATCCAAAAGAAATGGATTTAATTTATATTAATTCAATCTCAGATTTGAGAGGAAATCAAACAGCATTTATAGATGCACAAACTTACGAAAAATTATCTAAAGAAAACAAGCCAATTTTTATGTGGGCAAAAGATGAAAATGAAAATTTAATTCTAGAAAGAGTTCAATTAGATTTCACGAACTCATTAACCAAGGAGAATATAGATTTAGTAGAAAAAACAACAAAAAGAATATCGGTAGAAATTGCAGAGACAAAGACTGCAACAGATTCAACTAACCCAATTAGGGAAGAAGAGGTTGATGGAATAAAAGAAACAGCAAAAGTAGGATATGTAAAGATCACAGATAGCAAAGATGCTACATATTATTATCAAGAGATTAAAACAAAAGATTCAACAGAAATTGCAAAATTAATGGAAATGTCTGAAAAAATTAATAAAGAATATGATGACATGGATATGTATGAAAAATTGCAAATAAATAAAGATTTCTATAATTTATATTCAAAATTAGCAGATGAAATTGAATGGCAAAAAGTTACAAATATGGAAATTAAACAACCAGAAGCATCAGTTGCAGGAGATAAATATATAGTATTTTTGAAGAAAGTAGGAGACAATCAAGAAACAACAGTTGATGTACAATTCTTAACAGCTTTTGATGATTATCAACCAAACATAATAAAAGAACAAAAAATAACACAAGAGACCACAAAATTACCAATAACATATGATAGTATTGCATTAATCGTAATATTAGCAGTTGTAGTAGTAGCATTAGTAGTAGTATTTATTAGAATGAAAAAATTAAACAAACATGAAGAAAAATAGTCTAAAAATAAAAATTTATAGAGCAATATTTTGTATGTTATTAATAGTTGCAGTTGTGGTAATTGGCATGATAAGTTATAAATATGTTTGTGAAAATATGAACGAAAAAGAAAGCCAAGATGCAGTAACAGCTTTTAGTAACATAGATTTTTCAAAAAATGTAGAAGAATCAAAAAAACAATTAGAATATAAAGGGTATAAAGTAATTGGGATAGTAAAAATTCCTAAAATAAATATTGAATATCCTATATTAGATATTGGAGATATTGATCCTGAAAGTGCAAAGGCACCGATGAAAATCTCTATAATAAAATACTGGGGTGAAGGCGTAAACGATTATGGAAATTTATCAATAGCGGGTCACAACAACAAAAGTGGTACAATGTTTGGAAAAACGAAAAATTTAAAAAATGGAGATATTGTAGAGTTAACAGATTTAACAGGTCAAACAATTAAATATTCTATTTATGATATTTTCGCAACAGACCCAAAAGATGTAAGCATTTTGTTACCCAAAGATAAAAAGATAAGAGAAGTAACGTTAATTACATGTACAAATGGAAATAAACAAAGACTAATACTAAAAGCAAGAGAAATATAGTAATAATTTTTAGGGGGAGTAAAAATGGCAGATAGAGAAAATGCCTTAGGCAAAAAGACTATTATTGCGATAATAGCTGTAATAGTGCTATTGTTTATTGCTGGTATATCAGTTGGAATATTTTTAGCTGATAAGGGTAGTTCAGAAGCGGTTGATGGTAATCAAGTTGCAGATGTAAATCAAAATACTGATGCAAACAATACTAATACAGAAAATCAAAAAAATGATGACAACAACGTTAATAGTGAAAATAAACAAAATGAAAATATCCAAGCAGAAAACAATAATAATCAAACTGGAGAAAATTCTACTCCAGATAATACAAATATAGCAACAAAACCAGATACAGGTGTACAAAACAATGTAACAACACCTAATAATAATGATGGAACTGTTGCTAATAATGGAACAACAAATAATAATGTAACAGCAAATAATGAAGAAACAGATAATAATGTAACAAACAATATAGAAATAACAACAGGAACTAATGTAAATGAAGTTGGAGAAACAACAGTAACAAGAGTTGAAGAAGAAGAAAAGCTTGTATCAAAAGACTTTTGGGACTGGTGGACACCAGCAAGTGTATTAGCTACAGCTGCTTCTGCAGTTTCAGATACAATAGTACCAACAACACCTGATTTTACAGTTGAAAAATTTGCAACAACAAAGTCAGGAGAAAATGTGGTATATGCAGGTGAAAACATTACATATACAATTAAAGTTACAAACAATGGAGAAAAAGACTTAAATAATATAGAAATTACAGATAAAATTCCAGAAAATACAACTTTTGTATCTTTTGATGATGCATTTAACATAATAAAAGGAAAAACAGTTATAGGAGAAAATGATGAAGTAGTAGGTGTAAAATGGATAGTATCTGTACCAGGACATAAAAAAAATGAAGATGCAAATTCAGTATTTGTTAGATTTACTGTAAATGTAAATAAAATGATGTTAGTTGAAATGGATGATGGAGAAATTGCCGAGGTTCCAACAACAGGAACTATTGCAAATACAGCTATAGCAAATGGTCAAGAAAGTAATGAAGAAAAAACA
This sequence comes from uncultured Clostridia bacterium, assembly GCA_934130935.1. GTDB lineage: Bacteria > Bacillota > Clostridia > TANB77 > CAG-508 > CAG-269. The sequence continues at coordinate 457 of CAKOYQ010000019.1, read as the reverse complement.
GCTATTATAACAAGTAATAAAACTAGCGAAATAACAAGAGATGGTAATAAAGTTGAAGTTGCTAAAATTGGAGATGAAATTACATATACAATTAAAGTAACAAATACCGGAGAGGTTGATGGAGTTACTACAATAAGTGATAATGTACCAACAGGAACAATATTAAAAGAAAATTCTGCTGAAGGAGCAATTATTTCCGAAAATAATACTAAATTAGAATGGAAAAATGTTACTGTTCCAGCTGGAGAGTCAGTATCTAAAACATTTATAGTAATAGTAGATAATTTTGATGATCTTACAGAAAATAAAATAACAAATGTTGCGACAGTTGGAGGAAAAGAAACAGATGAAGTAGAAGATCCGATTGCAATAGATATTACAGTAAGCAAGGATTGGAAAGATGCAAATGACCAAGATGGATATAGACCAGAAGAGATATATGTAAATTTATTAACAG
>CAKOYQ010000018.1 GCA_934130935.1 uncultured Clostridia bacterium | reverse complement strand
TAACTTCATGTCGTTACATTTTTATTACAAATTTTACACCTACGGATTTATGGTTTCTAAACTAACGAAATTATTCTTTTTGCCTAAAATCTCCTTCTGCAAAAAGAGAATCTTAACATTAATTAAACTTTTTGATTATATTTTAAATAATTGTTTCATACTTATAAAAATGAATTTGGAGGGCTTTTTATGTGGAAAAAAATTAGGAACATACTAATAATTATTTTAATTGTAAGTGTTTTAGCCGGAATTTCATATTATCTTTATACTACATATAATAAAATAGATATTACTCCTGAATATGAAATAAAAAGAATTGAATCCACAGTTCCTCTACAAACTGTGGATAATGTTGAACAAAAAAGTCAAACTGTTGCTGATATGTTAGAAAAAGTTTCACAAAGTGTTGTTGGTATTTCTAAAATAAAAACACGTTCAAATTCTATCTTTTCCTCAAGTAATTCCATTAATGAACTTGGATTAGGTACTGGAATAATTGTCTCTAATAATGGATATATATTGAGTAATTGTCATGTGACTGGCGAAAAATCTTCAACATGCTATGTAACCCTAGAAAATGGAGCCACTTACGAAGGTTCAGTTGTTTGGTGTGACTCGGATTTAGATTTATCTATAACAAAAATTAATGCAAATAATTTAAATTATGCAACAATAGGAGATTCTTCTAACATTAAATCAGGAGAAACTGTTTACGCTATTGGTAATCCTATCGGATATGAATTTAGACGTACAATTACATTAGGTATTATAAGTGCAACAAATAGAACTGTTAAAATTGAAGAAAATAATTCTGTTTCATATATGACTGACTTAATTCAAACAGATGCTTCTATTAATCCTGGAAACAGTGGAGGCCCTTTGATAAATCCATATGGCGAAGTTATTGGTGTTAATACAGTAAAAATTACTACAGCAGAGGGAATCGGATTCGCTGTTCCCATAAATGTGGTAAAGCCTGTCATTGAAAAATTTGTTACAACAAATAAATTTGATGAACCTTACCTAGGGATCTATGCTTATGATAAAGAAGTTATTCCTTACATTTCTTCAACTTCAAATTTCACTTCTGGTATTTATGTTGTTCATATATCTGAAAAAAGCCCAGCCATTTCTAGTGGTATTCAAAAAGGCGATATTATTACTTCTGTTGACAATACTTCTGTTAATAATATGATTGAACTTAGAGAATATATATATACTAAATCCCCAGGAGATACTATCTCTATTAATATTAATCGTGGACATATTACTAGAACTTTTGATATTGTATTAAAATAAATACAGTGTGTATGTTCTCAATTTTAAACTTACACACTGGTTTATATAACTTATCTTTTTTTAGAAAACAGCCCCAATAAGGGGCTGCTCTTTGTAAAAATGGTAGGTTCCTTTAGATAGCATCCATAAAGCTATCTATGTCCCCTTCTGTCGGGAAAAGAATCGAAAAACTTACAGTAATCTCGATATCTCCCTCTAACTTGCAAGGCTGAGGAATCTTTGGGTATGGAATTCCTTTAAATTCCCTTGCCAAGCAAACAACTTCCAGTACATCTTGGAGCATTGTCTGCTCACACTCTCTTGATGGGCTTTCTCCTCTTGCCTCCATAACTGGGAAGAGGCCACTCTTCTTTTCAAAGGTCCAATTAATAGGAACATACGTCATTTTTCAAACCTCTTTTCTAAAAGAAATATCATATATATATGTTAACACATTTTCTTTTAAATTTCAATACTTTTTTAGTTGCTATAAAACTTTAGACTTTATAATGCTTCTTCTAATTCTTCTTCTGAATATCCAAAAGTATAATCTTCATCTTTACCATGTGATGCCCAGATTTGAGCTGCATCATCTACGCTAATTGATTCTCCAGAATCTCTATCTTCTGTATATTCATTATATGAGTCAAATCCAGAGTCCTCAAATTCTTCTAATTCATAATCTTCAAGAATTTCACTTTCATCTATATTGTTTAAATATCCACATTCTTCACAAATCCACGTTCCACAGTCTGCATCAAATCCAGATTGGTCATTTAAATATGCATTGCATTCATCACAATACCAATCATAATCATTTAAATTTTTCATTCTATACCTCCTGAAATTTATTTTATTTGTTATATCATATAATCCTTATTGTTTCAATATTTTTATAAAAAATGCTTTCAGATAAAGAAAAAAAAATTAAATCAGACAATATTTTAAAATTAATAAAGAGCCATTACCAGTATTAAAGGTTTTGGCTCTCTTAATTCTATAATATTTATATCAATTTATAATTTAATTTGCTCTAGCCTTAGCAATAAATCTTTTTGTTGCATGTGTACTTCCATTGTCATAATAATTAGTTTCAGTATAATAAAATATGGAGGTGTTGCTATGGAATCAGTCGAAAATGAAATAACAAGAGACTTTTTTTACAGCCCCTTTATATTCTTTTATTGATATTTGGTCATACATCATATCTTCTTGCAATTGATTTCTTACATATTCGGCTATTCTTTTAGCATTTTTACCTACCGTGTCTACATAGTAGCCACGGCACCAGAAACTTCGTTGGCCAAATTTATATTTCAAATTTGACCACCTCTGGAAAATTATGAGGCTGCTTTTGCCCTTTAATATTCCCATATATTTTGATACTGATAGCTTCGGTGGTATTTCCACAAACATATGAACATGATCTGGGCATACTTCAGCCTCTATAATTTTCACTCCCTGCCAATCTGAAATATCTCGCAATATTTTTCCTATTTCTAATCTTTTCTAACCATAAAAAATTTTTCTCCTATATTTAGGTGTAAATACTATATGATATTTGCAATTCCATTTTGTATGTGATAAACTTGAAACTGTATCATATGTAGTACTTTCTTCTTTAGCTTTTTTATTAAATATACTATACTATTCATGATACGCAACTCCTTTCATTTATTTTATCGTTATGCGTCGAAACATATTGATATTATAACATGAAAGGAGTTGCTTTGCTTCAAAGCTAAAGCTTATGTTACTACCGGCATAGCCGGAAGATTATTTACATTAAAACCAGGACCTCTACATTGTAGAGGTCCTGACCGACAAGGTTACAGTGCTTCAACAAGCACCTCAACCTTCAGTACTCGCTCCCATCCAGCATGCTCGAACGCATACTCGGTTTCTTCCTTCCCCGTTGCCGGGTTAATCAGGCTTCGTCCTGTCTTCACCCTGTTCGCCTTAGCCCGAATGACGGGCTTCTGGTTATTACGGGGGTTAGTGAGTTCCGCCAGGATGGCGGGAGGCAGTACCACTGCCAGAATGTCGCAATCGGACCCAGCTTCCACCACGTCCTTCCAGCTTTTTACGGACTGGTCGAATTTCTTCAATTCAACTCTTCCGTAAATTCGTTCCAAATCTTCCATCTGGGATTTGGTCATCTCGTGCCGGCTCAGCCACAGTACCTTAGTCTTCTTCATTTTTTTATCTCCTTTGCATTTGCATTATTGGTGTGTTCCCCAAGTTGTTTGGAGTGTTTACTAGTACATCACCGTACTTCATATGCAATTATACCACATTATGTTAATCTTGTCAAACTAATTCAATACTTTCAATGATTTTCATGGCTTTTTCCGATTAGTTAACACTATACCACGCAATAAAAAAGCTTCCAAATCTGCTTAAGAATAATGGCGCAGCTGATAGAATTTTAGTGGAAAACCTATTTTCAAACAAATTTAACACTTAAAAATTCAACCTAATTCACTACATAGGTATTAAAATGTATGATGGCTTAGGCTAATTTTCTATACACTTTTATCACAAAATATATTTTTGTTTATTTAGAATAAAAGAAAAAATATATTCAATAATAAAAGGAAAGAAATATGTATGAAAAATATATTCAAATAATAAATAATAATGGAGGAATTATTACTTCAAAAAATGCAAATAAAAATGGAATTTCTAGAACTATTTTATCTAAAATGGTAAAAAATAAATTAATTAAACGAATAACTTATGGAATATATGTTACAGATGAATTTATATATGATGAACTGTTTATTTTTCAAATGAAACATCCTAATACTGTATACTCTTTTAATACAGCTTTATACCTTCTTAATAAAAAAGAAAGGACTCCAGAAAAATTTGATATAACAACTACAAGAAATGCAAGAAATATTGCTAATAAAAATAATATTACAGTTAATGAAGTGGTACAAAACTATATGTTTGAAAGAATTTTAGAAAGATTAAGTATATCTAAATATAAATACAATTTTATATTAAAAGGTGGATTACTACTATCATCAATTATGGGGATTGATACTAGAACTACCATGGATATGGATACATGTATAAAAGGAATCAACCTAACAGATCAAGAATTATACGAAGTATTAACAGAAATATTATCAATTAATATAGATGCCAATGTAACTTTTACTATAAAAAATTTTAAGCCAATAAGAGAAGAAGACACCTATGGTGGATTAAAATACCATCTTATTGCTACATTTGATGGAATAAAAGTAAACTTAAATATTGATATAGCAACAGGAGATATTATTACACCTCAAGAAATAGAATACAAAGAAATAATACATATAATAAAAGAAAAATTGTTATAACACACTATAGATACTATATGAAGAAACTATAAAATAAACAAATAATTGGAGGGAAAAATACATCGTTAAGAGAAAAATAAAAACCATCAAATCTGCTTGAGAATAATGGTGCCAACGACGTAGACATTTACAACTCGCTGGCTCTCTTGACGATTGATATAAAAATCAATCAAACTATAAATATATTAGCAAATTATTTAATAAAAATCAAGCATTTTATAAATATTTTATTTAAAAATGAAAGGTAGAGATAGCTTTGAAACTATTTCTACCTTTCACTGCATTACCCAAAAACTTTATGAAAAAGACGCTTCAAAAAGCTGGGTTTCTTACTGACAGTTGAATTATTATGATGTGTAGGCTTTTCGCCGATGTCACAGATTGTCAGTCTAATACATTTTCCATCCTCAGATGTCTCTGAATAGATATTATTCATAACAATATCTGTTATCTCTCCACTCATCATCTTCGACATAATGTATGCTTGATACAAATCCATCGGTTCTCTGTCGATATCAGCTAGCACTTCGCCGTCATTCCGATAGAAATAAAACTGATTTTTATTCTCGGTTTCTTGCAAGGTAAAAGTTCCATCTGATACTGCTTGAAATTCATTTGCCATTGTGATTTCCTCCTTAACAAATTTGTTTACGAGTTGTCTTAAAAGTCTTTTTGAGTATCAACCTCCTTAATATAATCGAGAAGAGCAGAGAATTTTTCATCATCTGCATATAATGACTTGTCCCATTCGTACCAAATGTCAAATGCTGTCTTTGCTCCGCTTTGCACCATTCGCTGAACTCTTGTGCTTTTGAAAACAACCTTGTTTTCTTGCTTATCCAAAGGATTTTGACATCCCATATCCTGATAAACTTTTGCTTGTATATCAGCATCTAATTTATCACAATGATAAGCAAAAATTGCCTCTCTTGTTTTCCTTTCATCAGATTCCAGCAATAACGCAAAATATTCTTCCTTCAATAATTATTGTGTTGCATGTGATACTTATGTTTAACTCCAAAAGGAGATTATAAAAATTAATTAGCTTATTGGCTAAATCTTAATAATTATACCATAAAAGCTTGTATTTATCAATAGTTCAGCCAGTTTTTCAACGAATATGATATATTTTATAATAGCAGAGTAAAAGAGTTTTTCTTAGAACATGGAATAGAGAATGTTAGAAACTTATCAGATTCAATTACTCAAGGAGAGGAATTTTATCCAGCTTTAAAAGTATATGGAGATATATTGGTGACAATAAATTATCCAGACTATGTTGATAAAAATATTATTCCAGCAATTGAACAACAGGGAATCGGAAATATAGAAGAAGTAAGAAAAAATATAGTTGCACAAATAATAAGCAATCCAGTGCCCGAAGATGTTGCAAGATTATCAGATAAAGAAAAAGCACAAGTAGAACAATATTTAGGACAAGAGGTATCTACATTAACTGCACAAAGAGATGAGTTACATCAAAAAAATTCTATAATTCAAAGAATTATGGCTTTAGCAAATAGAAGAAAATCAATTAAGAAAGAGATATCTATAGAAGAACAAAAAAAATCAGAAAATTTACATGAATTTGATGATTAATGAAGGAGAAAATTATGAATAGTAATTTGCCAATTAAACAAGATAAGAGTTTGTTTGGACGAATAAAAGTTTTTATAAGAAAAAGTTGAAGAACAATCTAGTATTAAAAGTGAGCCCAATAGAAAAAAACAGTTTGAAGAAAGTATAAGAGTGGAAACTACTAATGACTATATAAATGAAATAAAAAAAGAAGAATTTCTAGATAAATTAGAGAGCAATCCTAAATTACTATATGATTTACCTATTGAAAAACTAGAAAGAATAGAAAACTATTATGAAGATTCTATAAAAAAACAAGAGATGAAACTTGCAAAAATGAAAAAAGCAGGTTAATAGTAAAAGGAAAAGTAAAACATATACTTTTCCTTTTTAAATAACAAAATGAAAACCACCGCTAATGAAACGGCGGTGGTAGTTTAAGCAAGGCAAATGAAACCTATTGCTTTTAATGTGAGGACTACCAAGCCTCATGTTGTTTACGCTACTGGATCAATTTCACAGAGAGCACCAATATCCTGACCATTTTCATCGCATACAATGTAATCACGATAAGACTTCTCAGTCTTTGTTAAAATATTAGCATCAGGAGTTCCGTCCTCTTTTGTGCCATACAGTACCCAATAAGCAGCACCAGGAAATCCTGTGCTGATGCCCCAATCAGTCTTTATAGACCATGAGCCATCTTCATTATGAGTAATGTTTGCACCTTCAAGAAATTCAGGGAACTCCTCAGAAACAGGCTGTGCTGGCATAACCGTTGCTTTCTTATAAAACACACCATCAATCTCTACGAGATTGGTAGCAGCATTGGCGATGTGCCATGTGTTCCAACCAGTGCTGGTAGATGCTGATTCTTCGTATCCGATAACACTGCCTAAAGGAGCTGTTTCAGTACCTTCAACACAAACCAAATTAATCTGGTTATCTTTGATAATGATGGTTTCCTTCAGAAACTCAGGGATGTCTGCGATAGAGTTGATGCGGATTGCATCCTTTTTCTGGCCTGCCTGTTTGTGAATGTTGATAGTTTTTTTCATAATGTGTATCCTCACTTTCTTTTTTTCAATGTGCTATTTTAGCAATTTATACTTATAGTATAACACAAATTTACATAAAAATCAACTTGACATATTTTTATCGGAAATGTTATATTGAATTTTAACATAAATGAGGTATTAAGAAAATTTACTAATAATATAAATGAACAAAATTTTATTTTGGAGAATATAATAAATTCTCCTGAGTGGCTAGGAAATGCCTTGATTGATACAGGTTATATAAGTAGAGAAAATGCAATAGAGATTGTACAAGATAGAACAAATCATACTAATGATGAATTAATAAATAATTTTTGGTGTAATTATAATAACTTCGCTCAAGTTGATGAAAGAGTATTACAGCTAATACAAAAATTAAAAGATAATAATTATAAAATATATTTATTATCAAATATAAATCCATATACATTTGAATTTGTTAATAAAAGTGGTTTATTTAATTTAGTAGATGGATATGTATTATCTTACAAAGAACATAAAGTAAAGCCATATAAAGCAATATATAATGTTTTATTAGAAAGATATAATTTGATACCAAATGAATGTCTTTTTATTGATGATAATAAAAAGAATATTGATACAGGAAATTTAATGAGGATTATTTCAAAAAAAGTTGAACCTGATAATTATGATAGTATAATAAATGTAATAAAAGAATGTAATTTAATAGAGGGAGAATATTAATAATGAATAAATTTATTATAATCAATACTCTTTGTGATAAAAAAGAAACCGCAGAAAAAATTCAAAATACCCTTTTAGAGAAAAAATTAATTGCAGGATGCCAAATATCAGAAAGAAAATCAAAATATTGGTCGAATAATAAAATTGAAGAAACAATTGAATTTCATTTAGAAATGAGAAGTAAAGAAAATTTATTTGAAAAAAATTAAAGAAGAAATATTAGAAATTCATGATTATGAAATATGTGAAATTTCATGTATTGAAATCAAAGAGGCAAATAAGGAATTTCTAAATTGGATTGATAAAGAAATAATATAATAAAATGCTTAAAGCAAGTATATAGATATTAACTATATAAATGGTGCAGAGCATTTATATCAATGCAAAAAATTTTAGCAACATATTATTTGATAAAGATATGTTATATGTAGATAATGCACATAAGGATACTACAATTTATGATTATGATTTCAATATAATTGGTCATGAGTATGTAGATGATGATTTAAAAACAGAAGAAAGTTACAGGGAGATTCCTTTAAGCCCTAGATTAAAGAAAATGCTACAAGAAATATATAACGAAAGAAAAGACTTAAGAGAAAAGCAACGAAGAAAATTTGCTCCTTCAAAGGAACATGTTTTTTTAATACAATAGGAACACCATACTTACCTGAAAGACTTGATAAAAAATTAAAATCTATAATTAAGAAATATGGTTTGGAACATATGACTGTATATGGTTTTAGACATTCTTTTGCAACTTTAATGAGTGAGAATGGAATGGATAAAGAAGTTTTAAGAGAAATTATGGGACACGCTGATTTTGAAACTACAGAATTTTATTATATCTTTATTTCTGATAAAAGGAAGAAAGAAGAATTTAAAAAAGCAAGTCATAAGTCATTTGAAACAGAAAAAGAAACTAAATTAAAAGGAACAAGGTTTACAAAGAAAAAAATAAAAGCACCTATGAAAATAAGTGCTTAAATGTATATACAGATGCTTAATTTGGTGCGGCTAGAGGGACTCGAACCCCCAAATCTCAAACTTCGTAGGCTTGCATTCTATCCAGTTAAACTATAGCCGCATATATAAATTATTATAAAACATTTTTGTTAAATTTTCAATATACTTATAAAGTATTTTTAAATTAAGCATCTGGGGGAAAGTTTGGGGGCACACAACAAAACCAACTCCCGAACTTCCCATATATCAACGATTTTGCAACCAGTTGCATACTTGGTTCGTAGCCAAGTGCTCTATCCAGTTAAGCTACAGCTGCATATCTAAACAATATATATTATACTGTTATTTTAGCAATTTTTCAAGTTTTTTTGAAACTTTTTTACATTTTTGTTGCTAAATTTGTATATAAGTTAAGGCAAAAGGCCTCTTGAAATATAAGTTTTGAATGGAATGACGAATGTGCATGAAGAAATTTTAGAAATTCTTTGAAATTTTATGGAAAGAGTTCACGAAAGTGGAAGGGTGCCATAAAATAAATTAGAATTTCTTAAATTTCGTAATAAACCGAGGAATGTAATAAAAAAATTATATTTCAAGAGGCCTTTTGCCTCTCTTCTTCTAGTACATTCCACCCATTCCATTATCCATTTCATGGTTATTTCCACATCCACAGCCTTTAGGTTCTGGTGCATCTGTTACTAAGCTTTCAGTTGTTAATACCATAGCTGCGATTGATGCTGCATTTTGTAATGCACTTCTTGTAACTTTAGTTGGGTCAACAATTCCAGCCTTTTTCATATCAACATATTGTTCCTTATCAGCATCAAACCCAAATCCAACTGCTGATTTCTTTACATTTTCCAAAATAACTGCTGGCTCTAATCCTGCATTTCTTGCAATTTGTTTAACTGGTTCTTCTAATGCTTTTAATACTATTTCAGCACCTAATTTTTCTCCACCATTTAAAGACTTAGCAATTTTTTCAACTGCTGGAATAATATTTACATATGCTGTACCTCCACCAGCTACAATGCCTTCTTCTACTGCTGCTTTTGTTGCAGAAAGAGCATCTTCAATTCTTAGTTTCTTGTCTTTCATTTCAACTTCTGTTGCTGCTCCAACGCCAATTACTGCAACTCCTCCAGCAATTTTAGCCAATCGCTCTTGTAAGTTTTCTTTATCAAATTCACTCTTTGTCTCTTCAATTTGAGCTTTTATTTGTTTTATTCTAGTTGAAATTTCTTCTTTTTTACCTGAACCATCAACAATTATAGTATTTTCTTTTTGTACTTTTATTTGTTTTGCTCTACCTAATTGTTCTATTTGTGTATCTTTTAATTCCATTCCTAAATCTTGTGAAATTACTTCTCCACCTGTTAGAATTGCAATATCTTCTAGCATAGCTTTTCTCTTATCTCCAAATCCAGGTGCTTTAACAGCTACAACATTTAATACTCCTCTTAATTTGTTTAATATTAATGTTGATAATGCTTCACTTTCAATGTCATCACAAATTATTACTAACTTTCCAGATGATTGCATTAAATTTTCTAGTAATGGTAATATTTCTTGAATATTGCTTATTTTTCTATCTGTTATTAATATATATGGATTATCTACTATTGCTTCCATTTTTTCTGTATCTGTTACCATATAAGGAGACACATACCCTTTATCAAATTGCATTCCTTCTACTACATTTAATTCTGTATTTGATGTTTTTGACTCCTCGATTGTTATTACTCCATCTTTTGATACTTTTTCCATGGCATCTGCAATCAAACTTCCAACTTCTGAATTATTTGCAGAAATACTTGCAACTCTTGCAATATCCTCTTTTCCATTAACTGGTGATGTAATTTCCTTTAGCTCCTCAACTGCACTATCAACAGCTTTTTCAACACCTCTTTTAATTGCCATAGGATCTGCTCCTGCTGCTACATTTTTAACACCTTCTTTTATCATAGCTTGTGCTAATACTGTTGCTGTTGTAGTTCCATCTCCTGCAACATCATTTGTTTTAGTAGAAACTTCTTTTACTAAGCGAGCTCCCATATTTTCAAATTTATCTTCTAATTCAATTTCTTTTGCTATTGTTACACCATCATTTGTAATAAGTGGTGCTCCAAAACTTTTATCTAATACTACATTTCTTCCTTTTGGTCCTAATGTAACTTTAACTGTGTCTGCTAATTTATTAACACCTTCTAATAATGATTTTCTTGCATCTTCTCCAAATTTAATTTGTTTAGCCATAATTATCCTTCCTTTCTCTTGGGCAATTTGGGGTCGGTTCCGTTTTTGCCCTTTCTAACTATTCTACTATTGCTAATATGTCTTCTTCTCTTAAAATAACATATTCTTCGCCTTCATATTTTACTTTTGTTCCACCATATTGACTTACAACAACATTGTTGCCTTTCTTTACTTCCATTGTTTCTCTCTTGCCATCTACCATCCTCCCTGGTCCGACTTCAATTACTTCTGCAACTTGTGGCTTTTCTTGAGCTGAGCTTGCTAAGATAATTCCACTTTTGGTAGTTTCTTCCTTTTCTTTCATCTTTACTAATACTCTGTCTGATAATGGTTTTATCATATTTCTTCACTTTCCTTTCATTATTATAATTCACAAAATGTTTATCATTTTATGTTTTTTTGGCACTCTTTATGTTTGACTGCTAATAATATATACCCTATTTTATCCTTTGTCAATAGTTTTATTTAATTTTCACATAAAGTTCACAATTACATTCAAATTATTTTATGCAAGTTATTTTAATTTTAGAACAAATAAGAAAAACTTTGAAAGTACTCATTATGGTAGACTTTTATATACAAAAAAATATACAATCTTAAAGTTTAACAAGGTATTCTAAATTTGTTGCAAACAAATTTAAAATAGCAAAGTGTCCACAGTTAAACGATAAAATTATATATTTCTTTCCTAGTATCTAAATTATACTTTTAGCAGCCTCTATTAATCCAACAAATAATGGAGCTGGTCTATTAGGTCTCGATTTAAACTCTGGATGAAATTGTCCAGCTATAAAATATGGATGATTTTTATATTCTACAATTTCAACTAATTTTCCATCAGGAGATGTTCCAGAGCAAATTAAGCCCGCATTTTCTAATTTTTCTTTGTATTCATTATTATACTCATATCTGTGTCTATGTCTTTCAGAAATTTTTTCAGCACCATATAATTGTTTTGCAAGTGTTCCATCTTTTATTATACATGGATAAGTTCCAAGCCTCATTGTTCCTCCCTTTTTGTCTATGCCTATTTGTTCTTCCATTATGTGGATAACAGGATTTGATGTTGTTTCATTAAATTCAGATGAATTTGCATCTTTTAATCCTAGAACATTTCTTGCAAATTCTACAACTGCCATTTGCATTCCTAAACAAATTCCTAAAAATGGGATATTATTTTCTCTTGCATATTTAATTGTTTCAATTTTTCCTTCTACTCCTCTATTTCCAAATCCTCCAGGTACTATAATTCCTTGTAACCCTGACAATTTTTCTTTTGCTGTTTCTGGATTTATTGATTCACAATCTATTAATTTTATACTTACCTTAACTTTATTTGCAAATCCTGCATGATGTAAGCTTTCAATTACTGATAAATATGAATCATCTAATTTAATGTATTTTCCAACTATTGCAATATTTACAGTTTTATCTCCAATACTTCTTACATTATCTATCATTTCTTGCCATTCTCTATTATCTGGCACATATTTATCAAGTCTTAAATGATTACATACTTCTCTAGCTAAGCCCTCTTCTTCAAGCATTAAAGGCACTGCATATAAATTGTCTGCTGTTTTGTTTTGAATTACACTTGTTTTTCTAACATTACAAAATAGTGCAAGTTTTTCTCTTATATTATCTGGTATGTCTTGTTCCGTCCTGCATACTAATATATCAGGTTTTATACCAAAACTCTGTAGCTCTTTTACAGAGTGTTGTGTTGGTTTAGATTTTATTTCATTTGAACCAAATATATATGGCAACAAAGTTACATGTATATATACAACATCTTCTGGATTTTTCTCTAATCCAACTTGGCGAATTGCTTCTATTATAGACAAACCTTCTATATCTCCTACAGTTCCACCAACTTCTGTTATTACTATATCTGTGTCAGTATCTTCAAAACTATATATCTTTTCTTTTATTTCATTTGTTATATGAGGTATTACTTGTACTGTCTTACCTAAATAATCTCCTCTTCTTTCCTTTTCTATAACACTTGAATAAATTTTTCCCATTGTTACACTTGAATTTTGTGTTAAATTTTCATCTATAAACCTTTCATAGTGTCCCAAATCTAAATCTGTTTCTGCTCCATCATCAGTTACAAAAACTTCTCCATGTTCATATGGGCTCATTGTACCTGGATCCACATTTATATATGGATCAAATTTTTGAATTGTTACTTTATAACCTCTATTTTTTAATAGTCTACCTAATGATGCAGCTGTTATTCCTTTTCCTAGTCCTGATACTACTCCTCCTGTTACAAAAATATATTTTGTATTCATTTTTTCACATTCCTTTCCTATATATTTAGGGCAATTTGGGGTCGGTTCCGTTCTTGCCCTTTTTAAATAAAAAAATAGATTAAAATAAAAACTACAAACTCAGTTTTTTTTTAATCTATTTAAAAATTTATGGTGAGCCAGAGAGGATTCGAACCTCCGACCCCAGGCTTAGAAGGCCCGTACTCTATCCAACTGAGCTACTGACCCATTTCTTAACACCTAAATATAATACCATATTAATATAATATTGTCAATATTTTTACAGAAAAATTTTAGTTAAACTTAAAATAATTATACTTACATGACCATATTCTTTTTTTCTTCAACATTTCCCTCTAAAAGTTCAGGTTTTTTTAAATACTTAGACAATAGTTTAAAAGAAGATGCATAATAATATCCATCACAAATTCTTTCATCACCAACAAATGCTAATGTAATACATTTTTCTTGTCTAAACTCATCATCTTCATATATATAACTTTTTTTCTTTTTTCCCATTGAGAAAAACATACTGGTAGTTCCAAAATTATATATATGATGATATATACTATCAATTCCTAAAGAACCTACATTAGTTAAAAAAACACTTGTATGAAATGGACTTACTTCAATTATTTTTTTTGGCATTAGTCCATGTTTATCTAAAAACATCAAAAATTTAAATGCCACTCGTATCAATCCATTTGGTATAAAACTAAATGCTAATGTTAATTTATCTGTACCATTCATATTAGATACTTCTTTATTTTTTTCTATTGCTTCATCTAATTTATTTTTTATTTCAAAAATATTTTCACTTCCATCAAAATCAAGTTTTATTGGTGTTTCTGTTCCATCATCTGTTAAACTCTTTTTAATAACAAGTGACACATATACTTTATTTCTCTGGTATAAGCTACCATTCATTGCAAACCTATTTAAATTTGGTCTCTCTCCTATTATTTTTACAATCGCTGCATAAACAATATTCATATAAGAAATTTTTATTCCTTCTTCTGCCTTTCGATCTATATACTCGTCCAAAGATTTTAAAGCTATGTCTTGTTTAAAATATACCTGTGAATCTACTCTTTCTGGCATTACACAAGGCATAATCTTAAAAATCGGTGGTAAATCCTTAATCTTCTTGCCATCAGATCTATATCCAAACATCTTTGTCTTCTCCTTCTATTTCTTTATATCCCTAATATTTTCGCTTCAACATTAAACATTTTATATTTTTTTGTTGTTTCATCTAATCTAAATTCTATTAATGTGTTTTCAAGAGTTTCGCTATTTTGCCTTAAATCTGTTGTAAAATATAATTTAATTTGAGGTATTTCTAGTTTATTTTTTACAATTTCTTTAAATGTCTCAGCTGTATGTTTATCATCTTCACATACAAGTATTAATTGTGGCATAGCAGAAAATCCTGAATCTCCTTGTACAAAGTTCTCATAAAATTCTTTATACATTTCCATCTTATCTATTAATTTCTTTTGCCATTCAGGCTCTCTTCTAATTACTTCAAACAAAAATGTTATTGATTTACTGTTTTTAGTAAGCCTTACAGATCCCCCTGTTGCTTTGAAAACTTTTCCTGACACTTTTGCTTTTATGGCTGGTTTTACCACATAACTATCAAATGCTTTTACTTTTCTTAAATATGCAATTAGTGTTTGGTTTCCTGCCAATCTTTTCTTTATCATAGGAACTGGTTTTACATTATCTGTTTGTTGCCATTTACATTCAATTTCTTTTGAAGTCAACAAATATTTTCCCATCTTTTCTAAGCAATATATTCTATATATGCCTTTTCCTTCTTCTGATGTAAAATAATATCTTGTTAAAATCTTAGATTTTACAAGTTGATCTAACTTATTATTTAATTTGTCTTGTGACTTAGGATTTATTCCTTTCCATTCTAACATCTGATATAATTGTCTTGATGTGATAAATTCAAATTCATTTACTAATTCTAGTATTTCAAAATGAATATCTGTTATATGTCCTATATTTATTTTATGAACAATTTGATTCATTGAAACATACCCGTCTTTCCCATCAAATGTTTTTATTTCACCCTTTCTTATTGCAAATGGTGATACTTGTGCTTTGATTTGGTTATCTTCAACCATTTCAATCCCTCCTTATATTTTAGTGACTAATTTAAGTCCCTTTTTATGCTTAGTTATTTAAACTATTATTAATTTAACTTTTTTCTTTTCTGGTAGTATCCTCTTAATACACACATCTACAGTTTCTCCATATTTTAATTCTTCGGTATATTCAGCCATTCCGACTAAATTAGGCGTTAGTTCAATAAATATTCCATTTTTATTTTTTTCAGTATCTCTTACAATACCTTTTACAGTCATTCCTTCTTTAAATTTCTTTATATTATCTTCCCATGTGCCTAAACAATTTTTATATGACAAGCTAATTCTTCCTGTATTTTCATCTATATATTTTACCATACATTTTATCTCTTGTCCAATTTTTACTCTTTCTGCTGGAGATTTTATTCTTGCAACAGATAAATCTTCTATATATACCAATCCATTTTCTCCGTTTTCTAATTTTATAAAAACTCCATATGGTTGTATACCTGTTACGGTTCCTTCAACTATCTGACCTTGTTTGACTTCCATTTTCTTTTGCTCCTTTTTCTTTTGTTTTAATAATATTATTATATACTTTATTTATTTTATTTTCAATAATTTTATTTAACTTTTAATAATCCTTGAATTTCTTTTTTCTGCAAATATCTCCATTCTCCAAGTTTTAAGTCTTTAACTCCTATATTTCCTATTTTGCTTCTGTGTAAAGCTAATACTTTTCTTCCTACCGCTTCACACATCTTCCTTACTTGTCTATTTTTCCCTTCATGTATTACAATTTCAAGTCTTGATATATTTTTATCAATATCTGTTTTTAAAATCTTTACACCAGCAGGTTTAGTTACATAATCATCAATTAATACTCCTTTTCTCAGTTGCTCAACTTCATTATTTTGAACTATCCCTTGTATAGTTACTGTATATGTCTTTTTAATTTCGTGTTTTGGATGTGTAACTTTATAAATAAAATCGCCATCATTTGTCAATATCAGCGCTCCTGATGTATACATGTCTAATCTTCCTACAGGAACAACCCTCTCTTTTACTTTTACTAAATCTAGTACAGTATCTCTTCCAAATTGGTCATTTACAGTAGTTACATATCCAATCGGTTTATTTAGTAAAATATATTCCATTTTTTTTGCTATATTCACAATTTTCCCATCAAATTTTACAATATCACTTTCTGGATTTATTTTAGTTCCAAGTTCAGTAACTTTTTTCTCATTTACTTGAACTCTTCCCTGCAAAATATAATCTTCACATTTTCTTCTTGAATCAACACCACAGCTCGCTAAATATTTTTGTAGCCTTTCTTCCATTTCAGCTCCTTTCTAAAAGGGCAATTGGGGGTCGGTTCCGTTTTTGCCCTTTCCATTTATTTTTACATTATAGTAATTGCTTTTTTATTTTCTTACCTCTTTGGACTGGTTCTTTTTTTTTATATTTACGCATATTATATATTAATTCCTTTTACTTTTCTAAAAGGCTTTATATAGATTTTCTGGCAAGATTGTCTTGCCAGATTTTATTTTTTATTCTGACTTAATATCAAGTTGTTTTAAAATTTCTTCTAAATATTCTGGTATATGAGCCTCTAATTTCATTTTTTTCCCAGTTATAGGATGTTTGAACTCTAAATACCTTGCATGTAAACACTGACCTACAACTCCAAACTCATTTTTTCCATTTGAATAAGTATAATCTCCAACAACTGGATATCCAATATGTGCCAAGTGCACACGTATTTGATGTGTTCTTCCTGTTTCTATATTTATTTCTAATAATGTATATTTATCATACCTTTTTAAAACTTTTATATGTGTTATTGCATTTTTTCCATTTTTAGTAACTGCCATTTTCTTTCTATCTGAAGAACTTCTACCAACTGGCATGTCTATGGTTGCTTCATTTTCTTTTACTTTTCCCCTAACTAACGCAATATATGTTTTCTTTACTTCATGATTCTTTATTTGTTCACTCATATTCACATGTGCTTTGTCATTTTTTGCAACTATTATTAATCCTGAGGTATCTTTATCTAATCGATGTACAATTCCAGGTCTTATTTCTCCACCTATTCCTGATAAACTATCTCCGCAAATTGCCATTATTGCATTTACTAATGTTCCATCTGGATTTCCATTAGCAGGATGAACTACCATTCCCTTAGGTTTATTAACAACAATTATATCTTTATCTTCATAAACAATCTCTATTGGTATCTCTTGTGCCTTAAGCTCAATAGATTTTGCCTCAACTCTTTCTATTGTAATAATATCTCCCTCAAGAACTTTATATGATGCCTTCTGTTTTCGTCCATTTACTAGAATGTGTTCTTGTTCTATAAGTCTTTGTACCGCTGTTCTTGTCAATTCACTACTTTTATTTACTACATATATATCGAGTCTTTTTCCCTGTTCTTCTTGGTTTACTATATATTTCTCCATCTCAATCCTTCCTCAAGGGCAATTTGGGGTCGGTTCCGTTTTTGCCCTTTTTTAAAACTTATTTGTAATATCATAAAATACAAATTTGTCATCTTCTTTTAACAATTTATATCCATCTAAATTCCCGTCTTGTATAATCATATTCATTTTTGAATTTTTATATAAAATCACATGTGTTATGTCATACTTTTCAAATATATCTTCAAACCATATATCTAGGCTTGAACTATTTATAAAGTCCATAAATATGTCTCTTCCACCATTATATTCTGGTGCATACAAATCACATCTTGAATCTATAAATACAGGAATTCCTTTAAATAATAAATAACTTCCATAATTATATTCATTATATAATCTTACATCTTTAATATTAATATTATTATCCTCAAAATACTGCAAAATAAACTCACTCATTTCGACAGGATATTCACTTTTGCTTATATATGGTTCTTTTATTTTTGATTGCACAAAATACAAACTTAATATTAACACTAATGATGACATCATAAATCCTCCAAACAATGTTGTAAACACTTTTATTAACTTTTCATCTATATCTTTGCCTTCCTTACTTATAAATGCATATACCAATCTATTTAATATAATTGAACATATTATTACAAACATAGTTGATTGTCTTTTTGAATATAACATTAATAAAATTAGTCCTCCAAGCATAAATAAATCAACTAATCTGATTTTTATATCGGTAAATGTTAATAATGCAATAAATATTATTAATACACATAGCACTTCTACACAATTTACTAATGTCATTGGCAAATGTTCATTTATGTTTTGTGTTGTGTTTCCTTGCATTGTTTTTACTAAATATGTATATGGTGTTGTTCCCAATGGTGTTACAAGTCCTGTCAATACACATATTATCATTACAATTACTAAATACTTTACTCCATTTCTTTTGGTTAATACTATTTTGTAACCTTCTTTTAACTCTTTTCCAAACTTTTTAGCAGTCTTTTCTTCAATTATAGTTATTACATATTCAGCAATATATGGTAAATATAGAATAAACATAAATGGCCAAACAGCAACATGTAGATTTGCTATTAGTATTCCTATTAATATTAATCCAACTCCATATCTTTTCTTACTTGTGTTGGCTAATTGTTCCATCAAATATATTTGTAAAGTGAATAATATAAATGTTACAAGTTGCGCTCTTGCCGCAATATAATCTCTTAACATATACATTGCTCCAATTGTAATTACAAATGATACTACTTTATTTTTTACTAATTTTGAATTTGTTTTATATATTGATATACCTAATATTGATGAAAAAATACATGTTGATATATAAATTCCCGCCATTCCTCCAACTGAATATATTAAATATATCATTATATCATATAACCAATGTGGATATGTATATTCTAAGTTTTCGTGCCAGGAAAATGGATCCTTCATATCTATCCCTTTATTTTCTATTATATGTTCTCCTATTTTTATAGTATAAAATGTATCGTTTTGCAATGTTTTTTGTGCTATACAACTACAAAATATTGCAATTAAAATAATTGCAATTATTTCAAAATAAACTGCTTTTTTGTTCTTCATATGTTTTCCCATGACTTTCTCGTATTACAAAAGCCACATTCTCCTTCCTTATTTATAATATCCATATTATAACAGAAAAAATCCAAAAAGGCTAGGCTTTTTGGATTAAGTTTTGTTTTTTATATTAAACAGCTTCTTGGCTTTCATTCTCTGTATTGTTTTTGTTTTCTGTTCCTTCTTCATTAATTAATTCTAAACTACAAATTGAAACTTCATAAGCAACTTTCATCTCTGATGTTCCATCTTCATATTTCTTTTCATATTGTCTTGATTGAACTCTTCCTATAATTTTTACTTGAGCTCCAACTTCTAAGTTTTGGCAAAATCTTGCATTTCTTCCCCATGCTATTGTTGGAATGTAATCTGATTTGTTATAAGCTCTATTTACAGCTAATAATAAATCTGCAATCTCTCTTCCAAATGGTGTTTGTCTGTAAATTGGTTTTTTACATACAAAACCTATAAGTACAACCTCATTTGTTGTTTCATCTTTTTTAACTATGTCATTTTCTTCTTGCTCTTCAGCCTCTTTAAGTTCTTCCACATCTTTAGCAAATACTGTTAATATTAATTTGTTTCTTTCATTTTCATAACTATTGTATGATCTAAATTGTCCTTTAATTAACAATTTATTTCCTTCTGTTAACATTTCATCTGTTATTAATCTTTCTGATATTGTTATTGGTATAATATCAGCATTTCCACTTAAACGTGGTATTGATAAGTTAAATGAGTAAAATTTCTCACCGTAAATTTCATGGCTGAATCTTTTTTCGCCTGTAACCTTTCCTACTAAAGTTAAGTAGTTGTTTTCTAAATAATTTGTATCCAATTTTATTTCCTCCTTATTTTTTCTTTATCAATTGTAAATTTCTCTTCTTGCTTCTCTTTTTTAAAAATTTTCTACATTTTTTATTATACTACACTTTTTTGGTTTTGTCTACATAAAAAGTTAATTTTTTCTATTTTTTTGTTGAAATACAGCCATATTTATTATATTTTTATAAATTATGCAATTCTTTAACTATAAAAATTGCTAATTTATTGTATATTTTTTTATTGTTCTCTTTGCTTATTTTTATTTCTTTTTCTTGTGTGTCTATTATCTCTCCATTTATTTTTTCAATATATCTTTGTAAACATACTATTATTTTTTCTTCTTTTACACTTGATATAGTTATTGTTGCTTTTGTATTAAAACCAAATGTTATTATCTTTATTGGTTTTTCTATATTTATTTCTTCCAGGGCAGTTATGTCGATATCTCCATTAAGAAGTAAATATTTTGCTTTTGATATTATTTCCTTCATATATCTATATTCTTCTTCCCCTAAATTTATGTCTTCTAAAATTATTATTTCTTCAAAACCTACATTTTTCACGTTTCTAATCGTATCTTTTGTTATCTTTATAATTTTGCTATCATTTTCTTTTAATTCTTTTTTTATTGCCTGAACATCTCTTGTTTTGGCAATTATTCCAATTAATGGCATACTCGTCTCCTTTGTTGTCATTATTTCCTAAACTCACTTTTTTATACTTTGCTATTTAAATAATGAGCAATTAGATTGAGTCTACCTGAAAGAAAATTACTCCAAACTCTGTGTTCCATTATTATTAATTGTAAAATTGTCTTTATATATTAAATCAGAAACAGTGGTAACCTGAAATCCAGATGACTTGATGTTTTTAATAAGCATATCTAAACTATCAGCAGTATGTTTTGTTCCATTATGGCTTAAAATTATTGAACCTTTATCTAATTTATTTTTAAGTCGATTCCACATTTGCTCTCCTGTTAGTCCTTCATAGTCTAATGTATCTAAATTCCATTGTATTGTGTAATATCCATTTTGTTGTGCTGTTTTTATTACTGTATTATTATATTCACCATATGGTGCTCTATATAAATTTGTCTTATTGCCCGTTATTTTTTCTATTTTATTTACACTTAATTGTATCTCTTTTAAATTTTCTTCTGCTGATAAACTATTTACATGTGGATGTGTATTACTATGGCTCCCAATTTCATGACCAGCCTCATATATTTTTTTTACCGCTTCTGGATATTTGTCAACCCAATCTCCAACCATAAAAAATGTTATATGTACATTATTATTCTTTAGAGTTTCTAATATAATATCTATGTCGTCTGCATTCCATGCACAATTCATTGTAAATGCAATCTTATTCTCTTCTGTCTTGACATTATATATTGGCAAATATTTTTGCATTGCAGAAGTAGGTATTGTACTTATATTACCAATATTAGCCACTGCTATCAATATTGCTACTGTTAATATAGATACAGCATACGTTTGAATTTTTTCTTTGTTAAATACTAAAAACATCTTTTACCTCCATATTTTAATACTTAATTTTATGCAGTTCAGATGATTTTATTCTTTTATTTCTTATGAAAGAAATTCAATATTCTATTGAAAATTTTACTAATAAAACTTTCCTCTTTTAAAACCATTAAATTATTATCTATATTAACATTATTTCTATTTTTTCTCTGTTCAAAAATTTCATGAATATTATTTCCCTTAAATTCCTGGCCTATATACTCGTTTTTATCTTTATTACTAAAATTAGCTTTTTCTTCCTCTGTTGCCCAATAGTTTCTATAAATCAAAGACAAAATATTTTCGGTTTCAGGAAGAATTAACTGTTTATCCAATTCCACAGTATTATCAATCTTTGTTTGATACTCTTTATTCATATTACATTCTAAAAAATTAATAAATTTAAAAGGTATCTTTTTCACTAATTCATATTCCGTATTTTGCAAAATCTCATAAACTTCCTTAAATGAATTTTTATACACATTATCTATCATAAGTACAATCACCCTTTGTCTTATTTAACATTTCTTTTATATAATTATACGCATTTTTCACTCTGGTGCCAGAAGTTCTCTCTGCAATTTTTTTGAATTCGTCCCTCTTAAATCTATTTTGCGAAAAGCCTTTTTGACTATTTTTTTCAAATACCTTTGAATCCTTTACAGATTGCCATCTATCCATATAGATTTGTCTATCATTTGAATCTTCCATTATAAGATTTAAAAAACTTCTAGCTTTTTCTTCTTCATTTACATCAGTTCTATAAAATTCATCTAATTTACTTTTGAACTTTTCTGGATTTTCAGTCATTTGTATTGATGTATTAATTAAAGATGCATACAAAAACACATTTTGTTTTATAACCTCAGGATTTAAAGTTCCATTTGCCATCCTAAATTCTATTGTATTTTTTTTATGATTTCCTATATTGGTTAAATTAAGACCTGAATATCTTCTTTCATTCATCTTATATTTACTAGCAAGCATTTTAAATTTTCCAAATTTTTTATATGACACCTTTAATGTTCCTTTTTCTATTTTTTGAAGGATTTTTTTACTACTTGGTGCAGCCATACCATTTCTCCACATTGCAGAAATAAGATGTAAACCTTTAAAATCCTTATTTATAGCTCCTTTTCTAATTGGATCATTTTTGTCATTACACATTTTATATATCAATTCTTCAGATTCAGCATATAGCCTCATAAAATTACTAAATCTCTTTGAATTACTAATTAAACATTCAGAATCAAAATGGACATGTAAACCACATTTCTCATCAGTAACTACTTCTTTTCCGTTTATTCCCAGGGTATTTTTTCATTTGTTCACATATCTCTGATAAATCTTTCCAATCTTGTTCTGAGTCTTTTAATATAGGTGATACTAATTCTGCACCGCCTTGCGAAACTAGCGATTCTTCGTTGCTAGTAGCCATATGCCAATTCTTGCTTGTTATAAATTTAGCACTTTCTCCAGAATATAAGCTATCTTCCCCTTTAGTTTTTACATTAAATGCTTCTAATTCAATTCCAAACCTAAAATCATCTGGTAAACCTAATTTTTCAAATCCTTTTGTGTATCTCATCTTTCTCCTCTCAGTCTTCTGGTGTTCCTTCATCAGTAATTTAATTATAATATACTTAAATATCTTTTTCAATCTTAATCCCAAAATAAACTAAAATGTAATCTTATTACGTCTTTGTAATATAATTGTAATAAAAACGTAATAAAAATGTAATACACTTTTATCTCAAAATATTGTATAATGAATTTGACGAAATTTAACACAAAAAAGTGTATTTTGTGAATTAATTGTATTTTATACAATTTTCTATAATTAAAAATGGAGGATACAATGAGCATCGAATCTGATTTACGAAAAGATGGAATTAGAGTAGTTGATATACTTGACACTATGTCTGTAAATCGTATCGCTCACAATATTGCAACAAAGCTTTGTGATACATTTCCTGAACTTTGTTTCAATGAAAGTGACTTATTTACAAAACTTTCTAGGTTAAATATGTATAGAGCCACAATGCCAGAAGGTATGGCAGAAGCTAACTACTTTTATAAAAATACATCAATATATTTTAATGAAAAGATTGCTTATGAAGATTTAGAAGAATTTGCAATTCATGAATGTATTCACTATATCCAAGAAGTAAAAGACAAAAAGAATAACCTTGTTAGGATGGGCTTATGTAATTTTGATAATTTTAAAATTGTGGGTATGGGATTAAATGAGGCAGCAGTTCAATATATTACATCTAAAGTAATTGAAATTGAAAAAGATTATGTGAAATATTTCGGTGTTTCTTTTAGAACTATCAGTCCGTCTTATTATCCTTTAGAATGTAATTTAATTGAACAAATGGCATATATTACAGGCGACGAAGTTTTATATGACAGTACATTTACAAGTAATGACAAATTTAAAAATGCATTCATTACATTAACTTCTGAAAAAACTTATGATGATATAGAATACTATATTGACCGTATTCTTGAATTAGAAGAAAATATTATAAAATTAAACAATAAATCTTCTGCATATGAAGAGAGAAATAAAACAGTTGCAAAAATAGTACTAAAAACAAATAACTGCAAATGCAAAATTGCAGAATATTTTGAAAAAGCTCAAAATTTAATCATAAAGAACTATTTTGATAAGGCCTACAAATTTATTAATAATCTTGAAGAGCTTGACAATTATAGAAAAAAGTTAGAACATTATGGAGAATTAATTGGGCGTACAGATAATTATACTTTTTTTGATGACTACTATACCGAGAAAATGTCTCAATTAGAACATAAATCCAATGTATTAGAAAATGGTGGAATTGAAACAGCTCTTGAATACAAAAAAACTAATAAATTTGTTTCTTGGTTTAAATCAATAAAAAGATTTATAACAGGAGAAAATAAGCTAGCTTAAATTTATATAGTTAATTTCAACTAAACTACAAATAGTTTGAAATGGGCCATTAATAATTGATTTTAATTTCTATGAATTTAAATACATAGAAATTGAAATAAATATTTAACTAATGATTTATAATATACAAATGACTTTTATGTACTAAAGTTTTTAATTACAAATGACGAATGTATATATACAAAAGCTAATATTACAAAAGATATAAAACAAAAACCCAACTTTTATAGAGTTGGGTTTTTTGTTTGCTCTTAAGCTATTTGATTATATAACCTTTTTCTTGATAATATACACTCCACCAGCTAACACTAATAGTGCTGTTGCTGTTATTAAAATAACATATGTTTTATTGTCTGTTAATCCAGTTGGGCCTGTTATTGTTAATAGTGTTTTATCATCATCTGGTTCATCTGGTTTTCCTTCTTTAGGATTATAGTTACCTGGTATTGAATTTTTTATAGTTCTTATCCCCATGGTTTCTATAATCTCTGCATGGTTCTCTACGTTTATTCCTTTTTCTGAAGAACTAAGAACTTTACTTCCATAAATTTTTGTGCTTGCTACTTTTCCAACTTCAATTCCATTGTCATAAAATGCTTTTGTTATTGATATTGTATATCCTTGTTTTATATCGTCGTAAACATTATTTGCTATTAGCTGTTTAGGGTCTCCTCCATCTTTAGTATATGAAAGTAATTCGCTTGGTGTAACTTTAGTCCAATCTTCATTTTTTTCTTCATCATAAACTAAACCATTTTCCATATAGTCTACAACTTTTTTTATTGCTACTTTTATCTGCTTTGTTCCATTATTACCATAATAGTAATAATTTTGATCTTCTATATAATCATAATCAAGTTCTGAGTTATTTTTAATACTTATTGTATATTCAATATTCAGTTTTGCTGATTGAATAATTTCATTATCGATTTCTGCAGCTACGTGACTTGGTAATGCCTTTACATATGGTAGAGGGTTATCTGAAGAAGCTTCTATATTTTTCCAATCTGTCTCTCCTTCAACAAACTGCTTATATGGATTTCCATTTATCAATATTTGCCCATT
>CAKOYQ010000017.1 GCA_934130935.1 uncultured Clostridia bacterium | reverse complement strand
TAAACTTACACAACTTTTTCTAAAGTATTGATTTTTTAGAAAAATATTATTAAAATAATGTTAATAATAAAAATATTGAATTTTTTCAAGTTATCAATCGGAAGGAAATCCGATTTACACAAGATTTTCTATAGGCTCATCCATATGCTGCCTTTAAAATAAATTTCTTTTTCCAAAATATCTTGCAAATTATTATATAGAACAATAACTTGTGATAAATCTCTACATTCTCCTGCACTTAATCCGTCTTCTAAATGAGTTTCATCAAGCAATTTTTGAATATTTAAGTTTCTATCCATAATCATGTGAATTTTATTTTTGATTTCTCTATAATTCTTATTGTATTTCATCAGATATTGTCTTATATCTTCAATGCTCTCATAAAAGTCATCACTATATTCTTCTATAAATGGTTTTAATTTTTCTTCCATTGTAAAATCCCCCTATACATAAATTAATTCACTAAATATAATTTCTTCAACACGATTTTTAATTGAATTCATTTTGGCAACCCATTCAAGTTGATTATTAGCTTTTAATTCTTCTGTAATATTTTCTCGTTCTGCAAATTGTTTCATTAATAGGTTATATCTAGCCGTTGCAGTTTCATCAATTTCTTGTAAATGTTCACTTAATTTGTCATCCATTAATAAAATTGTATATTCAGCTTTCTTTTGAGTTTTTAAATAATTTAATCTCATTTTTCCGTATTTTCCTAATTTAAAATTTTTAGTATTTGAGATTACCAAGTTAGGAATGTAGTAATCTCCACATTTTCTATAATCTATTTTCATATTTATCAAATCCTTTCTACATATCATAATCCATTTCATTATCATCCTTTTCAAAATGGCTTGTATCGAGTTGCTTTTCAAAATTAATATACGAATATGTTTCTTTATTAAAATCTCTTATAAGGTCATCCTCACAAGGATATGAAAATTTATGACACAACCATTTAAGAAACTTTTTTAAATTATCTTTAAATTTCTCAATAATCTTGTTTAAGCCTTTATTTTCTTTTTCTAATTCTTTTATTTTTTTCTGATATTTGTGTTCTATATGGTCGATTTTATTTTCATATTCAAATTTCAAATCTTCTTCATCTTGATTTTTGGATTGTTGCAATAAACAAATAATTTGTTCTAAATTTTTATTTTCATTTTGTAAACTTTCTTTTTCTTTTACAAACTCTTCTGCAACATCTATTATTTCAGTTTGTTTAGATAATTCCTTATGCAAAGCCACATTTTCATTATGAAGTTCTTTTATTAGCTTGTTTTGAGGTTTTATAATCTTTTCTTCAATTATTTTATCCCTATTTAAAACAAGTTTTTTTATATCTTGTAGTTCGGGTGTGTTTGGTAACTCTAAAGTTGCAGTTTTTAAAATTTCTTTTGTTTTAGCATAATTAGTTACTTTTTTAAATTCTTCAACTGACAGATTCTTTCTATTAGTTTCTTCAACATATAAGCCTCTTTCTAAATCAAAACCTTTACTTTTAACGTGTTTGAAAAACGAATCTTGAAACTGCTATAACTATTTCTGCCTTTCCAAAAATCTCTTGCACATATTTTATCAATTGGTTTGTTTTCTTTATCTTTAGTATGAACTACTGGAACAAACATTAAGTGTAAATGTGGCGCTCCTTCATCTAAATGAACAACAGCAGATATAATATTTTCTTCTCCAAGATTTTTATAATTACAGATAAATTTGTAGCATTCATCAAAGTATCTTTTAGTTTCTTGTTCTCCAATTCTGTCAAAAAATGCTTGGTCAGAAGTAAACATTAATTGGCACATAATTATACTTGTCTTTTTTAGATGTGCAGTTATATTTCTTTCTTTTAAAAATTCATCAAATTCTTTTGTATAGGTGTAATTGTTTTTCTTTATATAATAATTTAAATGTGTTCTAGCTCCGATCAATATCTTTATTTGTATGACATTTTGCTTTTCTATCATTGTGGGTGCATTTACCATTTACTTCAGCTCGTGTTAATTTTTCATTTCTTACTATGGCATAACTCATAGCTCCAAAGTCCTTTCTTGCTCAAAAAACAAATTTATTTGTCTAACACACTAGACAAACAAGTTTGTCGTGTGCCCTACGGGGTATTACCCTAATAATTACTAGAGCAATTATTAGGCTATAATTTGCCATAGCATTCGCTATAACAAATTATATAGTGAAGTTGCAGTTTAAAGTATCTGCTTGTAACTTCATATCAGAGCCATTTCTTATACAGTATCAGTTGGCATATCAAAGTTTGCATATAAGAAATCAAGAGAGCCAGTAGGATATTCTCTTTCATTAGGCTTAATGGTATCAGCTTTTTTAATCATTTTATTTATATTTGTATTTCCTAAATTGTTGTATAAGCAAATCATTAAATAATTTTTAGCATTTTGTATGTTAGATGTATTTTTCAATATATCTAATAATTGAACAAGATTATCTTTTGTTATTAAATTAAGCTTGTCCAATATTTTAAAATGATTAACTGTTATATTTCCAACTTTTAAATTATCTATATAATAAAGATTATCAATTACATCTTCTAAAATTGTTTTTCTTCTTTTGTAAATTCATTTAATTTACATTTATCCTTTATCAATAAAAGTACTTCATCACTTTTAGGATTGATGGAGTCAGTATTGATTATATTAGTCTTGATTCCTCGTAAATTTTCCGATTCAAGAATCGTAAATTCTCCGAGTCTGAATGATTAATCTTTCCAACATATATTAAATTAGGTTTTCCTAAACCTTGCCTTTTCTCTTGAACAAGATTTACTTCCATTAAAATTTTAAATGATTTAGTAACTGTTTTATCTGATAAATTTAATTTTTCTTGTACTTCTTCTCTTGTAAAAATTAGATAAACATTATTATCTTCATCTATCCAATGATTTTTTTGAGATAAAGATAATCTATCTAATAAAAAGGCATATAAAATTTTACTATCTGAATTAAGTTTGTTTTTATATTTTTCATTCACAAATAATTCTTGAGGAATTTGATAGTATTTATGCTCTAATGTTTCATTTGATTTGTAAGGTATAAAATCCATAACAATAGTTCTCCTTTCAGTTTTGAAATTCCTGAAAGTGTTGAAATATCAATTAAATTTATTTTGCGGAACATTTCTGAACATTTTTTAAAGAGCAAAAATTCATTGCGGAACATTTTGCGGAACAAAATAATCGGATTTTTAAGAATTTTTTAGAACTTTTTAGAATTAAACTAAAAAATACTATTTCCTAAAACCCTAGAAAATAGTACTTTTATATAATAAAAACTGCTTTCAAGTTCTTTCGAATTCTCTTGAAAACAGCTATAAATATGGTCGAGGCGACTACCTCGATATAACACAAATCTGTTGCAATTACTGTGTTTCAAAATCAAATATAGTTCTTGAAATTTGACTTTGAAATTTTTTATCTATTTAATTTTCATATTTATTTCAATTTTGCTTTACATCTCACTTATTCCATCTGTTACATAATTTATATATTTTTCTTTCTCTTTTCTCTGATAAAAATTAAATATTTTACCATATTCATTAATGGTAGTCTGAATATCATGATGTCCCATTAATGTTTGAAGTACAGGTAAAGAAATTCCTGCTTCAATGCATCTTGTTGCAAATGTATGTCTTAATCTATGTGAACTAAATTCTTTCCAATAACTTAATCCTATTTGTTTTGCAACTTTTTTTAAATAACTATTTACACTACTTTCTAAAATAAGTGAGCCATTATCTTGGCAGAATAATAATTTATTTTCATTATCTTTATTGTTTTCAGCATTTGAAATCGCTTCAATAACATTATTTTTGAAAATGTTATTAATCTGGACAAGTCTAGCACCATCTTTTGTTTGAGATAAGGCAGAATCATGTATATAAGGTTTATGATCTTCATCATGTGTTAGTATTTTACTAACATGAATAATATTGCTATGTATATCTACATCTGAAATATTAAGTGCTAAGCATTCTCCTAATCTCATTCCAGTATACAATTCGATTAAAACAAGATTTTTATATGGATGAGTATCATTTATTAAAAATTGTTTAAATCTTTTTTCTTCATCGAATGTCATTGGATTTACTTGTTTTGTAGCAAGTTTACTTTGAGTTTTTTCAATTTTATTAAAACCTCTGAAAAAGTTCTTTTTTATATAATCTTTTTCTTCTGCATAATCATATATTCTTGCAAGCATTCCATAATCCTTTTTTATTATTGAATTAGATTTATCTCTTTCAGCTTCCAAGAAATCTTCTATGCTTTCTCTATTTACTTTTTCAATTGGTATATTTGAAAACTCGTAATTATTAATTCTTTTCAATGTACTCATGTTAGTTCTATATGCATTTGTACCTATTTTGCCTTTAGATTTTTTTATTTCTTCCATTTCACAGCCTAAACTATAAATTGTAACCATAGTCTTTTCTACAATATTTTTAGGTAATCCATTTTTCTTAACTTCATCTTTAAATTGATAAAGTTTGTATAAAGCCTCATCTTCGGTCTTCCCTGTAAAAGTTTTTTTAATCTCTTTTCCTGTTTGAGGACTTCTACCCAAATTTAATATTGCTTTTGAGCATGATGAAATATAAAAAATATCACAGCATTCACCGTTCGTACAATTCTTACATATAGAGCATTTTGTTTGTTTTCTTCTGTTGCTACAAATTGACCAATCTTTACAATTTTTACAGGTTGGACAGATAGGTAAAGAATTTACTTTCTTTTTTGTTTTTACTGTATATGTTCCAACTGTAATTCCTTTTGAGTGTTGCAATTAGTACCTCCTTACTTTAGGAATACCACCTTAGCAATCTACTCTTTTACCACATAAAATTAAATTTATTGTATGCTAGGGTGTTCCTGTAAATAGTTATTTTATTTAGAATAAATCTTCATTTTCTTGTCCTATAACATGTTTTTTGCTCAAAAATTGTTCAAGACAATCAGCTTTTACCCAGAAAGCTCTACCTATTCTAATACTAGGAAAATCTTCTGAATTAAATAATTCTAAACATTTAGCATTACCTAAATGTAATAATTTCCTAACATCTTCTGGAGAGTACATAACTATATTATCAAGTTTTTCCATGCTCACACCTCCTTAACTTAAATTTGTTTTTGTCTTTGTTCTTTACAAGATATTTAAGTTAATTAAGTGTGATTGGTTCACCCTGTTTCAAAATTTAACATAATATCTTGGTAAAGTCAATGGTCTTTTTGGAAATTAAAATTTTAAAAATTTTATCCTTCTATATATAACAGCGTAAAAATCTTAAAAAGGTTATGGGTATTTTTAAAAATTTTTTATCTCCTATATATAACAGCACTAAAAAAGTGTAAAAAGTGGACATTAATTTTAAAAAATTTTTTTTTAGTCTTCCATATATAAAGGCAAAATGAAAATTAAAAATCTTAACAAGGTCTGAAAATTTTTAATATTTCTATAATAAACAGCACTTGAAACACTAAAAACCGGGACAATTATTTTAAAAAATTTATTTCTATATAGAACAGCACAAAAAAATTAAAGAAGTATACATTGATTTAAAAAAATTTTTATTTTTTGTAATAAAGGGTATAATTTTGAAACTTTTAATGATTTAAAAGTTTCTTTAAAGGAACAAATTTTGTACTTTATGAGGTACAATAAAATTTCGAAAAAATTAAAATTGTGTCCTAGCTAGCAAGCATTGAATTTGTTCACACGAAATTCGGCAATGGGATAAAATCCCAAACCCTAGTATAAAAATTTTTCGATAAAATTTATTTGTGAAAATTTTTAAAAGTACTAAAAAATTTGAAAATAAAAATTAGACTAAACACCACCAAACCTATTGACTAATGGTGGTAATTAGTTTAAAATATATATGGAGGAATTTTTATGGTATATACATATAATGAATTATTAAATAAATATAAAAGTGCATATCAAATAGAAAGAGCTGTTAATAATTTTGAAATTTATAAAATAGAAAAAGGAATTTACTCTGACATACCAAATGTTCATTATTTAGAAATTATAATGAAGAAATATTCATATGGAGTTTTTACTTCTTATTCAGCATACTATTTTCACAATATAACAGATGTAATTCCAACTAAAATATATTTAGCTACAAATAGAAACGCTACTACGCTAAGTTCAGATAAAATTCAGCAAATTCGTATGAAAGATGAGCTATATGAATTAGGAAAAACTCAAATTGAGTATGAAGGTGTAAAAATAAATATTTATGATAAAGAAAGATTGTTAATTGATTTAGCAAGATATAAAAATCAAATGGGATATGATTTATACAAAGAAATTATATCTAATTACAGAAGAATTGCAGATACATTAGACACACAAAAGATAGAAGAATATTTACAATATTTTGTAAATGGAGATAAAATTTTTGAAATAATACAAGATGAGGTGTTTTAATGAATATGATAGTTTATAACATAATAATTGATATTAAATTATATCAAAAATCTGAAGTTAATATAGACATTAAAAGTTATTTGTTGTAAAATAATTATTATAAAAAGTAGGAGAATATGATATGAAAGAAATAATACAGGATCTTAAGAATCCATTTGATATTAATAGTTTTGTTAATTTGCTAAATTTGCTTTCAAAATCCAATGATGCAAGGGGATTTTATTCAAAAATAGTCACTTATTTTCAAGATAGATCTATGGATGGTGATGGACATAAAGGAATAAAAGATATTCCAGATTCTTTTATAACTACAGACTATATGGGACATTGGAATTATGCAGAATATTATTCTAAATATTTTGCAACGCAACATAGAATATATATAAATTCTTCTTTAGAAACAACAGCACCTTTAGTTGAATTATTTATTAATGAATGTATAAATAGTGACATACCATTTGAATTAAAATATGCAAAAGAAAGAAATTCTAGATCAGATGGAATTGTTATAGGCTCAACAACAAATGCATATAAAAAACATATAGACATTTTACGAAAAATAGCGGAGAAACATCCAGAATTTATAGATGAATGTGGCACACCACATTTGTTAACATCCCCACTTGATGGCTGGATGGGGCTAGCAGACGAAAATGTATCTAACAGAGGTTTGAGTTACGCAGAGTCAAGAGTTGGAATAATTATATCATCATGTATGAAGTTTTTAGCTAATCATCCTGAACTTAAGGATGAAATTGACGGATACGAAAAAGCAATGGAATATTATAATAATAGCAGAAAATACGTAACAGAAGATGTAATCGATGATATAGAAACAGGAGATATTAACGAATCGCAAAAAGATAGTGAAATAAATAGAAGATGGAACGAAGAAATATCTAATATGCTCAACGAATTTGGATATCAATTTAGTTATGCTGATTTTGGAAGAGTTTTATCAAGAATGCAAGAAAAAGATCCTAATACGATTCAAGAACTATATGACTATTTTCTAGACACTTGTCAAATTTTAGATGTAAATCCTCAAATGCCTACT
Source organism: uncultured Clostridia bacterium (assembly GCA_934130935.1). GTDB lineage: Bacteria > Bacillota > Clostridia > TANB77 > CAG-508 > CAG-269. The sequence continues at coordinate 20,042 of CAKOYQ010000017.1, read as the reverse complement.
CAATATACTACATCTGAAATGGAGTTATTAAAAGTGCAAGAAAATGAACCAACATTGAATGAAAACGAATTTGAAGATAAAAGTTATATTTCAATTCTAAATGAGTATTTTTCAAATCCTGATCAAAAATTGACAATACAAGATAAAGTTATTTTATTAAAAACAATTGATGAAAAAATGATGGATCAATTAAGTCAATTTAATGGTTCAATAAAAATGTATTATAATTTAACAGGAAATGATAAAAATACTATGGTGGACTGGTTAAGAGGCAATGATGTTTTAAAAAGATTTGATCATAAAAAATTTAAAGATTATGACGAACCTCTTTATGAAAAAGATAATGAAGAACTTAAAAAAATAAAAGAAAGAATAAGTAGTTTTTTGGCAAATTTTTTAGAGCCACGTCAAGAATATGAAAGAAGCCTTATGTTATTAAAAAACATGCTAAATACATTAAAAAAAGAAAATAAAAGTGGTTTATGGAATGCACCAGACTTAAATAGAAAAATTAGTTTAATAGAAGATATTGTAAAAAATTATGATAAAATAAAAGAAGAACTTTCAAGGATTTCATCAGAATTAGATTCATTAGCTGTTGAAAATGTAAGTATACCAAAGCCAAAATCAAATGATAGACCATCAATGACAACAGCTGAATTATATGGAGCAGATTTAGCTTTTTTATTTGAAACTGAAAGGCCATCAGAATTACCATATTCTGATGAAAGAATTGCCGATGGAATCAGAAGCAATAATTTTGAACAAGAATTATTATCTAGAGAAGATAATTCTCAAATCAAAGAATAATGAAGGAGATTTATATTTATGATTTCTGCAAATACTTATGAAGAAGTTTATGAGGTATTAGGTTATATGGATAAAATAACTGTCATGAAAATACCTGAAGAAATTATATTAAAAATACGTGAAAAACGTAATCCAAACTTCATAACTAAAATACAAAAAGAAAATATTTTTGATGAAAATAACATTAGTAAGGAAGCAGTTGATTTATTATGTTGGTTAGATTATACATATTGGAGAAACGATAATGAAAGATCTAAGATTAATGATATAATAAAAGAAAAGAATGAATTTGAAGAAAAGCTTAAAAGAGATAAATATAGTCCAGATGATATTTTTAAAAATAAAAAGAATAATGAAATTGTAAGTGAAGAAACAAAACCAGAAGAAAATTCTATGGTTGAATATACAGAAAAGAATTTCTTACAAAAAATATTTGATAAAATTAAGCATTTATTTAAGAAAGATTAGAAAAAACGGAATGAGCATTTATAGTTCATTCCGTTTTTTTTGTTTAATTTATAATCCCAATTCTTTTAAAATAATAATAAGCATCCATACAGCCCTTAAAATAAATTTCTTTTTCTAAAATATCTTGTAAATTATAATATAAAACAATAATTTGAGATAAATCCTTACATTCGCCTGAAGTTAATCCATCTTCTGAAATAACTTCATCAAGTAATTTTTGAATATTTAAATTTCTATCCATAATTTTATGAATTTTGTCTTTAATATCTTTGTACTTTTTATTATTCTTATTCAAATATTGTCTTAAATCTTCAATGCTTTCGTAAAAATCATCATTATATTCTTCGATAAATGGTTTTAATTTTTCTTCCATCGTATAATCCTCCTACACATAAATCAAATCATTTAATACTATTTCTTCAGCTCTTGCTTGAGCATTATTCATAGCGGATACCCAGTCCAAAGCATCTTTATGTTTTAATTCTTCGGTAATATTTTCTTGATTTGCATTTTGCATAGTTATTAATTTTACTTGCCTTTTAGCTTCTTCATTTATATCAATTAAATGTTCTTTTAGTTTGTTATCTAATAATAATTTTGAATACAATTCTTTTTTATATGTTTTAATATAATCAAGCCTTAAATTTCCATATTTTCCTATAGTTTTATTTTTATATTTAATATCTTCTTTTGGTAAAGATACATTTGGTATTAAATAATCACTATTTTGTCTATAAGTTATTTCAATTCTTTCCATAAATACATTTCTCCTTTTAATCAATATTTGCATACAATTTAGACCAATCAAAATTAGAATAATCTCGCCCTGTATAATTATTATTTATATTTAATATATTATTTTTATTTGTGTCTGATTTTCGAACATCCGGAGTTTTGAAATTCATATTTCCGGAAGTTTGATTTTCAGACTTCATATTTATAAATTTTTCATTAAATTCCGATATTGTTTTTCCTACATAAATTTTATTTGGTTTATTTCTTCCTTGGCGTTCTTCTTGAATTAAATTAGCTTTATTTAAGTCTTTAAATGCTGAAGCTATAGCAGACTTGCCTACATGTAATTTTTTCTCTAAATCTTTTCTCGTAAATATTACATATACATTTTGTTCTTCATCATAATAATGATTCTTTTTTGAAATATTATTTATTTTTTCATTTGCATAAGTTAAAGCAAGTCTATCACATAAAAGTGAATATAATAAAATTGCAGTAGGGCTTAAGTCTTTATATAATTTATTATCACAGAGTTCTTTATTAACTCTAAAATATTCTACTTTATTGTAGTCTTCATTTATTTTATGGGGTATAAAAGTTAGCATAAGTAGTCCTCCTAATCCAGACAGGATAAGAGATTGCTATTCTTGAAATTTTTTGGAAATTATTTTAGATAAAAAATTTAACTTTGAAATTTATTCTTGAAATTTTTTCGGCATTTTTAAAAATTTCATAGAATTTGACAAAATTAAAGACACATTCTGTATTACTACAGCTATGTGTCTTTCCTCAATTTTGGATTTTCTAAAATTTTTTGAAATTCTTTAGAAAACCTTTAAATATGGTCGAGGCGACGAGAGTTTACCAGTCCAAACTAGCTTATTTTATTGCATTTTAGAATTTTCTGAATGTAGTTTGAATGCAGTAACTATTCTAAATTTAAAATATCTCCAAGTAATAAATATGTATAAATTACGTAACTTTTTGCTTCATTTAAATTTATTTTATCGTGTGTTCCCTTACAAGCTGCATTATTTACGGAATCTATTCTATTACCTATATATGATAAATTTGACCCAACAACAGCATTATATGTAGAACTCTTGCTTTTACTTTCTATATATTGAATTAATCTATTAACATATTGTTCTTCACCTAATTTTATTTCTTTTTTTTCAATAAAAATTGATTCTGGTTTGGGTGGATATAAATTGTCTGCAACTTCCTTTAATATTCTTCTACAAGTATGTACAGCATTAGCCCAATCTTCTGGATTATTAGAATCCATATTAAGAAATATTGACGAAAACTTTCTAATAGTTTCTGGGCATAAATTTAGCAATTTGACATCTACTATTTTTCTTTTTTCGGTAAATATATCTTCAACTGTATTACTATATGTTAACTGATTATATATTTTTAAAGTATAATCATAAATTTTTCCTTTTACGATACCTATTCTTTTTTCATACTTTTTTATTATTGCTACGATACCATTTCTTTCAACTACATTTTTTGCACAAGAAATCATATATGGTGTAAAATCTGCCCCATAAGATTGAGGATCTTTTGCTGATTTCATTCTTTCAGTTTGTATATTTATAGTTTCTAGCATTTCAGCAATTGTTTCTGTATATGCTAACTCTTGTTTTTCTTTTTTGTCATTAGTTTCAATATAGATTCTTCCAGCAATTTTGCATATTTCCCATGCTCTATTGGTAAGATATCCTTCCTTATCTATCGGATATCCAGAAGATTCATAGCTAAAAAAATCAATTCCTTGTTCATCTCCCATTAATCTACAAAGTCGTAATCCTTTTAATATTATATTATCCATTGGTATCTCTGATAATTCTATATTTTTTAAAATTTCTTCTGCTAAAGTTTCACATTCCTCTATATTTTTTATTTTCATTTATAATTACTCCTTGCTACAACATTAATTTTTTTCATACCCAAATTTTTTCATTCTTTCTTTTTCTCTAGTAGATAAATCTTTTAGCCATTCAGCTAAGCCATTACTATCATTATTTCTCAAAAATTCAAAATACTTTACCCTATCCTCTTTTGCTATAACAACAGGTGGCAAATTATTTTTTAAAAATTCATAATTTATAAGTAATCTACCAGTTCTACCATTTCCATCTTCAAAAGGATGTATCCTTTCAAATTCGATATGATATCTAGCAATTTTAGTAAATATATCTTGCTCGTCGTGATTATAATTGTATATATAATACATCATCAGATTTGGCACTTTTTCAGGTTCAGGTGGAATATGTTCACTACCTTGAATGAATACCTGTACAGCTCTATAACCTTCAGTATCTTTAATATCTCTGTTTATAATTTCATTTAATTTCTTTATAAGTCTTTCATCAAATTCTTCATTATTTTGTAAATTTTTAAAAACTAATTCTAATGCTTTTTTATGATTGATAGCCTCATATATTTCTCTTGGCTCTTTTCCTTCTATTTTAAAGCTATTGTCATTATAAAGAATAGCATAAGTTTCAGCATAAGTAAGTGTACTTCCTTCAATAGCATTTGAATGATAAGTACTTCTTGTAATTAAATCTTCTAAATAATCTTTATTATTTAAAATAAATTCTAAAATAGTCATAGTTTTCCTCTTTTCTATAATCTTTTCATTATATCTATATACTCACCAGCAGTTAAAACTGTTTTAGGCAAATGTAATTGAGTATAATAAGTATCTTTATTTTTTTGATATATAGCATCAATAATTTTACAATTTTCATCTTTATCAATTGTCATTACTAAACCAAGCACATTATATTTTTGTGATAATTTTGTTGTATATAAAGCAATTCTATCAGTAGCATCAAGTGGCATTTCTTCGTCATCAAAGGAATCAATTTCAATAATTATAATACTATTTTTTAAATCTTTAATTTTTAACATAATTTGTGGCTTAGGATCATTGCTCTTTACAAAATCATTAAATATATTAGCTATTTCTAGCATAGAAATATTTGTATTTGTTATAGTCTCTCCAAAAGTAGTTTTTCCTACACCACAACATAATTCGTTTATCGCAGTGTTTAGTGTAGTGTCATTTTTGTAGAATTCTTTAACTTTATTCATTCTCTTTTTTGCAAAGTTGTATTTATCTTTAATACCAGATATATCAAGTGTAGCTATATCTGTTTCATCTACAAAAACATCTGGAGTTCTACCAAGTAGGTAATCTATTGAGACATTAAAAAGTATAGCTAACTTTTTTATTGCTTCTATATTTGGCTCTCTCATATTCAATTCATATTTTGATATTGCTGCAGGTTCTACTCCCAATTTAGTAGCAATATCTTTTTGAGTAAATCCATTTTTTTCTCTTAAATACTTTATTCTTTCTCCGTTTGTCATAGTTTTTGCTCCTTCTTAATTTATGTATAAATTTTATCATATCCATTTTGGAAAGTCAATAATTACTGAAAATTAAATATTTTTTACATAAAAGTTATAGAAAGTTCAAAAAATTTTGAAAAAGATATTGACATTGTATCCACTTTGAATTATATATATAAATATCCAAAACGGATATAGATAAATTTGAAAGGAGGAATACAATTAAAAGTGAAAATATAAATATAAGATTTATTTTTTTTACTTATCAAGTATCCAAAATGGATTAATAATTTTCGAAGGAGGACAAATTTATGAATGAAAGTTTTAGTGAAGAACTTAAGAAGGAATTAGTAAAACAAGCAGTTAAAAGCTTAGACGACCCATTTAAAATGCTAACTGTAAAAGATGTAGCAAAAGATTTATATATGGGAGAAAACAAAACGAACGAAATATTTAATCGTGCAGACTTCCCATCTGTTAATATAGGCAAAACTAGAAAAATACAAAAGATAGCCTATATTTTATGGAAGATGGAAAAAAGGATTGATGTTATATGAGAAATATAAAAAACATTTATACAAAAGCACACTTTAGCGAGCAGGCTTTTGCACAAATGCTACATAAAGACATTCGTAATCTTTATAAGAATATTATATCATTTTTCCTTACTTCTAACAATAGAAAATTAAGTAGAAATATTAGAAAGTGAGTAGATTATGGAAAAAACAAAGAGATATTATTGGATAAAGTTAAAAACTGATTTTTTTAATTTAGCTGAGATAGATTTTTTATTATCACAAAAAGATGGTTGTCAATATATAGTTTTATACCAAATGCTATGTTTACAAACTGCTAACAATAATGGTGAACTAGCATCGAGAGTTGGAGAAATGATTATTCCTTATGATCCAGATAAAATAGCAAGAGATACTAAATATTTTAGTAAAGATACTGTTATTGTAGCTATGGAATTATTTAAAAAACTAAATTTAATATATACAGATGATGGAATTTGCTTAAAAATAGCAGGATTTGAAAATATGGTAGGTAGTGAAACTGGTTGGGCAAAACAAAAAAGAGAACAGAGAGAAAAGCAAAAATTATTAAGTGGACAATGTCCACCAAATAGTCCACAAGAGATAGATAAAGAGTTAGATATAGAGATAGATGAAGATATAGAAACTGATGGATTGAATGATAGATTAAAGTTAATTAATTTAAAATTAAATAAAGCAAAACTAGTTCAAGAGGAAACAACAAAATACAATGCGATTTTCAATAAAAAGAAAATATATATTCAAAACGCAGAATATCTACCAGAAAATCTATTAATACAAATAAAATTATATCAATCAGCAATCAAAAGATTATATGATAATAAACAAGCTGAATTATTAGAAAAAGTTACTTTACCGATACTAGAGAAAGTATTTGGTAACATTTTAAAAAGTAAAAAAATTGAAAATATAATAGAATATTACATTTCAAGTTTAATAAATGAACTTGCAAAATAGGAGGTCAAGATTATGAAGAAAAAAAGAAGAAGAGGAAATGGCGAAGGTACAATATTTGAAGATAAGAAAAATAAAAGATGGATAGGTCAATACATATCAGGAATATCTTCAGAAGGAAAAGCTATTAGAAAATCAGTATATGGAAAAACTCAAAAAGAGGTTTTAAATAAATTAAATGAGATTAAATATAAAATGAATAATGATATGTATGTAGAGAAAAATGGAATTGAATTAGTAAAAATAATGGAAGATATAAGAGAAGAAAAACTTGCGTCAAATACAATTTCTGGTGGTCAATATGCTAGATTAAAATGGACTATCAATAAAATTAAAAATAGCAAAATTGGAAATATGAAAATACAAGATATAACAAAAGATGATATTCAAGAGTTTTTAAATTCTGTAAAAGATTTAAGTGATTCATATATTAAGAAACTTTATGAACAATTTGTACAAGCATATCGTAGGGCAGAAATTAAAAAATATATTTCATATAATCCTATGTATGAAGTAATAAAACCTAAAAGCAATAAGCAAACTAAAGTCGTTGAAGCATTAGATATTGATGTGCAAAAATCATTTACAGAATATTTAAATAAAATTTCAATAGAAGATGAACCATATAAAAATATATTTTTAATACAAATGTATATGGGATTAAGAATAGGAGAAGTACTAGCATTAAGCAAAGAGAGTATTGATTTAGAAAATAAAGTTTTATATGTTAAGAGAACACTTACAAATGATAAAGAATTTGCGATTATTTTAGGAAATAAGACAAAAACATATTCAGGTAATAGAATTTTACCTATACCAGAATTTTTAGTGCCTATTTTTGAAGAACAACTAAAATATACAAATGAAAATTTACACAATTTAATATTTACAAATAATGATAGTTATATAAGAACATCTGCAATTAATAAAGAGCTAAAAAGAATTTTCAAAGAAGAATTAAATGTAAATTCTAAAAATATTAGCACACATTGTTTAAGACACACTTATGGAACAAGATGTATTGAAGCAGGAATGACAGCAGTAGTTTTACAAAGATTAATGGGACACAAAGATGTTACAGTAACTTTAAATACATATACATCTGTGTTCAATAAATTTAAAGAAGATGAAATAGAAAAAGTAAATAACTATTTAAATAATAACCAATTAAATTTTGTAAATAGCAGTAATTAGAATATCAAATATATAGTATTGCAAGCTTCCTATTTGTAAGTACAAGTACTACAAATAGAGCTTGCAAAATTGGGAGAACCCCAACCCCTTTAATCTGTTTTAGGGAAAATAAAGGAGGAAGTTGAATGCAAAAAAATCAGAAGATAAATATACGATTAACTGAAAGTGAAAAGATGAAAATTGAAGAAAAATCAAAAATGTATAATATGACTATTTCTAAATTTATAATTAGTTCTTGTTTAAAAGATAAAATTATTATTGTAAATGGATTAGATAAAGTAGATAGTGAACTTAGAAGAATAGGAAATAATATTAATCAATTAACAAGACTTGCAAATGAAAAAATAATTACAGTAGTTGACTTGAAAGAACTGCGAATGGAAGTGAATAACATATGGCAATTATTGAAGCAATTAGTTCAAAAGCAAATTTAAAAACAATTATAAATTATGTTACACAAGACAAGAAAACAAATGCTAATTTGATAACAGGGAAAGACTGCTTAGCTGAAAGTAGTTTAGAAGAAATGTTATATACAAAAGAATTATATAACAAGAATAATGGCAGACAGTATATTCATATTATTCAATCATTTGACCCAAAAGATAATTTATCTGCAGATCAAGTTCATAATACAGGTATTAGATTAGCAAAAAAATTCAATGGATACCAGGTATTAGTCGCAACACATATTGATAAAAAACATTTGCATAACCATTTAGTTGTAAATTCAGTTTCATTTGAAAATGGATATAAAATACAAATGAGTAAAAAGAATTTACAAGATTTAAAAGATTATTCAGACAAGTTGTGTTTGGAAATAGGAGCTTCAGTTATACCTAAAAAAGAACACACACAATACATAAAAAGAAATGAATACAGAGTTGCTGAACAAGGTAAGAGTTGGAAATTTAAATTAATGAATGCAATTGATTTATCATTAGCAGAAAGTAATACAAAAGAAGAGTTTATAAAAAATATGAATAAATTAGGATATCAAGTTAATTGGACAGATACAAGAAAATACATTACATATACAACACCTGAAGGATATAAATGTAGAGATAATAAATTATATGATGAAAAATATTCAAAAGGAGCAATGGAAAATGAATTTAGAAGAATTGAAAAAGAACAATCAAATAATACAAGAAAATCAAGTAGTTCCATCAATAGTAAAGATGAATTATTATCTAATAGAGCCAGAGATAATCAAGGATTTATATCAAATGGAACAAGCAATAGTAGAAGATATAACAATTATGAAAAAGAAAGTACAAGATACACAGGAAAAGTTATTAAAGGACAATATTCGAATGAACGAGGAAATGAAAAAATTGGTAGAGGAAAAGTTGAAAGATCAATTTTACAACTTGAAACAAGAATTGAAAGAAACGGAAGAGGAACAGAAAAGCAAGATTTCCAAAATAAAATGGAAAACAGGTTTAATAACATTCTTGGTAGGATTATTGCTATCAGCAATATGGTTTCTAACTCACAAATAAATCATAGACCTAAAAGAAAAATTAGAAGATATAAGACTTTATCAAAACAGGCTATGAAAGAATATGCAATGAAGAAAGTTAATTCTAGTGATTTTGATTGGTTTGAAGATGAGGAAGAAATGTAAATAGTTAACGAGTTTAGATAATATATTCATACATCGATTATATAATAGTTTAAATTTATAAAATTGTTGTTGACAAAATAATTTATTATGATAAAATTAAATTAATTATTTTTATTCGAAAGAGAGGGAAAGATATGGTAGAAAAAAATGAAACAGCTAATTCATATAATAAATATAGAACAATGCTAGAAAATATAAAATCTAAATGTTTACCACAAAATTTAATTAAGACAACTGAAGAAGGAGTAGAATATTATTGTTTTGATGGACTTCATGTTTGCCTTGAAGGTGATTTAATTCACGTATTTGATAAAGAACCTCAATTTAATTACGATTATCTTGGTGATACAAAAAAATTAGTAGATTCTAATGTTCATTTTGGATTGAATATTAATGATGAAATAAGTTTTGAAATTCTAGAAGGTTTTTATAATGTTGGTTCTGATCAGCTTGAAAATGGAGAATTTATTATGAACATTGACTTTGATCAAGAACGGACTTAATTACGCTAATATATCTAAAAAATTAGTAAATAATAAACATTATGAGCTTGATATGAATGCCTTAGAAAATTCACAAGAAGACATTATACCTTTATTACTTGCAGATGTATCAATTCTTACTTCAAATAAGCAAGAACTCTTGCAATATGTAAATAAATTTTATCAAAAAATACAAGAAGTTTCTCAAGCAAAAGACTTAAAATCTGTAAGCACACAAGCTCTTGGTAAAGAAACATTAAGTGAGCAAAATGATACACAAGCTAAAGATGCTGTTCAACAAGATATAGAACAACAATTAAATCAACAAAAAGATAAAGATAATCTTTCAAAAGAATAGGAGTATATTATGATTAGTATGGAATATGCAAATGCATATACAGAGGTATTAGAAATATTAAAATTTATACCTAAAACAGATTATAATAAAATACCACAAGATATGATTAAAGTTTTTTCCGATAATCAAAATAAAAATTATATATTTAATTATAATCCTTTACAATCTCTTGATGACCAAAATGTATCAAAAAAAGCAAAACTAATTATATCGATTTTATTTAGAGATTATTGGGCACAAGATAATCAAAGAGCAAAAATATTAAATAAAGAAAAAATAGATAGAATGAGATTTGAGGAAGAAAAACAAGAAAAATATAATGTAAATAATTTGTTTAAGAACAAACAAGAAAATTTGCAAAACTCAGAAAGTAATACTTCATTAATTGAAGTAAAAGAAAAGAATTTTTTACAAAAAATAATTGAAAAAATTATAAATTTATTTAGAAAATAGATATATATATCGATAACAAGATGAAATTTTGTATAATTTGCATCTTGTTATCTTTTATTATACTAAAATTTAAAAAATATAATTAAAGATACTTCCTTTATGCTTTAATAATTTGAATGCAATTATTACATTCAAATTATTTTAGCTGAATGTAGCATTGAATGCAGTAACACAAATATAGAGAAATTTAGAAAAAGTTAGAGAAAAGAAAAAAGGCTTCAAATAGCCTAAAAACAAATTAAGAGACTTGTAAAAAGTCTCTTTTTCTGGTCGAGGCGGTAGCTTTTTCAAACTACCCCAAGTCCTATATTTATCAATGTTTTATGATACTTTTGGTATTTTAAAACATTTTTTTTAAACCCTTATTTTAGTATTAATCTAAAATTCAAATGTTTAATTTTAAATGTTCTTTTATGCTCTTTCTCTCTTTAAATAATCTATTACTTTTTGAGTTTCTTTTTGTTTATAATAATTGTAAATATCGCCATAAGTATTTATTGTAGTTTCAATATTGGCATGTCCCATTAGTTTTTGCAACACTGGCAAGTCTACTCCTGCCTCAATACATCTAGTTGCAAAAGTATGTCTTAACATATGGGTATTTACTGGTTTTGTTATTCCTGCATTTTTGCATATTCGCTTAAATGCCGAATTTATTGTATTATCTACATATAATTTTTTATTTGCTTGGCAAAATAGAACTTTATTTTTGTTTTCTATTTTGTTATTTAATGAATCTATTATAATATCTTCTGTAAGTTCATTTATTTCTATATTTCTTTTCCCACTTTTAGTTTTAGTTGGACCAATAATAGTATTTTTATTTCTATCTTTTGTTAAAGTTTTTGTGACTTTAATCATTTTATTATCTAAATCAATATCTTCATTGTAATTCAATGCTAGTACTTCGCCGATTCTCATCCCTGTATATAAACACAAAAGAATAATGTTTTTATAATTTGATGAATGACTTTCTAAATAGTCTTCTAATTGGTTTTGTTCTGTTATTGTTAAAGCAACTACATCTTTATCTTCTTTTAAACTTTTTGGTTTTTCAATACGATCAATGCCTTCAAATAAATTTTTTACTAAATATAATTTATAATTTGCATATTCATAAACATATTTAAGCATTCTATAATCTTTTTTTATAGTGGAATTTGACTTTACTCTTTCTTCCTGTAAAAAGTCTTCAATTTGTTTTTTAGTTACTTTTTCTATTGGAATATTAGCAAATTTATGCTTTTTAATTCTTTCTAATGTTGACATATTAGTATTGTAAGCATTTGCTTTCGTTTTTCCCATTCTATATTTTGAATCTTCAATTTCTTTTGCTAAAATTGCTATTGTTTTTTCTGTTCTTTTCAATTCAATAGAACAACCAGACATTTTCATTTCTAATTTGTATTTATACATTTTATCTAATGCTTCTTCTTGTGTTTTAGCAGTGAATGTTTTTCTAATTGCTTCTCCTGTTTCTATATCTTTTCCTATTGTTAGAGTTGCTTTATGTTGTTCATTAATATAGAACTTGTCGCATTTATCAGCATTTTTACATTTTCTACATTTATCACAATTATTCATTGATTTTTTATTTTTTCTATTTTGACAAACAGATCTATCTTTGCATTTCTTACATATAGGACACATAGATAATTCAGAGTTCTTTTTTTCTGTTTTTATTATATATGTTCCAACTGTATAGCCTTTATTACTCATAATATTTCCTCCATTTCTTAAATTTTTTGAGGAAATACCTTGCTCAATTTTTAAATTGGTAGTATAATTATTTTACAATTATATCGAACAGGGTATTTCCTGTTTACTAGAAGATTTAATGTGCTAGATTAAGTCTTCTTTCTTTTTTATTCGACCATAATTCTTTTATGGCTTAAAAATTCATTTAAACAATCAGCTTTTATCCAAAATTTTCTGCCTATTTTTATACTTGGAAAATCTTCTTGATGAAATAATTGCAAACACTTTTGTTTTCCAATATGCAATAATTTGCATACATCATCTGTTGAATATAGTTTAATGTCGATTTCTTCTAATTTCTGCATATTTTTACCTCCTTTCCTTGACAATACTTATTTAATATAGTATAACTATATTGTGAGAGATTTGTCAAAACTATTTAAAATTGTAAATTGATTATATAATCATATTTTATATTTGTCAACATATTTATAAAAATATTTTGAAATATTTCACATTTTATTTTTAGGGGGATTAAAAAATGCGTAAATTACCTCAATATTCTTTTAATGAAGGATTTTATATATGGTTTGATATAAACTCTAAAGAAGAATATTATTCAACACCTTTATATATGTATAAAACTGATTTTGACGATGATTTAAAAAATTATAAAAGAAAAATAATACAAGGAAAAGATTTTTATAAAAAGAAACCAAGTAAAAAAGACTCTGCACCAAAACATCCAGCAACTATTCTTTATCCTTTTTCTGAACAGTTTGGAAGAATTTTAATAAACCTATTAAACGCAGATTTCTCAAACTTTGATAAAGCATATAATACATTTTTCTATTTGTATGGATTTGAATTATTAAAAGAATATGTGCCTGCTAAAGAATTAATAAGCACATATAAGTCTGAAGAAGAATTAGTGAAAATAATGAAAAGAGTATATGAAGACAGTTATGGATATTTATCAGATATGCAATATAACTTTAGAAAATGTGTAGATTTTGTATATAATATAAATGGAAATGAAGAACTAAAAAATAGCAAACCAAGTTCAAAATTTATAGCTTCTTTAGTAACACATCACAACGATGTATATTCATATTCAAGTGAGATAGAAGTTATTTTAGATACATATTCAGATAAATATTTAAAATATGGTGGACAATCATTAAATAAGCTAACTGAAGAACTAGATCAGGATGCTTCTTTTATACCAATGACTAATGTTTATACAAGTGAAAAATTAAGTAATATTATTTTTGTGGTATTAGAGCAGTTTGTCAAAAATTCTAATTTACCAATTAAAAGATGTCAATATTGTGGTAGATATTTTGTTCCATCAGTTAGACAAGATGAAATATATTGTGATTTACCAAATGAAGATGGAAAAAGTTGTAGAGAAAAAGGAGCAAAACAAACATATAAAAAGAATTTAGAAAAAATACCTGCATTACTAGAATATAGAAAAGCATATCAAAAGAAGTTTATGGAAGTTGCTAGAAGTGATAACAATAAAAAATTAAAAAAGGATTTTGATAGTTGGAAAAAACTTGCACAAAGTAAAATAAGAGATTATAAGCAAGGCAAAGTTACAGAAGATGAGTTGTATAAGTGGATGATAGAAAATAAATAGGAGGTATTATTTTGAAAGTAAAATCAGATTATTTAATTTATTGTGACGAAAGTTGTCCTTTGGAATATGAACCTATAACTCTATTAGGAGCAATTGGATGTAGTTATGAAAAAAAAGAACAAATTGTAAAAGAGTTAAGAAATTTAAAAAATAAGTATTTTATTAATTCTAAATACGAAACTAAATGGGTAAAAACTTCAAAATCTAAACTTGAATACTATAAAGAACTCATAAATTATTTTTATAACAATGATGATATAAGAATTAGGATTTTAGTTGCTAAAAATAAAGAAGATTTGAATAATGATAAATATAATAGCGGAGATTATCAAGAATGGTATTATAAAATGTATTATTATTTACTAGATAAATTTATAGATTCTAATTACGATTACTATATGCTTTATGATGAGAAGGATAAATATACCACATACAAAATGAATAAAGTAAAAGATATTATAAAGACTAAAAAAAGTTTTAATGATTCCGAACATTTTAATTTTAAAATAAAACAAATTAATTCAAAAGAATCTGAATTAATGCAGTTATTAGATGTAGTAATGGGGGCAGTAGGGTATAAAAGTAGAGGATATTTAGATAAAGAAAAAGGTGAAGCTAAAAAAGAAATTGTAAGATATATTGAAGAAAAATTCAACAAAAGTATTTCCAAAACAACTTCTCCATTTGAATCAAAATTTAATATTTTCATATGGTCACCTAGAAAAGAGGATAAATAATGGAATTACAAAAATTTGAAATTAATAAAGAAAAAATTGATTTGCAAGATATTAATACTATTGCTAAAACTGCTAATAAAGTATATATTAGTAATTGTATTGTTTCTAAATTATTTGATAAAGCAATATATTTTTCTAAAGACACCATTGAAAATTATAGTATTGATTTTTGGCATATGGCAAGTTTAGAAAATAAAGATTTAAAAAGAAGAAACTCTTCAGATAGTTTTTATAATATTAAACCTTGTAATAATACAATTTATAGTAATAAATGTGCAAATTGTATTGAACATAATTATCCTATAAATATTCGTAACATTACAAGGGATAAATGTATTTATAGAATGGCTACAATAGAATGGTTTAGTGAGATAATAGAAAAGACTACTAATAATGATTCTAACATTAAAGTATGGAAAACTAGAGCTTTAAGCTCCAAAAGAGAAATAGAAACAAATATAAAAATAAGATACCAGTATGAAAAAAATGATTATTTGATTATTCTCAAGGAAACTGAAAATACATATTATTTTATTACAGCATATCCTGTATTTGAATATAAACAAAAGAAAACATTAGATAAAGAATATAGCTCAAAAAATTCTGAAATAATAAAATAAACGGCTGTCGCTTGCGACGCCGCTGGTCCTAACTACCCAAATGGTAATTGGAAAAATAATATATTATTTATAATAATAATATGCTCAATAAATTTAATTTGATACTTTTTATTATTATATATCACAAAAAATTTTAGAATTCAATAGGAATTCTTAAAATTTCTAAATTTATTGTATCATATTATGTAAATAAAGTCAAATTTTAAACTATAATAATAATATAATTGGAGGGAATAAAATGGATTTATCTACTATAAATATATTAACTGAAATGGGAACTAATTTAACTACATTAGCAGTTAAAGGAACTGCTACATTAATACATAGTAAAGTTGAGTCAGTAAAAAATGAAAAAAATATAGACAATTTAAGAAATACTTATGATGAAATTATTAGTCAGTTATTATCTGAGAGAGAAGAGGCTATACGAATTGCACAAGCATACAAAGAAGAATTAGAAAAAGTTGTAATAAGTGATGAAGATATAGAGCATCTTCACAATACAGTTGAAAAAGTTTTAGAGATATTTAAAGTAATGTCTCCTCAATCGGAGAATATAGAATCACTTGAACAATTAAAAGAACTTATAAGTGTAGATACATTAAAAACTATGCAACTATTAGGATTCAATTACAAAGCAGCTATTGGAGAACCTTTAACAAAATTATGTGCTGATGCGATAAGTGGAATAGGTAAAAAAAGTTATAAAAAGAAATAAATATAGTAAAAAGCCATTCGTTTGAATGGCTTTTTGCGACGCTCAGCGTCTACACGGGTTTGGTCCTTGTGAGACCAATATAAATAATATTATTTATAATATATATTATTCTTTAATTTATTAAAATTATACTACAAATTGTATTAAATATAAATATTTTTTAATTTTTTTACCAACCTGTTATTTCAGCTAATTTATAGCTGGAAGCATTTTCTGTACCACCTATAGCTTTAAATTTCCAAGTGCTGTTTCCTTCTAAATTATTAATGTTTGCCATTGCAGTCCCAATTTGAGCTCCACTTGCATCGTATAAATTAAAAGTTACTTGAACATATGAATATTGTTTATTTGTATTATTTTTTATAGTTCCATTTACATAGTATGCAAAACCGTCATAACTTCCTTCACTATCAATTAGTGAAAATTTTTCTTGAGTTTGAGTTTGCTTTTGCTCTGCTGAAGACGTTGGAGTTTCCCCTTGAGAACCTGCTATTGCTATTACAATAACAATTATGATTAACCAAAACCACCATTTTTTATAAATTGGTTTTTTTACTTTTTCAGAATTATCAGACATAAAAAATCACCCCTTTCTATTTTTTATAAATTTTATCATAATTTGTAAAATATTGCAATACATTTGTTATGCAGATAAAAATATATTTATTGCTTATACTATATACAAATGTATTGCAGAGGAGATATATGATGAAAAAGTTTAAAATACCGTCAGTCCCACCAACTACAAATAAATGTATTAGATTTCCAAATGATGTAATTGATGAAGTTGAAGCAACTATAAAAGGCAAGGATTGTACTTTTACTGCTTTTGTAATAGAAGCTGTAAGGGTTGCTTTAGAAAATGTAAAGGAAGAAAATAATGATTAATGATTTCAATATACTCTACTTTTATATTAAAATTTAATATAGTTCTAATTCATTTTCTTTCTGCCTTTCATACCCCTTTATATCAAGTTGTTTTTCAACATCAAAATTAATATATGTTTCTCTTTCAAAGTTTCTTACTAAAGAATCTTCAGATGGTGCAGAAAATTTGTGACATACCCAAGAAATAAACTTTTGAACCGTAACTTTAAATTTCTCAATAACTTTCTTTAAATAGTTATTTTCCTTTTCTAATTTATTTATAATCTTTTGATATTGATAGTCTACTTTATAAGTTTCATGTTCATATTTATATTTTAATTCTTTCTCTTTATTCGAAAAATCTAATTCTAAATTTCTACATTTGTTTTTTAATTCCATATTTGAATTTAACAAATTTTCTTGCTCTTTTTCAAATTTTTCAGCCTTATCTATAATTGTAGTTTGTTTTGATAATTCTTTATGAAGTGATAGATTTTCGTTGTATAATTGTTTTATTAAATCATCTTTAGGCTTTATTATTTCATTATTTATTTTCTCATCTCTATTTAGTATAATCTTTTTAAAATCTTTTATATCAGGTGTTTCTGGTAGTTCTAATTTAATGCTATTTAGTAATTCCTTTGTGTTTTCGAAATTGGTGATTTTCTTGTATTCTTGCACAGAATAATGTTCTCTGTTGGTTACTTCAACTAATTTTCCTCTTTCTAATTTAAAACCTTTTTCAGAAATATGCTTGAAATAAGCATTTTGCAAATCTCTATAACTATTTTTTCCTCTCCAAAAATCTCTACAACAAACTTTATCTATTTTATTACCTCGCTTATCAGTTGTATGAACTACTGGAATAAATAATAGGTGCATATGTGGTGTATCTTCATCCATATGAACTACTGCTGAAATTATATTTTGCTCTCCTAAATTTTTGTAATTACATATAAAGTTATAACTTTCTTTAAAATATCTTTTACTTTCTTCGTATCCTATTTCAGTAAAGAATTTTTGGTCAGAAGTAAATACCATTTCGCACATTATATTGCTATTACTTCTTATTTGACCTTTTAAATTGTATTTTTCCTTTATTCTATCAAACTCTTTTATATAACTTAATTCATTTTTATTTAAATAATAATTTAGTTCTGTTCTACTGCTATCTATATTTTTATTTGAATGATTTTTTGTTTTTCTTTCATTATGCTTATATGCTCCCATAGCTTGTGCCCTTGTTAATTTTTCATTTCTAATTATGGCATAGCTCATATATTCTTTCTTGCTCCTTCTCAAATATACGATATAAGATTTTCTTGTCTAACACACTAGACAAGTTTTTTTCAAAACTTATCTGTGTGGCAGGAGATCCTGCACCCTTTCCTAAAAAATAACTAAAGTATTTTTTAGGCTTGAGCCAAAATAAACAAGTTATTTTGACTCAAGTGAAGTTGCGCTATAAAGCATATCCTTGCAACTTCATATCAGAGCAATTTTCTATGAAGTTGCTATTGCATTTTTGCTAGCAAAGTTAGCATATAAGCTATCGAAAAATCCATCTGGATATTTTCTTTCATATTCACGAGTAAAAACAGCAGTTTTATTTTGTAATTTTATATTGCTATTTCCTAAATTATTATATAAACAAATCATCAAGTAATTAGTCATATTTTTAACATTATTACTATTTTTAGCAATATCTAATAATTGAATTAAATTATTTTTATTTATTAAAGGTAGTTTTGATAATATCTTTGAATTAGTAATCATAATACTACCAACTTTTAAATTATCAGCATAATATAACCTTTCTATTACATCTTCTAAAATAGATTGTTCTTCTTTTGTAAATTCATTTAGTTTAGATTTTTCCTTTATATCCATTAATGCGATACATTTTTCGTTACTTTTAGGATTGATAGAATCAGTATTGATTATATTAGTTTTGATATTATTAGGATTGATTGTAGGTAAAATTTCCGTATCAAGAGTTGTATTTTTTACTTCTACAGAGCCATAATTTTTACTGTTCAAGACTTGTAAATTTTCCTGTTCAGTATTAGCAATTATTTCTTCATGCTGAATTTTACCAACATAAATTAAATTAGGTTTTCCTAAACCTTGTCTTTTCTCTGCAATTAAATTTACTTCTAATAATTGTTTAAATGCTTTTGTAACTGTTTTTTCAGATAAGCAAAGTTTATTTTGTACTTCTTCTCTTGTAAATATCAAATATACCCTACCATATTCATCAAACCAATGATTTCTTTGTGATAGTGATAATCTATCAAGCAAAAAAGCATATAATATTTTACTATCTGAATTTAATTTTCCTTTATATAAGCTATTAACAAATAATTCCTGTGGTATTTGATAATAACTATTTTCTAATATTTCATTATTCTTATAATAATCTATTTCTTTCATCTTTGTTCCTTTCCAAGATGAAAGAGCACTTTAAAGTTCTATGAAATTTTTTAGAACTTTTTAAAACATTTTTTATTTATATAAAATTTTTTTAAAACATATATTTTAGAACTATTTTAAAACTTTTTATAGAATTTTTGAGAACTACATAGAAAAAGAGTATTAACCAAATTCCTTTGATTAATACTCTTTCAGACTTTTGCAATTTTCTTGAGTTTCCTCAAAATTGCTATCGTATGGTCGAGGCGACAGGGATCGAACCTGCGACCTCATGGTCCCAAACCACGCGCGCTACCAACTGCGCTACGCCTCGA
>CAKOYQ010000016.1 GCA_934130935.1 uncultured Clostridia bacterium | reverse complement strand
TAACTTCATGTCGTTACATTTTTATTACAAATTTTACACCTACGGATTTATGGTTTCTAAACTAACGAAATTATTCTATAAATTTTACACAAATAATTTTCAAAATCTCTTCCTATTTTCTACATTTTATGATAGAATTCATTTAAATTGTTAGAGAAAGGATTGTGGTTTTAATGGAGTTAAATAAATGTAGTCGTTGTGGAGCTTTTCATACAAATTCGGGAGATGTTTGTCCTAAATGTGCTAGTAAAGATAGTTTAGAATTATCTACTTTTAAATCTTACGTAGAAGAAAATGGATTTTCTTCTATTGATGAAGTTGCTACTCAAACTGGAATAGCTCAAAAAAATGTTACCAGATTTGCTGATTATCAGGGAATTGCAGCTGTTGAAACTGAAAAGCAAGATATCGTAAATCCTGGAGTTGTTTTTAATTAATTTTTATTGCTATTGCATTAGTTGCAAAATAAAAAACTCTGTAAATACAGATTTTTCAGTATTTCAGAGTTTTTTATAAATAATTTTACTCAACATATCTTTATAGGTTTCTATAACAAATACGTCATCTTCTTCAATATTATTACTACATAAATTCTGTTGTTCTATATTATCGTTTGTTTTTATTAAAACTTTATAATTACATCCTTTTGATGACGCGGCAATAATTAATTTTTTCTTTGCTTCATTTAATTCTTCTGTATCTTTTTGAATTTTTATAGCAATCTTTTCATTCTTTTCTTTATTTAAAATAAAACCATCTATACCAGAGTTTCTTTGAACTGGTATAGCTCCTATAGAATTTAAAATTTCTAATTCTTTTTCATTCTTATTTTTATATTTTTCAATTCCTCTATTTAGTAATTTAGATTCAGTTTTTATAGGATTATTAATTCTATCTTTTGCAATTTTTATTGCATCTTCTGAAGAATCTATTCCTATATATTTTCTATTTAATAGCTCTGATGCTACTAATGTAGTACCACTACCACAAAAAGGATCTAATACTATATCTCCCTCATCAGTTGCAATTTGTATAATTTTTTCTAATAATAATATAGGTTTTTGAGTTGGATATCCTACTCTTTCCTTTGCTTTAGGATTTAAAAATGGAATTTCCCATACATCTGAAAGTGGAACACCTTTTTTTTCATTTTCAGTTATAACATTTCCATCTTCATCAGTTTTATAAACACATTTGCCATTTTCATCCCTTTTTCTTTGTTGTAATATTTGGTCAATATTGGTTGTAGCAGAATAATCTGTATATATAGTATTAAATTTAAATTTTGAACTTTTGCTATAAAAATATATGTTTTGATGTGAATTTAATAATCCTTTTTTAGAATTTGACCATCTTTTATAAGACCATATAATCTCGCTTTGAAAATTATTTATTCCAAAAACATTATCAAGTAAAACTCTTAAATGGTGTGAAGCTGTCTTATCGCAATGTAGAAAAATACTTCCTGTATCCTTCAAAATTCTTTTCATTTCTATTAATCTAACTTTTATATAGTATATGTATTCTTCTATATCTTTCCACGAATCTTGAAATTCTACTACTTTTTTTTCATTTCTTAAAACTCCCTTTTGGGTACGTTGTGTAAAAAATGGTGGATCTAAATATATTAAATCTATTGAATTATCTTTTATTGTTTTCATGTAATTTAAACAATCAGCATGTATAATCTCATTCATATAATCATTTCTCCATTAAATTTATTTCTCTATTGATTTTTTTAATATAGAATATAAATCAACTTTTGTCGTATTTTTTATATATTCCCATGCATTATCTCCTGAATAATATTCTCCTCCCATGCCAATATATAGCGTTTGTAATGTTTCTTGGATTCTAATTGCTTGATCTCTGTTTGGATAATAGAACATTATTCTTATTGGAATATACCCTTTTTCTTTTATATTCTTCGCTCTAGTATGCTCTTTAGTAATATGATCTCCATCAGTATTTGCATCACGCCACTTAATTTCATATGCATTTTTATCGTTAACTAAGCAATCTATTTCAAATTTTTTTGGTCTATATCCTATTACATTATCAACCTTTACTCTTCTTTTACTATTTTTAAAAGCATGTTCAAAACATAGTATTGTTACTTCTTCTAGGAAACTTCCCGCATAATTATATAAAAAACGCCCTTTATTTTGATATTCATCAACTAATGTTCCTTCTTCTTCTGAGATTCCTAGAACCTTATAAATAAAATAATGGCTATTATTATCAGATTTCATTTCCAATAATCTTTTATCAATTTTTTCTTTTAATTCCTCTCGGTATTTTTTTATTACTTCATTTATTTTTTGCTCAATATCTTCCATAACTTTAGCACATCCTTGTTAACTTTATAATAATCAAAAAAGATAATCTGATTAGAATCAAACCATCTTCTCTCTTATTGATTCTGTCAAAATCTTGAAATTTTTATAAACTAAGATTTTCAAAGTGATTCGACAAAAATCGCTTATGGCTGGGGTGGTAGGATTCGAACCTACGCATCGATGGGTCAGAGCCATCTGCCTTACCGCTTGGCTACACCCCAATATAAATTATAACAACATTATTTATTGACTAATTCCCGTTGTTGAAATTTATATTATCATAATTTATAAAATTTTGCAACTCTTCTTTTCATAAAATTTTGCATATAATTATACTAATATTCAAATTCTTCTGATATAGCTTTTTCATAATTTCTATATTGTGGAAAATTCTTCTCTATAATTTGATAAAACTTTTTCCCATGTGTTTTATATTTTAAATGACAAAATTCATGTGCAACTACATATTCTATTATTTCTCTTTTGTATTGCATTAACTCTGGATTAATGGTTATTTTTCCATTTGTACATTTTCCTAATGTCTTGTTCATTTCTTCAATATTATAGTCTTCTGGAGCTATTCCTAACATTCTTCTTATTTTTTCCATTATACTTTCTATTTCATTATTTGCAATTTGTTCATACATCTTTTTTATTGACATTTCTATGATTGGCCCATTTCCAATTTTTTTATATTTATTTGGTATAATTATTTTTATTTTATAATTTTTTTCTATATTTAACTCTGGTGTTTTTACATTTTCATATTTAAAATGTATATCATATCTTTTTCCAAATATATTTACAGATTGTATATCTGAAAGACTATTCTCATATTCTCGTATTTTGTTTAATATCCATTTTTTCTTGTTTTGTACTATTTGCTGTATTTTACTTGATGTAAAATACCATGGTGCATTTACCACAACTTCACCATTTTGTACTGTTATATACATATCTTTGTTTATTGCCTTATTTACTGTATATGTTATTACATTATCTCTTCTTTCAAATACACTCATCTTTTTTCCTCCAATCTATTATTCGAATTTTTGTTCGCTTACGTTGTTTATATTCTATATCCTATTTTATAATTTGTCAATAGTTTTTTTAAATTTTTCAAACATTTTTTCGTATTGATTACTAATCTAATTTTTTCTCTTTTATAAAAAAGTATCTCTTAAATATCTACTATTTTTTTATTAGTTTGCATATATTTAATCGAGGTGTATCATGAAAAAAAAGTATTTTTATATATTTAAATTAAAACAATTTTTATTACCATTGTTATTAGTAACATTTACTGTATGTCTTGTTATATTTTCTAACACCAATTTATCAGCAGCTAAAAATGGACTTGTTTTATGGGCAAATTCGATTGTTCCATCTTTATTTCCATTTTTCGTAGCTACAGAATTACTTTCTCATACCAATTTTACATACTATCTTGGCAAAATCTTAAATAAATTTATGAAACCTATTTTTAATATACGTGGCGAGGGTAGCTTTGTACTCATTATGGGTATAATTAGTGGCTATCCTATAGGAGCAAAAATTGCCGCAAATTTTCGCCAAACTGGAATTTGTACAAAAGAAGAATGTGAGCGTCTTTTAAGTTTTACAAATAATTCTGGCCCATTATTTATATTAGGAACTGTGGGAATTACCATGTTTGGAAATTCTACAATAGGGATTTTATTACTTATTACTCATTTATTAGCATCTTTCACTGTAGGTTTTATTTTCAGATTTTGGAAATATACGGTTAAAACACAAGATAATAAAAATATTTCTTATATGAACTCTAAAGATGATATTAATTTATCTAATTTGGGTGGAATAATTGGTTCTAGCATTACTAATTCAATTAATACTATTCTACTAATAGGTGGCTTTGTTGTATTATTTTCTGTTATAATTTCTATATTGCAAACCAGTCAATTAATTGACATTTTTACTAATTGCTTGAACCCAATTTTTCATTTTTTACATATTCCTGAAAAATTCTCCCCTGGCTTTGTCTCTGGAGTTCTGGAACTAACAAATGGGCTTAATATTATATGTAATATTTCTGAAAAGAAATTATCAATTAATATTATTATGGCATCATTTCTTCTTGGATTAGGTGGACTTTCAATCTTACTCCAAGTTTGGAGTACAATATCAAAAACAGACCTATCTATTAAGCCATATATTTTAGGTAAATTACTACATGCATGTATCTCTGCATTTTATACTTTTTTATTTTTGCAGAATTTCACTTTTTTCAACTTTAATCTATAATAGCATAAAGGGACAAATACTGTCCCTCTTTTCTTACTATTCTAATTTTATAAGCTTAGCAGTTATATTATCTGATGTATTTTCCATAACTATCTTTATGGCATTATTAGTATTATTTTTAAATTTTAGATCATAAGCCCCATATGAAACTGCAGCATCCTTTCCTTGTTGAATATACGGAATTTTTCCACTATGTTGGTGTCTTTCGACCACTTCAAGCCCTGATACTTTTAAAACTGCATTATATAATGTCGTACTTACTTGACAGTTACCACCTCCAAGGCCTTGTTTCTTCTTTCCATCTACATATATATCTGCTTCTTGGTAACCTTTTGAAGATGTTGCTTTCCCTACTGTATTGCAAAAAGAAAATGTTTCGCCTTTGCCAACTTCTTTATTTGATAGTGTTTTACAAGTTATTGCTATATTATTTTGTCTTTCTGGGTCTTTATTATGAATCTTTGTGGAAAATTGAGATATTTCAGTTTCTTTTTTTTGTGTAGTATTTACCTCATTTTTAGGAGTCGGAGTATCTGTATTATTATTTTGGTTTGTTGTATTAGTTGAGTTAGTATTATTAATATTATTATTATCAGTATCTTTGTCTATGTTTTGTTTTACATTACTTCTTTCTGCTTGATAATTTGATGTATTGTTTTCAACTTCTGCATTTCTTTTATTATTATTTTGCGAGTTCCACCACCAAACACCTGCACCTACAGCTAATATAATTGCAATTATAATTAATATAGTCTTTTTCATCTTTCAAATCAATCCTTTCAAAACTTTATAAATTACAATATTTATGTAAAATAATTGTAATTAAATTTAATTTTACAATTATTTTGCCCCAAAATCCTAAATATTATTGACAAATTTATCACAAATATAGTATAATTGTTTATGTATAAATTTTTAAAGGAGATTATTATGTTAGCTAAATATTGGAAAAAAATTGGTTTATTTATTTTAATAGTTGCTTGTATTTTTAATGTTATAACTAAATTTGTACACAAGACATCTTTAAAAAGTGAACTTGAATCTTCAGCAACATATGTAAATCAAGAAGAAAATAAAAATTTAGACGAAGAACTTGAAAAAAAATAACAAATATGTTAATATAATATTTGGCAAAATTACTGTTTTTAGAAAGAGGTGAATTTCACATGAAAGAAGGATTACATCCAACATACAATCAAACAACTATTACATGCGCATGTGGTAATGTTCTAGAAGTTGGTTCAACAAAAAAAGATTTAAAAGTAGATGTTTGCTCAAAATGTCATCCATATTGGACAGGTAACTTAAGACTTGATACTAAAGGTGGTAGAGCAGATAGATTTAAAAAGAAATATGGTCTTCAATAAAAAAATGGCTTCATTAGAAAGCCACTTTTTTTATTTTTCTATTAATGTAATTTTGTAGTTATAATCATGATATTTAGTAAAAAATTCTTTTTCAGAAACTTTTTTATAATCTTTATCTTTAAATAATTCTTCAAATGTTGAACCATCAATATTATCAATAACCCATATTCTATTTGAGCAATTTTCTGTAAAGTCTTTAGTTACACAGGTTTCATAATTTGGTCCAAATGCTTTATATGCTTCTTCTACTCCCCAATTTTCTGGATTATAAAAATATACTTGATTATCTACAAAATGAATTGCAGCTACAAAGCCTCCACCAAGATTTGAGAAAGCGATTGTATCTCCATCTTGTATATTTTCTTTTATATAATTCATTGGTTCATAATTTGAATTATCATAATTGTCTTTTATCAATTTTACATTATTATATGTACCTAACATTACAATTACAGAAAGTATTGTTATAATTTCTACTTTGTTTGTTTCTTTTGCAAGTATAAAACTTATTGCAAATATATATAATCCTGTTATTACAAATAAATATCTGTAATATAAAATTGATGTTTTCATTACCACTGTAATAATAATCGCTGCAAGTATTACTGCAAAGTATACAATCACTGACCATTTAAAAGGTTTTAAATCTTGTTTTTCTTTACAATATTTATATGTTTTATAAATTATGTATCCATATAGTTCTAAAGACAACACTGTTGGTACTAATAACTCTGTATAATCTGATGATTTTACATATCCTGCTAATTGACAACTTAGCAATTCCATTGGAGTTTTTGGAAATGAAAATCCAATCCAAAATCCATTTGAGACATTACTTAATTGTGTCACAAAATTTACCAACCATGGTAAATAAGCTAATGCTTGTACTATTCCAAATGATATAATAAATATAATTCCTTTTTTTCTTTTTTTGATTATTAAATATACTAATAATATCAAGTTGATTAGCCCTGCTGCCATTAACCCATAATAATGTAAATATATACTTGCTAAACTTGAAATTCCAAATATAATCCAATTTTTTGTGTTGTCTTCTTTTGACAGCCTATATGCATAAATAGCAAGAATGGTAACAGCAAGAATTGCCCATGAATACATTCTTATTTCTACTGCATATACTGCCATTTCTGGCAAAAACGCTGATAAAAATGAAAATATAAATCCTGTTTTTTCACCAAAATCTTTTCTTATATGTGTATATCCTAAAATAATTAATATTGCACTTGGAATTACAGAAAAAATTCTATATGCAATTATTGAACCTCCTGTAATTAAATATACAATTCTAAGCATCCAATAATACAAGATTGGGTGCACATCATGTCCCCCTATTGACCATATTTCTCCAAATGTGTGTCTTGCCAGTCCTGCTGAATAAGTTTCATCAAACCATATATTACTGTGAAATGCTCCAAGTGAAATAAATATTATCCCTACAATTATTAGTACTATGTGCCATTGTTTTAATGATATTGATTTTAGTCTTTCTCTTATTTTTTCCATTTGTTTGTTTCCTTCCTTTTTATATTTTTTATTAACAGTATTATTCTACTAAAAAAAATATAAAATAGCAAGAGGGCAAAAAGGGGTCGGTTCTATTTTTTACCTTGGTTGGTGGGGAAATTTGGGGTCGGTTCCATTTTTGCCCTTTGATAATTACTTAGAATTACAAAGATAAATATAAATTTTAAATGAAATGACGAATGTGATTGGAGAAACTTTTAGAAATTGTATAAAATTTTATGGAAATAGTTCATGAGAATGAAAGGGTGCCATAAAATGAATTACAATTTCTTAAGTTTCGTAATGAGCCGAGGAATGTAATGCAAAATTTATATTTATCTTCGTAATTTATATTAAAACCAAAAGGGCAAAAATGGAACCGACCCCAAATTTCCCCACCAACCAAGGTAAAAAATAGAACCGACCCCTTTTTGCCATTTTCTCATCTTAATTTACTCAAATATTTCTCCATCAGCTTCCAAATGTTCTGAAACTTCCTGATAATTCATTTTTCTTTCATTTTCAGCAATCTTTTCCTCTTGTTCTTTAACTTCTTGACTTTTACATTCGTCTTTATAGCAACCTTTATTATGCATTTCTTTAATTATCCTTTTAGTCTTATCTTCTTTTTGTTTAATAGATTTATTAAACATCTCATTAATTTTTTGCATTAAATCTGGAACATAATCTAAAAGTCTATCAAAGCATGAATCATGATCAACAGGCATAAGTTTTACGTTTCCCTCTTGTACAACTAAAAATGCAACAGGATTTATTGAAACTCCCGCTCCAGCTCCGCCTCCAAAAGGTAATTTATATTCTATTTCTTCATCTTTATCTTTTTTATTATATTCTTTTAATGTTTCTCCACTAAATTCGCTCCCACCTGCCGCAAATCCAAAACTCACCTTTGATATTGGTATTATTGTTATTCCAGCCTGTGTTTCTATAGGTTCCCCTATTATGGTATTTACATCTACCATATCTTGTATGCTACTCATTGCAGTCATCATAAGACTTTCTATTGGATGTTCACTCATACTATTCCCTCCATTTTTTGGGCAAAAATGGAACCGACCCCTTTTGTCCCAAATTAATTTATATATATATTGCATCAAATACACCGAAATTATACCACTAAATCTAACTTTTAATGAATTTTTATTTAAGTACATCGGAATAATTTGATATTTAGGCTTTCTCACTATACATCCCAACAAACCTGATATAATTCCTACAGTTACTGCTGTAAATGCTGCATTTTCTGTGCTTATCTCCATATATAAGTCGAATTCTTTTATATCAATATCTATGTTTTTTAATAACTCTTTGTAATCTATCTTCATATCTATATTTTTATTGAACATTTTAAATTTAAAGTTCTTATTTCTTTTGATTTCCTTAATTTCTTTTTTGAAAAGTTTGATTTTTCCAAATATTAACACATACACATATACCTTGCTTTGTTCACTAAACCTTTTCCCCCTTGGCATTTCAGTATTTATTACTAGATTTTCTATTTTAATTTCTATTCTACTTGTATGTACTGCTATTCCCAAAATAAATATTACTATCCCAAAAATAAAAAAGAAAAACAATATTATCACCTCATTCAAATAACATTTACGATATTTTTTAAGATTTAATATTATTTTTCTCATTTCTCATATTTTTAAACACATATTAATTGTCTCATTATTTTTATATTGCCTTTTTATTTTTTCTAACTTCAATATCTCCAAATAATTCAGTTTGTTCTGTTATTACTTTATTTCTCCTAGACATTTCAAGTAATCCCGAAAATGCAGTTACAATTTCTTTTTTATTATGCTTTTTTACTGCAAATAATTTATTAAAAGTGAATCTCTTAAATTTTACTAATGCTCTATACATTTCTTTTACCGTGTCTCCAACAGAATATGTTTCTGTTATCGCAATCTTTTCTATATTTGACGCATTTTCATTGATTTTTTCCGCATTTTTTTGAAGTATTTCGCTATATATCTTTGGTATAATTTCAATATTATATTCTGTTTCTATTTTCTGTTTTGGAAGCTGAATCTCTTCTGATTTTTTGTAAAATCTTTTTGAATATTCCAAAAAATCTGCTTTTAGTCTTTTTGTTATTTCTTTGTATTTTTTATATTCAATAATTCTACGTATCAATTCTTCTTCTGTAATTTCTTCTTCATCTTCTTGATTTTTAGGTAATAAATGTCGTGATTTTAGACATAATAATGTTGATGACATTACTAAAAATTCGCTTGTTACTTCTAAATTGATTTGTTCCATTTGTCTTATGTATTCAATGTATTGATCTGTTATTTCACTTAAATTTATATCATAAATATCCATTTTGTTTTTATCTATCAAGTGACATAACAAATCTAATGGTCCTTCAAAATTATTTAATTTAATTGAGTATTTATTTGTTTCTAGTGTTAATATATTTTGCATTCTTTTCGTCCCTTCATTTATTCCTCTCATTTATTTGTATAAATATCTATTCATCAATTTTATATCCTTTTCTATATAAATATCGCTTTATTTCTTCTTCTGATAGAGCTGATTTTCTTGCTTTTATTTTTTCTCTACATTTTTCTTCATATTGTTTTAATTCATCATAATTATTGTCAATATATTTATCTATAATTTTTTTATCTAAGCCTTTTGCTTGCAATTTATATCTCATTTCTTTTATTGACATTGTTTTTAAGTTCATATACTCTTTAACTTGTTTTTTTACAAATTCATAATCATCTAAATATTTTGCTTCTTTTAAATAATCTATTATTTCCTCAAGCATTTGCTCTTCTATTTGCCCTCTGAATTTTTTTCTTACTTCTTGTTCTGTTCTTTTTTTGTATGTGATATATTTGAATACTTTAGTTTTATTAGCATCAAATTCTTTTAGTTTCTCTATATCTGTTTTCGATGTATTTGTAAAATTTTCTATAATTTTCATTTTTTAACTTTTCACTTCCCTGGCATTGTTACTTTTTATTTTCTCTAATCTCTTCTCTTTTAGCTAATATTCTATATTATTTTTAGATTTTTTGCAAGATTTTTCAAGTATATTTTACTGGAAACAAATAATACTATGAATATGACTTATTTATTTTAAGAAAATCTTATTTTAATTTAAGGAGGTTTACAATGAAAAAGAAATTACTTTTAACTGCTGGATTACTTATATCTTTAATATTTACATTTGCAATGACTTTCAGTTTTGCAACAGATGGGAATGTTGTTAATGATGTTCGTAATACTGTTGGTGGTGCTGAAAATGCTGTTGAAGGTGCTGTTAAAGATGTAACTAATACTACAAAAGATGCAACTAATGCAATTGAAAATAATATGAATTCTGCAACAAAAAATAATACTACTAACCTTAATGTAACTGGTAATAATACACAAACTACTGGTTATACTGCCAGTAGAACCGCTACTGCTGGAACTACTAATACTGGTTCTTTTTTAGGAATGTCTTCTACTATGTGGACATGGCTTATTCTAGCTGTTGCTGTTGTTGCAATAATTGCTTTAGTTTGGTATTATTCAAATCAGCTTACTAATAATAGAAGATTTGATGATAATGACCAATAATTAAAAACAAAACATAAAATCTCCAATTTTTATTCAATTTGCTTTTATTATTGTCAGTTATATGATATAATATTGCAAGAATAATATCATGGAGGTTTTTATGAATTCAAATATAAAAATAATTGCCAAAAATCCTATCGCATATCACAACTTTAATATAGAAAATAAATTTGAAGCTGGAATAGTCTTAACAGGAACAGAAATTAAATCAATTAGAGCTGGAAAAGTTAATTTAAAAGATAGTTATGCTGGTTTTAAAGATGGCGAATGTTTCATATATGCTATGCATATTAGTCCTTATGAACATGGTAATATTTTTAATAAAGATCCTTTACGTGATAGAAAATTACTTTTAAATAAAAAAGAACTTAATAAACTTTTTGTAAAAGTTAAACAAGATGGATATAGTCTAGTTCCTATTAGTTTATACTTTAAAGGAAGTTTTGTTAAATTGGAACTTGGCATTGGTAAGGGCAAAAAATTATATGACAAACGCCAAGATATTGCCAAAAAAGATGCAGAACGTAGAATACAGAAAGCTCTAAAAAATAATAATAAAATATAATTGAGGGTATCAATAAGGTACCCTCATCTTTGTTTATGCTTTATTAGCTGAGCCAAATACATCTCTCATTTTATGTGCTACTGTTTGTTTTACTAACTCTCTCGCTGGTGTTAAATATTTTCTTGGGTCAAATGCACTTGGATCTTCTACAAAAACTTTTCTTATTCCTGCTGTCATTGCTAATCTTAAGTCTGTGTCTACATTTATTTTAGAAACTCCAGAAATACTTGCTTCATGTAGTATTTCATCAGGTACACCTTTGGCTCCTGGAATATTACCTCCATATTTATTACACATATTTACTAATTCTGGTATTACTGTTGATGCACCATGTAAAACTATTGGAGTGTTTGGTATTCTTTCCTTAACTTGTTTTAATATGTCAAATCTTAATCTTGCTTCTCCTTTAAATTTATATGCACCATGACTTGTTCCAATAGCTATAGCAAGTGAATCTACTCCTGTTCTTTTTACAAATTCTTCTGCTTGAGCTGGGTCTGTATACATTGCATCTGCTTCTGCTACATTTACGTCATCTTCTATTCCTGCTAATTTTCCAAGTTCTGCTTCTACTACTACACCATGTGCATGTGCATAGTCTACAACTTCTTTTGTTAGTCTTACATTTTCTTCAAAATCATATTTTGAACCATCAAACATTACTGATGTAAATCCATTGTCAACACACATTTTGCAAGTTTCAAAATCTGGTCCATGATCCAAATGTATTGCTATTGGAATATTAGGATGTTCTTCTACAGCTGCAGATACCATTTTCATTAAATAATTTATTCTAGCGTATTTTATTGCACTTGATGATGCTTGTAATATAACTGGTGAGTTTTGTTCTCCTGCTGCATCTACTATTCCTTGAACTATTTCCATATTATTTACATTAAATGCTCCAATCGCATATCCTTCTTTCATTGCTTTTTCAAACATTTCTTTTGTTGTAACTAATGACATATATATCACTCTTCCTTTCTTTAGTTTTTATTGTATTTCTATTTTTATTTTTTGTCAATAGAATACTAAATTCTTATGTATGATAATTTTAAAGTATCCAGACAAATATGTCTGGGTACTTTTATTCACTATATTCGTAGCTTCCACACATTGATTCATCTGTTTCGCATGTATCGCAATTTTCTGTTGGAATTACTTGTATTGATTGTAATGTGCATCTTTTTGTATCTGAATCTTGATACACACAACTTTCTACTTTACAATTTATTGTTTGATTGTCTTCCATAATAAACTCATCCTTTCACAATCATAATTTATGACAAAAGTCATTTATTTTATTATTTCCGTTATTCTTTTTTTTATTCCAAAGTATATTTTTTGACTTTTTTCGTATACTAATCATATTAAGGAGTTTTTATGGTCGCTAAAGTTATCCTATTTAGTTGTAAAAATGGAGAAATTAATAACTTTTTAAATAAATTTTATAATTCAAATTTCAAGAATTATAACACCTTATTTTGGAAAAAATCTTTTCCAAATCCTGTTGAGATATCTGAATTTATCGCAGCTTTTTCGGACAACAATAATTCTTTTAATATAGATATGTGGATTTCTCTTGATAAAGATATTTTTATTAAAATTTCTCCTTTAAATGCTGATATTATAATTAAATATATTTTTGAGAGATATCCTTATTAAATTTTGTTAAAATATTATGCTATTTTGTTTCTTAATTCATTAGCATATTGAAGTGTTATATCATTAATCTCTCCAGATGATATACGCGCTATTTCACACAAAACTTCCTGCTCATTTAATAATTTAACATTTGTAGAAGTTCTTTGATTTTCTACTTTTTTGCTTATATAATAATTATAATCTGCTATAGCTGCAATAGGTGCTAAATGTGAAATACATAGCACTTGATGTTTATTTGAGATACTTTTTAATTTACTAGCAACAGACTTAGCTGCTTTTCCACTAATTCCTGTATCTATTTCATCAAATATCATTATTGGCATATTATCAATATCTGCTAATACTTTTTTTATTGCTAACATTATCCTTGACATCTCTCCTCCAGATGCTATTTTGTTTAATTCACTTTCATTTTCTCCTACATTCGTTTTTATAAATATTTCTACTTGATCTTTTCCGTTTTCGAAAAAATCATTTATTTTATATTCTACTTTTATATTTATTTTTGCATTTATCATTTCTAAATCTACTAATTCTTTGTTTATTTTTTGACTTAAATATTTTGCTTTTTCTGTTCTAATTTTATTTATTTTTTCTGCTATTTGTGTCATTTCTTTTTCTATATTTTTTTGCTGTTCTTTTAATTCATTATTATATTTATCTACATTTTCAATTTTTTCTACTTCCTCTTCTATCTCATCTGCATATTTAAGAATTTCTTCTATATTATTTCCATATTTTCTTTTTAAATTATCTATTATGTCTAATCTGTTCTCTATTTCTTCTCTCTCTTGTTCATTAAAATTAATGTCTTCAAGACTATCACTTACATCTCTAGAAATTTCTTGAATTTCATAATATATACTTTTTAAATTTGATGCAATTTGTTCATATTTTTTATCTATACATTCAATTTTCTCTACTGCTCTTATTGCTGATTCTATCATATCTATAGTGTTTTCGCCTATTGCCATATCTGCTTCTGATAAATTTTTTGCAATTTTTTCTGAGTTCATTATTATTTTTCTTTTTTCTTCTAGTTTTTCCTCTTCTCCTTTTTTTAATTTTGATTCTTTAATTTCATTTAATTGATATTTTAATAAGTCTAATGTTCTCTGTCTTTCTTTTTCATCTCCATAGTTATTTCTTAATTCTCTTTTTATTTCATTATATCTTGTATATTTTTCTTTATAACTTTTTTTTAATTCTAATAATTCTTTTCCAGAAAAATCATCCAAATATTTTATGTGTGTTCTACTATCTAATAATTGTTGATTAGCATTTTGTCCATGTATCTCTATATAATTATTCATAAATTTTTTTAATTCTGTTACTGTAACAAGTCTTCCATTTATTTTACACATATTTCTTCCATTATTATAGATTTCTCTTGTAATTATAATATTTCCGTCTACTGAGTGTATGTCTTGCGGAGCATACATACATAATTCAACATATGAATGATTTTCACCTTTTCTTATCATTTCTTTTGAAAATCTTCCACCACATATTATGTTTATAGCGTCTATTATTAAAGTTTTTCCCGCACCAGTTTCTCCTGTTAGCACATTTATTCCCTTATTTAAATCTATTTCTAAATCGTCTATTATCCCTATATTCTTTATATGTAAATTTGTAATCATGATTACTTGCTCCTTTTTATATCAGATTTTTAAATTATATGTTATAAATATCGTTCTTAAACGTATGTTCGTTTAAATTATAATCTTATTTTTTAGTTTTGTCAATACTCTTTTCGAACATTTTTTCTTTTTATAATTTACTCTGTTAAAAAAATATTAGCACTAAACTTTAAAAGTTAGTGCTAATAAAATTTCTATTATAAATACTTTTTTAGTGTTTCTATACTATCTTCTTGCATAACAACAAAATCATTTAAAATATTTTTGACATCTTTATCTGCATCTTGATTTTGGTTTAATAATCTTCTACCTTCAATAATTCCCATGTTAGTTCCTTGCATTAATAATTCAGATAATTTTGAAGTAGTATCATCTGTCATTGTTTTCATTTGAATTCCATACCATGTCATAGCTTTATTCATAGCATTTGTTTCATGAGGCTCTTTATTACTATAATTAGTATATAAATCATTTACTCTATTAGAAATTTTTTTATATTTATTATATTCTGTATCTAAAACTTGTTTAAATTTACTATCTTCCACCTTTTCAGAAACAAACGAAATTGCATCCATTCCCATTGTTGCCCCTTTATTAACTTCATCTAAAATATTTAAATTTTGATTTCCCATATAAAATTCCTCCTTGACAATAATTGTCTATATATTTCTATTATTTAGTATGTACCAAAAATAGAAAACTATTAAAATATTCTCAAATTTATAATGGAAATTCAAAAATAGTATTTTTTTAGGTATTATTCATAATCAACAATATCAATACATCTCTTTAAAAATTCAAGTTCTTCATCTTCGGCTTTTTCCATTTTTACAGCTGCAATAATTGGAAGCCATCTTTGAACATTTACTTTGTCAATCTCACTTTTTTTAGCAAATAAATCTAAATACTTTTCTGCAATTTCTTTTTTTCCTCTCATTAAAAACATTAAATATGTTTTTGCTATATCTGCCGAAGCATTGCCTTGTGTAGCATGAGCCCAATCTATAATATGATATTGGCCATTATTGTCTATTATAATATTGCTTGGATTAAAATCCCCATGACATAATTTATCATGATTTTTCATTCCTTCTAGTCTTTGTGATAGTTCATATTTTGTATTAGTATCAATATCTAATTCTGCTAGTTTTCTTCTATATTTGTCTTTTATTCTATTAAGTAATGGTACTCTTTTAGATAGCACCTCTAATTGAATATCTATAAATAAATTTAAATATTCATCTTCTTTTTCTGGATGTTCTCTCATTAAAACATCAAGCGGAATTCCTTCAATAAATTCTGTAACTAATGCCCATCTATTTCCTATTTTTGTTACCTCTTGTAACCTCGAAATTGGTAAATCTGTATTTTCTTCTACTCTTGATTGAATTAGTGCCTCATTTAAAATATCTGCTTTTGAATAGTTCTCTACAAATAATTTTATTGTCCTTTGCCCATCTTTATATACTGTTTTTGTTTTTCTCTCAGTAATTGGTTCATTTAAATTATATTCCATTTCTAATCACCTCTCTAATTTCCATAATACACTTTTAAATATATATCTTTAATTTCACTAATCAATGGATATCTAGGATTTGCTCCTGTACATTGATCATCAAATGCTTTTTCTGACATTTCATCTAATGTTGCCAAAAATGTTTGTTCATCTATTCCATATTCTTTAATTGTTTTCTTAATTCCAATTTTTTCTTTTAGCTCGTCAATTTTATTTATCAAATTATTTAATTTTTCTTCATCAGTTTCTCCACCTATGTTTAAAGCTTCTGCAATTTCTGCATATCTTCTTAATGTATGTGGGTGGTCATATTGTGGAAATGTTCCCATTTTATTTGGAACTTCCTTACTATTAAATCTCATAACTTCATCTAATACAAGTGCAACTGTAACTCCATGTGGTAAGTGATGATATGCTCCTAACTTGTGGCCCATTGAATGACATATTCCTAAAAATGCATTTGCAAATGCCATACCAGCCATTGTTGCTGCATTTGCCATTTTTTCTCTTGCTTCTGGATCATTTACTCCATTTTCATATGCTCTTGGTAAGTATTCAAAAATTATTTTGATAGCTTCTAATGCTAATCCATCTGTAAATTCTGTTGCCATCATTGATGCATAAGCTTCTATTGAATGAACTAAAGCATCTATACCTGATGCTGATGTTAAACCTTTTGGTGCATTCATCATTAAATTTACATCTACTATTGCCATCTTAGGTAATAATTCATAATCTGCTAATGGATATTTTTGCCCTGTTGTTTCATCTGTAATAACTGCAAATGGTGTTACTTCTGAACCTGTTCCTGCTGATGTTGGAACTGCAATAAAATATGCTTTTTCTCCCATTTTAGGAAATGTATATACTCTTTTTCTTATATCCATAAATCTCATTGCCATGTCTAAGAAATCTATTTCTGGATGTTCATACATTACCCACATAATCTTTGCAGCATCCATTGCTGACCCTCCACCAACTGCTATTATACAATCTGGCTTGAAGGCATCAATCAATTTGGCTCCTTCTCTTGCACATGCAAGTGTTGGATCTGGTGCAACATCAAAAAATGTTTCATGTACTATTCCCATTTCATCTAATTTATCTGTTACCACTTTTGTATATCCATTTTCATAAAGGAATGTATCTGTTACTATAAATACTCTTTTCTTTCCCATTACATTTTTTAGCTCTTCTAAAGCTACTGGTAAACAACCTCTTTTTATATATACCTTTTCAGGTGCTCTAAACCAAAGCATATTTTCTCTCCTTTCAGCTACTGTTTTTATATTTATTAAGTGTTTTATTCCTACATTTTCTGATACAGAATTTCCTCCCCATGTTCCACATCCAAGTGTTAACGATGGTGCTAACTTAAAGTTATATAAATCTCCAATACCTCCTTGTGATGATGGTGTATTTATTAATACTCTACAAGTTTTCATTGTATTGTAAAATTTCTCTATTTTTTCTTTTTCAGTAACTGTATTGATATATAATGAAGATGTATGTCCTAATCCCCCATCTTCTATTAATTTGTATGCTTTGCTTACCGCATCTTCAAAACTTGTTGATTTGTACATTGCTAAAACAGGTGATAGTTTTTCATGTGCAAATTCTTCTGATAAATCTACACTTTCTACTTCTCCAATTAATATTTTTGTATTTTCTGGCACATCAATTTCTGCTAATTTTGCTATTGTATGTGCTGACTGTCCAACTATCTTTGCATTAAGAGCCCCATTTATTATGATTGTTTTTCTTACTTTTTCTGTTTGCTCTGGATTTAGTAAATAACATCCTCTTCTCATAAATTCTTCTTTTACTCTGTCATAAATTTTGTCACTTACTATTACAGATTGTTCTGATGCACATATCATGCCATTATCAAATGTTTTTGAATGAATTATTGAGTTTACTGCTAATACTATGTCTGCTGATTCATCTATTACTGCTGGTGTATTTCCTGGCCCTACACCTAAAGCTGGTTTTCCACTAGAATATGCTGATTTTACCATTCCAGGTCCACCTGTTGCTAATATTATATCTGATGATTGCATCAATAAATTTGTTAATTCAAGTGATGGTACATCAATCCATCCAATTATTCCTTCAGGTGCACCAGCCTTTACTGCTGCTTCTAATACTACTTTGGCAGCTGCTATTGTTGATTGTTTTGCTCTTGGGTGTGGACTTATTATTATTCCATTTCTTGTTTTTAATGATATTAATGTTTTAAATATTGCTGTTGATGTTGGATTTGTTGTTGGTATTACTGCTCCTATTACCCCTATTGGCTCTGCCACTTTTTTTATTCCATAACTTTCGTCCTCTTCTATTACTCCACATGTTTTTTCATTTTTGTATTTATTATAAATGTATTCTGTTGCATAGTGGTTCTTTATTACTTTATCTTCTACTACTCCCATTCCTGTTTCTTCTACTGCCATTTTTGCAAGTGGTATTCTGTTTTGATTTGCTGCTATTGCAGCAGCTTGAAATATTTTGTCTACTTGTTCTTGTGTATATTTTGAAAATTCCTTTTGTGCCTTTCTGACTATTTCAATCGTATGTTGTAAGGCTTCTATGCTGTCAACTTTTTCTTGTTCATTATCCATTTTAACTTCATTCCTTTCTAAATGGCTTAAATTTTTCGCCTTTTTAATTCTGTTTTATCATAACAAAAAAATAATATTTTTGCAAGAGGAAAAAAAGGGCAAATTGGGGTCGGTTCCGTTTTTTACCTTTTGGGAGGAAGGGGGCAATTCGGGGTCGGTTCCATTTTGGCCTTTGGCACATTTGGGGTCGGTTCTATTTTTGCCCTTTAGTTTTGATTCTAATACTAATATAAATATAAACTTTGTATAAAATGACGAATGTGATTGAAAAAACTTTAGAAATTCTACGAATTTTATGGAAATAGTTCATGAGAATGAAAGGGAGCCATAAAATGAATTAGAATTTCTTAAGTTTTGTAATGAACCGAGGAGTGTAATACAAAGTTTATATTTATATTATTAATTTTACCAAAATCTAAAAGGGCAAAAATAGAACCGACCCCAAATGTGCCAAAGGCAAAATTGGAACCGACCCCGAATTGCCCCCTTCCTCCCAAAAGGTAAAAAACGGAACCGACCCCAATTTGCCCTACATTATAACTTCAATGTTAAAAACCTTTCCATTGCCATTAAGCTGAATTTTATTTTTACATTCAACTCCATCAATTAGAACTTTAGAAATACCACTATTTTTTCTATCAGGATTTTTAACTTTAATATTGTAAATACTTTCTTCAAATTTATATTTAATCTCAAATTCTTCCCAATTTTTAGGAATACATGGATTAAAACTCATATAATTATGATAAACATTTAATCCAAGAATATATTGAATCCCCACCAAATAGTACCAACTACTTGAGCCTGTATACCAAGTCCAACCTCCTGAACCAGCTAAATTTTGTGTACCATATACATCAGCTGCAATAACATATGGTTCTACTTTATATTTATTAGAAGCATCTTTTGTTCTTGCATGTTCTATAGGTGTTATCATTTTATACCATTCAACTGCTTTGTCTCCTTTTCCAAGCATTGCTTCAGCAATAACTGCCCATGCAGCAGCATGTGTGTATTGTCCACCATTTTCACGTACACCTGGCAAATATGATTTTATATATCCAGGCTCTAATTTTCCTCTTTCAAATGGAGGATCCAGCAATTTTATTATTCCATTTTCTACATCTACCAAATGATTTTCCAAGCTTTCCATAGCTTGATTTTGCTTTGATACTTCTCCTGCTCCTGAAATTACAGACCAACTTTGAGCTATACTATCTATTTTACACTCTTCATTTTCCATGCTTCCATATACATCGCCATTATCCGCAAATGCTCTTTTGAACCAACGTCCATCCCACGCATTTTTGTTTAAATCTTCTTGTAATTGTTTAGCAATTTTTTTGTATTTTTGAGCCAGTTCTCCTTCTTTCATATAGTTAGCAATTTTAGAGAATTCTTGTAAAATATTATATAAGAAAAACCCTAGCCACACACTTTCTCCTTTTCCTTCTGGCCCTATATTACTAAATCCATCATTCCAATCTCCTATCCCTATTTTAGGCAAACCATTTTTGCCAAAACTCCATAACTCACTCATTTCAGTATCTATACTATTATCTACTACAATTCCACATGCTCTGTTTATTGCTCTTTTACAATGTTCATAAATTGATTCTTCAACATTTGACGGTAAATATTGTTCATATCTTTCTTTTTCATTCTTTTGCAATCTAGCACCTTGCAAATATGGAGTAACAACTTTCAAAATATCATAATTACCAGTGTGTTTAATATACTCGCAGACCATGTAAGGTAGCCATAGCAAATCATCAGAAAATTTAGTTCTTATGCCTCTATTATTTTCTTCATGCCACCAATGTTCAACATCTCCTTCTATAAATTGATGTTTACTGTGTTTAATTATTTGCTCATACAAAACATTGCTGTCTAAAAACTTTACTCCATATGCATCTTGTAATTGGTCTCTAAATCCATATGCTCCTCCTGATTGATAAAATCCGCTTCTCGCAAGTAATCTACTTGTTATAGTTTGATACATCGTCCACCCATTTAACATAATATTTAAAGATTCATATGGTGTCTTGACTTGAAGTCTTCCTAATAAATCATTCCATTTATTTTTTATCTTACTCAATTCCATATTACAATTTTGGACTTTAGAATATTTATAAGCTACATCTTTGGCAATAACTGGTGTTTCATCAGCTCCCAAAATAATAGAAATTTTCTTTTCTGAAAAACTTTCTATTTCAATATCAATCTCTATTGCAATACAAGATTCCTTTCCAATACCACTATCATTATCAAGTCTCATATGATGTAATCCACTAGGATTTGAAATGCCTCTACTATTTGTTTTTAATGTGCCTTTATCATGTTCTTTTAAAATAACATCTCTTTGTTCCCCTAAAAATGTCTTCTTATTTCCTGTAAAAGACTTTATTTTTTCACTACTTGAAACATAAATTGTATCTTTAAACTCATCTACATTATACAGATTCTTCGCCACTAAAACATTAGAATTTTCTTCATATTGCAGCTTTATATATCCATCTGATTTTATTTCATCTTCTCCTATAACAGGTTTTACATAATATACAATTTTCATTTTTTTCTTTTTAGGTGCATTATTTTTCAAAGTCAAAATATTTATTTTGCAACTCTCTTCTTGAGGAACAAAAACCTCTAATTCTTGTAAAATCTCATCACATGAATGAATATATTTTGCATACCCAAAGCCATATATTACATTATAGTTTTTGTCATCAGGCATTGGCATTGCTGTTGGAGTCCAAATTCTGCCATTTTCTTCATCTTTTAGATATATTATTTCAGATGGAATATTGGTACAAGCACTATTATGCCAACTTGTTACTCTATTTAATCTAGAATTTTTATACCAAGTGTACCCTCCTCCACTTTCTGTAACAACAGTTCCGAATTTATTATTTGCCATTATATGGCTCCATGTAGTTGGCAATTTATTTTCTTTATTTATTCTTATAATATATTTTTTTCCATCTTCAGAAAAAGCTCCATATTCATTGTAATATTTAATATTTTGGAAGCTATTAATTATGTCTATATCTTTGCTTAAATCTTCTTCGACAGAAATTCTTTCAGATTTTTCAACAATTCTATAATTATCAAGAACCTCATCTTCCATATCTTTAATTATATTTTGTAAATTTCCTAAATGGCTATCTATAACCAAAGCAGAAATAAATTTTATTAAATTTACATCTCTTATATCCATTTCACTTTTAGAAAGTACAAATATTCCTCCATAAATATTTTTCATATATGCTAAATGACTATTTAAAATAACACCTTCAATTTCATCTCTTATATAATTCTCATAGCTATAATTTTCCTCATCTATAATAACTAATTCAATTTTGATATTTTTGGTTCTAAAAAAATCATATGCTTTTATAATTTGTTTAATAACATAAATATCATTTATATATTTTATTGTAACTGTTATTATTGGCAAATCCCCAGAAATTCCGTATTTCCATAAATCTTTCTGTTCATAAGTTTTATATGCTAATTTTGAATTATTTTTTAACGGATTATCAAATAATATATATGATAAAATAGTTTGATAAATATCAATATCTTTCCCTTTAATTTCAAGATATCTCGATTCTGCTTCTGTTTTTGCCTTTACTATTTCAAATTCTCTTGACACATTTTCTATTACTTTATATTTTTCCATATTTTGAACTGCTATTTGTTTATCATATTCTACAGATAATATTAAATCCACATACACATTTTGTCCTGGTTTTATCTTTATTGTATTTTTCAGTGCTATAATTGATTCTGTAGTTAATCCTATTTTTTTAGATAATGGCGTAGAATTTTGCACAGACTTTGGTATGCCCAAATTATTTCTTCCTGCAAATTTTGCCTTATCTATTTCAAACTCTGTTTCTCCAATTTTCTCACAATTTGTCTGCATCTTAGCAATTAAATGCAATTCTTTTTCATTGTATTCTCTAGCTCTTCGTTTTACTGTTAGATAATCATTTTCTTCATCATATCCATATACTAAA
This sequence comes from uncultured Clostridia bacterium, assembly GCA_934130935.1. Lineage (GTDB taxonomy): Bacteria > Bacillota > Clostridia > TANB77 > CAG-508 > CAG-269. The sequence goes on along the minus strand of CAKOYQ010000016.1, from coordinate 8,069 downwards.
AATAGATTGTTAAATGCTTGATGTGCATAATCTTGTCCTTTTTTTGACAATACTGGCTCAAAACATGATGTTATTTCAAAGATTTTTTCTTCTTGTGTGTCATTTTTAATTTCTAATCGTCTAATTTCAACAGGTTCATTTGCATCTACTGTAATTTTAAATTTAGTCTTTATTTGCCCTTTTGTTTTTTCAAATTGATTTTTATCTGGCATAAATTGAATTGTGAACTTATCACAATTATCTTCACCTGTTGCTGACCAGATTTCATCTGTCTGGATATCCTTTATATAGAAAAATATTCCTTGATTATAATCATCTGTTCTTTTGAACCTATTTATATAATTTTCTTCAAACTTGCTTACTCCAACTCCTTTTTGATTCATTGCAATAGTATATTTTTCATTTCCAATTACATTTCCTCTAATTATTCTTTCATCTATTTTATTATATTCTCTTACTGTGTAATTCTCATAATCTTGATACTTAATTTTTTCTGGCTTTTCTTTATTTTCGTTTGTTATTATAAATGTTTCTGGCATTCTCTCTTGCAATAAAATACTAACTGCTTCAATTTCAGGATTTTTCATAAATCTCTTTTGAAAAATTTTATTGTTAAACAAATTATTTATTGATAATAAGATTAATGCTTGATGATGTGCCATATACGTTTTTACAGGCTCATATTTTTTCCCTTTTGACAATCTTTCTGGTGTATAGTCTATAGATTCATAAAAACCATATTTATTATACATTCCTTGTTCTTTCAATATTTTTAAGTTTTTTACCACCTCTAGTGGCTTATCAGTTATTGCCAAAACACTTCCATATGTTGAGACAACCATTTCATCAGCTAATCCTCTCTTAAGTCCTAACCATGGAATTCCAAATGCTTTATATTGATAATTAGAATGTAAATCTTTTAAATTAAATGCCGCTTCTGATATCCCCCATGGCAATCCTAAACTTTGACTGTATTCTATTTGATTCATTATTAAGAATTTACAAGATTCATCAAGCAAACTACCTTTGTACCTAGGAATATTTATATTTGGCATCAAATATTCAAAAGTCGTTCCAGACCATGATATTAGTCCTTTATATTTTTTTAGGACTGTTAATGTCCTATTTAAATTATTCCAATGTTTTTGAGGTACATCTTTTTTGGCAATAGCAACTAAACTTGCTTGTCTCGCTTCAGAAGCTAATAAATCATAATATGAATCTGTTAATTTATTTTCTTCTATATTAAATCCTATCGAAAATAAACGTTGCTCTTCACTATATAATACTCTAAAATCTGTTTCTTCTATCATTTGCGTCAATTTATAAATTGGGACATTTAGGGTCGGTTCCGTTTTTGCCCAAGGGTAATTTGGGGTCGGTTCCATTTTTGCCCTTTCTTTTATTTCTTCTAAAAATGCTCTAGTTGTGTACATATAACCTACTAAATTTCCACTATCAACTGTTGACACATACCTTGGAATCAATGGTTGCTTAGTTTTTATATTATACCAATTATATAAATGCCCATTCCATTTTGGAAGTTCAAAAACCGTATCTATAATATTTACTAGCCTATCTATAGTTGGTTCTAAATCTTCAAACCCCAAGTCATAACTTGCAATTACAGCTAACATTGAAAGTCCAATATTTGTTGAAGATGTTCTTGGAACTATAGTTTCTTTTCTATCTTCTTGATAATTATCTGGTATCAAATAGTTATTTTCTGTTGTTAGATAATCCCTAAAAAATTGCCATGTTCTTTGAGCAACATCTATTAAGTATTTTCTATCTCCTTTATTTAAGTTTTCTATTTTTTCACTGTCTACTGTAATTAAACTAATTTTATACATTATATATGGTGTAATTATCCACAAAATACCAATAATTGTTAATAAATATACCCATGCCAAATTATAAACAGTGTACACTCCGTAAATTCAAACACATCAAAATAGCAACTGCAAGCACTATTGATATACTCCCTAGTATAACATTTACTGACATCATTTTATAGTAATTACTAACTGTAGTCTTTGATTGTTTCTCTGCCTCTTCTGATGTCATCCATTCAAGCAAATGCTTATGTGAAAACATTAGTCTATATATTGTCTTGCAAATTGATATTAACTCTACATATGCTTTGTATGGTAAACACCCTAATGTAAGAATTGCTATATATATTGCTCCCTTTACACCTGTAATATGTGGTGTAAACATTTTTTGCTTTTTTTCTCCCTCTTTTTTCGAAGTTATAAGACTAAACACATCTAATAAAAATGGATATATAGAAATTGCAATAGCTAAACATATTCCCCAATTTGTTTTTATACAAACTGACCATATTAATAATACAATTATCGAAATTTCAAATAAGCTTCTTCTTAGATTGTCAAAAATCTTAAATTTAGAAAGAGAATTTAGTTTACTTTTTAACCATCTATAAATTTGCCAGTCTCCTCTTGTCCATCTTGCTAGTCTATTCATAAAACTTGCATATTTTGTTGGATATCCATCCATTAACATTACATCTGTAACAAGCCCACATCTTAAATAACTTCCCTCTAGTAAATCATGACTTAAAACTGTATTTTCAGGAATTTCTTTTTTCAGAACTTCTGAAAATACTTCAACATCATATATTCCTTTTCCTGTGAAAATTCCTTCTCCAAAATTATCTTGATAGACATCTGAAATTGCATTTGTATAATTGTCTATTCCTCCTGCACCTGCAAATATTTTTGTAAAAATATTTTTATTGCTTATGTCTAAATTTATTCCTATTCTAGGCTGCATAAGTGCATGTCCTTTTACAACAATCCCATTTTTTACTTCAGGTCTATTCAATATATGTGCCATTGCTCCAATAAGTTCAAATGCTGTATTTAGAACTAAATCAGTATCTGAATCTAATGTAATAACATATTTTATCTTTGGCAACTCATCTTGATTTATTGTGTTTATTTTAAATTTGTTTTTTTCATGTTTTAGTATATATTCATTGAACTGTGTTAGTAGTCCTCTTTTTCTTTCCCAACCTAAAAATTTTTCTTCACTGTTATTATATTGTCTTTCTCTATAAATGAAATGAAAAATTGGAAATCCCTGTTTACCATACTTTTCGTTTAGTTTTTCTACTTGTTTTATTCCCTCATCAATTACTTCTTTATCAAATTCCTCTTCTTGCTTATTTCCTTCTGAACAATCTCCCAAAACCGCAAAATACAAATTATCACTCTTATTAGCTAAATAAAATGTTTCCATCTTTCTGAATAATTCTTGCACTTTTTCTCTTGTTTTTATTATTGTAGGAATTACCACAAATGTTGCATTTTCCGCTTCTATACCATCATAAAAATCCATTTTAGGTATAAGTTTAGGTTTAATAATTTTTCCTAATATATATTGAATTGTCTGATTTACAAATTCTGATATTGGAATAATTAATAGTATAGTTGTAATTATAAATTTTAATATACTATTGGTTACTGCTTTTCCTATAACTAGAGATAAGATTATTGTAAATATGAAAATTGATAAAATATAAATCTTAGCTTTTGTTTGTTCACTTATTATTTTTTCTTTATATTCTAATTTATTGTATAAATCTTTTTTTCCTTCTCCTATTAAATAATATCCTATATGTCTATCTTTATTTCCATCTATACCTTGATTACAAAGTTCTATAGTCTTTTTGGCTATATATATTTCAGACATATTTGTCTTTTTGGCTATTTCTTTTATTGTATTTCTATAATATTCTTTTGTCTTATGCTCCATCTTTTCATAGATTCCCGCTGGATCACTATTAAGTATTCCTTCTACACCATTAATTTTTTCAAATATATCCAAAAAATTTATTCTTTGGATTTTTTTTATGCTTGTTATACAATTTGCCATTGAAATTTTTCTTATTGCTGTCGCAAAATGCTCTTTTTGTATAGCTTCTGAAACTGTTATTCCTAATTTTTCAACCTCTTCTTCTAATACATTTAAATATCCATATGCTCTTTTTCCATATTTTTTTAATGAATATGACATATATTCTATAAATGGATATTTCATACCTTTAAATTCTGTATCTCTTAATTTAGTTCCTGTTATTTGATTATATTTTAATTCATTCTTTTCTTTTTTCTCTACTAATCTTTCAATTATATTTTTTACTCTGTATTTTTGAATTTGACTACTATATATCTTTTCACATATCTCGGCAATATTTTGTATTATTGATATTTGTAAAAATATGCCTATATTCCATATCTCTTCCATATTTAACGTTTTTTTAGTTTGATATGCTTGTAAATATTTTTTTAAATTTTCTCCATCTATTTTGTTATCTGTATATGCTACTATTTCAGCTGCTAATACATATATTCTCGCAAAACCCATATATTTTCCATTTTGGATTCCTATAAAATTTGTATATTTTTTTAATGTCATTTCTTTTTCTATTTGCCTAACTGTTTCTTCTATTATATAAAAGTTATCTAAAATCCATTCTCCTGCTGGATGTATATTTATTCCTAATTTTATATGTTCATTTAATAGGTTGTAAACATTTTTTATTGTTGTATAATTTTCTAGCATTTGTGGCACTGGATATGTGTTCTTATTTGATTTTGCTTTTAAAGTGTGTTGTATCGCTATTTTTTCCATATGTGCTTTTAGTTGCTCTTCATCTAATATGGCTCCTTCTATTTCTAATTTCTGATATTTTTTCAAAAAAATCCACTCCTTGCAAAATATGTTTTATACATATTGTTTGCAAAAAATGGTTATTTATACACTACAATTTTGACTTTATTTGCTTTTATGTAATAGAAAAAGGACCTCTAATAGAGATCCCTTTTCGTTTCACAGCAGCTTATCTTCCTCCTTCAATGTGTCTTCGGTTTCATCTTCTGTCGTCCTTCTCCTCTTGCCCTTAGTCAGCACCATGGCTGACCAAATCCAGACAACCACAATAATAGAATACAATCCATAGCGAATGCCAATATTGGCAATCACCACCTGGTTGTCTACAATCCGAGGACATACTTCCGGATGCTGGATAAGTCCCCACAGGGAGATATCCATGAGCTGAACCATGATAAATGCAATAACTTTCTTAATGTTCATTTTTTCCTCCTTGGGCAATTTGCCCATGTCTTAGTTGGTTCTCTAGTGATGCAAACGGAGTTACAAATGTTACATCATCAATAATTATAACACATTTACATAAAAATGTCAAACACATATGCAGCATTTGTATAATCATACATATCTCTCCATTAGCCATATTTTAATTTTTCAATATTTGAGAAATATGAATCCTACGTCTTTCCGTATCCGCATTTAATTCTTTTATTTCTTTCTCATACATTACTATTAATTTATCTATATCCTCTTCTAATATATCATCTTCCTTTATGTCTCCATTATCATATTGTAACTGCAACTTTTTTAATCGCTTTTCTTCTTGATTTTCTTCTACTCTTATATTGTCAATAAAAGCTTCTTTATAATGATTAAAAGCTAATTCTTTCTTACGATTTTCATTAACATAATCTTTTTCTTTTAAAAAAATTTTTCTAAAAAAGTTCGATATCTTAGTAAATATATTTTCTTTATATTTTATTAATTTATTATTCTTCAATACTATTTCCCCTTTTCATTAGTTATATATTATTCTTCAATTTAAACTCAAGTCCTGTATTTCTTTTTTTACTATCAACATTTTTAATCATATAATCAACAACTCTATCATTTCCAATAATAATCAATAATTTTTTAGCACGAGTTAAACCTGTATACAATAAATTTCGTGTGAGAAGCATTGGTGCAGCTTGTGGAACAATCATAATAACAACATCAAATTCACTTCCTTGTGCTTTATGAATAGTCATACAATAACTATGCTCTATTTGCTCTAAATCATTAAATTCGTATTTACATACTTTCTCATCATCAAACTTTACACTCAAATTCTTTCCTTTTTCATTTATATTAGTTATTATGCCTGTTTCTCCATTAAATATGCCATTTCCCGTCTCAACGCCACTATCACACAGTTTTTCCCAATACATATCATAATTGTTTTTTATTTGCATTACTCTATCTCCTATCCTAAAAGTTGCTCCCATACTATTTTTTTCTGCTTCACCATCTCTGTGTGGATTTAATGCCTCTTGTAATGCTTTATTTAATTCTTTTGTTCCAAGCAAACCTTTTTTAGTTGGTGTTAAAACTTGTATATTTTCAAAAAAGTCATATTCTCCAAAATTCTTTAAACGTCCATTACATAATGACAATACTTCTTTTAAAATTTTTTCTTGATTGGTTTCTCTTATGAAAAAGAAATCTTGATTTGCATCTTCTTCTAATTCCGGATCTTCTTTATTTATAAATCTCTTTCCATTGTTTACTCTATGTGCATTTACAATTATTTTGCTTTTAGCAGCCTGTCTAAATATTTTATCAAGATGTACTGTTACTATTTTTTCTGATGCAATTAAGTCTTTCAAAACACTTCCAGGTCCTACTGATGGTAACTGATCACTGTCTCCTACTAATATCAATTTTGTTCCTTGATATATGCAATCAAGCAAATAACTCATGATAAACATATCCACCATTGAAACTTCATCAACAATTATTATGTCTCCATCTATTGGTGCTCCTTTATACTCACTATTTTTTTTGAATAATGATTCTTCATCTACTTTTCCTATTTCTAACAATCTGTGTAATGTGCTTGCCTCCTCTCCTGTTGTCTCTGACATTCTTTTTGCTGCTCTTCCTGTTGGAGCACATAAAACAATTTTATATTTTTTTTGCTTATATATTTCTATTATGCTTTTAATTATCGTTGTTTTTCCTGTTCCTGGTCCACCTGTTATAATTGTTACATTATTATCATTTATTGCTCTTATAGCTTCTTTTTGCTTTTCTGATAATAATATATCTGTTCTTTCTTCAATAAGTTTTAATTCTTTTTCTATATTTGATACTTTTTTTACATTTCTTGCTTTATCTAATTTTGTTATTCTTTCCGCTATTTGATTTTCTGCATTATAAAATGAATATAAATATACCCATTCTTCTTCATCTCTTTCTTCTATTATAATTTCATTATTTACTTTTAAGTTGATTATTCCATCCTCTATTACAGCTTCATTTACATTTAATAGCGTTTTTACATATTCTATTAAGTTTTCTTTTAATGTACAACAATGACCATTGTATGTTATTTTAATTAATGCATATTTAATTCCACTTTTTACTCTCTTTTGATTCTCTTTTTCCACTCCAAGTTTAATTGCCATTTGGTCTATTTGCTTAAAATCTACACCTCGTGATATATCTATTAATATATATGGATTTGCTTCTATCTCTGATATCGCATCAATTCCTAATAAATCATATACTTTTTTGGCACTTTCAGCTCCTATTCCAAATCTTTCAAGAAATCCAACTATTTGCCATACTTCCCAATTTTCTATAAAACTTTCTGATATTTCTGTTGCTTTGTCCTTAGTTATTCCTTTTATTTGTGCTAATTTTTGTGGTTCATATTTTAATACATGTATAGTTTCCTCTCCAAATTTGTTTACTATTTTTGATGCTGTTGCTGGTCCTACCCCTTTTATGTCTCCATTTGCCAAATATGTTTCAAGTGCACCTAATGTTTTGGGCATCAATTTTTCAAAGGTTTCTATTTTAAACTGCTCTCCATATTCTTTATGCTCAACAAATTTACCTACTACTTTTAATGAGTCTCCTTTTCTTATAAATGGTAAATATCCTACTACTGTTATTTGTTCTTCTTCTGTTTCAAGTATTCCTACTAAATAACTATTTACTTCATTTTGATATATTACTTCTGTTAATACTCCTTCAATTTCTTCCACTCTTGTCCTCTTTTCTATTGAATTTCTATATTAAATACTGTATTTTACTGTAGTCCATAATATCATAATTTATATTGATTTTCAAGTTTAAAATTTTTTTGAATAATTTCGTTAGTTTAGAAACCATAAATCCGTAGGTGTAAAATTTGTAATAAAAATGTAACGACATGAAGTTAA
>CAKOYQ010000015.1 GCA_934130935.1 uncultured Clostridia bacterium | reverse complement strand
TAAAAAATTAGTAATTGCTGTTTTTTCTTGTTTTTTGGTTATATCTTCTATACTAATTTCTTGTGTAATATTCTTATTTTTTTCGTCTATTGTTTGGTCTTGCTATATATTACCACGCATGTCGAAAATTGTCAACACTTTTTTAAAAAAAGTTTTAACTTTTTTATTTTAGATTTCTACAAGAATCAAATCATCTCCTATACACTTTATTCTCTCCCATGGAATTATAATATCATTGCTATTTGAAAACAAACTCATTAATCTATTTGTACCTCCTGGTACAATTATAGATGTTATCCTTCCAGTGTCCAAATCTGCACACACATCTTGAACAAAACCTAATCTTCTCCCATCAGATATATTTATTACTTCTTTATGTTTAAAATCTAAACCTTTATCCCCCAATTTATTTTCCTCCAATATTATATATTAATTTTATTTGTTTCTTTGTTTCTTCATATCCACTTTTATATAACATCTCAATCTTACTATAATCAAGCAAAGAAATCTTTTTTAAATTTATAGTTATCAAATTATCTATACCTTCTCTTTCATACATAGCCAATTCTCTTCCTTGCAATTCCATTGCTCTTGCTGCAACATCTATAATATTTTGACAGCAATCCTTTTCTTTGAATATAATATTAAATGATATACCAAACACTTCGTCTGCTCCAATATCTTTTAAGCCTTTCCATGGTAAATTTTCTCTAGTGCCTCCGTCAATCAACTGAATTCCATTATATTCACATGGTGAAAACACAACTGGAAAACTACAACTAGCTCTAACCGCTTTACTTATCGGTATATCTGTTATATATTTTGTATTGTCTAGCAAACTTGGTCTTGTTTCTTTTGAAGAAGCAATGTACACAGTTCCTTTATGTAAGTCTACCATAGAAATTAATAGTGGCATTCTAATTTGATTTATATTTTTTATCTGATGTTTAGAACAAATTTCATCTATAATCTTTTCTATAACCTTTCCACTATTCAACCCATCAATGATAATCTTTCTTGTAAATATTAATCCAAATATCATTTTTATTGTTTGAGGCCATTCCACATATTTTATCTTTTTACAATATCTTTTAAACATATTCCACATTTCATCACTATTATATCCTAAAGCATACATTGTAGCGATTATACTTCCTGATGATGCTCCTGATACACAATCAAATTTTATATTTGCTTCTTCAAAAGCCTTCAATGCTCCTATATGAGCTGCAGCTTTTATTCCTCCACCTATTAAACATAATCCTCTCATAAAATCCCTCCTTTAATACAATATGTTATGATAATAAAAAAAGAACTGACACTTCTGTATTAAAAATATTTCTAAATTTAATACAAAGTGCCAGTTACAACTTCTCTGATAACTTTTAATTTACAAAACCATTTTCATTCCCATTTTGACCAATTCATAAATCATAACAAAATTTGCTCCTGTAAGAACAATAAAAGAAATTACTGCAAATGAAAACAATTTATGCTTTCTAAAAAAATTCATATAACAAACCTCCCATCAAGCACTATCTGCTTAAATATTCTCAAATCAATGTCATACAACTTGTCCGTACTATTATATATATGTGAGATTTTTTATAATATTCTAAAAAAAACAATCTTTTCATCGCAGTAATCTACAATTATATTCAACAACTACTTTTTTTCTAAATTACCTTAAATCCCTATCAAGGCATTATGTTACCATTGGTATAGCGTAATATATCTTTAGCTAAATCTTCATTTATTCCACTTATTTTAGTTAGTTCTTCTATACTAGAATCTCGAATTTTCTCAACACTTCCAAAATGTTTTAATAAAGCTTTTTTCCTCATTTCTCCAATTCCAACAATTCCATCTAACTCTGATTTAGTAATAGCACTATCCCTCAATTTTCTATGATAAGAAATTGCAGTATCATGTACTTCATCTTGAAATTTAGTTATTAAATTTTTCAAGTTATCTGAAATTTGCAATTCTTGTCGATTTTCATCCATTAAAGCTCTTGTCTGATGTTTATTATTTTTTACCATGCCAAAAACAGGAATATTTAATTCATATTTAGCTATTGCTGTTTTTGTTGCTCTTATTTGTGTAATTCCTCCATCCGCAAAAATCACATCTGGAAGTCTGCCAAATCCATTTGAATTAGCATTTATTGAATGTTTTAATCTTCGTGTTATAACCTCTTCCATACATCTTGGGTCATCTTGACCATATATTGTTTTTATTTTAAATCGCCTTGACATATTTCGTTTTATAACTCCATCTATCATTACACACATTCCAGCAACTATATACTCCCCTGATATATTTGAAATATCATATGTTTCAATTTTTCTTGGTAGTTTATCTAATCCAAGTACTTCCTTTAGTTCTACTAAAATTTCACTTTTGTCTTTTTCTTTGTTGTCTAATGTGATTTTTGCATTATTATCTGCCATTTCAACAAAACGTAATTTTTCGCCCTTTTTAGGCGATTTAATTTCTACCTTTCTTCCCGCTTCTTTACTTAACCATTCTTCTATTGCATTTTTGTCTTCTAATTCTTCTCTTATCATTATTTTATTTGGAAGATTTTGTGCATCCATATAATATTGTTTAATAAATCCTGATATTATCTCTTTATCTTCCATTTCTTTTAAGTCTGGAAAAAAGTAATGTTCTCTTCCAACCATTTTACTTCCACGTACAAAAAAGATTTCTACACATACTTCTATTTCAGATTTTGCAATTCCGATTACATCTATATTATTTTCTGTAATATTTGAAACTTTTTGTTTTTCATTTACTCTTTCTATTGCTAACATTCTATCTCTTATATATGCCGCTTTTTCATAATTCATATTATTTGCTTCTTCTAACATTTGATTTTGTAAATCTTTTAATACTTTATTTACTTTTCCATCTAATATATCTATTATTTCATCTATTTGCTTTCTATAATCCTCTTTAGATATATATCCCATACATGGACCTAAACATCTATTTATATGATAATTTAAACATGCTCTTGTTTCTGACCTAAAATTCTTACATTGACGAATTTTATATTTTTGTTTTATAAAATCTAGCATCTCTTTTGCAGCTCCTGGATTAGCATAAGGTCCAAAGTATTTAGATCCATCATTTACTATTTTCCTTGTTATTATAACATTAGGGTAATCTGATTTTACATCTATTTTTATATATGGATATGTTTTGTCATCTTTTAATAATACATTAAACTTAGGTCTATTCTTTTTTATTAAATTACATTCTAATATTAATGCTTCTGCTTCATTGTCAACTACTATATATTCAAAATGGTCAATTAATGATACCATCCTTTTTATTCTTTCTGTTTTATCTGTCTTTCTAAAATATGATCTTACTCTATTTTTTAAATTTATAGCTTTTCCTACATATATTATCCTATCTTCTGCATCATGCATAATATATACACCTGGTTTATTGGGTAACATTTTTAGTTGTTCTTCTATATTAAACATTTCGTCTCCCCCTTTCGCTTTCTCTTCTTTACTCTATTATGATAAACTATTTTTACTCTTTTTGCAATACTACAATTTTGACATGTATATGAAAATTTTGCAAAAACTCTTGTCACATTTTGCATTTTGCTATAATATAGTAAGGTAAATTGAAATATACATTTTATTAGGAACAAATTTTGTTCAATAAAATTTTTAGCGCCAGAACACATGATTTATAAATTCTTGTGTTGACGAGGTCTAGAGTTATCGAATTATTCGGCGGATGCTCTAGTGGATTACTTAATCCATAGTATTAAACAAAAATTAGCAGTAATGCTATAACAAATATTAATATATAAGTATGTATATTTTAATTCCACAAATTTTTTATTAAGGAGGTTTCACTATGTGTGGAGTTATTGGATATATAGGACATAAAAAAGCTAGTCCTATATTAATTAATGGTCTTTTAAGACTTGAATATAGAGGTTATGATTCAGCAGGAATTTCTACTGTTGAAAAAAATAGTTTATCTATTATGAAAGATAAAGGAAGAGTTAAAAATTTATATAATTTAGATGGAATTAATAATTTAAGCGGAACTATTGGTATTGCTCATACAAGATGGGCAACACATGGAAAACCATCAAAAGAAAATGCTCATCCTCAGTTAGATAACAGTAGTAGTTTCTCAGTTGTTCATAATGGTATTATTGAAAATTATAATGATTTAAAAAATTTTTTGATTGATACTGGCTACACTTTCCATTCTCAAACAGATACAGAAGTTATCCCAAATCTTATACATTACTATTATTCTAAAGATACTAAAAATGATAATTTAAGAGTTTTACGAGCAGTTCAAAAAGCTTGTATGGATTTTAAAGGCAGTTTCGCACTTCAAATCATTTCAAGGTTTATGCCAGATAATATGATTGTTATTAGAAAAGATAGTCCACTTGTTATTGGTAAAGGTGATGGAGAAAATTATATTTCTTCTGATATTCCTACTATTTTATCATATACAAAGGATTTCTATTTATTAAATGATTACGAATTTGCTGTACTTTCTCGAGATAATGTTGAATTTTATGACATAGATTTAAATAAAATAATTAAACCTATTAAAAGTATTGATTGGGATATAAGTAGTGCAGATAAAAATGGTTATGAAGATTACATGTTAAAAGAAATTTACGAGCAACCTAATTCTGTTAGGGAAACAATCGGTTCTCGACTACCTGAAAATGAACCTTGTAATTTTGATGATTTGAATTTTTCTAAAGAATTCTTATCAAAAATAAATAAAATTTACATTGTTGCATGTGGTACAGCAATGCATGCTGGACTTTCTGGTAAATCATCAATCGAAAAACTTTGCAATATACCTGTTACAGTTGATATAGCATCTGAGTTCCGATATAGAGACCCTATTCTTGATAAAAACACTCTATGTATTTATATCTCACAATCAGGAGAAACTGCTGACACTATTGCAGCTCTAAAACTTGCAAAATCTAAAGGTGCTATAACTCTAGCAATCTCAAATGTTATTGGTAGTTCAATTACAAGAGAAGCTGATTATTGCATTTATACTCATGCAGGTCCAGAAATTGCAGTTGCTTCAACTAAAGCTTACACTTCTCAAGTTGTTTTACTTAATATTTTGGCTGTGTATTTTGCAGAAGTCTTGGAAAGCACTTCAATTTTTGAACTAAAAAGTATAAAATCAGAAATTTTAGCTCTTCCATCTAAAATTGAAATTGCTTTAAAATCTTCTGGAAGAATAGAAAATTTTGCAAAAAACATTTATCAAGAAAAAGATGTATTTTTCTTAGGTAGAGGTGTAGATTATAATACTGCTTTAGAAGGTTCTTTAAAACTAAAAGAAATTTCTTATATTCATTCTGAAGCATATGCTGCTGGAGAATTAAAACATGGACCTATTGCCTTAATTGAAAATGGCATTACTGTTATTAGTATCATAACAGATAAAAATTTAGTTGAAAAAACTATTAGTAATATTCAAGAAGTTATTACTCGTGGTGCTAAAACATTGGTTATTACAAATCAAGAATTACCAAGTAATAATATTGATACAGTTATTACTGTTCCAGATACTAATGTTTTATTATCACCTATCTTATCAATAGTTCCTTTACAATTACTTTCTTATTTTATTTCAAAAGAAAAAGGATTAGATGTTGATAAACCTAGAAATCTTGCTAAATCTGTTACAGTTGAATAATTATAACCAAAAGAGCTCTAATAAAGTCTAGCATAAAACGCTTTACTAAAAAGAGCTCTTTTACTCATTTATAATATTTCTTTATATTTTCTAGTGCACTTTTTTCGAGCCTTGAAACTTGTGCTTGAGAAATTCCAATTTCATCTGCAACCTCCATTTGTGTTCTTCCGTCAAAATACCTTTTCTTTATAATTTTCTTTTCTTTTTCGTTTAACCTTTTAAGTGCCTCTGCAATCGTCATGTTGTCAGCCCAGCTTTCATCACTATTTTTTGTATCTTTAACTTGATCCATTATAAATATGCTCTCTGAACCATCATTGTACACAGGCTCTTGTAGTGACACTGGATCTTGTATAGCATCAAAACTAAATGCAATTTCTTCTTTTTCCACTCCCAACTCTTTTGCTATTTCTTCTATTGTAGGCTCTCTCCCTTTTTCTTTATTAAACTTATCTTTATATTGTATTGCTTTATATGCCAAATCTCTTACTGACCTACTAACTCTTATACTATTATTATCTCTTAAATATCTTCTTATTTCTCCAATAATCATTGGCACTGCATATGTGGAAAATTGTACCCCTTGGCTTAAATCAAAATTATCTATTGATTTTATTAATCCTATACAACCTATCTGAAATAAGTCATCAGCATTCTCTCCTCTGCCATAAAATCTTTGTATAACACTTAACACTAATCTTAAATTACCATTTATGAATGTTGCTCTTGCTTCTCCATCTCCTTGTTTTATCTTTACAAATAGTTCGTCTTTTTCTTTATTTGTTAGTACTGGTAGCTTCGAAGTGTTAACTCCACAGATTTCTACCTTATTAATCAAATAAAAAACCTCCCTTTGGAAAATAACGTTAATATAATTATTTCCAAAGAAAGTGTTTTTTATTCTTCTATATATCCCACATAATTTAAATTTCTATAATTTTGGTTATCATCAAGCCCATAACCTACAACAAACTTATTTTCAATTTCGAATCCTATATAGTCAACCTCTATTGTCATAACTCTTCTTGAAGGTTTATCTAATAATGTGCAAATCTTTAGTGAAGCTATTTGCTTATCTAGCAAATATTCTTTAAGGAATGAAAGAGTTCTTCCTGTGTCTACAATGTCTTCTATAATTATTATATCTTTTCCTTCTATAACACCTGAAATATCTTTGTTTAATTTAATCTTTCCTGTACTTTCATGTCCTTCATAACTTGAAACTTCTATAAATTCAAACTGTATATTATTCTTTATTCTCTTAGCAAGTTCAACTGTAAGAAATATACTTCCTTTTAAAATACACAAAAACACAATATCTTTCCCTTTATAATCTTCCATTATTTGTTTTGCAATTTCTTCTAATCTTTTATTTATTTCCTCTTCTGTTATTAAAACTTTTATTTCTTTCATTATTTTATACCTCTTTCTATAAGTTTTTGACATTATTTTTATCCAATTTCAGTTCTCAATTACAAAGAGAAACGTCCAAAAACATAGTTAGTTTAAACTATTGCTTAGCAAATTCTCTCAACTTATTTTCAACTTCTTCTGCTGATGTTAGTCCCAAGATTTCTTCTGTAAGTTCTTTGCAATCATATTTTTCCAATTCACTAATTTTCTTTCTAGCTTTTAATATATTGTTTGAATTCATAGAAAATTCATCTAATCCTAGACCAATTAATAATGGTATATATAATTCATCTCCTGCAGCCTCTCCACACATACCACAAAATATACCTGCATCATGTGCACCATCTATTGCCTGTTTTATCAATCTAATTACTGCTGGATGATATTTAGTATATAAATTTGATATCTTTTCATTTCCTCTTTCAACAGCAACAGTATACTGAATCAAATCATTTGTTCCTATACTAAAAAAGTCACATTCTTTTGCCAATCCATAAGATATTAATGCAGCTGATGGTATTTCAATCATTATACCTACTTTAATATTCTTTTTATATGGTATTTTTTTTATATCTAATTCTTTTTTACATTCTTCAAGTATTTTTTTAGCTTCCCTTAATTCTTCAATCGACGAAATCATAGGAAACATTATTGATAAATTTCCATATGCACTTGCCCTTAATATAGCTTTTAACTGTGTTTTAAATAATGATATATTATTTAAACATAAACGTATTGCCCTGCACCCCAAAAAAGGATTTTCTTCTTTTTCTAAATGTAAATATTTTAACTCTTTATCCCCACCTATATCCAATGTTCTTATTATTACAGGTTTATCATCCATTTTTTCGGCAACCTCTTTATATGCATTAAATTGTTGTTCTTCTGTTGGCATATTTTCACTATCCATATACAAAAATTCGCTTCTTAATAAGCCAACTCCTTCTGCTGCATTTTTTAAGGCAATATCTGCATCAGCTGGAATCCCGATATTTGCTACAAGTTCAACAACATATCCATCACTTGTTTTTGTTACTGCATCTTTAAATTTTTCCAATTCTTTTTTCTCTTTAATTAAACATTCTTGAAGTTCTTCAAGATTTTCTCTTTCTTTTTTTGTTGGATTTAAATATATCTCTCCATTCTCGCCATTTATTGCAACATAATCTCCTGTTTTAAGCAATTTTGTTGCTTCTTCTACTTTTGTTATAGCAGGAATTGCATGTGCTCTTGCCATTATAGATGTATGTGAATTAGTTCCTCCAAGTTCAGTTATTATCCCAACTACATTTTCAAAATCTAATTTAGCAGTATCTGATGTTGTTAGCTCTGTTGCTACTATTATTGTATTAGCATCTAAATTTCCGATATCTATACTTTCTTCATTAAAAAGTTTCGCAAGTATTTTGTTTTTTATATCAACTATATCTCTTGCCCTTGCAGACATATATTCATCGTCCATATTCTCAAAAATCTTTATTACACTATCAAATCCTTCTTCAACTGCATATTCTGCACTATAATTTGAATTTGTTATTGCTTTTTCCGTTTCCGAAATTAGTGTTGGGTCTTTCATTATCATTAAATATGCACTCATTATTTCTTTTTCTGTTCCGTCTGCTTTATTTACTATCTCCTCTGTTTCATTTATTAATTTCTTAAATGCCCCTTTAAATTTTTTCATTTCATTTTTCGAGTCTTCAACTATCTCTTTTTTTATCTTTCTTTCTTTATTTTGTAATACTACTACATTTCCAAATCCAATTCCATTAGATACACCTTTTCCTCTTATCATATGTTCCCTCCTATATTCTATGACTCAAATAAAGTACAATTCTACTCTCCAAATTTATTGTCAAATGCTTTTAAAATTTCCTCCATGGCTATTTCTTCGTCTTCTCCATCACATTCAATTTCAATCTCAGTACTTGCTTTTATTCCTAAAGACATTATTCCTAAAATTGATTTCGCACTTACAGTTTTTCCATTTACATTTAAATTTATATCACTTTTAAATGTTGCTGCCAATTTTGCTAATTCTCCTGCTGGTCTTGCATGTAAGCCCGTTTCATTTTGCAATATTACTTTTTCTTTTTTCATCTTTTCAATTCCCTTCTTCCCCTTATTAATCACTTAAGTAGTATTTGTGTTTAAAATGTTTTTATCATAAAAACCTTAGCTTAGTTCTTATTATATTCTGGCAAGTTTCTTTTTAACATTGTCATAATTCCCATTGCAACTAATGACCCTACTAATATCGATACTAAATATAACAGTGGATGTCCAATCGTAGCAATTACAAAGATTCCTCCATGTGGTGCTCTTAAGGTACAACTAAATGCCATAGATAATGCCCCTGTTACAGCTGAGCCAACAACAAATGCTGGTATTGTTCTTATTGGATCTGCTGATGCAAATGGAATTGCACCTTCTGATATAAATGATAAACCCATTATATAATTTACATATGCTGCTTGTTTATCTTTTTTAGCTATTTTTTTAGGGAAAAATGTTGCAAGTAATGCTACAGCCAATGGTGGAACCATTCCTCCAGCCATAACAGCTGCCATTATTTCAAATTGTCCTGATGCTAACATTCCTGTTCCAAATGTATATGCTGCTTTATTTACTGGTCCACCTAAGTCTATTGCCATCATTCCTCCTAGAATTGCACCTAATAATACTTTGTTTGCTGTTCCCATTGATGATAAGTAATCATTTATTGCTGTATTTATTGATGCAACATAAGGATTTATTAATAGCATAAATGCTCCTATTATCAATATTCCAAATACAGGATATAAAAGAATTGTTTTTATTCCTTCAATGCTTTCTGGCAAATAACTGCATATTTTTTTTAATCCTATTACTATATATCCACCAACAAATCCTGCGATTAATGCTCCTAAAAATCCCGAACTAACCAATACTATTGTACTATCAGTTAATGATGCAAACGTCGTACCTTGTACCGCCAATATCCCTCCAACAAATCCTACTGCTAATCCTGGTCTATCTGCAATACTCATTGCTATATATCCTGCTAAAATATATAGCATTACATTAAATGCCGCTCCTCCTATTGTCTTAAAAAAAGCTGCAAGTGGTGTATTCATTCCAAAATTTGATGGATCAATATTATAGTCATCAAATAAAAATGCTAGAGCTATTAAAATTCCTCCACCAACTACAAATGGTAACATATATGTTACACCATTCATTAAATGTTTATAAATTTGTGTTCCTACACCTTCTCTTTCATTGTCTTCTTGATGGCTTTTTTCTGATGAATAATAAACTTTTGCATCTGGTGCCAATACTTGTTCTATTAACTCTTGCGGTTTATTTATCCCATCAGCAACTTTAGCTTTTATTAATTTTTTTCCATTAAATCTTGATAAATCTATTTTAGTATCTGCCGCAACTATAATTGCCTCTGCATTTTCAACCTCTTCTTTAGTAAACCTATTTTTTACTCCTGAAGAACCATGAGTTTCAACTTTAATTTTATGTCCTAATTGATCTCCCATTTTTTCTAATGCTTCTGCTGCCATATAAGTATGTGCAATTCCAGTAGGGCATGCAGTTATTGCTAAGATATCATATTTACTGTCTTGTTGTTTTGTTTCATTTAGCTTCAGCTCCTCAGTCTCATCTATACATTTTATAAATTCTTCTGGCGTTTCTGCTTTTAGTAATCCTTCTCTAAATTTTTTATCCATTAATAATGTTGATAATCTGCTTAATACATCTAAATGAACATTGTCTTTTGTATCAGGTGCTGCAATTAAAAATATTAATTTAACAGGTTGTCCATCCAAAGAATCAAAATCAACTCCATCTGGAACTACCATTGCAGCTAACCCTGGTTTTGAAACTGCATTTGTTTTCCCATGTGGTATTGCAATTCCCTCTCCTATTCCTGTTGTACCTTCTTTTTCTCTTTCCATAACCACTTTTTTATACTCATCTGCATTAATAATGTTTCCATTATTTTTCATCAGTTTTACCATGTTGTTAATAACTTCTTCTTTATTGTGAGCTACACCTTTTAATTGTATAGCATTTGAGCTTAACAAATCTGTAATTTTCATCCTCTTATCATCCTTTCTCTTGTATTATTTAGAATGACAATTTTATGTCAAACTTATATTTCTTTTAATAGGTTAGCTACTTCTTCTGCTGTTGCTAAATTGTCAGAAAATGCACTAGCACTTCCAGTAGCTATTCCCATCTTAAAAGCTTTTTTAAGATCTCCATTTTTCAGATATCCTGCAACAAATCCTGCAACCATGGAGTCTCCTGCACCAACAGTATTTACTACCTTTCCTTTTGGTGCTTCAGAAAAATACACTTCTCCATCTGCTGTTACAAATATAGCTCCATCTCCTCCTAATGATATTAACACGTTTTTTGCTCCAATTAATTGAAGTTTTTTTGCATAAAACACAATTTCTTCTTTTGTTTCTATTTTTTCCTTAAATGTTTCTTCTAATTCTTCTTTATTTGGTTTTATTAAAAATGGTTTGTATTTTAAAACATTTACTAATAATTCTTTTGTTGCATCCACTATGAATGTTACTTTATTTTTTTCTAATGTTTTACATATTATTTCATATATATTATTATTTATACATTTTGGTATATTTCCAGCTAGTATAACTATATCTTCTTCTTTTATCTCTTTTATTTTGTCTAACAATATTTCTATATCTTTTTCTGTTACTATCGGTCCATTCCCATTTAATGCTGTTTCTATTTTTGAACTTATTTTTACGTTTATTCTGGTGATTCCATTTGATACTTTTATAAAATCTGTTTCTATTCCTCTTTGTTCTATATCTCGTTTTAGTTCATCTCCTGTAAATCCTGCTATAAATCCTAATGCAGTACTTTTTATTCCTAGATTTCTTAAAACTATTGATACATTTAGTCCTTTTCCCCCTGAAAGTATTTTTTCATTTTTAGTTCTATTTATTTTCCCTATTTCAAAATTATCAACTTGCAGTATATAATCTAGAGCTGGATTAAATGTTATTGTATATATCATTCTCTTCACCTCAATTTGTTATCATATTATCATACTTACTTTCAATTTACAATAGTCTTTTTTATATTTAAAAAGAAAAAAAAACCATAATTTTACATTTTAATTATGGTTTTCTTTTTATTCGATTTTTTATGCATTTTGTGATGAACTTGTACTATCATCAAATGGTATAAATTTGTTGACGATACTTCCTGTGGATACCTCTATATTGTTTACATCAGTTTTAAACATTGCAAATGATGTATTTATCTTGTTATCAACTAGCTCTTCCACTTCATCTTTTGTTGAATGTTCTGCTAATACTAATTCACTTACCAATATTTGTTTTGCATTATGTAGCATTTTCTTTTCTCCTGTTGATAAACCTTTTTCCTTTTGTTTAAAACTCAAATTTCTTACAACATCGGCAATTTCATATATATTGCCACTTTTCATTTTGTCCATATTATCTCTATATCGTTTATTCCAGTTTTTTTCCATTTCTGTTTCATCTTGCTCTAGTACATTTATAACTTTTGCTGCTTCTGTTTTATCAATTACATTTCTAATACCATGTTGCTCTGCTGTTGATATAGGTACCATTACCTTTACTTCTCCTGGCATTTTCAGTATATAATATGATTGTTTTTCACCTAATATTTCTTTTTCTTCTATTGAATCTATAACCCCTGCTCCATGCATTGGGTATACTACTTCGTCTCCTACATTGTACATGTAAGCCACTCCTTTCAAGTCCATATATTTTGGTTTTCAATCATAAGTAATTATTTTTCGAACCATATTAATTATACTACAAAAAATAGCAAAAGTCAAAACTTTTGCCATTTTTTTTTTAACTTTCCATTTTTTAATTTAGATTAATTATCTAACTTTTTACTTATTTGTTGAACCAAAACCACCTGTCCTGGTACCTTCA
Organism: uncultured Clostridia bacterium; assembly: GCA_934130935.1. GTDB lineage: Bacteria > Bacillota > Clostridia > TANB77 > CAG-508 > CAG-269. Next base: position 21,321 of record CAKOYQ010000015.1, on the reverse strand, counting down.
GCTTTGTCTTCATCAACTTTATAATACTTCGAAAATATTACTTGTCCTATTACATCTCCTTTTTTTATTTGAACATCATAGTCAAAAAAATTATAATATGCATACATAAAATGTCCATCATTGCTCTCGTTTCCATAATAATCGCTATCTATTATCCCCAAACTATTAGCCATTACAAGCCCTTTTTTCCCTGGATTAGAACTTCTATTTACTAACATATAGTATTCATCTTCTGGGCAATATGCTTTTAATCCTGTTTTTATTAATGTTGGTTTCATTCCAGGCTTAAATGCAGGAATAACTGTATCTTCTGCTGCTTCCACATCATATCCAGCAGACCCTTTAGTTTTTCTTACTGGTAAATTTATCCCTTTATCTTCAAATCCTTTTGCAACTTCAAATCCTCTTACTTTTTCCATGTTTTATATCCTTCCTTTCATTATATTTCATATTTTTTCATATCCTTAGTTAATTGTCAATATATAAATTAAAATATCTCATGAAGTAATTTAAAATTTTCTTACTTCATGAGAATATAACATTCTAATATTAGTTACCTGTTGTTCCATTTACAGTAACCATTGCAGAACTGCTAGCAGTTACTACATCTTCATCAGAATTGATAAAACTAAATATGTTACTCTTTAAATCTTTTGCAGCACTATCTTTGCTTGTTGCACTTATAGATATAATATCTCCTACCTTAAATGTCTTTACTCTATTAGTAGTATTTACATTTTCACTACCTGTTTTTATTCCAATTTGAGATAATACTTGTGTTGTATAATATTCAACATACACATTTTCACCTATTTTAGTATAATTTGCTTGTGCCAATTTTTTTCCTGGATTTTCGTCTAAAATTTTAGTTGTAATTTCAATATCATAAGTTTTTCCTGTTGCAGCCAATTTACTTTCCATTCCTTGGTATTGTTCCCTAGTTAGAACTCCTGTATTCGCTGCTTCTGTTACAGTACTTTCAACTATTTTTTGTACATCTTGTTGAGCAACATTATCAACTCTTTCTTCTAAAGTTACAAGTGGTACCATACACAACACTATCAACCCTAATACTATAGCTATGATTACAGATGGTATTGAATTTCCTGACATAAAATCACTTCCTTTCAATATTATTAATTTTTTATTTTTTATTTATTTCATATGTTGAAACCTAATCCTTTGCTATCGTTAATGCTCCTATTTGCTTTCTGTCTATACCTGCTTGTACCAAAATTCTTGCACATTCATTAATGGTATTTCCTGTTGTATATATGTCATCTACTAACAATATTCTTTTGTCCATAATTTTTTGTATCTTTCCAACTTTGTAAACATTTTTAACATTCTCTTCCCTTTGCTTTTTATTCAATGTGCTTTGAGGGGGAGTTTCTTTCATTTTATGTAATATATTTTTTATTATTTGTGCATTAATAATATCTGATATTTCTCTAGCAAATAGTTCACTTTGATTATATCCTCTTTCCTTTTGTCTCTTTTTACTTATTGGTACTATAATTATTATATCATATTTTTTTAAATTTTCAAAATTTTTTTGATTATTTTGTAAAAAATATGATATAGTTTTGTAAATATAAGGTTTTTCATGGAATTTTAAAGATAAAATTAGTTTTCTTATTAGGTCATCATATTTAAAAAAATAATGATGCTCTACAAAATTCTTTTGTAAATCTGTCTTATAACTATCTGTTATAAATAAAAATTCTTTTTCTAGTTTAATTTTACACTTATTGCACAATGATTTTGTGTTTATTTTTCCACATATACCACATAATTGTGGATATACTACGTCTAAAATTCGTTCTAATATGTCTATCACTCCTATATTTTCATTTTTCTTTATATATTCTCCATTTGTATTGACTTTTCCTTAATTTATTCTAAAAAAGTTACAAAAATTAATGATTAATATAAATTAATACATAAATATGTCGAATTATGTAATGAAAGGGGTATATTTAGATATATTTTAGTAAAAATCCCTTAAAAGCTATTAACTATTAATAAAAAAATTTTTTCCTTTTTGTAGTGTTACAATAGATGTGAAACAAAATTTGTTTCACATCATTGACTAACATACAAATAAAAAAAATATTTTTTTCTTTTTCTATTGACAAAATGCTATAAACATATTATAATAACTATTGTCTTAAGACAAATGCCAGTTTATAACATATGCAGATGTGGCGGAACTGGCAGACGCACAGGACTTAAAATCCTGCGGTTGAATAAACCGTGCCGGTTCGATTCCGGCCATCTGCACCATTAGAACCTCAAGTAGTTCGTAAGATATTCTTGAGGTTTTAATTTATAAAAAATGTGCAAAGTTCTAACAAAAGTTCTAACACTTTTCCCAAATTAGAATTTTTATAAATAGTTAGAAATATATTTTTAAAGACAGATTACCTAAAGTGCAAGTTCGAGAGTATAGAATAATTTACTATCACTCCCATTATTTTTTTATCCATATTTTAAATTATACTCTTATTTCTTCTTTCGGAATCAGGTTATAATCAAACATAACCATTGAATGGTTGTCCCAAATAAGTTCCTTGTTTAGTATTTTCTTTGTTGATTTTTGAATAGTATTTCTATAAATCTTTGAAACTCTATAATACTTATCTCCTTCCTTCTGGAAATGATGGTCTTCTTCAACTACTTCATAACTATATGGAAATTCATATTCACTTCTTAACTCTCCATATAGTTTCGACTCATCACACCACAATAGTAATTGCACATCTTGATCTGTATTATTTTTAAATCTATAGTCTATATAATTATAACTAACTGATGTACCATTAGCCATTGGAACTCTATGTCCTATATCAGATGCCAAGGCATCTGAATGTTTATGAAATTCTACAATTTCTAATGTGCTATGTAATATTAAATTATTAATTGTATTAGCCAAATTGCATAATCCACCACCAGTACCAGTTATCAATTTGTTTTGTCTTATTACACGTCCTTCTTTATATCCCTTTCTTTTATTTACAGTTCCTATTGTTCTCCAAAAAGAAAAAATTTCTCCTGGATGTATTACTATTCCTGTAATTTTACTAGAAGCTAATCTTATGTTTACAGCTTTATTTTCTTGAGTTTTTGGATCTATATCCTTACCCTCTTTTATTATTGTCGAACTATACTCATAAACAACATTCGGAAGTTTCTTTTCTTCTCGTACTTTTGCAAATTTCTCTTTACTTAATAAATCTTTTATTTTTCTAAGTAAAATTCCCTTATACATAGAAATCGAATAAAAAAATGGATTTATATCACAAAAATTCTTATTTTTTTTAAACAACATCAAGTTTGTCCCCCTCTTTAATAATATTCCCTATCCTATTTTGAAAAGTTTTATTTCTTTTATATAATTTAAGAATTACCCTTTCGATTTGTCTCCTTTTCCCTATTCTAACTTCATCTTTATCCTGTATAAACTTAACCAAAATATTTGCAATTCCACTTCTATTAGCTCCCAAAATATCGGTAAAAATTTGGTCTCCTATAAATAAAGTCTCTTCTTTCTTTATATTCATCATTTCAATAGCTTTTAAATAATTAATAGTTTTTGGCTTTTGAGCATTACATATATATAAAGATTCAATATTGCTAAGAAATCTTTTTACTCTTTTTTCGTTATTATTAGATAATAAAAGAGTCTTAAATCCAATATTATGAATTTCCTTAAATAATTCCTCTATTTCCTTAGTTGCATCATCACCATGATGTACTAATGTATTATCTATATCAAATATTATTCCTCTATATCCTTTATTATATAATTCATCATAATTAATAGAAAATACACTATCAACATATTCATAAGGATAAAATACTTTAAACATATTGTCCTCCTCTTATACTATGTTTTATAACTTACTTGGTTCCTTTTCCATATATTCGCATACACTATTGATTTGCTCATTAAAATCATTACCAAATTTATTATCGAAAAAGGCTCCTCCAATAGTAAACGCCCATGGATTAGCATCTTTTAATTCATCTAATCGCTCATAACTATTTACACTACCAGCTATACACACTGGAACATCAACCTGTTCTACAAATTTCTTATTTAACTTAATAGCATCTCCTGTAAATCTATATCCTAATAAATCAAATCCATAAACACCTTTTTTTAGATATCCTTTAGCTTCATCTATCATATCATCAATACTTCCTTCAAGAATAGATGGTCGCTCCACAACCTTTCCAACAAATGGCATATATTTTAAATTATTGCTTTTACAAAATTCATTAATTGAGTCAAAAAACATAGTTCCCATAAGAATATCGCATCCACATTCCACTGCCATTCTGGCACCTTTTAGTCCCTCTTCTTCTGTATATGCAACAACTTCCAAAAATGTTGTCTTTCCACATTTTTTCATATATGTATACAATTTTTTCATTTCTTCCAAAGGTAAAGGTTCTTCTTTAAATCCCCAACATTTTGCTTTAGAATCTTTGCATTTTTCAAAAATTTCATAAGCATTATCTACAGTTTTATCATTGTTTGTTAACATTACTATTAAATTTAGTCCATCTTTCATATAATATATACATCTACCTCTTTTATTTACAATATATAATAATACATTTGCCAAAAATTGGCAATATCAAAACTATTTATTATCATTCTTCTGTCTTACTTTCTCCAAAGTTATTCTTCCAATTTTTCCACTTCTAAAATCATCTAAAATAATCCTAGAAGTCTTTTCATCATCAACTCTTCCTCCAGATATTATAGCACCTCTTTTCTTCCCAATTAACTGCATAATCTCATATATATTCTGATTTTCAGCTTGTTCTTGTCTCAAAATATTATTAACCATATTATCATCTAACGAATATCTATCAATCAAATTAGATTTATAATTTTCTAATAAAAATTTGGTCAAATGATATGCTATTTCTGTAATCTCCAATATATTATCTTTTATAGTCCCAGTAAAAGCCAAATTCAATGCAACCTCTTCACTCTCAAATTTAGGCCAAAGTACACCTGGTGTATCCATAAGTTCAATTTCATCGTTTACGTGTATCCATTGCTTCTTTTTTGTAACCCCTGGCTTATTTGCCACTTCTGCTTTACTTCTTTTAGCTATTCTGTTTATAAATGATGATTTCCCTACATTAGGAATTCCTACAATCATGACTCTGATCTTCTTTCCTTTACGCCCTTTGTCCACATAACTCTTCATTTCGTCTGCCATTATCACTTGTATTTGCTTTATAACATTATTTATTCCTTTTCCTGTATTAGAATCAACTAATAATGCCTTACTTGATTGTTGTATAAAAAATTCAACCCATTTTTTATTATCCTCTTCATCTGACAAATCACACTTATTTAGTATAACTATTTTTTTCTTGTTATTTACAATCTTTCTTATCTCTGGATTTTGACTTGAAATTGGTATTCTTGCGTCTAAAATCTCCACAACTACATCTACTAACTTTAAATCTTCTGCTATTTGCCTTCTTGTTTTAGCCATATGTCCTGGGAACCAGTTAATATTCATATTACTATTCTCACTATTCATTATTTTCACTTCCTTTATTTATTTTTATATGAAATATATTATATATTCTATTGGTATTCCAAATGTGTCTTCACATATATTTGAAAATCTATTCTTTGATACTTTATATACATTATTTTCGTATATTACACCTTTTAAAACAGAATCACCGAATACACTAATGTCTGACATATTACCAACTGTCTATTTCTTGCTATAATTATACAATAAAAGGCAGATAACTTCAACGTTATCCACCCTATTTATTATAATTTATTATTTATTTCTGTTTTATTGATTCGTTTTATTATTATTAATCCTGCTGTTGCTATTATAAAAATTAATTCAGTTATAATAATATTATCCCCTGTTTTTGGATTATTTACATTATTTACACTATTTAAGTTGTTATTGTCTGTACTGTCACTTTTATCATTGCTGTTATTTGTTGTGTTTTCGTCATTGCCTCCATCGTTATTTTCTTCTAATACGATTTCTGCTAGAGTATAAATACTAAAATGTTTTGTTTTAAATATTGCATAACCATCTTTTACTTCAACTTCAAATGTTTCTGTTTTTCCTGAATCGTCTGTATAATATACAACAAGTTCTTTGTCCTTTAAGTTATCAGGGACAGGAATCTTTACTTCAAATATTCCCTCATCTGTTTTTGTAACATAATTCTCCAATGAACTAGAATATAATTTTAAGTCAAACATTGCACTTTCTTTTACATTTAATAATTTTATTATCTTATTATATTCTGAACCATTTGTTAATTGTTTTGCTTGTATATTAGTATCTAATGGAATAGCAGAATCTGATGAACTAATCATTACATCTGTTTCTATATCTGTAGTTCTATAAGATGGCGTAATCATTTTAGAATTATCTTTCTTTACAATAATAAAATGTTTTTTTCCTCCAACTGTAATGCTAAAAACACTATCTGCTTCAGTTACACCTTTTATATTTATGGCTTCTTCAAAATTGTTATAAGTAGGGATGAATACATTTCCATAATCTTTCCATTGTTCAAATGTCATATTGGGATCTGCTTCTTTCCACATATCTCTAGTCTCTTCATATTCTTGTTGTAACCAAATATCATATGCGGTTCCACTATAAGATAATTTCATCTTATCTTTTCCAATATATTCATCAATTCTCTTTTGAGCAGCAGCCATTAATTCCTCTTTTGAATCTCCTGTAGTTGTTGGTACATAAATAATATGTTCTCCTCTAGCTCCAAGTGTGCTATTCATATAATATGTAATTCCATTATATTTAACAAGAAATATTCCTATTCTTTCTGTTAATAAATACCCATCCATACCAGCTCTATTATCAACTTGAAAAGAAACATTATAATTGTTTAAATAAGATTTAAGTTCTCCAGAATAATATGTAAATGTGTCTTCACCGTCCTTTGTTGTATTAGCCCAGTAATTAATTAATTCCATATCCTGAACTTTAAAATAACTTACATTACTAGGAAAATTTTTAACTAACCCATTTAATTTACTTTAATATTTTTATTATAATTATAGGCTATTTCTACAGTGTGAGTTTCATTATTAAACGTTAAATCACAAGAAGAAAAATCATTGGCTATATTAGAATAGCTCATTCCATCTTTTAATACTAACAATTCAAACACCGAAATAAATTCATCTTCATTACTTGGTTTTATTGAATCTATAACCAATTTTCCATCTTCATTTAAAAGTTTTTTATACTCATCACTCATTTCATTGGCAAACACTTTATTAGGTAATACCATCATTATTGATAATGTCAATAACAGCATCATCATCAAAAATAAAATTTTTTTCATTTTCATCTTTAGAAACTCCCCTTTTTAATACATTTAAATTTTTGTATATAATTATTATTAGAAAAATTTATATTCATTTTTATCTTCTCTTTGGTCTCTTGCTTTTAGTTCTTCATCATACTTCTCATTTTTGAAATACCAATCCGTTTTTTTATCTATAGGATTTATTTTTCTTCCTCTGTCAACCAACATGTCCATTACAGAAAATAAAGCAAGTATAATAGCCACAGCATCTGACAATAAATTCATACTTAAGTCTACTGTTAGTGTTGCTTTTCCTTGGAAAAATTGTATTAAATTTGCAACTAAATGTTCTCCAAAGTATGCACCATATATTACCAAATAAAGTAATGAACCCAACATCTTTCTTTTTACAACTAGCACAATGCAAATTATTGTTGCAAAAGCTATTATTACTTCAATATTAAAATCATATGCTACTATTCCTAATAAATCAATAGAATATTGTGTGCATAATGCTACTACTGCTCTAAATACCCAAAACATAATCATGAATATTGCAATTAACCATGTTGAAAAATTTGTCATAAGATACTCTCCTTCCCTTTAACAAAAAAGTTGGGGCTTGTAGAAATCCAATTTCCACCCCCAACACTTTTTAGTCTTCATCTACAAAATTAAATTCATCTTTATATTTTTCTTTAAAAATTGAAAATACTTGATTTAATATTTCTTCATCTTCAACACCAACATATGATTCTCCTTCAGAATCTTCATCTGTGTCTTCTAATTTTAATATTACAACCTCTCCTTCATCTTCTTCTCCTTCATCAGTTACAGGTAATAATACTACATATTCTTCATTATCTAGTTCTACTAAATCTAAAAATTCAAATTGTACCTCATTTCCTTGTTCATCATTTAAAACTATTATATTATCTAATTCTTCGTCTTCCATTATTTACTCCTTTCAAATTTAATTTTCACTTATATAATACACTATTTTTTTTATTTTGACAACTAATTTTTTATTTTATTTAAATATGTTTCTAAAATATATACTGCAGATATAGTATCTACTATATTTCTTTTTTTATTCTTATCTACATCTAAGAAGTTCATTGTTTTATGAGCTGCAACAGTTGTAAGTCTTTCATCTACTACTTCGATTTTTATTTTATTATATTTACATTTTAATTTATGTATAAATTTTTCAGTTATCTCTGTTCTTTTTGATGAAGTTCCATCCATGTTTATTGGTTTTCCTATTACAAATGTATCTATTTCATATTGTTTTAATATTTCATCAAGTCTTTTTAAAATTATTTTATCAGATCCATTATTATGAATCGTTTCTAATCCTTGTACTGTTATATTTAACGGATCTGTTATTGCAATTCCTGTTCTTGCATCTCCATAGTCTATTCCAAGTATTCGCATAATTACCTCTATTCTTTAAGTCCAATATAATCTTTAACCATACTTTCTAGTAATTCATCTCTTTCAATTTGTCTTATTTTATTTCTTGCATTTTTATGGCTTGTTATATATGTTGGATCTCCTGATAGTATATATCCTACTATTTGATTTATAGGATTATATCCTTTTTCGACTAATGCTTCATAAACTTCTTTTAAAATTTCTTTTGTTTTTGTATTTTTCTCTTTTTCAAAATTGAAACTCATTGTTTTATCAAATTCCATAATTACCTTGCCTCCTTTTGTTTTAACTAAATAAATGTAATATCATTTTCATTTTTGTCAGCATTATCTATATATTGTTCTAACTTCTTTAATACTTCTTCCATTCCTGTTCCTTTATAATATGTCGTTAACACAAAATTAAGTTTAGCTTTTACTATCTGTGGTTTTTCTTCTTTTTTCTTTTTCTTTTTTCTATCAACTGCTTCAATTTCTACTTCTTCTACATCTTTATTTACTGGTAATGATATTTCTAAATTTTCTGCTCCATTTTTCATATCTGTTACAAACGTTGTTACAGATTCTATATCTACTCCTGAAAACACTATTACAAATTTAGGTCCCATATATCTTATAAATATATAATCATTTGATATATTATCTCCAACAAATTCACTGACATCAATTATTACTTGATTTCCTAACTTTCTTGAATATGTGTCATTTATTGCTTCCAAATTTGTTATTCTAAACATACACACCGCAGATGTTGTATATTTGTCTATTATTTTTTTGCCCTCTCCATATAAGTATTCTTCTGAATATAGTCCTGTAAATAAGTCTTTTCTTACTATTGCTTCTAAAGTTTTTTGATGTACTACTGTTTTTAATACAGATACTATATTTTCTTTTACTACTTCAAATATTGTAGTATCTATATTATCAAAATCGTGTGATACTCCGCTTTCTATTATCCAATATCCAATATATACATTATCAATGTATATTGGGAAAAAGATTGCAGATTTTGCTCTTCCAAATTCCATTTCTTGATAAGGTAATCTCTCAGTATCACTATTTACAGTTACATATTTAGGTGTTGCAGTAGCTATACTATCTTTGAAAATAGGAACTTCTTGCAATTTACTAAGTGTATTCCAATGCTTAGGTTCAACATTTGATGCCTTAACCTGATATTCTGCCCCATTAAATACTACTATTGTTGAATATTTTATTTCGTATTTTTCTATTAAGATATCATTTATTTTTTGTATCTTTTCATCAACTGATGAACATTCTCCTATTGTGCTTAAAAAATCTTGCAAAACCCTTAAATTATTAGCTTGCCTACTCAAGTTATTAAATTGTTGTATTTTTTTGTGTATTGTTATATTATAAATTAGTAATACAATTATAATTGCAACTAATATTACGACTATAAATATCAACCTCTTTCCCCTCCAATACTAATAATTTCGTTTCATTTGATTTAATGTACTATTCATTCTTGGCGAAAAACTATTATTACTGTTATTCTTTATTGATGGTGGTGCATATTTTGCACCTTTTTTTCCAATTCTATATACCATACTAGCTAACATTTGCATACTTTGCAAAAATTCTTTTGAATATCCTTTCAAAGATATGTCACATGTTACTAATCCATCCAAATATCTTAGATATGATTTTAAATCAAATGGTATTGCTATATGTCGTACCGTTCTTCGATTAAATAGTTCTTTTCTAACTGTCATAGCAGCATCATTGTATATCGAAATTCCTCCTATTAATATTTCTTCACTAATTTCTTTTGTTTTTATAAATTTATTTAATACTACTCTAGCTTTTGTTTCATCAAACATTCCTTTATCACTTAATTGTCTTAAAAAGGCTGTGAGTGGTTGTATTGTTAATATATCCATTGATTGTACTAAATATATCTCTTTTGCATATTTAAAATATCTCATTGGAGTAGAAAAATCACAATCCATTAATACTACTGTATGCATTTTTAATAATGTTTCAATAATCGGCTCAACTGCTTCTATGTTTTCATCATTTTCAAATGGTGATGTATAAATTGTTAAATTCTTATGTTCTTGTATTCCATTAGCTTTACCAATTTTCAAGTTTTTCATTATATAATTTGACTGATTTCTTAATTCTTCTTCATTTTTTGTATATATATAATATGAATTTCTATTTTGAGTTAAATCTAATATTGCTGTATCTATTCCATTCATTGATAATATTTCAGCAACATTATTTACTAAAAATGATGTTCCATTTTTACTTGTTCCTACAAATGCTGCTAACTGTTGATTTTGTTGCATTATATTGTCTATGTCTAATTCCGGATAATCTATTTTCTCCTCTTCCGATAAATTTTCTTCATCATGTTGTTTGTCTTGTTCATTTTCTTTTCGCAAATTATTTAAAACATTTTTATATTGATTATCTATTTTATTTTCTTCGAATCCAGGCAATATTGTTTCGTCTTCATCATCCTCAAATCCAGGTAATGTTGTTTCTTCCTCTTCGTCCTCAAAGCCTGGCAATGTTGTTTCTTCTTCATTATCTTCAAATCCCGGTAATATTGTTTCATCCTCGTTATTTTCAAATCCTGGTAATGTTGTATCCGGCTCCAATACCTCTTCTTGTTTTTCTTGGTCTTCTACAACCTTTTTAGGCCTTCCTCTTTTTCTTTTAGGCTGTTCTACAACTGGTGCTGGCTCTATTGCGTTCTTTCTTGGTCGTCCCCTTCCTCGTTTTACAGGTTGAACAACCTCTTCTACTTGTTGTATTCCTTCGGTTCCAATGTCTTGAGATGTTTCATATAAATCTTCAAAACTTTCCTGTTTAGCTAATTTTGAATTTTGTTGTATATTGTCTTCCATTCCTTGATTTCGTTTAGTTAAAATTTTCTTTTTGTTTAAGCCTATTGCAGACGGAATTACTACTGGTTCATTTGGTTTTTTAGTTCGACTATTTTTTAATAATATTTCACTTGTTCCTGCTTTTTCTTTTTTCTTCTCAACTCGTACTTTATCAGATATTTTATTAGTATATGAGTTTACTTGTTGATACTTAGGTGACTTTTCTTCAAGCACAGCTCTAACATTTAATGGTAAACATTTACTGATTACTTTAAGTTGTATATCATTGTACTGACTTGCTATACTATCAAAGCTCTCAACATATTTTTCTTCATCATTTCCAATTCTTTTATAGTGTGCTAATATATTCTGTATCTCTAATTCACTCACATCATTTTCATCATCTTTTTCATATGTTACATCTTCAGCATCTATCCTATAATAAATTTTAGCCTCTTTTTTTGAACGAGGCCTATTTATTAACTTACATACTTCACTTGCACTTCTATCATTCCCTAATATAGCATTATAAATTCCTATTCCAAATAGTTTTACCAATATAGGTTCTGATTTGTTTCTTCTTTCTGTACAAATTAAAATTATTGGTATATCTTCTCCTTTTAGGTTTGATGCTTCATCACTAATACTATCTAGCCTGTCAAATAAGAATTTATCCATCTGTTCATAATCTGTATTTACATATTGTTCTAAATCCTCGCTTATTACTATTCTATCATATGTTTTATCTCTCTGTAATTCTTTTAATATTGCATTAAAGTAATAAACATTTTTATACGATATTATTCTTTTATATTCTGTTTGATATTTTTTAATAATAGCCTGTGATGTATTCTCATTACTTACTGCAAATAAAACTTTCATTTGTTACCCCCTTCCAAACTTTACAACAATTGCAAATGCAAGTGGTAGAATTTGGCATATTACTAATATCGTTATAATTGATATCATTGTTACTAATCCTTTTTCCTGTGTATCTAATTTTCGTATTCCTATTACATATTGATACATTGCACTTATTGCAATTCCTAGAAAACCTAGTGGTATACTGTATATTCTTACTAAGTTTAATATAAATGCTGTTAATCCATACGCATCTGAACCGTATTTTTGTTTATAATCTTCTAGTGATTTCGCTGTATTTTCTTTTATTTTTATTAATTTACTCTCATTTGGTCCATCTATTATATTTTCAGTCGCATATACATGGCTACATCCAAATATTACTATTGTCATCAGTAACATTACTATTGCAACTATTTTTTTCATACCCTTTTTCATTCCTTTCACTTGGTTCATATATTTTCTACCTATATATCATACAATAGAATTAAAAAAATAGCAAGGAAAATGTTGCTATTTTTTTATTTTTTTTTAAGTTTTTTCAACCTTTATTTTTTTCTGCTTGATATATTAAAAAAGCTAACATTGTTCCTATAGAAGCTGTTATTAGTTGTACCATTCCCATAGCCTTTTGTACGTTTCCTATTAATATTGTTGAAATACTTGGCATTGTTATTCTCCTATTATTTTTTTCAGCCCTTTAATATTGATTGCTATAATACTTTGTTTTCCAAAGGTAATATTAATCTGCCCTTTCTGAAAAATTATAAATTGTCTTATTTAATACATTTTCTTTTTCCATATCATTACCTCTTTTCTATAAAATGATAATAGCATATTTCTTTTTTTATGCAATAGTTTATAATGTCAAATATTTTAGATATAAAAAAAAGCAGTTACCATCTAATTAACTACTTCAAAATTTTTTAACGTTACTAAAAATCACAAATTTAAACAAACAAATATTGTTTGGTGCGTTAGCGGAGGACGTATTCGAAAAATGTCTCGCACAAAAGCACCTTATTATCCGTTTCAAAATCAGTTATAGCAATAGTTTCAAAGATATGTATACCCACAACGGTATTTTTTTCTATTACTATGCTTTTAATTTAACATAATTTTTTATATTTGGCAATACCTTTTGAATAAATTTTGCCACTAGTGGCAAAATTATTTTTTATCTATATATAAGTCCCATTCTTTTAAATCTTCATAAATACCATTTTGATTTAAAATATTATCTGCAACCTCTTCAACTGTAATTTTGCCTTCTTTAAACTTTTCAAATATGTTAAATAGTTGTACTGTTGATAATAAACATAAATTTTGATATTTAGCATATTTTAATATCTGATTTGGAAATATATTATTTCTAGAATTTAATTCTTTATTTTTAAATCCATTTATAACTAATACTCCTTTTCCTTCAATACTAGTATTTATAAAATAATTTGTTCTCCATTTTAGTGTTTGTGCAGTATGTTTCTCTGTCGCTGTTCCATCTACACCTTTAATTTCTAAAATAAAATATTTTCCATTTAATTCGCATACTAAATCTTCTTCGTTTCCACCTGATTTAACAATATTAAAACCTAACATTTCAAATATCTTTTTTACTATATCTTCAAGTTCCTCTCCGAATGCAGTAAATAATCTTTTTATGTAATCGATATCTGACTTTTTGTTTTCTAATTTTTCTTTTTGAGTAGTTAATTTTTTAATATCATTATCTATTTTGTTTATTTTTTTATTCAGTTCCTTTTCTTCGGATGTTTCGTAACTACTAAGCCATTTTGGAATATCTTGCATTGATTTTTTATTTATATTTTGAATAAATTCATAAATATCTTCTAAAAAATTTTTTTCTTTCTTAGAACCATTTTGTTTTTCATATTGTGAAAAATAAACATCTGGCATAAACATTACTATCCCATTATTAATATTTTCATACCAAAAAACAATTTCATCAGTCCCTGTAATTTTAGCAATAGGATTTTGTACATGTTCTTTATCTGTAAAACTATTATATTCAAAACAATCAATATATTTATTAAATACTTCTTTTGCATTTTTATTGATAAATTCGATATTCTCTCCTGTTGCTCTTATAGTATTAAATCCCATAGGAGAAAATTTTTCAGTATCAATGAAATCAACTATATTCGTTATTCTTGCACTTCTTCCTGTTCCAGAAATTTCTTGTTTACCCGTATATATTGTTCTTTTATCACTATAAGGAGTTATAACTATAATAGATCTTCCACTGTTTAAATATGCTTCATATTCTTTTTTTCTTCTATCTATATCATCTCTTATATTTCTTGATGATTGATGTGTTAATGATGGGATTCCTTGATAGTTACCTACTATTTCATATTCCTCATAAATATTATTAACATTTATTATTAGCATATCATATTCTAGTATAGTTTGTTCACTACTATATTTTATATTTTCTATGTTATTGTGATTAAAATTTGTATAAAATCCAATTGCTCCAATTTTCATAAACTTTTCTCCTTGATACTTTTTTTGATGTATTTATTACTAATATTCTAATTTTATTACAAATTTGCCACTGGTGGCAAATTTCAAAATACTAATTATTTTCTTCTTCAATTTCCTCATTCGGTAATTTTTTTATATATAAATTTAATTCTTCTTCCGTTGGCAATTTCTCCATTATTTCTTTTGGAATAATATTTTTTACTTTGTATGACGCTACTCCTATTGGTGCATTTACACTTTTTAAAGACCATTCAACTGTTAATTTATCTTTATCTTCACAAAGTAATAATCCTATCGTTTCATTGTCCGTTTCTTTTTTCAAAGTTTCATCAACTGCTGTTACATAAAATCCTAATTGTCCAACATATTCAGGTTTAAACTCCGTATTTTTTAATTCTACAACCACGAAACATCTTAAGTCCAAATGATAAAATAATAAATCTATATAATAATCATTATCATTTGTTGAAATTTTATATTGATTTCCAACAAAACTAAAACCTTTGCCTAATTCAAGTAATACATTCTTTATTCTTTCTAACATTGCCTTTTCAATATCTCTTTCTTTTGCTCTTTTTCCTATGTTAGCTAATTCAAAAATATATGGATCTTTTATCATATCTCTAGCAAATTCGCTTTGTGCAATAGGTAGCTTATCATTAAAATTGGTCATTTTCTCTGGTAAGGCTTGTCTTTCATATAATTCTAAATCAATTTGATGGCTTAATACAGTTTTAGACCAACCATTTTCAATAATTTGCTTAGCGTACCAAACTCTTTTATCAATATCTTCGATTTTATCTACTAAAACACAATTTTGTGACCATGATATTATTTCTAATTCTTCTGGAATACTAGCTAAATCTTTATATGCTTCGTATACTTTTCTCATTCTTGCCAGATTACGAGCTGAAAAGCCTTGTTCATCTGGGAAATCTAATTTTAATGCAACTGATAATCTATTATAAAATTATTTCCGTATTTAGCATTATCACTAATTATTTTTCCAAGCCTTAAATAAAAATTGACTACTTCTTTATTTGCCTTTGAAATAATATTATATCTTGTATTTAAAATATCTTTTTCAATATCCTTTACAATTTTCACAAAGTCATCATCTAATAGTTCAAGTTCATTTGACATATTATTTACCTCCTTTAAAATTTTTTCTATAAATCTAATAACTTACATTGTTCCTTATACCAAGCAGGAGTGCATATCATAATTATCTTGCAATTTCCATTCCAATAGTAAATTTCTTCTTTTTCTATTAGAATTACATCATCTTTTTCAAATTTGATACTCTCACCTTTCTTATTGAGAGTTCCATTTCCCTCTAGTATATAACAAATTTCTTTGCATTTTTCATTAGTACAATATCCTTTTTCTGGATATCTACCACTAATTGTATTTATACAAAAATCAATGTCTTTATCCTTTAACCCTATTAAATATTCTAATAATTTACTTGTATCACTATTTTTTATTATTTGTGCATCACTAGATTTTACTCTCTTCATTTCTTACCTCTTTAAATATAATTTACTATATCTTCAAATGTATCATATCCACTCTCGCTATTTATGTGTCCTGCATTTGGTATTAAAACTTGCTCTGTTGCAATAGTATCTGCAAATTCCTTTTCTACTTCATATTTTACATATGGATCATTGTTTGAATAAAAACATATTATTTCATTTGCATATTGTTTCACATCTACTAAGTTGTCAAAATACATTGTCTTATTTACTGTATCATATTCCTCGTTTATTCCGAAATAGTTATTAAATCCACATACAAATATTAGTTTTCTTACCTTGACTCTATTCTCTACTAAAAATTTGCTAACAAATACTGGTGCAATACTATGTGCTATTATTGTTGTCTTTTCATTAATTAATCCTAAATCTAAATAATATTTAAGTAATTTACTCCAATTTTCATAATTTTGATATACCACTCCTATTGGAAATTGTGGTACATATACTTGTTTTCCATCTGTTGTTATAAAATCTTGTAACCAACTAAACCAATTTCCAAATGGACTTCCAAAACTTCCATGTATTATAAAATAATTTTCCATATTCTACCTCCTAAATCGACTTTCTTGTTTTATACTATTTTTCAATTTCATCTTTATATGTATCTTTGTATTGTTTAAACTTAACTTTCGCTCTTGGTAATTCTGCATCTACTGCCATTTTTAAGTAATATTCTGATAACTTTAAGTTCTTTTCTGTTCCAATTCCATTATAATAAAAGTTTGCACCTAAATCATATATTGCAGGTAAATGTCCTTGCATCGCACAATCATGTATTAATTCAAATGCTTTCTTTTCATCTCTTTCAATATCGCCAAATCCAAAATTGTAATAAGCTCCTAAACAAAATTTTGAAAATGATTGTTTTCTCAGATTTTCTTTTTCCTTCTCAATAAGTTCTAATAATGGTTTATAAGCATTTATATGTATTTGTTTTGCTTTTTCCTTATCTTGTTTTACTCCATCTCCAAAATAATAACAAGCACCAACTCCATATGCACAACAAGGATCTCCTAACTCTTTTCCTTTCTCATACCAGTACATTGCTTTTTCAAAACTTTGCTCAGCTCCATTTTCCTCGCTATCATAACTTCTTCCTAAAATATAGCATGCAAATTTATCATCATTTTTAGCTTTCATTTCTAAATCTTTTAAATCAAATATCATTGGTTTTATAATATTACTCATTTTCTGTTTCACCTAATTTCTTTAATAAAATATATCTTTTTATATTTTCATCTTTTTCATACCAAGTTTTTTCTTCATACCCTAAATCCTTTAAATTTTTTAAGCTATAAATATTACCAAATGTCACTTCAGCAATAATATTTTTTATTCCCTTTTCTTTAGCTTTTTCTTCAAGATATTTTACTAATACTTTTTGTAATCCATATCCTCTGTATTTTGGTAATACTATAACTCCATCTATATCTGCACAACTATTTTCTAAATTTGGAATCATTTGTTTTAATTCTTTCATTCTATTTGAAACTGATAAAAAGATCCATGCTATCATTTTATCATCAGAAAAAGCACCATATATCTCCCCATCATTTATAGGATCATTCAATATTCTTAGGTATGTTTCTTTTTTAAAAGGCAAAAAATAACCTTTTTCATCTTCTTTAAAATTATCTATTACAATATTTTGAATTTTGTATATTTCCTCAACATCATTATTAGTACATTTTCTTATTTTTATGTTTTGATTTCTAATATATTTAAAAAGATATTTATATTCTTCTTCATGTATAAGCAATCCTTCTACTCTTTTTTCAACCATCTTTTCTAATTCCTCATAATATACATACTTTACTTCTGATACTTCATTATCTTCAAAAATATAATCTTCAATCTTTTTGTTACATTTCAATAGATAAACATAACCAAATTCCATATTTTTAGGATTTTTTGTACTTTTAATTGTTGCAATATATTGTAAATCTTTTTCTCCTATTTCAATTCCCAATTCTTCCTTTAACTCTCTAATAGCTCCTTCAATTACTGTTTCTCCTGCTCTAATGTGTCCTGCTACAGAAATATCCCAACAATTAGGATGTAATCTCTTTGTTGCACTTCTCTTTTGTAATAAAAGTTCTTTTTTATCATTCATAATCCAAATATGTGCTGTTCTATGGAAATTACCATCTTCGTGTGCTTGTGTTTTCTCTCTTACTTCACCTATTGGATTATTATTCTCATCAAATATATCTATATATTCCATAATTACTTCCTATCTTTTAAATCTTTTTATATATTTATATCACAATTTCCAATATTTTCATAGCTTTTTATTGATATTTCCATAATAAAATAATTAGAGGCTGTTACATTTATATATAACAACTTCTAATATTCTTATCTTGCATTTCTCTCTTTTTTCTTTGTTTTAATAATATCTTCTTGTCCATTTTTCATTCGCATTTCAATTTTTATTACTTCTTTAACCTTTGTTGTATCTTCTATAATATAATTTGCTATTTTTAGATTTTTCCTATGCTTATTTAAAATTGTAGTGCATTCATTTCGTTTTTCTTTATATTCCTTTATTAATTTATCATCTTTGCAATTTCTTAGCTTATTTCTGTATTTTTGTCTTACATTAGTAATATCTTCAATATCCTTTTTAGTTTGTGAAATATAGCATTTTACATCTTCTGTTGTTTTCAGTTTTTCGCTTACAATAAGTCTAATCTCATTAGAATATAGTTCCATTTTTCTTACTTCTTGTTTCATTTCTGGAGATAGTGGCTGATAGTTTTCTCGTTTTGGTAATAATCCTAACAAATGAAATAGTAATAAAAATAATACATCAATCCCACTCATTTTACTAATGTCTTTGAATTTACCTTTATATTTACAAACTTTATATTTTGACTTTTTCTTTTTAGTGTATATAAATTCCATATATCTATTTTGATAATAATATGGATTGTGTTTAACTTTGTTTGCAATGTTTTTTGGCAAATATTGTTCTCCTAAATGATACATTCTTACTGATTTTTTATCATTTATTGAACGAATTGTTGGATATTTCCTATTATAATCATCATTTATAATATAACCTTTTTTAAGCATTATCTTTTTAAATTGTTCATAATTTATACACATTTCCATTGCTTCATCAATAGTTTTTCTTATTATATTATACTTTGTTGGTTCTCCTCGTTTTTCTGCAAAATATATACTTCTTGGTGTTTTTCCTTTTGGCTTTTCAATAACTGTTAGTCCATATTTTCTGCATAGAGTATCTGATAACTCTCTAAAATGATAATATGCCACCTTATTGCAATTAAATTTCTTTCCTGTAAACATATTAACTGAATTTACTACAAAATGGTTATGGTATGTGCCAGTATCGAGGTGTGTTGCAACTACCACTTGATATTCACTCCACATTTTTTCAGCAAGTTCTACTCCAATTTTGTGTGCTAATTCTGCTGTTGCTTCTCCTGTTTTAAAACTTTGATATGCGTGATATGCAACATTTCCTGTTGTTTTATCAAATCTATTTTGTACTATTTTCATTTCCTCATAGACTGTTTTTGCTTTACAATTTACTCCAGTTACATACATAGTTTTTTCGTTTTTATCAATAGTTTTCTCATCATTTTCTGCATATTTTAATACTTGTTTTAAATCTGTAAACATTGTCTTTTCTGGATTTTTGGCATAACTTATTACTCGAGAAATACTATCTTTAATTGCCCATATTTTCGTTGTTGCCACTGTCATCATCTCCATTTTTATAATTGTAAATGTCTAAAAAATCACTTTGCATTTTTGTTATTTTATCTTTTATTTCTTCATCACTCATATAAGGAAATTCATTTTTTAGTTCAATAATTCCATTGTAGACTTTACGAAGTTCTTCATCTGGTATTGAACAAATCTCCTTTTGTAATCCAGACTTTCTCAAATAAGATGACAAATTCAAGTTGCTCTTTTTAGCTTTTCTTTGTAGCTTTTTCTTTTCATTTTCGCTTACTCTAACATTAATTCCTATTGTTCTATTTCTCATAATTTTTCACTTCCTTTTAATAAATTTTCGTTTTATTTTTTATAAAATTTTTCTCAAATTTTTTTAATTTCTTATTCAATTTTCAATCAAATTTTTTCATTTCATAAGATAGGGGTTATAGGGGACAAAGTCCCCTTTCATCGTAAGATGTCGGATTTGTGGCAATACAAATCCTATGCTCGCTACACTTATAGACATCAAATTTGTATATACATTTAGTTCTGTAATTATATTATCAATTTCTTATACATAAATTAATTCCTTTAATACAATTTCTTCTGCTTCATTTTTAAAATTGTTCATCATTCCTACCCAATATAATTGATTAGTATTTTTCATTTCTTCTGTTAAATTATTTTCCTTTTTTAATTGTTCGACTATAAGATTAACTTTTTCTTCTGCTGTTTCTTGTATTTCTTTTAAATGATTATTTAATGTTCCGTTCATAAACATTATTGTATATTCTGCTTTCTTATTTTCTTTTAAAAATTTTAGTCTTAATCTTCCATATTTATTTAGTATAATCTTTTCTTCTTTCTCTAAAACTAAATTAGGCATATAATAATCTCCTACTTTTGTATATTCAATTCCATATTTATTATCAATATTGTTTTCTTTTAATTCTTTATTTTCCATAATTTCAATTCCTCCATTTTTACTAAATTTTTTAACTAACTTTTTCTCGTTCTTTGACTCTAATTGCTCCAACAATTCTATTTACTTTTTTCTGTGGGAACTTTTTA
>CAKOYQ010000014.1 GCA_934130935.1 uncultured Clostridia bacterium | reverse complement strand
TATAAAATTTTATGGAAATAGTTCATGAGAATGAAAGGGTGCCATAAAATGAGTTACAATTTCTTAAGTTTCGTAATGAGCCGAGGAATATAATGCAAAATTTATATTTATCTTCGTAATTTATATTAAAACTAAAAGGGCAAAAATGGAACCGACCCCATATGTCCCTAAGGTAAAAGCAGAACCGATCACTATTTGTCCTCATAGCTTGTTACATACACATTTCTTCGAATTCCGCTTCTGTTATAATTTGCACTCCCAAATTTTGTGCTTTTGTAAGCTTACTTCCTGCATCTTCTCCTGCTAAAACATAGCTTGTCTTTTTAGATACAGAATTTGAAGTTTTTCCTCCAAATTTTTCTATTATATTAGATGCTTCTTCTCTTGAGTATTTTTCTAAAGAACCTGTTAATACAAAAGTTTTTCCTGAAAATCTGTCATCTTCATTTTCATCTTTTTTTCTTTGCATATTAACTCCCGCATCTTTTAATCTTCTAATTAAATCCTTTGTTTGCTCTTGTTCAAAAAACTCTCTTATACTATTCGCCACTATTGGTCCTATTTCCTCTACTTGGCTTAAATTTTCTATGGTTGCTTCTGATAATTGAGCTATATCTCCATATTGTTTAGCTAAAATTTTTGCAGCTTTTACCCCAACATGCCTAATTCCAAGTGCTGTAATTAATCTATACAAATCGTTTTCTTTGCTTGCATTTATACTATCTATTAAATTTTGTGCAAATTTTTTTCCATTTTTCTTTAATGATGCAATATCTTCAAATTTCAAATCATAGATATCAGCAATATTAGAAATCATTTTCTTTTCTAGTAATATTCCTATAATATTTTCCCCAAGCCCATCTATATTCATTGCTTCTCTTGATACAAAGTGCACTAAATTTCTATATAATTTAGCTGGGCACTCAATTCCAGTGCATCTCACAGCAGCTTCGCCTTCTTCTCTAACCGCTTCTGCTCCACATACTGGACATATTCGTGGCATTTCGAAATCTTTTTCTTCGCCTGTTCTCTTATCTGTCACAACTTGTACTACTTCAGGTATTACATCTCCTGCCTTTTGTATTATTACTCTGTCTCCAATCTTCAATCCTTTTTCTTTAATAAAATCTTCATTATGAAGTGTTGTTTTTGATATTGTAGAACCTGCAACCTTCACTGGCTCTAATATTGCCATCGGTGTTATTACTCCTGTTCTTCCAACTTGGCATACTATATCTTTTAATATTGTTTCTTTCTTCTCTGGTGGATATTTATATGCGATTGCCCATTTTGGAACTTTACTTGTTGTTCCCATAATCTCTCTTAATTTCAAATCATCGACTTTAACTACTGCTCCATCAATTCCAAATGTTAGACTCTCTCTATCTTCTCCTATTTTATTTATTGCGTTTATCACTTCTTTAATATTCTTGCAATAAATTCGCACAGGATTAACATTAAATCCTAATTGACTTAAATATTCAAGTTCTTCAAAATGTGAATTAAACTCTTTGCCTTCTATCTTTTGAACATTAAATATATAAATATCTAACGGTCTATTTTTTGTTATATTACTATCTAATTGTCTTAAAGAACCTGCAGCTGCATTACGCGCATTTGCAAATAATTCTTCTTCATTTTCTTCTCTTTCTTGATTCATCTTTTCAAAATCTTTTTTAGAAATAAATACTTCTCCTCTAACTGTTATATTTATTTTTTCTGGCAATTCTTGTGGTATTGTTTTTATTGTTTTTAAATTTGTTGTCACGTCTTCTCCAACTAAACCATTTCCTCTTGTAGCTCCCCTTACGAATTTTCCGTCAACATATTCTAATGCTGCAGATAATCCGTCTATTTTTGTTTCTACAACATATTGAGGATTTTCTATTCCATTTTCTAATGCTTGTTTTTTTACTCTTTCATCAAAATTTTCTATCTCTCCGAAATCAAAAACATCTTGTAAACTTTGTAATGGAACTTCATGTTCAACTTTTGCAAATCCCTCTTTTACAGTTCCTCCTACTTTTTGTGTTAAAGATGTTTTTGTAATAAGTTCAGGATATTGGCTCTCTAATGTTCTTAATTCTAACATCATCATATCATATTCAAAATCCGATATTTCTGGATTATCTTCATCATAATACTTTTTTGCATAATATTCTACTTTTTTTCTAAGTTCTTTAACTCTTTTTTCTGCTTGTTTTTTGTTCATTTTTTCTTGCAACCCCTTCTCATTTTAGTTAACAATATGTCATTATTTTTCAAAAATTAAAAGGCATGTTTTTTAACATGCCTTTTAGATTATTTATACATCTGCTTTTGCTAATATTATTAATCTTGCTTTACTATCATCTGTACATGTTGATAATGATATTTCAATTGCTCCTTGTGTATCTCTTGTTATATAATCTGAGTCATTTTCTGCTGCTTCAAATTTATCATATATTGTATATGGTAGTCTTTTTCCTGTTGAATCTGTAATATATATTTTGTCTCCAACCTTTAACTCTTTATTTTTAGAAAAGAATGCACTATTTCTATAGTTGTGTCCTGCTATTGTAGTGTTTCCAACCTGGTTTAATCCTACTCCATATAATATAACTACTGATGTATCCAATGCTTTAGGCGAATATTCATATTGTTCCAATATAGGTGCTTTTAACTTTGTTACTGGAATCTCTATTGTTCCTGCAACATCAAATCCGTTATATTGCTTTTTCTTTCCTTCTGATGTTTCTGTAATATTCCCCTCTTCTACTCCGTCAAACTTAATGTCTCCACTATCATCTGTATTCTTTTCTCCCTCTATCTTACTGTCTCCAAAAGTGTCCACAAATTCATCCATACTGTTTTTGTTTACATATGTTTTGTAATATTTATATCCTAAAAAACCGATTATACCTATTATTACTATTATTATTATAACTAAAAGTATTGTTAAGAAATTACTATATTTACTATTCATATCAAATACCTCCATTTTTACCTTATATAACTATTATAACATATTTTTATAAAAGATGGTAGTATTTTATACTATTTTTTCTCCTAATTTTGTTCCTGCTAATAAATGAAAGTGTAAATGTCCTACTTCTTGCCCTCCATCTTTACCACAATTAACTATTACTCTATATCCGTTTTCTTTAAATCCTTGTTTTTCTGCAATTTCATTTATAACCTTATAAATTTTGCTTATAATTTTCTCTTCTCCTTCTTTCATTTCTGCAAGTGATGAGATGTGTTTTTTAGGTATTACCAATACATGTATTGGTGCAACAGGTTGTATATCATTAAATGCTAATATTTCTTCATCTTCATATACTTTACTTGATGGAATTTCTCCTTTTATTATTTTACAAAATAAACAATTTTCATCCATATTCTTATCTCCTTTTTGGGACATTTGGGGTCGGTTCCGTTTTTGCCCTTGGGGACATTTGGGGTCGGTTCCGTTTTTGCCCTTTTACTCTAATATTGCCTTAATTCTTCTAACTCCAGAAGAACTAGACTCTTCTTTTTTTATTTTAAAATGTCCTAACTCTGAAGTATTTTTCACATGAGGTCCTCCACATAATTCAAGTGATTTGTCACCTATTTTATATACTGATACAATATCTCCATATTTTTCTATAAACATTGCTTCTGCTCCAAGTCTTATAGCTTCATCTTTTTTCATTTCTAAATGTTCAACTGGAATTGCCTCTGTTATCCATTCATTTACCAAATCTTCTGTTTTTTGTTTTTCCTCATCTGTCATTTTGGCTGGATGAGAAAAATCAAACCTCATTCTTTCAGCTGTTATGTTACTTCCTCTTTGGTGTACATGTAATCCTAGTACAATTTTTAGTGCTGCATTTAAAAGATGTGTTGCTGTATGATATTTTGTTTCCATTTCACCTGTTGATGCTAATCCACCCTTGAATTTTTGCTCAGCACCAGCTCTTGATTTTTCTTGATGTTCTTTGAATAATTTCTCAAATCCTTCTTTGTCAATTTTCATTCCATTTTCACTAGCTAATTCTTCTGTTTCTTCTGGTGGGAAACCATAAGTATCATATAATCTAAATACCATCTTTCCTGGTACTATGTCTTTTCCTTGTTGTTTTATTAATTCAATCTCTTTAGAAAATTCTTTTTCACCTTTTTCAAGTGTTTTTACAAATTTATCTTTTTCTTCTAAAATTACTACTTTTATTATATCTTTATTTGTTTCAAGTGCAGGATACATTTCTTTTAAATTGTCCACATTTATGTCAATTAGTGTGGATAATTTATTTAGAGATATTTGTAATTTATTCATATGTCTTATCATTCTACGTATTAATCTTCTTAAAATATATCCTCTATCTATATTACTTGGTCTTCCGCCATCACATATTATCATCATACTTGAACGCAAATGTTCTGCAACTATTCTTCTACTTTCTATAATATCTTCTTTTTGTAGCTCTACTAATTTATCGATTATTGGAGAAAATAATTCTGTTTCAAAAGGTGTTTCTTTGCCTTCTAGCAACATCGTCATTCTTTCAAGTCCTAGTCCTGTATCAACATTATGTTGCTTCAATTTCGAATATTTTCCATTTTTGTCTTTATAGAACTCCATAAATACGTTATTCCAGATTTCTACATATTTTCCACATCCACATGATGGATTACATTCTGGTGAACATTTTGCTTTTCCAGTATCATAGAACATTTCAGTATCTGGGCCACATGGTCCCTCTTCTCCAGCAATCCACCAGTTATCTTCTTTACCAAAATAGTATATTCTCTCTTCTGGTATTCCTGCCTTTTTCCAACATTCAGCTGTAGTAGTATCTCTTGGGCAATCTTCATCCCCAGCAAAGCATGTTACAGATATCTTTTCTGCTGGTATGTTTAATTCTTTTGTTAAGAAGTCATAACTCATTTGGATTGATTCTTCTTTAAAATAATCTCCTAATGACCAATTTCCCAACATCTCAAAATATGTTAAATGACGATTGTCTCCAACCTCTTCTATATCATTTGTTCTCAAGCACTTTTGATAATCTGTTATCCTTGTTCCTGCTGGATGTTTTTCTCCTAATAAATATGGTACTAATGGTTGCATTCCAGCTGTTGTAAATAAAACTGACGGGTCATTTTCTGGAATTAATGGTGCTGATGGTATAACTGCATGTCCATGTTTTTTAAAAAAATCCAAATATTTATTTCTTATTTCTATTGCTCTCATCTATGTCTTTCCTTTCTTTTACTTCTTAATTAATTTTTTAGTTATATCTATTATTTGTTTAATTCCTCTGTAAACATTTTATTAAGCATTTGAGGATTTGCTTGTCCCTTAGTTTCTTTCATAGCTTGTCCAAGCAAAAATTTTAAAGCTCTTTCTTTCCCTGCTTTATAATCAGCTACTGATTGAGGATTTGCTTCAATTATCTTTAATACAATTTCTTTTATTGCACTTTCGTCAGAAATTTGAATCCAGCCCTTTTCTTTAATAATATCTTCTGGATCTCTAGGATTTTCAAACAATTCTGTTAATACTTTTTTACCAATGCTTGAGCTAATTACTCCTTTATCAATTAATTCAACTAATTTGGCTAATTGTTTAGCATCAAATGGAATCTCTATAGGGTCCATTTCAGTTTCATTTAGAATTCTAGAAATATCTGATATTATCCAGTTGTTTACTGCTTTATAATTTTCACATATTTCAGAAGCTTTTTCAAATAAATCTGATAAATATTTTGAAGATGTTATAATTCCTGCATCTTTCTCTGATAATTTGTATTCTTCTAAATATCTTTTTTTTCTACTCTCAGGCATCTCTGGTAATGAATTTTTTATATTTTCGATATATTCTTCTGATAGTTTAATTGCAACTAAGTCTGGCTCTGGAAAATATCTATAATCTTCTGCATCTTCTTTATCTCTCATTGAAAATGTTTTTCCAGATACTTCGTCCCATCTTAGTGTCTCTTGTTCAATTTTTCCTCCATTATCAATAACATCTACTTGTCTATTTATTTCATATTCAAGTGCTCTTGCGATACTTCTAAATGAATTCATGTTTTTCATCTCTGTACGTGTTCCAAATTTTACTTCACCTTTTTTTCGTATTGATGTGTTAACATCTGCTCTAAATGAACCTTCTTGCATTTTACAATCAGATACTTCAATATATTCAAGTATTGACTTTAATTTTTTTAAATATGCATCAACCTCTTCAGCAGAACGAAAATCAGGTTCTGATACTATTTCTATCAATGGAACTCCTGCTCTATTTAAATCTATTAAAGCTCCACCTCCTAGATTGTCATGTTCTAATTTTCCTGCATCATCTTCTATATGAATACGAGTTATTCCAATCCTCTTTTTTCCTTGACTTGTTTCTATTTCAATATATCCATTTTTGCATAATGGCTTGTCATATTGTGAAATTTGGTATGCTCTTGGCGTATCTGGATAAAAATAATTTTTTCTATCCATTTTGCTATCTCTCGATATTTCACAATTTGTTGCAAGACCAGCTTTTACTGCATATTCTACAACCTTTTCATTTAGTTTAGGTAGTGTTCCTGGCATTGCCATACATATTGGACATACTTGTGTATTTGGTTCTGCTCCAAATGTTGTTGGACAACTACAAAATATTTTTGTTCTTGTTGATAATTCAGCATGAACCTCTAAGCCCATTACTACTTCATAATCTTCTCTTGCCATTATTGCACTCCTCCTTTAAATGTTGGTTTATATTTCTCGCGGAAGTTTGTTGCTTGTTCATAAGCATATGCAGCTTTTATAATTGTTTCTTCACTAAATTTACTTCCTATAATTTGCATACCTATTGGAAGTCCCTGACTATCCATTCCACAAGGCACTGACATTCCAGGAAGTCCTGCTATATTTACAGAAACTGTGCAAATATCTGCTAAGTACATTTCCATTGGATTTGTTGATCTTTCTCCTAATTTAAACGCTGTTGTTGGAGATACTGGTGTTACTATAATATCATATTTTTCAAATGCTTTATTAAATTCATTCATTACAAGTGTACGAACTTGTTGAGCTTTTTTATAATATGCATCATAATATCCTGAAGACAATACATAAGTTCCAAGTATAATTCTTCTTTTTACTTCTGCTCCAAAAGCTTCGCTCCTAGATTTTTTATAAATTTCTTTCAATGTTTTTGCTTCTGGTGATCTATATGTGTATCTTATTCCATCATATCTTCCTAAATTTGAGCTTGCTTCTGCACATGCAATTATATAATATGTTGCTAATGCATAATTGGCAATATCTAATGAGAGCTCTTCTACTTCTGCTCCCATTTTCTTATATTCATCTATTGCTTTTTCCAATGATGCTTTAACCTCTGGATTTATTCCTTCTCCATAAAATTCTTTTGGAACTCCTATTTTTAATCCTTTAACATCTTTTTGTAATGATTTTGTATAATCCTTTGAACCTACATCTACTGATGTTGAATCCATTTCATCATATCCTACAATTACATTTAATAATTCTGCACAATCTTGTACATCTTTTGTGAATACTCCAACTTGGTCAAGTGATGATGCAAAAGCAACAACACCATATCTTGAAACTAATCCATATGTTGGTTTTAGTCCTACAACTCCGCAAAATGATGCTGGTTGACGAATACTTCCACCGGTATCTGTTCCTAATGCCCATGGTACCATATTAGCTGCTACTGCTGCTGCCGACCCTCCTGATGACCCTCCTGGTACTCTTGATAAATCCCATGGATTTCTTGTCTTTTTAAAATATGAATATTCTGTTGACCCTCCCATTGCAAATTCATCCATATTTAATTTTCCTAAATTTATCATCTCTTCTGCATTTATTTTGTTCATAACAGTTGCATCATAAGGTGCAACAAAATTTTCTAACATTTTTGATGCACATGTTGTTTTTACACCTTTTGTACAAATTATATCTTTTATTCCTATTGGTATTCCTGCTAATTTTCCAACATTTTCTCCTCTATCTATTCTGTCCTGAATTTCTTCTGCTTGCTTCATACCATCTTCTGTTAATTCTGTTATAAATGCCTGTACTTCTGGCTCTTTTTCTTTTATTCTATCTATATAAGCTTTTGTAATTTCTGTTATTGTTAATTCTTTATTTTTTATTTTTTCTTGTAGCTCATGTACTGTTAATTCTGTGATGTTCATGTTTTATCCTCCTTTAACTTGGGTAATTGGGGGTCGGTTCCATTTTTGCCCTTTTTAACTTGGGCAATTGGGGGTCGGTTCCATTTTTGCCCTTTTTAATTTATGACCTTTGGTATTTTAAACATATGTCTTTCTTGTGTAGGAGCATTTTGTAGTAAACTATCTGTATCTTCGAATTGTTTTATTTCATCTTTTCTAAATTGATTTTTAGCTTCATTTGCGCCTATTGTGACATCTAATCCTTCTACTGGTGCATTGTTTACTATATTAGCAAAATTTAATATATCTTGTAAATGTAACATATATTCTTCTATTTGACTTTCTTCTATCGTTAACTGTGCTAAATTAGCAATATGCAATATTTCTTCTTTGCTTACTTTCATGATAACCTCCTATTATTAACCATTTTATTATTGTGCATATTATATAACTTTTTGAATAAAAATACAAGTGCTATATACTAAAAAACGAACTAGCCACAAAAGAATATTTCTTACTTGTGGCTAGAACTTTTTTAATTATTTTAATCATTCATAATTGGCTTAATTTCTTTTTCTATGTTTTCTTTTAATATTTCACAACTATGATTAAATTTAGCTTGATCTTTTGCATTTAATTTTAGTTGTAATATTTCTCTTACTCCCTTTTTATTTATTATTGCAGGAACTCCTATATACATTCCTTTTTGACCATATTCATTGTTTTGATAAGTTGAAACTGTAAGTATTGAATTCTCATCATTTAACACTGCTTTTACCAATCTATTTAATGCCATTCCTATTCCATAATATGTTGCTTTTTTCTTATCAATTATTTCGTATGCTGCTTGCCATACTCCATCATGAATTTTCTTTAAATCTTCCATTGGGTGATTATTATCTTTCATTATATCTACCATTTTTTTACAGCCCACATAACAATGCTCCCAAGGCACTAATGATGAATCTCCATGTTCTCCCAGTATATATGCATGCACATTTTTGCTTGAAACTTTTAAATAATCTGCAATTAAATATCTTAGTCTTGCAGTATCTAGTACTGTTCCTGAACCTATTACTTTAGATTTTGGCATTCCTGAAACTTCTGCAACAACATATGACATTAAATCTACAGGATTACTTGCTACTATAAATACACCTTTGAACCCATTTTTCATAACGTTTTGGGTAATATCTTTCATTATTTTTGTATTTGCAACAGCAAGTTCTAATCTTGATTGTCCAGGCTTTTGTGCTAATCCAGCTGTTATTACAACAACATTTGCATCTTTACATTCATCATAATCTCCTGCTTTTATTTTTACTTTTTGAGGTGAATATGGTAAGCAATGTGATAAATCCATTTCTTCTCCAATAGCTTTATCTTTATTGACATCTATCAATACTAATTCATCCACTCCTCCTTGATTTAACAATGCGTATGCCATACTCATACCCACAAATCCAGCTCCAACTAATACTACTTTTTTCTTTGTTTCCATTATTAATTCCTCCTTTTATGTATCGAGCTTTTTGCTTCTCTAATTTTCAACTATATATTATATCACTTTTTTATAAAATTTTACACTACTTTTTCAAAATTTATACATTTTTTCCAAATAATGAAAACAGAATTCTAAGTTAACCTTAAAATTCCGTTTTTTTCTTCTTATTCATCTATAGTATTAGTATTATCTGTGTCTGTATCGTCATTGTTCACTGTAGTAATTTGTATTGTCGAAACACAACCATCGCTTCCACGTATTACACGTATATTATAAAATTCTTTCGCATCTACTTTTTTTGAAATATGTGTATCTGTTTTAGCAACTATCGTTTTTCCATCTAACTTCACTTCTACAGCTTTTACACTATCTCCACTTTCAATACTCATATTATGCGTTAATACTGTTTCCAATAAAGCATTAGCAACACTTCCTCTTTGATTTTCACCTTCATATTTTGCAAATTTCTCGTTAGAAGCTTGGATCACTGCTTGAGTTAAATCTGTTGAGTCTAATGCATCACTCGCAGTTTTATACACATTGTGACCTGATGCAAAATATAAAAATATGAGGCTTCCTCCTATTATTACTAATAAAACAATTAATATTATTAATATAATTATTATCGTCTTTTTCATATATATTTTAATTCCTTCCTAGAACTTATTCAATTTCTATTTTTGCATTTATAGGACAAATATTGATAAATGTATTTCCATCATTTACATCTATTTCTTTTCCTTCTAAGTCTTTATATACTGTTTGCTTGTTTCTTTCAGTTTTAATACACTGTATTTTTATTGCTTTTCCATTTGTTATATAATATCCATCAAAAGTTCCTATATTTTTTAATCCTTGTCTTCCTTTATTTTCTTTATCTGTTAGAGTAAAATTGTCACACATTGTTATAATTATATTCTTAGTTTTTACAGGTTCACCTGTAACATAATCTGTTTGAATTTTATTTCTAGCATATCTTGTATATACTTTTTCTTGTTCATTATATTCATATTTTACTGTTTGAAGATTTGAATGAGGTATTGTTATTTTTTGTGCATTTTCTGTAATTGTGTTTTTATCTGTATTTTCATTTTTATATTTATTTGCCAAATCAAATTCATCTGCTACATAATTTAATACACTCTTTTGATTTGATTTTGTTTTATAACCTTTTCTCCCAGCAATTTTCAATATACTTCCTGTTGATGTAAATAAATTATGTGGTGCTGTTTTATTTTTTACTCTCCAAAAATCAGAAGAACTTTCTTGTATTCCATTTATATTGTTTACTCCTAAACTTGCAATATCACTTTCAGCTTGTGGGCTCCATCCATGATGGACATATATTGCATCATTTTCTAATGCATAATCTAAAAAGTAATGTCTTGAACTTCTAACAGGCCCTATTTTATCTAAGTCTTGTCCCTTAAATAATGCCATTAGCCTAGTTTCTCCTCCCTCTACTATTATCTCATATACAATATATGCTTTATTTAAATTAGCTTGAGGCCACGCACCTGAATGATTATCTATCATTACTGCTATTGGCCTATCATCTCCACTAAATGTCTTTACTTGTTTTTGCTGAACAATCAAAGGTTCTTCCTCTTCAATATCTTCAACATTATTTATCGTTTCTTCTACTTGTCCTTTATTTAATTTTTTATATATAAAAAGTCCTCCTGCCATTATTGCTAATATTATTAGAATAATAATTAAAAAAATTATACTTTTTTTATTCTTCATTCATTTCATTCCTTTTTATCCCTAGTTTATTTAAAACTTTTTCTTCTTTTATTCTCATAATAGCTTTGTCCTCTTTTTTTATATGATCATATCCCATTAAATGATAAAATCCATGCACTATCATATATGCAAACTCTCTCTCAAAGCTATGATTATATTCGTTTGCTTGTTCTCTTACTCGTTCTAATGATATTATTATATCTCCTAAAACATCTTCATGTTCAAAATCATGATTTTTTATTTTTCTGTCTATTTCATCTTTTTCAAATATAGGAAATGATAACACATCTGTTTCTCTGTCAACATCTCTATATTCATTGTTTATTTCGTGGATATGCTCTGGAGTTGTTAATATTATACTTAAATACAGTTTTGAATTCTCCATATTTTCTTCTTTAAAGCACTGCTCAACTACTTTTTTTATTACTTTTTCATATTCATCATTTTTTTCTAAATCCCAATATTCTAATTGATACATTTGTCTCCTCATATCTTGCAATAAACATATTTCTATGCACTTGCATATTCTTTTATTCTTGTACTAATTTTATTTCTTATGTATTTTCCTTGTTCTGTTCTGTATTCTCTTATTTCCTTCATTACTCCATAATCTACTAATTTTCTTTTGTAATATTTTATCAGTCTACTATAATCTGTTTTTTCACCTTTAACATTTTTGATATCTTCTTTCATGAATAATATTTCTTTTTGTTTTATATATTCTAAAAAGTCTATTTCTTTTAATTTCTCTATATTTTTATATTTCTCATGGAAAACTTTAAACTTTTCTCTTTCTTTTGGATTTTCCCAATATACTTTTGTTGCCAATAGTCTTATATTATAATCTTCTATTAAGTTTAACAACATTGTATATGCTTTTTCTCTTTTTGAAGCTATTTTTGTGTCTTGTACTAAACATCTAGCATCTTTTAGCAATTTCATATAACATTGTTCTGCAACCACTAATGGTAAACTATGTGTAAATAAATTTCTGCTTATTCCTAATAATATCATGTTTTTTTCGATATTATCTCTTGCGTCTAACTTTCCAACTGAGAATTTTTCATATTTTTCATATTCTTTTACTACTTTTTCTAATTTAGGTTCATTTATTTTTAATGGCAAAATATTTTTTATGTAATCTTCAAGTGTTTCAAATATTTTTATATATATCCAATCTTTTGTTGAATCATAAACATTTGTAGTATCAGCTAACTTTACTGAATAATTCTTTAATATCCCTTTATACAACATATCTTGCTTTGATATATAAAATGCCTTATATTTATCTTTTATTTTTTGTTTATTAGAATTCATGACATTTTCTTTATCTAATTCTAGCAAATATTTTTGTTTTCTGTATTTATATTCAGTATATTCGCTTTGCTTTAATTGGACTATTCCATAATATTGCGATAATGCCATGCTTTCTAATTGTGTTGCAGTTTCATTTTTTACCTTTTTATATATTGTATCTAATACATATTTGTCTAATGCTTCTAAATAAGCAGTATAAGCCTCTTCATATTTTTTGTCAGCATTCTCTTTTTTCTTCACATCTTGTTCTTCTTTTGCAATTTCATATGTTTTTATTAATGCATTTCTTTTCATACTTATGCGCATTCCATTTATGCCTATTTGTGTTGGTATCAATAGCTTTGTTAGCGTATTTGTTAATTTATTAAAAAATGTTTTATCTGTTCCTACTACTCTTAAACTTCTCTCTTCCATTTTTCCATCCTTTCCAAGTTCTTGTAGGCAGGTATATTTATTGTGTTTCTTCTGTCTGATCTTTTATTTCTTCTATTTTCTCCTGCATTCCTATATTTTCAATAACTTCATATGTTACACTTATTTCTACATATTCTTCTGTTTTTGATACTTCCGCATTTTTTCCGAATTATATTTTGTTTCTCTTCAATTTCTGCTTCTATTTGTTCTTCTAATTGTTTTGTTCCTTTTTCTGTTGCTTCTTCTTCAGTGTATTCTTTTAAACAATCTTCCAATTCCTTATTAGTTATTTTAGTTACAGAAATTGGTAAATATAAGTTTGAAAATACCTTAAACTTTTTTTCTTCTTCTATTGTATCATAAATTTTAAATTTTGAAAGAGTTTTATAAAAATTTATTTGAATTTTATTAAAATTTATTTTATATTTCGTTTCCTTATTTCCTGTTTCGACTTTTTTTTCTTCTTTTAATGGAATTTGAACTGTTTTTGTATATTGTACAACTGCTTTTACTTCTCCTAAACTGTGAACATATCTTATTCCTGTATATTTTCCTTCCATAATCCCTTGTATAAGTACTTGACCAGCCTCAACTTTATCTCCAACTTTAACTTGTGCAGTTCCATTTTGAGCTATAATCTTGGTTATTATGCCTCCTTTTTCTGCTACTATATTACAATAATCTTTTTCATTTATTATTTCTGGTGCCTCTTTAGCTTTTACAACTTTTACTATCGCATTTGTGCCCTTTAAATTTATACCAATCCATGATATGTCATTTCTTTTTAATCTTATTTTATTTACTATATCTTCTACATCTACTTGGCTTTTTCTCATTCCTATTTTTAATCCAACCTCTTCTATATCTTGTTCTATATTATCTAATTGTAAATTATCTTCTGTTCTTATTTCTATGTTCCAAATATAGTTTGAACTTATGTATAATCCTACTAAAATAATTATTAAAGACAGTAAGAATGTTTTTCTTTTTCTATATTTATTTATAATAAATGGAATTCCCCTCTTTTTCTCTATTTTCATTCTACACTTTACTTTTTTTGATATCTCTATTGCTCTATAAAAATCTTGTATTCCTATGTTTAAATGTAACTTCACTCCTTTTTCTCTTTTTAAATTCCATATTAATATTTTATTTGTTGTACATATATTTATAAATCTTTCTATATAATATCCTTCTACAGTTACTCTTATATAACCAAATATGTATCTTAATAAAATTTTGATTAACATATTTCCGCCTTTCTTTTATATTATTAATCTTGCACTCTCTCTAATTCTACACTTTCGATTTTACCTGTTATTTTAATGTCATCATTTGTCATTTTCTCTAAATTAATATTATACCCATTTATATTTACTATTCCTATATATGTACTTATGCTTGTATAAAAGTCTTCATATTCTAATATTCCCTTGTAATTTTCTATCATTATTTCATTAAATCCTGTAATTGTTATTTTAGGCATATTAGTATACACTTCTTGTGGAATTTCTAAAATCTTGTCTATTCTTTTCTTTTTCATAGCATATCTCCCTTTTAAACATTCTAATTCTTAAAAATACTAGAAATATTATTTAAACTCATCTAATAGTTTAAATTCATATCCTTGGTTTTTGGCTTCTTTTATTATTGTATCTAAAACCTCTGAATTTGTTTTCGAATTTGGATGTAATAACATTATTTCGCCACAATGTAAATTATTGATAATCATTTTTTTGCTTTCTTCCAATGATGGCTGTTTTTTC
Organism: uncultured Clostridia bacterium; assembly: GCA_934130935.1. Taxonomy (GTDB): domain Bacteria; phylum Bacillota; class Clostridia; order TANB77; family CAG-508; genus CAG-269. The sequence continues at coordinate 25,700 of CAKOYQ010000014.1, read as the reverse complement.
TCATCCCAGTCAAAATATGCAAAACTCCACATTACAGTTTTGTATCCAAGTTCAGATGTTTTCTGTAATGTCCTTTTACTGAATTCTCCTTTAGGTGGACGCATGTACTTCATTTCATAATTAAATTTTTCAATCACTGCTTGATGAAGTTTCATTATTTCTGTTTCAATTTCCTCATTAGAAATACTTGGCATACTTTTATGATTTACAGTATGATTTCCTACAATATGTCCCTCATCTATCATTCTCTTTACCAAATCTGACGCTGTATTTAAATAATGTGATGTAATAAAAAATGTTGCTTTTACATCATTCTCTTTTAAAGTATTTAATATTTTGTCTGTATATCCTGCCTCATATCCTTCGTCAAATGTTAAATATATTATTTTATCATTATCTTTTCCAATACATATTCCATCTTCTTCCTCTAGTATTTTCTTGTTAGCCGCTCCAACATCTGGCTGTTGGTTATTATTTGCCCTTTTTATCCCCCATCCTATTGTTTTATCATTTACATTAGCTGCTGTTGGTATCACACTAGCCATATTTAATTGTATTAAACATATTGTAAATATTATCAATACTCCTATTATGAGTATATTATTGTTTCTTTTATTTTTCTCTATCATTTCCATTCCTCCATTTATATTTAATATTATGAAAAAGCCACAAATATATAACCCAATTTTTTTCATTTTCTAATCTGTTTTTTACATATTTTGTATATTGTATTTACTTTATTCAAATCAATTTAAAACGCTGTTTTTCTTCTAACTGTAAGGTATAATGTATATTCAATTAGCCTATTGACAATTCTTATTTTTTGTTTTATATTTTAAATGTATTTGACAAAAAATGTCAAAAAACATTTTGTTACAAAGGAGGTCTTATATGTTAAATTTTATACTATGTGATGATGATATTAACATGATCAACAAACTGTCTTTATTATTTGAAAAGGCATTTATAAAAAATGATTTTGAAGCCAAAATTGTACTGAAAACACAAAATTACAAAGAGGTTCTGTCTTATATGTTTTCAAATCTTGTAAATGTTGTGGTTCTTGATATTGAGTTCAAAAATTCTAAAATGAATGGACTCGATATTGCTAATGAAATTAGAAAAATTAACAAAGATTGTTATATTATTTTTATTACAAGTCATTTTGAATATTTGATGAAAGCATATGATTATAAAACTTTTGCCTATCTTTTCAAAAGTGCATTAAGTGTCGATTCTCTTTCAGACACTTTAAATAGATTATATGATGATATTTCTGGTAACTCGAAAAAATTCTTAAAAGTTGACCATAAAGGAACTTTTATTGATTTAAATGATATCCAATTTATCGAAAAGAATGGCATGAAACTAATTTATCATACTCTTCACGGATGTTTTTATACTTACAATTCTTTTACCAAAGTTGAAAGTAGTTTGCCTGAAATTTTTGTTCGATGCCATAAATCTTTTATTGCTAATATTAATAACATTGTTAATATTTCTTTAACTGATAATTCGATTAATTTTAAAAATGGTAGTATTTGTTATATTGGTCCAAAATATAAAAATTGTTTTATGGAGATGATTGATTATGATGCAATTTGTAAATGATATTATGATAAATTTCACTATAACAGACTTTATATATGCTATTGCATATGTTATAGAAAATTACTTATTTTTAATTATGATTTTATTGGTTTTCGATGTTAAAGCTTCTAATAAGCAAAAACTAATATATATGGTGTTTACAATATTTATAGGAAAATTCACTGCAGACTTTGTTCCAAGCCCTTTTAATATAATTACTAATTATGCCTTTACAATAATTTTAATAAAATTTGTTTTCAATATTGGGATTTTAAAGAGTATAACCTCTTTAATAATTACGAGTTTTGTATTTGGGTTATTGAATATTCTTATTCAAAATCTATATTTAACCATACTTGATGTTTCTCTTGATACTTTTATCAATACACCTAAATATAGAATACCTTACTTAATAATTCTATATACTGTCTTTCTTGTTATTATTTTATTTTTGAGTAAATTCAGAAAAATAAAATTATATCTTGATTTATTAGATTCTTTAGACACTAAAACTGTAGTAACTTTATGCCTAAATCTAATAATGGGATTTCTAACTTTATGTATTCAACTAATAATAACTACATATTATATAGATATTGTTCCTATAATTATCACAATTTTAAGCTTTTTATTATTAGTATCTTTTTTAGCACTAAGTATTTATAGTTTTACACGTATAATAAAATTAGCAAATACTAAAAGAGATTTAGCATGTGCAGAAGAATATAATCAGTCATTAGAAATTTTATATGATAAGGTAAAAGGCTATAAACATGATTTTGATAATATTGTTTCTGCTTTAGGTGGATATATAGAAAATGATGATATGAATGGTTTGAAAAAATATTTTAATGAAATCAAAAAGGATTGTAAAATTACAAATAATCTATCAATACTGAATCCTAGAATTATAAGTAATCCTGGTGTATACAGTTTGCTTAATAATAAATACTTTAAAGCAACTAATTCTGGTGTAACATTTGAAATCGAATTTTTCTTAAACTTAGATACCTTAGAAGTAAACATGTTTAAATTTTCAAGAGCTATTGGTGTTTTACTCGATAATGCTATTGAAGAGGCTGAAAAGTGCAATGATAAAATTGTAAAAATATCTTTCATAAGAGAAAATAGAAATAATAGAAGTGTAATTACTGTAAAAAATACATATTCAAATAAAGATGTAGATTTAGAAAAAATATTTGAAAAAGGTGCATCTAATAAAAAAGAACATTCAGGCTTTGGCTTGTGGGAACTTAGAAAATATGTTAAAAATAGTACAAACCTAGACTTATATACAAGTAAAGATGATACATATTTTAAGCAGGAGCTATCTATATATGATTTGTAGAAGGAGTGACTTTATAGCCACTCCTTCTTGGTATAAGCACATACATTCGAAAAAGGAAACTTCTTATGAAATCTCCTTTTTCTAGAATTGATTTTAAATGTTTAAGAACATACTTCTGGGATTAATCTTTTTTTACTAGAGATGCTGGCATTTTAGGTTGATGTCCTATCCAAAACATCATACAAGCTGTATTTGTTGCCTTTGCATATTTTTCTGCCACCCTTGCTAATAATTTCATCATAATTAATTCCCCCTTCTTTCGTAAAATTTATATAATATAAGAGTAGTTGCAATGACTCCTACATTAACCCATTAAATATTTGCATATATTTCATGTCCGTATTTATTATTTGTAATTTTGTATGCAAATCTTGTTATTGTTAAAGTTTGTATAAAATCGCCAAATATTATTATTCCTGCTATTGTAGTATTACTAATTAAAATTGCCATTATAAACTCAAATGTCAAAATTATGTATGAAAAAACTTGTTTTTGTCGTCTTTCCTTTGCTCTTAATATTGGAACATTCTCTGTATCTGCTGGTGCATATAGTTTTATCATGAACATACAAAATCCCCAAAGTGTAAAAGCAATAATGTATTTTGTTATTCCTGTTAATATTATGTATTTTCCCAGTAATGCCGAACCACTATATAATATTGATGTATAAATTATGCATCCAATATGTGTTTTCATATGTACTCCACCCGAAAAACATCTGTATGGTGCAATTATTAATACTGATATAAGTGTAATTTTGAATATTCCCAAAAAGTAGGCAATCAATAAAATAATTATTCCTTTAGGCAACTCACCAATTATATTCTGTAAACCATACATTATTATCTCTGCTCTTTCATTATCTATTTCTGGCATTTCTTTTCTTATTTTATTGGTTAGATATGTGCAGATTTTATCTACCACTTTTCTCACCTCACTCTTATCTTAAGTTCAATTTAAATTTATCATCTTTTTTTAATTTATTTTCATTTTATTAACAAAAAATAACTTTTTATTAGTAAAATCTCAAATAAAATTTTTCATATGTATTTTTTTAACTTTTATAAAATTCACATAATTAAGATAATATGTTAAACATTAAAAAGAACAAATAAGAAAAATTTAAAAAGCTTTCTTATTTGTTCTAATACAATTTTATTATCTAAATCTTTAATTCCTTCAATATACACCATGTCCCATTACTTTCTGGCAAGCATTTGAATGTAAGTTCTTGTTTAGTAATAGGGTGTTGTATTGTAAGCTCATATGCCCATAATGCAATTTGCTTTCCTTTGCCCCTTGTTCCATATTTTTGATCTCCAAATATACTGTGCCCTGCATGTGCAAGCTGAACTCTTATTTGATGATGTCTACCTGTATAAAGGTCTATCTTTACTAAAGACAAATCCTTTACTTGATTATATGTCAAAACTTCATACTCCAATTTTGCAATCTTTGAATTTTTTTTATCTTTATTTACCACTTTACTTATATTGTTTCTTTCATCTTTATATAAATAGTCTTCTAATATTCCGTTACTTGTCTCAAATTTTCCATCTACAACTGCTAAATATTTTTTCTTAAATATTTTCTCTCTTACTTGGTTACTTAACCTAGAAGCTGCTTTTGATGTCTTTGCAAACACCATCACTCCACCTACTGGCCTATCTAACCTATGAACAAGTCCAAGATATACATTACCAGGTTTATTATACTTTTCTTTTAAATACTCTTTTATAATTGTAAGCATATCAATATCTTCAGTCTTATCTGCTTGTGATGGAATATTAGGTTCTTTTTTTACTACAATAACATGATTATCTTCATATAATATATCTAAATTTTGCATTTTTTCTCCTTTAGGGACATTTGGGGTCGGTTCCGTTTTTGCCCTTTATACTTCCCACCTGCCAAAAATTCCACATGGTAATATAAGGTTTGAATTTTCCATTGGTAATCCTACTTCTCCTGAAGAAACCTTGCCTTTACATCTTTTTCCAACCGTTAAATTCAAAATATTCTCTAATACTTTACTTGAAATTCCTGTTGTATATGAATTGATTAAAAAGAATAATGGATCGTCTGAAAGTACATTAGTACACAATTCTACTAAATCATATATGTTTTCTTCAAATTGCCATACCTCTCCATTCGCTCCTCTGCCATATGATGGAGGATCCATTATTATAGCATCATATTTATTTCCTCTACGTATTTCTCTATTAACGAATTTTACAACATCATCTACAATATATCTAACAGGTTTTTCTGATAAACCTGATGATGCTATATTATCTTTTGCCCATGTTGTCATACCCTTTGAGCTATCCACATGACATACTGATGCTCCAGCAAAAGCACACGCAACTGTTGCTCCACCTGTATATGCAAATAAATTTAGCACTTTTATTTTTCTATTCGAATTTTTGATTTTATTTATCATCCAATCCCAATTTACCGCTTGCTCTGGAAATAATCCTGTATGTTTAAAGCCCATCGGCTTTATATTAAATGTTAATTCTTTATATTTTATTTGCCACTGATTTGGAACTTGCTTATTATATTTCCAAGCTCCTCCACCTGTTTTACTCCTGTAGTATGTTGCATTTATATTTTTCCATTTTTCTGGGTATGATTTTTTCTTCCATATTATTTGAGGATCTGGCCTTGATAATATTACATCTCCCCATTTTTCTAATTTTTGTCCATCTGACATGTCTAATATCTTATAATCTTTCCAATTATTTGCAATATTCATGTTATTATTTCCTTTTTTATTTATATAAATAATTTTGTGGATTGATAGCTGTTCCATTAACTCTTATTTCTAAGTGCAAATGTGGGCCTGTTGTGTTACCTGTCATTCCAACAGCTGCTATAACATCTCCTGCCTTAATTTGTTGACCAACTGTTGCATATAATTCTTTACAATGTGCATACCAAGTTTCAACTCCGTTTCCATGAGAAATTTTTATTAAATTTCCATACGCTCCATTCATTTGAGCAAATGTTACAGTTCCTGAAGACACAGCTCTTATCTTTGTTCCAATCGAGCAACAGATATCTGTTCCTGTATGTGCACCTGATCTTATACTACTTACAACTCCAAATCTTGACGTTATATTTCCCTGTACAGGAGTTACAGCTAATAGTACTCCATTGATAGATGGCATTTTACTTTTTTCATCTTGTTCTATAAGTTCTGCCACTTTTTCTTCCACTTGTCCTTGTGCAACTTGTACTGTTTCTAAACTTATTTCTTCAATATTCTCTGTATAATTTTCTGTTATACTCAATTCTAGTTTTATACTGTCGTTTTTGTGTTCTTCTTTTATTGTATTTACTGCTTGTTCAGCCTCTTCTATGTTATCTACTAATCCTACTGTTTCATTATTTAAAATTACTGCATAATATTTATACATTATTCTCGCGTTTTCTCTTAATGCTAACATTATTTCTTCTTCGTTAGTTTCTTGTGTTTTGCTTACTAATTTAAATTCATAACCTGGCACTTCATTTAATGAAACAAAATCTATATTTTTACCTTCCATTTCTATAATCTCTTGTTGTATTCTTTCTTTTAATTTTGCTCCATCTTCTACATAACCTATTTCTTGTCCACCCAAAGTTACTTTGTAGATTGGTCTATATTTTAATAAAATAATCGCTATTATTAACCATAATGCTATTGCCATTACGCTAAATAGTTTGCATCCTTCTTTAGTATAATATTTTATTTTTTTCTTTAAAATAATATACACTCTCCTTTTAACGCGACTGCGTTCTATTATAACATATATTTACTTTTTTTGCAAATTGCCTATCTTTAATTAGTTGTTTTATAGGTTTTTAATCTTTTTTATTCTTTTTTTATATGTTATTTATATGTATTTTTTTCTCTTTTTCTCTTTTTTATTCATTTTTTCTTCTTTTTTCTATTGTATAAAATATAAAAATATGTTATTCTTAGTTATATTGTATGAAAAGGATTATATTATGAAGAAATTAATTGTAACAAATAAATATGATGGAAAAAAGCTTTCAAAATTTATATTAGATAATTTTCCTCATCTCTCTACAAATATGTTTTATAAAACTTTAAGACAAAAAGATATAAAAATTAATGGAAATAGAATCAATAAAGACTGTACTATATATGTTGGAAATGAGATTCTTATTTATATTGCTGATAACATACTTTACCCAACTATTAAGCTAGATGTGATTTTTGAAGATGAAAATATATTGATTTTAAATAAACCTTCAAATATGGAAGTTACTGGTAATAATAGCTTAACTACTGCTGTTCATAGCAAATACTCTGATTCTAGCTTCCCACCTTTACCTTGTCATAGATTAGATAGAAATACCACTGGCTTAGTTCTATTTGCAAAAAATGAAGAGTCTTTAAATATTTTATTTGAAAAATTTAAAAATCATGAAATCAAAAAAAAGTATTTAGCTTTAGTATATGGCATCCCTAAAATAAAAAAAGCGAGACTAGAAGCCTATTTATTTAAAGATAATAAGAAGTCTATTGTTTATATCTCTGATAACTTTAAAACTGGATATAGCAAAATTATTACCTCATATTCTGTAATTAAAGAATATGACAATAATTCTGCATTATTAAATGTTGAAATTGAAACTGGTAAAACTCATCAAATTAGAGCTCATTTAGCTCATATTGGTTATCCTATTATTGGAGATGGTAAGTATGGTATAAATTCTATTAATAAAACTTTTGGTTTTAAATTTCAACAATTAAAAGCGTTTGAATTAAAATTTGATTTTAAAACTGATAGTGGATGTTTGAATTATTTAAAAGGGAAAAAATTTTCTTTGTCTTGAGTAATTTTCATGTTGACAATTTTATGTAGAACGTGATATAATAGTGAACATAAAGTTTTTTGGGCTTTGAGCCTCGAATTAAAACATATCAACAAGTTCGTAACAATAATAACTATTGGGAGGTTCTACTATGAATATGACCTGGAAAAATTTTCGGAATCTATTAATTAATAATGGATTCTCAGAGGTGTTTAGTGAATCATTCACTCCCCTCCCCTGGATTAGTACCAATACCGAAGAATTTGCAGTCTTTTGCAAATCAGGAACTATTGTCACTGCTGAAAGTGGGCGTGGTGTGGTAGAGCATGCTTATGCATATGCCCAACTGGCAGCAAGGCACATCACCCAAGAGGAATTAGAATTTCTTCAGAAGAATTGTTCCTCTGTTGTAATCAATAGTGACAATGTTTCCCTCAAGGTAGAGGTAACCTCTGGGCTTGGAACTTTAAAACTCATCTCCCAGAGCCTAATTTTCAAAAGCTCCTGGGATAAGTTCCCTGAGGAGTTTATGTCTATATTCCTTAACTCGCGTGAAAGCTTTGAAGTAAAAGACTCTGTTTTTAACAAAAGTTTTTACAATGAACTTTGGAATATTATTAAACTTTAGAAAAATGTCCCACTCAATCTTAAAATTGAGTGGGACATTTCTATTTACAATAATTTATTTATTAATGATATTATTTTCTAAAATCTTTTGCAAAAAATTCCATACCCCAGTTTTATTTGTCAATCCTTCATAATTGTTTGAAATTCTTTTTAATACTTCATCTTTTGAAAAGTATTTTACATCTGCCACCTCATCTTTTTGTATTTTAATCTCACAAATATCTATAGTTTTAGTAATTACATAACATTCATTATAATGTTTGTTTATAATATTACCCTGTTCATTTATCGATGTTGAACCAACTATGTATCTAATGTCCTCATCATTCATCTCAAGTCCTAATTCCTCTTTTGCTTCTCTTATTATTGCCTGTCTACCAAACTCTCCACTATCTACATGTCCACCAACAGTAACATCCCACAGATTAGGCCATAATTTTTTATTGGCACTCCTCTTTTGTAATAAGATATTTCCTTTATTATCTATAATAAAAGCATATACTGCTCTATGCCATAAACCTTTTTTATGGCATTCTTCTCTCGTTGCAATTTCTCCTGTGAATTCTCCTAATTCGTTCAAAACGTCAAATTTTTCTTCCATATTAAATTTAATCCCTTTCATATTTATGTTGATTTTATTTACTAATCAATTTTTCAAATGAATTAGCATTTAATATTGTATTTGATATAAACTTACCTCTATAAAAATTAGCCCAGTTGTTAAAAACGCACGGAGCATTTTTAGCCTTTTCTAATGTATCTATTTTTATAAAGTTAATTTTGATATTATTATCTTTTGCATATTGGGTAAGTTCTTGCACTTCATATTCTACATAAGGGCACTCATTACTATAATAAATTGTAAAGTCTTGATTATCTATTTTCATCTTTCTAGCATTGTCATTAAATTTAGGTATTTCACTATTATCAAATTGAAGTGCTAATAATTCATAATCATCGATTTCATCAACAACTTTAAAACCATTATGAATGAAAAACTCTTTTTCTCCAACAAAAGGTTTTTTCTTTTTAGAGACCAGAGTACAAATACCACTCATACCTTTTTCTTTGGAATCATTTATTGCATATTCAAGCAATTCTTTAGCAATACCTTTTCCTTTGAAACTTCCTGCAACCCATAAGCAATAAATATATTCATAATTCTTTCCCAGTATTGGCACCCATGCAGTTTCTATTGGCTCATATTCAATGAATATTTTTCCTCTAGCATTTAGTTTTCTAAAAACATGTCCCTTTTCTAGTTTACTTTTAATCCATTTTTTCTTACTAACAACACCCTTTTGGTGTTTTTTATCTCCAATCGCACAGCAGATATGCTCCTCATCAATATTTTCTAACGTTAAATTTACATATTGTTTCAATTTATTTCACTCCTTCTAATGATTTTATACCATTCATAATTATTTCCAATGATAAATCAAAACTTTCTTTAATTGATATTGGTTTTCCAAAAGCATTATTATTTACAAGTAATGAAAAGCCCTCTAAAAATCCCCTTAATGTTCTTATAATATGATTTATATTTTCATCAGTAATATTTAAAGATTTCATTATTTTAAATAACATATTAAATAATCTCGTAGTAGCATTTTCCTTTTCATCACTTTCATATTTGTTATACCATAGCATAGCAGTAAATATTCCTTTATTATTCGTAGCATAACCATAAAAAACGTTGCACATATTTTTTAAAGCCTCATATCCAGATACACCAACCGCAGAATCAATCATTTTTTCTTCAATTTGTTTCCAACCATAAACCATAAGTTGAGATTTTATTTCATCAAGACTGGAAATATGATTATACAAAGATGGTGATTTAATATTTAGTTCTTCGGCAATTATTTTTAAAGACAAATTATCTAATCCAACTTTATTCGCAATACGTGCTGAAGTTTCAATAATAAGTTCATCACTAATATTATTTTTTGACATATTATCCTCCATAACTAATTATATTTATATTATAACTAATCTCATTAGTTTAGTCAACAAAAAAAATCAACCGTTTACAGTTGACTCAATCGCTTCATCTAGTACGTCGATTTTATCTTATGGAGCGGGTAGTGGGAATCGAACCCACGCTATCAGGTCGGAAGCATGACATTCTGCCACTAAATTATACCCGCATATATGGAATATATTTATTATATCATAAAATCACATAAAAAATCTACTCCACATCATTTTTTATTCATAATATTTAATTAAAATTGCTTTTTTATTTTTTAACCCAAACAGAAACACTTCCACCATTACAGTAAAATATTCCATTTCCATCTTGATCAACATAAATATTTTCTTTTACATTTCCTGTGTAATCATAAAATGTAGAATTAGCCAGTTTTGGTCCCACATTCATCATCTTTCCGCCTCCTGGTCCATCACTCATAATGGCAACAAGCCCTGAATTAGAATGTTCTTCATCCCCCATCCTTACCCATGCTATAATATCATGATGATCAAAATAATCCTTTTGTTCCCCATATGCATAATCTTTTCTTAGTTTCATCAAATTTTCTAACATATTTTTTTGTGGATTAACATTTTGAGCTGGTATTCCATAATAGTCTCCATAAAATATACATGGTAGACCATCTTTTCTTAATAAAATTAATGCATATGCTAATGGTTTGAACCAATCTGGTATCCAAGAATATAGTGCCTGTCCTGGCTCTGTATCATGATTATCTATAAATGTCACTGCTTGACTTGGCATTTCCTTAACTAATGTATTTTCAAATATTCTAGCGAAATCATAATATCCACTCGAATTTGATGACTCATATAAATTATAATGTAATGGTACATCAAATAAAGGAATTGTTGAATTTGTTTTTTCAATATAACTTTTTAAGGAATCTATATTCCTATTCCAATACTCTCCAACACATTGTAAACCTTCCTTCTCATCTTTCATACTTTTTATCCAATCAGCCATAAATCCAGATTTTATATGTTTAACAGCATCTAGTCTAAATGCATCTACTTCTGTAGTATCTAAATACCATTTTCCCCATTTATCCAATTCATTCACAACCTCTGGATTATTAAAATCTACATCTGCTCCCATTAAATAATCATAATTACCATTCTCTTGGTCTACATTTTGATCCCAATGTTTTCCACTAAATCTAAATATCGCATTCTTTCTTCCACTTTCATCCCAGTCAGTTCCATTAAAATGATTATAATTCCATTTGAAGTCTGAATATTTATTATTTCTTGCAGTAAAATTATATTTAGTCCATGCTATTATTCTTTTGGGTAATGTAGTATCTACATTTCTATTCTGATTTTCTTCTTCACTTGCATATACGGTTTCTGATTCATCTGCCCCTATTTTATGGTTTAAAACTATATCTGCATATACTTTAATTCCATTATTATGCAAATCTCTTATTGCTTGTAAATATTCTTCTTTTGTTCCATATTTAGTTTCTATACTTCCTTTTTGGTTAAACTCTCCTAAATCATACAAATCATAAGCAGAATATCCTGCATCAAACTTTCCACCTGCTCCTTTGTATGCTGGTGGTAACCATATATCTGTTATTCCTATTTCTTTTAAATTTTTAGCTTCTCTCGATACTTGTTGCCATAGTTTATCTTCTGGCTTTAAATACCATTCAAAGTATTGCATTAGTATTCTATTATCTTTCATTTGTTTATCCTTTCATGATGTTATAATATCACTATTTTTTGAAAATTTCAATATTTATAATTTTAAATTTATGTAATATTATTTAGATATTAAAATATACTTATTATAAAGTTTACCATTAAAAGGAGTTTTATATATGATAAATATAGATGATTCAACAGTTGCAGTTGAAACTTCTGCAGAATTAAAAAGCGTTTTAGAGGGATCTAATAGTATTACTCATATTTATTAGCTAAAGATATCACTCTTGCACAAGGAATTACAATAAATTGAACCTTTATATAATGGTAAAAGTTATTCTACATTAATACATTGGACTTTAAGTTCTGAAATTTTGTCTTAATTTCAAAAGTGGTATAATATGATTTTATAATCACACTATACCATTTTTATCTTACATATTAAATTTTGCTTTATATTTTTTATTAGTTATTTTGCAACAAGTTGTAACATAAATTTTATATTTTATTTGTTCATCTTTTCTAATTTTTATTTTGTATCTATTAATACAGTCTTCATCATAATATATAAATTTTGATCTACATTTCTTTTTGTAATTTTTGTTATTAACTACTACTATATTACTTTTGTAAAATTGCCCATTACTTTCAATAATGGCTATATTTTCTAATATTTTCCACTCATTATTATACTTTTTGCACTTGAAAGGTAATTACAGAATTTGTTTCAGTAGCTATTGTATCAAGAACTATTTTTAATTCTCCTGTTGTTTCATCATAAGTGTATTCTACTTTTTTACCATCTACTTCTACTGAATCTTTTACCAATTTTATTAATGTTGAATCTAAAATGTCTGTTATTGTTGGTGTTTCAAATGCATTTTGAGCACCATTTGTAATTGTAATTGTATATTGTAAATTTCCACTAGCCCAATTTTGTTTATCTGCTGTTTTTAATATTGTTAATCCTGCTATCATTTCAGTTATTACTGCTTCTGAAATAAGTGTTGTTGGTATTGAATCATAAGTTCCTGTTACATTCGCTATATTACTTAATTTAACATCTGCAATTTTCCCTTCACCTCCCTATTAACATTATATGTGTTTTATATTAGCTTGTTACACTTGTATTTACCTTTTTATATTTATTAATGTAGTAGACATTCTTCCTTTTATCACTTTAAATTATCCTTATTATTTAACCCTCCTAATATTGCAACACCTAATACTACTACACATAAAGTAACACTTCCTACTTTTGTTAGTATGTCTTTTACAAAAGTCTGATATTTTTCATTTGCATTATCTATCTTTTCTGCTATTGTCATCATATCATTTGTTATTTTGTTTCTTTCCTCTATTGTTAAGTTTTCATTATTCAGTTGTTCTTTTAATGTTTCTAATACAACTCTATATGATTCAATTACATCTTTTTGTCCAGTTTTAGTATCTTGCAAAGCCTCATCACACAAGTGTATCATTCCACCAACCATATTTTGGGCCATATCAGCATAATTAGGAAATTGATTAATGATAGATATTGCAACTTCTTTATCAACTTTTGGAATTATTGATACAAATTCCATTATTTTTTCCTTTGATAAGCTACGAAAGTCTGAAATATTAAGTGCTTTTTTTACTTCATCTTCTGACATATAATTCTTCTTCATATATTAAATCCCCTCTCATTAAATTACTACTTATTTTAATGTATCATAAATGCCTAAAATTTTCAATAATGAGACAGTTATTTTGGTTTTATTTAAAATCTGTGGCTTTTCCATTATCAATTTTGTAAACTATATTTTTTAAAATTTTCATTTGGCAATTCTAAAAAAAGATGCTATTATATAGTTACAATAAACAAATTGTTCTTAGATTCGGAAGATGTTATTTGTTTTGAGTATGTGTAACCGTAAACAATACACATACTATTTTTTTGTTCAAAAAAACAAGGTAGCCCCGTAAAAACCACCCTGTTTGCTCTGATACTATGTATTTCTACATTCGTCTTTTGCCTTGTCTTGTCTTGTTGTTCTTTTGCTTTCATAGTTTCTTCTTTTTCTTGTAAAAGCATTTCTACTAATCGCAAAATCAATTCGGAATTTGTCATTTGTTTCTTCTCCCTTTCCGTCCTTTAGTAAAAGACTTGCCTTTTTGACTTTGAAAAGTTTGCTATTATATTACAACATTTTTATGTATTATTCAACCGAACAGACTAAAATTGTACAATTATTTTGTTTTTCACATATCTTCATTAAAATGTAATATTCATTAATTATTTTTTGTAAGTTCATTTATAGTAAAAATAACCTCCCATTTACCAAATTTCTAATTTAATAAAAATCCGATAAACGAAAGATTATTTATACCTTTAACCATACCCAATAAATAAAAAAGTTAGTTGCCTTTTTCCAAAACAGTTTGTTTTTACCTGTTTCTACCTTGTTTCAATGCCATAGACTCACGAATTTGTCGGTATAATGGAAATATTTTACTATCTTTGTAATAATTGGTTCTCTAAGATTACACACAATTTTTACGCACTCTTTAATTCTAATCTTAACTTATCAGCAATCATTGCAATAAATTCCGAATTTGTAGGCTTTCCTTTTGCTGCTGAAATTGTGTAGCCAAATATATTTTCAACTACATCTTGTTGTCCTCTTCCCCAAGCAACTTCTATTGCGTGGCGAATTGCACGTTCTACACGTGATGGTGTTGTGGTAAATTTATCTGCGATCTTTGGATATAAACTTTTGGTTATTTGATTAATTACATCAATGTCATTCACTACCATTATTATAGCTTCTCTTAAATATTGATATCCCTTAATATGTGCTGGCACTCCAACTTCATGGATTATATTAGTGACTAAGGCTTCTAAGTTCTCCTCTTTTTTCTCTGTTCCATTTGAGATTTCAATATACTGTTGTTTTTGTATTGATGTTTCTCTTGAAATAAAATTATTGTTTTGTGAAGGTCTATAATTTTTTAACTCTCTTATCCTCGTGATTAATAATTCAATGTCAAATGGTTTTACAACATAATATTCTGCTCCTAATTCAACTGCTCTTCTTGTAATCTTGTCTTGTCCTACTGCTGATAACATTATGCAGATTGGTTTTTTGTTCATTTTTATCATGTTTAACTTTTCTAAAACTCCTATTCCATCTAAATGTGGCATTATTACATCCAATAGTACTACATCTGGCATTAAATTAGGTATCATATCTAAAGCTTCGTTTCCATCTTTAGCCCTTCCTATTACTGTCATGTCTTCCTGATTTTTTAGATATGTAGCTAATGTCATGCTGAATTCTTGATTGTCATCTGCAATTAAAACTGTGATTTTTTCTCTCATGTTTTTTTCCTCCTAATTTTTCTACTGTAAAATATTTACATTTTCATTATAATACTTTGAAAAAAAATTTGCAAGAGTTTTATGGAAATTTTTCCCATTTTATTTATTTTTTTCTACAGTTTTAGTTATATATTTTTCCTGAATCACTTGATATTCCTTTATATTCAGAGTTTTTGTTTCTATATTTTTCAAAAAAATATTTTTTCTACTTTTTTCCATTTCTATTTTTAAAACAATGTCTTCTTTATATTCTATTTTAACAATATCTATTTCATTATTCCTACAATAATACTTAAAAGCATCTAATTTTGCATAATCAACTCTAACTTGAATCTCTATCCCCTCTATTTTTGAAACTTTTATACTTTTTTCAATAGCTTTTTGTGTAGCCTCTGAATATGCTCTAACCAATCCTCCTGTTCCAAGAAGAATTCCACCAAAATATCTTGTCACAATAACCACTAAGTTACATAAATTATTTTTTTGTAAAATATTTAACATTGGACCACCAGCAGTTCCAGAAGGTTCTCCATCATCACTTGATTTTTCTACAATTCTTCCATTTTCAATTACCCTATATGCAATGCAATTATGTTTTGCATCATAATATTTTCTTTTTGCTTCTTTTACCTTTGCTTCTGCTTCTTCTACATTCTCTACATAAAAGATATTAGCAATAAACTTTGATTTTTTCTCTACTATTTCAGCCATTTCGTCTTTTAAAATTGTTGTAAATTCATTCATTTAATCCTCTCCTTACAACAGGCAATTTGGGGTCGGTTCCATTTTTGCCCTTTTTTCGAGGTGGGACATTTGGGGTCGGTTCCATTTTTGCCCTTTGATAATTATTTAGAATTACAAAGATAAATATAAATTTTAAATGAAATGACGAATGTGATTGGATAAACTTTAGAAATTGTATGAAATTTTATGGAAATAGTTCATGAGAATGAAAGGGTGCCATAAAATGAGTTACAATTTCTTAAGTTTCGTAATGAGCCGAGGAATATCATGCAAAATTTACATTTATCTTCGTAATTTATATTAAAACTAAAAGGGCAAAAATGGAACCGACCCCATATGTCCCACTTCACTATACACTCATTCCAGCAGTATATCCAGTTGAATATGCTATTTGTAAATTAAATCCTCCTGTATAACTATCTACATCAATTATTTCTCCTGCAAAGTATAGCCCTTTTATTACTTTAGATTCCATAGTTTTAGGATCAATCTCTTTTGTATTTATTCCACCACATGTTATAATAGCTTCTTCAACAGGTCTAAAACTCTTTATTGTAATGGTAAAATTCTTTAATAATTCTACTAATCTCTTTCTTTCTTCTTTTGTAATCTCATTTACTTTTTTACTTTCGTGTATTTTAGACAATTCAATTACAACAGGTATTATTTTTTGAGGTAATAACTTGTCTAAACTATGTTTAAACTGTTTATTTTTAAAAGTATTAAAATCTCTTAAAATTCTATCATCTAATTGTTCTTCTGTAAGTGCTGGTTTTAAATCAATGCTTATATTTATATATTTTTTTCTCAAAAGATATTCTATATCTTTATATTTTACTAAATGTGCAGAACCACTTAAAATTGTTGGGCCTGAAATTCCAAAGTGTGTAAATATCATTTCACCAAAGTCTTCATATATTATTTTTTTTCTATCTGTATCTATTATTTTTATCCCAACATTCCTTAAGCTTAATCCCTGAAGTCTCTTACATTCTTCTTTTTCGTAGACTTCCATCGGAACCAATGATGGTTTTATTGGTATAATTGTATGACCAATATCTTTTGCCATTTTATATCCATCCCCTGTAGAACCTGTTAAAGGATAACTCTTTCCTCCAGTTGCTAATATTATTTTATCTGTTTTGATTATCTCCTTATCTGTTCTTATAGCAAGTACTTCATTATTTTTTATTAAAATTTTTTCTACTCTTGTGTTTAATTTATACTGAATTTTTAATTCATCTATTCTTTTTTTGAAACAATTTAAAACATCTATAGATTTGTCTGTAACTGGAAAAATTCTATTTCCTCTTTCTTCTTTTACTTCTAGTCCTTGTCTTTTTAAAAATTCTATTATATCTTTATTAGTATAATTTTGGAATGCACTATATAAAAATTTTCCATTTCCAGGTGTGTTTTTTATAAATTCACTCATATATAGTGAACTTGTTATATTACATCTCCCTTTTCCTGTTATTAATAATTTTCTTCCGAATGATGGCATTTTCTCTATTATTATTACCTCATTTCCATTCTCTGCTGCTGTTATTGCAGCCATCATTCCTGCTGGTCCTCCTCCTACTACTATTACTCTTGACATCAATGCCACCTCTCTTTCTTATTTCTATATATTAACAGATTTTGGTATATTTTGCAATACTTTTAATTTTTATATAGCAATACAATTCAGAATATAAACTTTATTACTTTAAAAAGAACAAATAAGAAAAATTTTCAGTTCTTCTTTAATTTGTTCTTATCTAATTTATTTTATAAAATTTCCATATGTACTTTCTTTGCTACATTAATTACTGCTGGATTACTTATAATACACCTTTATTGAATCAACAATTTCATTTATAGAGGGAATTCTCCCATATGAATCCCATAAGTGTGTATAATTTCCACAAATATCATATATTTTAAATTTCTTCTCTGTTTCATTTTCTATATTATCTTTTATATATTTTTCAAGATTTTGAAAATCGTAATGTAAACCATTACTACAATCTAATCTATAATTCAAATTATTCTTTTCAGAATAATACACTGGCAAAAATAAATCAGTGCTTATATTTGAAAATTCATCATCTATTCTAATAACAAATGTATTTTCCATATAGTCACTTTTTATTTCATAATAATAACCAACTAAATATTTATCCACCATTCCATAATGTTCATAATCTTTACCTATGTTTACAACCCTATAATTTCCATCATTGCCATACTTTTGCTCTAAATATTTAATAACATGCTTTCCGCCATTTCCTAATATCATTTTTTGTATTATTATTGGAATTATAAAAATAATAATTATGTTACATATTAACGTTATAATACTGCTTTTAATAAATGATTTTTCTTTTATTATTGTATCATTTATGGAGTTTAATTTTTGTTTCTTATTTTTAATTTCTAATCCAATTATAAATAATATAACATCACAAATAAAAACACAAGCACAAATTAAAATAGCCCAAAATGCAGATGTAAATCCTGTTGAATTCCATGCAAAGTTAAAATATGCTAAAATATTTGATATAAAAATCATAATAGTAATTCCAAAGAATTCCCCTCCATTTTTATCAATATTATTCTTTTTGAAGTCTTCAAGTAAATTTATTTGTATAATTAATTCGCTTATATACACAATGAAATATAAAAAAAGTTGTAAGTTTCCAATTTCCATTTGCTATATGTTCCCCTTTCTTTATAACTACTTTATTTTTAAGTTGATTTCCAATTTTTAATTTTTTCTAAATTTCAAAAAACAATTCTTTATTCGCTCGATAAAACCACATCTTTTTACAACCAAGCTTGTATTTACATCAGCACTTTGTGATTTGTTCATAATTGTATCGTTATTATCACTTGACTCAAGAATTTTCTTCAATTCCTCACTACTTATTTCTTTGTTATTAGCCTTATATTTTTCAATCAAATCAGCTTTATGTTTTTCATCTTTAACCCAATATTTTAAATTAATCATTGCAAGTATTGTAATAGCATCTTTTGAAATGTTCTGCTCACTAAGAGGTATTTGAGGATTAACATGTTTTTTATATTCTAAATTTTTATTCTCATTTAAAAAGTCCATTAATTTTCTAGGTAACATCTCTTTATATTTTACTTCCATATTGTCTATAATATCTAAAACCTCAGAATACGAATAACTATTTTTCAATATCCTCACCTCCATTAATTAACAAGGTGTCTCCCTGTTTTTTCTTATCTACTCTTTCAGCAACTTCTTGAACTTTTTTCTTAATTTCTCCTATTGTTACATTTTGTCTATTAATCTCAACCTCTATATCATCTGGAGTTAAATACTGTTTTTCTATTTTTTTTCCTATATATTCCTTTACTACAGATTGCTCTATTACTCCTGCATGTTGTAAACCGAGTAAACATAATATATCATCCTGTCCCATATCAAGCCATCTTTTTGTTCGTTTTATATTTTCTTCTGCAATACTAGAGATATACTCTGGCTTATCGTAAATTTCCATCACAGAATCATCCCATTCAAAAATCATCCACTGATTTTCTTCTGAACATGCGTAACACACTTCTTTGGATTTTGAATCACACAAAAAAAGATACTTTTCTACACTTTCGTCTGTCATCTTACTATCATACACATCTTGACAGATTCTTGACACCATTTTTCTTTTTTCTTCTACAGTCATCTTAGCTATTTCATATTGTGATACTTCATTACAATCCAATTCTCCAAGTGCATATGTACCTAGATATTCCTCTTTTGTTCCGTTTGCATTAAATATATTAAACAGGCTAAACTCTCCATTGTAGTCATCACATTGAATCCACTCTAATGCCAATGCTTCTGGTTTTACCTCTCCACTTTGAATTTTTTCTTTCAACAATCCACTTGTCAACATACCATATAACGCATTATAATCTGATAATTGATGGTCGTCTCTTACAAATCTATCAAGTCCTAAATTACCAAATTTATCATCCACACACATATGTTGAATTATCATTTTTTTGAAATCATACGAATTATTAGCATTGAATATTAATGTTTGGAGTTCTCTATCTTCTGCAACAAATTGTAGTTTTTCTTCAAAACAAAGGTCGTAAAATTCCTGTAGTTTATCATATATTTTAAATGGTTCACACAACTCTGGATTGCTTTCTTCCAGATTGAATTCAGGATGTTTTTTGTATTGTTGATAAAGAGTCAGCATCATTTCTGCTCCAACATCTTTTCCTAAGCTCTTTGCATACATTTTCATATTTTCCATTAATGAATAAAAGTCCTCTACACTATTTACAGTTTGCATTAGATATTTTTTAACAATTTCATCTATAGCTGAATCAACTTCTCTAGGAAATCTCGATTTTTTTTGATTTTGATCTCCAAATATTATATCAAATGCTCTATCTGCTGCACTTTTTTTCCTGCTTGCTTCTATTTTTTCTCTTAATACCTCTTTTTCATATTTGGCAATTACACTCATTGCTTTGCAATAATCACTACAATCATTTTCTTCCCAATTCAACTTTTTCTGCAATAAACCGGAAACCTGTTCGTGACCATTAAAAATACCGCTTATCAAATCTTCCTCTCCAACAATATTTGCTAAAAATCTAAATTGTTGCGTTAATATTGGATAAGAATTAAAAATTTTTTCTTTAGAAAATTTTTCATTTCTTTTTGATGTAAGATATTCTGTGAAACCTTCATCAACACCTATACCAGTTAAATACATTTGGTGAGATTCATCCTGTATTTCAAAATTTTCTTGTAATTCAGCAGTGACTAATTTTTCATGTAATACATGTACCATTTCATGAAAAAAAGTACTTTTTTCACTTTCAATATCACTTTTTCTTATATAAACTTTTTTTTCTTCTAAATTATACAAGCCAATTACTCCATTTTCTTCACTATATGGTATTTCTTCTACAAACTCAATTTCATCTAAATAATCGTTTATTCTCTCAAGAACTTCTTCTTGTGATAAATAGCTACCAAACAAGTCATTAAATTCATATAAAAAGTTATTTAAAAACTCTATTGCTTTTGGGTCAAAACCTTTCCTTTCAATCATTCCTTTTGTATCCATGGTATTCCTTCTTCCTATTTATTTTTATAATTCGGTCTCAATACAGAGTATATAGGATATACTCTGTAAACCAAGAATCAACTATGATTGGATACTATGATTTTTAAAATTGTAGTATCCGATTTTTATATTTTTATTATAAATTATATAAAGCTTATTGTAAATAGCAAATATCAAAAAAATCAACCATTTTACTGATTGATTTTTGTTTTGTCTATTCTATTAGTTCGAATAGATTCGTTATTGGTTGGGCTGGCTAGATTCGAACTAGCGCATGGTAGAGTCAAAGTCTACTGCCTTACCGCTTGGCTACAGCCCAATATTAAATTATGGGGTGGAAGATGGGACTTGAACCCACGGTCTCCAGTGCCACAAACTGGCGCGTTAACCAACTACGCTACATCCACCATCATTATGGCTCATTTGTGAGCACATTTAATATTTTAATATGATTTTATTAATTTGTCAAGTTTTTTTCAATAATTTCTTAAAGTTTTCTTTTTAATACGCCTAAAATAGTACCCTGTTTTCTGGGGTACTATTTTTGCATTTTATTCTTCTCCTCTGCCTTCTGGTAAAGCATCTGGCAACTCAATTCTAATTCTAATTTTAAGTACATAAGAAACTGCTCTTCCTAATTTGCTGTTTTTAATTCTCTGCCATAATGATGGCTTTTTCTCAAATGTAATGGATTCTTGATATTCTTGTAATTCTTCATCTTCTATATCGTCTTCAAATGCAACAACTTGAGAAACAGTCTTTTCTGGTACTTTGTCCTCTTTTTCAATTTTAGCATTTTGTATATTATTTTCTTCAACTTCTTGAACATTTTCTGATGTTTCTTCTATTATTGCCTCTGCTGGTTTTGGAATTTCTTTTAATGCTTCTGCAACTTCTATTCCAATATAACTTAAAGCCTTTGATCTATCTTCTGTTCTTTCTAAATCTATTTCAATATGTAAATTTGTCTCTAAATTATTTACCCTTGCATTTAATAGTTTTAAAGCATCTTGATAGTTTTGAGTATTTCTGCTTTTGTCTTTTCCTACTAATATTAGTGTATCAATTACATCTTCTGAGAATTTTTCTTTTGATTCTTTTATTTGGTCTTTCCAACCGCTTTCTCTTTTCTCAACCTTATCTATTAGTTCTCTTAATTCTCCTGCTAAAGCAATATTTTCTTCTCTTTGTCTAATCAACTCTTCAACTTTTTTCGTGTTTTCTTCGAATTGTATTGTAGCATATTCAACTAATCCATATGCTGCTTTATATACACTTACTGGAAAATTCTTTTTCTTTGGGTATTCTATTAAATAAGCTTTTATAGATTCAATCAAGTCTTTAAAATATGTGTCATCTTCTAATTGAACTATCTGCTTTTTACTATTTGGATTTATCATTTTTTGAACTTTATCTATGTTTGATAGTATCTTCTCTTCTGTGATAACCATTCTCACATTTACTATGCCCGATTTTCTAGACATGCAAATTCCTCCTTTTCCTATGTAGTCAATAATTAAATTCTATTTTATTATACATCAGCTTCTATAAAACCTCAAGGCTTTTTTCTTCTTTTTTTTATTACATTTTCATTACATTTGTAATATTTTTGTAATATTATTTAAAACTATCATTTACTCAAATATTTTTTTTATTTCTTCATGTCTCTTAATTTTTAGTGTTGTTGTCTTAATTAATTCTTCTTCTGTAATAATCATTTCTCTAACATATTTATATTTTGGCATTAATCTATTAACATCTTTAACTTTTCCCCACAAGAATTCTCTTATTTCATCTTCTCCCTCTATATTATACAGCTCTTTAATAATTTCTTTATCATAAACAATTTTTACGCAAACTTTGACATCTCCATCTTCTTTTTTCTCATAAACAAATGATTCTTTTATTCCTTCAACTTTGTTTAACAATGTTTCTATTTCTTCTGGAAATACATTTTTACCATTATTTAAAACTATTACACTCTTCTTTCTTCCTGATATATATATAAATCCATCTTCATCAATTCTAGCTAAATCTCCTGTATGGAACCAACCATCTGCATCTAATGCCTTTTTCGTTGCTTCATCATTCTCATAATATCCAATCATTATAGATGGCCCTTTTGCCATTAATTCTCCTATTCCATTTTCATCTGGATTATCAATTTTTACTTCAACACTCGGAAAACTTTTTCCTATTGAACCTAATCTTCTACATTTTGGAGTCTCTGCTGCTATTACTGGTGATGTCTCAGTTAAACCATATCCTTGCTCTACATCAAATCCTAAGTCATTAAATCCTGCTTCTGTTTCAGGGTCTAGTGCTGCTCCACCTGTTACTACCAATTTTAATTTTGGTCCTAAACTTTCATGTATTTCCTTAAACAATTTTTTTCTAACATCTATTTTTATTTTTAATAATAAATTTGAAATTTTCTTTCCTTTTTTTATTGCCTCTAACTTTCCTTTTTTTTCTATTGTTTTCATTACTTTTCTATATATAATATCAAATACAGCTGGAACTGATATCATTGCAGTTATATCAAATTCTTTTATATTTTCTGCCATATGTTTTACTCCCTCGCAAAAACATATAGAACCTCCGATTGATATTGGATATAAAAATCCTACTGTGCACTCAAAGACATGGTGTAATGGCAAAAATGATAGAAATCTATCTTCTTCATTTAAGTCGAATCTTTGAATTATATCCATTACATTTGTTACTATGTTTTTATGTGACAACATTACTGCTTTTGACATTGCTGTTGTTCCTGATGTAAATAACATTACTCCCATTTTTTCAGCATCTATCTTTGCATCTAAGTAACTTGAATTTCCTTCTTTTATTAATTTTTTTCCTTTTTCTACAAGCAATTTTTGCGAATATATTCCATTATCATTTTCTTGTAATTCCATTGATATAAAATACTTTAAATTTGTATTTTTCTTTTCTCTTAATTTGTTCATTATTTCATCATATTTTTTAGAATAGAATATAGCTTCTACTTGTGAACGCAAAATTAAATTTTCTATTTCATTATCTGGCAAAGCTTTATCTAATGGAACAACAACTCCTGTTCCTGCTGAAATTGATAAGTATGCCAACTCCCATTCATATCTATTTTCTGAAATTACTGCTATCTTTTTATTTTTTAATCCCATTTTTATTAATGATGTTCCTAATGCATTTATATCTTCTCTAAATTGTTTATGTGTTATTGTTTTAAATTCGCCTTTTTTTTCTGTTTTAAAAATGTATGCTGGTCTATCTCCATATACATCTTCTGTTTGTTTTAACATATCTTTTAAATCAGTAAATTTCATCTTTCTTGATTTTGTTTCCATTTTTAGCTTCCTATCCTTTCATTCTAAGTTTCTTATTTTATCCTTAACCCATTTACTACTGTATTCTCATACTCATGATATAATTTCATTATATCCATATGTTCCCCTTCTCTTTTTTTATATACTAAAGTTGAACATATTAATCCATATATTTCAGAAGCAACTGCTCTCGTATCTCCTTTTTTTATTTCTCTTTTTTCTATGCCCTCTTGTACGATACGTTCTATTTGTCCTATATAAGCATATACATGATCTTGACACTTTTTATTTCTTGCTTCATTTCCCCAAAATTGGCTTAGTATTATTGTTATTATATCTTCATATTTTGCCACTATTTTTATCTGTATTAATATTATTGCTTTTATTTTATCTATGTAATTATCATGTCTTAATGTTTTTATTTCAACACTATTTTGTAATAGCTTTATTCCTTCTTCTATTAAGAAATTAAATATTTCCTCTTTGCTTGAGAAATGATAATATAGTGTTCCTTTGGCAACACCTACTGTTGCTGTTATTTCCTCTATACTTGTTGCATCATATCCTTTTTCTGCAAATAGTTTCATTGAGGTCTCAAATATTTTTCTTTTGGTTTTATTCATATACTTCACCTATTACTTTTTATTTTTCAGTCATAATTATATAGTTTTATTTATTTTTATGCAAGCTTTTTTTGTTTTTTGAATAGTTATTCGGTTCCTAAATATTTTTATTTACATTATGTATTCCTTTTAGTTTACTGTTTTGTTTTATTTTTTATTTACAAAACTGTGGATATTGTGGATAACTCTGTGAATAACTTTAAATAGACATTTTGTGTTTACAAGTTATTCACATTCAACTGTTGATAATTTAACTTTTACATTTATTTGCATTTTTCTTTTTGTTTTATGTAACATGTTTTCATTGTAATCATAACCACGTGTAAAACACGTGGTTTGCTCTTAGCCTAGAAGGCTTTTGTACTGGTACTTCTGGGCTTAAGCCCTTCTGAACGGTTTGCCAACCGCATTTCTTTCTCAGGCTACAACTTAAGTGGTCCTATACCTCTTTTTATTTTTCTCTCTTTTTCCTTCTCTTGTTTTTCAAATGGGTCAACATATTCT
>CAKOYQ010000013.1 GCA_934130935.1 uncultured Clostridia bacterium | reverse complement strand
AGTTCTTATACAGAACTGCTGTCAAGGCAACGTTTAATGTTAAAGAAAACATTAAGGATAATATTAAAAATAGTATCACTATTATTTAAAATTTGTCTATAATATTAATAAATTTTTATAATTAATCTTTAATAGTAAATTCTTTTACAACCTCAAGTGTATCCATATTAGCAACTTTAACAAGAGAATCCGAAAAAGTGTAAAATGTATCATTTGCAAATACAATTCTCTTAACATTTTCTTCATACTTATTTGTAACATTTGATATCTCTCCTTTTAAAGAAAAACCTTTTTCTAAATCTATATTATAAATAGCAGCTCTTGAATTTGTTTTTCTCCCTGATGAAGAATATAAAGGAAATGCTATAATATTCTTCTCTTTTGAAAAAAGTAATGCCTTATGATTATATAGTAATTCTGAATACGTATATTTACTGTCTCCTATTGATATTTTAAATAGTTCTTGCGGATTATTAAAATCCGATATGTCAAACATAGACATTTTTAAACCATTTGTTATCACTCTAGTACCATTTTCTTTTGTATCATATCCAAATCCTATTAAATGTGTGTCATCATATGGATGTAAATATGTGCTATATCCTGGAATTTTTAATTCTCCCAAAATCTGTGGTTTAGTAGACTTTGATAAATCAATTACAAATAACGGATCAGTTTGTTTAAATGTAACAACATATGCTTTGTTTTCTACATATCTTACAGAGTATATTTTTTCTTCCTTTCCAAAGTTCTCTACTCTCCCTATTTCTTCTAACTTGTCATTTAAAATATATAAATTATTAGCAGTTGTTTCATCTACCCATATATTTCCTGTAGTTGTTGCAATCCTAAATGTATCTTTATTTTCATCCATCGAAAACTGATTATTTACTTGGCCATCTATATTACATTCTGCTTTAAAATTAAATTTTCCATTATTAAGCTCAATTTTTAGCAAATGTGTTGTTCCTCCTAAAACTTCATATCCTTTTCCATATGTTGTTTTATTTGTTGCTATATACATATTTTTCTCAGATGAGTATATATATTGCCCTGCACCTAAAAATGTTCGTATTTCTGCCTCTTCATTATTGTTAATGTTTAATCCAGCAAGCATTAAGTAACTCGAATCTTGTGTCTCTGGAAAATAATATATCAAATCATAATTTATACATTTTTCTTCTTGACTAACAGCTGTGTCTTGATATACTGGTTTATATTTGTCTTCATCTAAATCTTCCATTTTATTTTTTTGAATATTTGATGTTGCAATATATTTATTTGCTACATAATAAATATTATCTTCTATCATTCTTGATGAAATATAATTTCCTTCTATCATTACTCTTCTAGTTTCTTTTGGTTCTTTTATATTTGAAATATCATAAATTCTCATTCCACTTTTAGGTTTGCTCTCTTGAACTCTTTCAATATCAGTTGCTGTAACATCTTCAGTGCTAATAGCTTCTGTTTTGCATGAATTATCATATTCGTTACCTATAACAATAATTTTTTGACCTTTTACATATACTTCTCTTGGATTGAAATTTGTATCTTTATAATTAATTTCTGATATTTTTTCAGATGCTTCAGGAGTATGAGCATCTATTATTACTAATTTCTTGTTTGAAACATAATAAATATAATTACCATCTACTTTTACAATATCTGCTTCATCTACATTATTTACTTGTGTGTTTGTTTTTGAATTTTTTGTTTCAGAATCTCTTTCTGCATTTGTTGTAGAATCTTCAAGAATTAGTTCGCTTTCACCTTCTAACATACTATCTGAATTATATCTTTCTTTTATTACTTTATAAAAATTCTCAAAATTTCCAACAGTCTCTAAGTTTACTTTATCTTGTTTTGCACCTTCATTGCTTACTATTGTTTGAGGAACTTGAGTCTCTTTTCGTTCTGATAGCACTATTATTGCTGAAAATAATATAATAACAACTGCTGCCATATTAACCATTCTCTTAATATTTATTTGTTTTCTTTTCTTTTTTTCTTTTAAATATTCATCATATTTTTCATAAATTCCATTAATAAATTCTTTATTAGTTTTCATTTTTATATCCCTCCTCTATCATAATTTTTCTTAATGCTTCTCTTGCTCGATAAATCAGTACTTTTACACTTGAATTTGTTTTTTTCAGTATATGAGCAATTTCTTTATAACTTAATTCTTCTATGTCTGCCAAATAAATTGCATTTTGATATTCTATTTTTAGTTTTTGAATTGATTCTTTTAATTTTTCTTTTCTTTCGTCTCTAAATATTTTTTCTTCAAGTTCTTCTAAATCTTCAAATTGATTTTCATCAAGTTTAACAATTCTCTTTTCTCTTTTAATGTAATTTAGTGCTTTTGATTTTGCTATTGTATAAAGATATGTTTTTAGACAATATTCAAATTTATAATTTTTTTTGTGTTCTAAAATATATACAAACACATCTTGTGCCAGGTCTTCTGCTATGTCTATGCTTTTTACGTATTTTTGAATAAAGTAAATCATTGAATTTTTATGTTTTATTACTAATTTTTCAAAGCTTTCTTTACTTCCTTGTAAAAATTCTTTGTATAGCTCTTTGTCTGTTTTTTCTTCCATTCTTTTTCCCCCTTTAATCTTTATACAATTAAATTGTATAAAAGTTACAGTACGTCAAAAATACTCGATGATTAAATTATCATCGAGCACTTTTGACTTTGATACTTAAATTAATATATTCCAATTGTCTTCATATAATCTATATATGCATTATCAATATTATTCCATGTTTCTATATTTTGATTTAAAATCTGTTCACTTAAATTAATATTTGAACATTCTTCATAACTATTTACTATTTTATCTCTAAATGTATCTGGACATCTCCCAATAATTCTTGCTATGTCATCATACTTGTTTCCATAACCTGCAAATCCAAAATCTATAATTGCTGCAATATGATTATTCTCATCTAATAATATATTACTAGAGTTTAAGTCTCCATGAACCAAACAATTTGTTTCTTCTTTTACATTAGGCACCATTTTCCAAAACTGCCTATTTTCCTCTGTAATATGAAAAGATAAAAGTTCATCTAAAAAATCCTTTAATTTTAGTCCTATATTATTAGTTTTAAATATTTTAGATTTAGAATAATCTAAATTATGAATTTCATTCATAAATTGGGCAATTTCATTTGAAATACAAGTTATTTGTTCTTCATTCAGTTCGTTCATTTTTTCTGCTAGTGGTGTTCCTTCAATTTTCTTATGCATACTAAAAGGTCTTTCATTATCATAAAATAGCTCTAATTTAATTGTATTAAAATTGGTTTTTCCATATATATATTGTGTAAATTCATAATCTTTTACTATTGTCCTAGACCAAAATTCATCTCTTGGAAATCTAAAAAAATAACTTCCATCATCTGTTTTTACCTCATAAACAATATTAGTCCAACCCGTTGGTATTAATGTCATTGTATCAATTTTTTTGTCTGCAATTACTTTGCTAATTATTTCTCTAAAATTATCGCTTAATCTAAAATATCTATCTTTCATTTCATTCTCCGTTTTTTGTATATATGTTTTATATTATAGTTTTATGAATCCAAATCCTATTAAAAATGTTTTCCTTTTCGTTTGAAATCAGTATTATCTAAATCATCATCTTTATAATCTACATTTTTAAATATTCTTGTTTCTTCAAAATCTTCTGTATTTTCAAGCTCCTGATGTTCAGCAAGAGCCTTATCCAATTCATCTCCTCCTGGCAAATCAAAGTCTTCATCATTTTTCTTTTCTCTTGATATTTTAACTTTTAATATTATTGCAATTATTATTAATATTATCAAAACTATTATCATTGTAACTTTAATTATTTCTTCTCTGCCCCATGTTGATGGTTTTAACCAATTCATCTCATCTTTTGCTATTACATTTTTATTGACAGTAACTTGATATGTAGCTGTTTTTTCTATTTTATCATTTCTTACTAAAATTGTTATTGTATTTTCTCCTTGTTGTAAATTCTCATTTCCCAATATTTCAATTATTGCATCTTTATCTGTTGCAACAGCGTCTATATCTAGTTTGCTCAACTCTTCATTTAATTCAGCAGTATATTCATATGTTCCCGTTTTAAATGATGGACTTAATTTAAGATTTTTTATCTCTAAACTTGATATTCCAAATTCATCTTCAGTTTTATCGGTTGTTTTTGAGGTATCTTCTGATTGTTCAACCTTTTCGCTTTCTGTTGCTCTTTTTATTGTTAATGTATATGTTTTAGTATTCCCTGCCTCTGCTGTTACCGTAACTTTTACTGTATTATTACCTTCCTTTAATGATACTTCACCAGCTCCTGATGTTACTTTTGCTTTTGAATCTAATGGTGTAGCATATACATTTACTTTAGATACATTATTTGGAACTTCTACACTATATTCAGTTTTATCTTTTTTAAATCCACTAAAATCGTTTGGCTTTATTCCAAAGTTTTTCAATCTTGCTTCTTTTGACTTAGTAGCTTCACTATTTGTGTTTGCAGAATTGGTAGAACTAGCTGCATTACTTATATTAACTGTCACTGAACCAGATTTTTGTTCATCATTTGCTGTATCACTATCAGCAATAGTTCCTGATACATTTATTTTTACAGTCCCAGAATTTCCTGCTGTACAATTTACAGTCAAACTATTATTTCCAACCCATTCATACTTCTTGTCTACTGTACCATTTTCTGCTGATATATTTACATAGCCTTCTCCTCCATTTACTTTAATTGTAACTGTAAAACTTTCGCCAGGCTTAACTTCCTTTTTGTTTGAAGTAACTGACATAGAAACAGCTGCAAAAGAAACATTGCAAATATTTATTAAAAATATAAATATTAGTATTAGTAAACTATTTTTTATAACTTTTTTCACTTTTTCCTCCTATTATAATTCAATTTTATTTTTATTCATAATAAAATTCTTTATAGTCATATAATCTGCTGGTGTTATTTTCCCATCTTTATTTACATCTGCACTTGTTAGAGCTATATCCTCTATCTTGTTTTTATTCATTATATGGTTTTTAACACGCATATAGTCTGATGGTGTTATCTCTCCATCTCCACTTATATCTCCTAGTACAGAAATTTTATTTGTATCATTAACCGTATAACCTGTTGCAAGCTTTCCATTTACAACCTCTCCTGAAGCATTTTTAACTACAACATTACTTCCCATAACAGACTTCAAATCATCTATTGTTGCATTTGGAATAGCTATTATTGTATGATTAGAATCATCTATTTTAACCTTATCATTTTGGGTTACATTATCTGGCTTATCTGGTTCACTTGGTGTTTCTTGGTTTACTGGTACTAAGTACAATTTATATGCATCTTCATTTTCATAAGTTTCTCGTGCCGCATACCCCTTAGTTCCGTCAGATTTCATAACATAGTCCCAATATGTGCCATCAACTTTAATTGAAGCCTTTGCCATTCTTGTAACAATCTCATCTTTATATAAAGTTCCTACTTTAGAAGAAGACTTTCCAGCATTACTTCTTAAAGAAAGAGTTTTATTAACATTGATTTTTACCAAATCTGTAGTTGGTATATAAGACGAAGTTGTTGAAGGCCTTGGAGATGCTGAATTTGGCATATTTTTATAAACAGGTATTATAAAAGTGTAATTTTCATCAACTTTTCCAATTTTTTCGAGAGCTTTTCTTAATAATTGTCCTTCATTTTGTGCTGCTAAAATATTTTGCATATATTGATGCCAATATAAATTTTCATCTGAATTTTCAACATCAAATTTTTGAAAGTATAATGTATTTTGCCCTTTTCCAATATAATCATTAACAATTACTTCAGCACCACCGACAATTGACTTTTCAACTGAGTCCCATCCTTGTGATTGTGCATATTCTAACCCTTTTAAAATAATTTCTTCTTTTTTATTACCTTTTGCTTTTATATTAAACACATTATAATATCCAGCATATTGACCATTATATCCTTTTCCATTAGATAAAGTTGAGCCATTTTTTCCCTGTTCTTGTATAATTCTTGCAATTATATAGTATATATTAACATTATATTTTTTTGATACTTCCATAATTGTTCTTATATATGATTCATTATCTAAAAATGTACCTGCAACCATTGTCCTTACTTCCTGTATATTATAATCAGCATATGATAATTGCATAAATTGAAATATATCTGAATAATTTGCAGAATTTCTTGGGTCAATCATATAAGCTATTGCTTCTTCTGATGCACAATGAAATTTTCCATTATCATACCTTTGTTCTTTACCACATACTTTACAAATCCAATCACCAGCATATCTACTATTTTCAGCAGTAACCAAATTTCTTGGAAATCCTCCATGCCCAACATATTCATTTGCTATTGCATCATTCCATTCAATATCTGTATATAAAATTTTAAAATTCCAATTTGGGTGTTGGTCTTTTAATGTTTGTAACATTTCTTTTATTTGAGGATATTGGTTTGAATTAACTGAATTAATATCTGTAGATACTGTTTGATTTACTGCAAATGCTACAAATTCTTTATTTCCACATATTATACTTATAACTACATATGACATCATTAATATAAAAATTATTAATATTTTTCTTGTAACTCTCTTCATTTTACACACCTCTTTTGTTTTTCTATATTTCCATCTTTTTCTTGTATTTATCGACATAAGTATATCATTATTTTCCCTTTTTAGTCAACCTTGGACACAAATTTTTTTATTACATTTGTGTTACAAATATTTTTGTGTTATAATAATAGAATAAAAAAGAATTGAGGTTGAATATGATAGAATTATTATCACCTGTCGGTGACTTTGAATGTTTAAAAGCTGCTGTACAAAATGGTGCAGATGCTGTATATTTCGGAGCAAATACTCTTAGTGCAAGGGCATTTGCTTCTAATTTTGATGACAATGACTTAGAAAAAGCAATCACATATGCGAAACTTAGAGGAGTAAAAACAAACTTAACATTAAATACTCTGATAAAAAATGATGAACTTTCAAAAGCTATACAATTAGCTCAAAAAGCCTATAATTATGGTATTGATGCAATTATTGTTCAAGATTTAGGATTAGCTCGTTATTTAATCAAAAATTTTCCAGACTTAGCTGTACATGCTAGTACACAATTATCTGTCCACAATTTAGATGGTGTTCTTAAATTGCAAGAAATGGGATTTTCCCGTGTCGTACTTTCTCGTGAGCTTTCTTTGAAAGAAATTGAATATATTTGTAAAAATTCTAACATTGAAATCGAGGTTTTTGTTCATGGTGCTTTGTGCATATCTTACTCAGGTCAATGCCTATTTTCAAGTATGATTGGTGGGCGTTCGGGAAATCGTGGTAAATGTGCCCAACCTTGCAGATTACCTTATGAATTAATTAGTTCAAAAGATTCTATTATTGATAAAGGTTATTTGCTAAGTCCACGTGATTTATGTGGTTTAGATTTTCTACCTGAACTCTCAAAAATAGGAGTTTCCTGCCTAAAAATTGAAGGCAGAATGAAAACACCTGAATATGTTGCCACAGTTACAAGAATTTATCGTAAATACTTAGATAATTGCAAGGGCAAAAATGGAACCGACCCCAAATTGCCCTTTGATAAGGACAAACATGACCTACTTCAAGTATTTAATCGTGGTGGATTCTCAACTGGTCATTTGTCTTCAATGCCTAATAAACATTTTGTCTATCCTGATAAGTCTAATAATATGGGAATTTTCCTTGGAAAAGTTTCTAATTTCAATAATACAAAAGGCTATGTATCATTTACAACTGCTGATGATTTATCTATTGGCGATAAAATTGGAATTGAAAATAAAAATCACGAAACATCTTTGTACACGATTTCAGAATTAATGATTGATGGTAAAAATTCTCCTCATGTTTCCTCTGGAAATAAAGTTACAATCGGTAGAATGAAAGGAAACATTTTTGTAGGAAACTCTATTTACAAAATGTTTGATAAAAACTTGGCTAGTACTGCTATTAGTACACTTAATAAAGAAAATAGAAAAACAAGTCTAAATTGTAAAATGATTGTAAAGAAAAACTCTCCTATTGAATTTACTGTTTTTAATGATTATGGTATTTCTGTAAAAATCAATTCTAACATTATCCCAGAACCAGCCATTAATTTACCAATCACAAAAGAACGTTTAATTGAACAAATATCAAAAACTAATAATACACCATTTCAATTTAAAGACATTGAAATCGATTTAGATGACGGATTATATATCCAAGGTATTAGTAATATAAACGAACTTAGGAGAATTGCTATTAAACAATACGAAGAAAAATTAGTTAATTCATTTAGACGAAATTTGCCACAAGAGAATCGTAATTTCTCTAATATTAATAACTCACAAGTTAAAATAACTAAAAATTCAAATTTTAAAAAACATTCTTCCAAAAAAATAAGTATATTATTAAACTTACTTAATAATAATTTTAATTATACTTTACTAAAAAATGTTGATAATATATACATTCCTTTTAAATACTTCATTTTAAAAGATTTTGAAAACATTATTAAAGACATTACTAATAATTTTAATACATATATCTATATGCCAACTATTATTAGAAAAAACTACAAGAGTTTAATTGAAAAAAATTTAGATAATATTTTAAATTTTTATAATATCAATGGATTCGTGCTTTCCAATATTGGAGATTTTGAATTATTAAAAAAATATCAAAATAAATATAAATTTATTTGTAATTATACTTTTAATATTTTTAATAATCTTACAATTACAGAATTGCCTTGTAATACAGTTACTTTGTCTCCTGAGCTAAGTAAATCAGATTTACAAAA
The DNA here is from genome assembly GCA_934130935.1 of uncultured Clostridia bacterium. GTDB lineage: Bacteria > Bacillota > Clostridia > TANB77 > CAG-508 > CAG-269. The sequence goes on along the minus strand of CAKOYQ010000013.1, from coordinate 35,330 downwards.
TTTAATTCTTTCTAATACTCATAATACATTACATCAAAAAAGTATAGAATTAATTGTGTATGGAAGAACACCATTAATGAATTCTAATTATTGTGTATTAGGCAAAACAAACAAATGCTATTCATCTTGTCCTCATTTATGTAATTCTGATAATAGTTTTTATTTAAAAGATAGATTAGGTCTATTATTTAGAATTATACCAGATAATATTGATACTGTAACTACAATTTATAATAGTAAAATCACTTCGATTGAGCATAATGATATTGATTTAAGTTCAATAAGAATCGATATTTTAGACGAAAATATTGAAAAAATAAATTCTATTATTAATATTACTAAATCTGGAACAAAGTTAGAAGGCTCTGATTACACTAATGGCAATATTAATAGAGAAGTTTAAAAAAGGGCAAAAATGGAACCGACCCCAAATTTCCCTTGGGAAATTTGGGGTCGGTTCTTTTTTTACCCTTTTATTTTAAATATATAGTAGGATCTAAGTATTCTTCATCTTTTAATAATTCGAAATGTAAATGCGATTCCATACTACTTTCAAAAGCTGCTGTATTACCTACTGTTCCTATAGTTTGTCCTTGAGAAACCTCTTCTCCTTCTACAACAAACTCCGCAGTTAATAAATTTGAATAAATTGTCTCATACCCATCATCATGCGAAATTATAATTGTTAGACCATATCTAGGGTCATTTACTATTGTTTTTACTACTCCATCTGCTGCCGCTTTTATTACACTTGTTTTATCTGCTTTTATGTCTACTGCTGTATGAGTTATCCATTCTTTTAATGTTTCAGAATAAATTAAATTATCTTTTGCATATTCACAAATTATATCGCCTTCCACAGGTTTTATAAAAGTAATATCTTTTTTTGTTTCTGGCACCTCTTCTTTTGCTGGTACAATTTTATCAGGTTCATCAACTGGATTATTTCCTGTTTTTGTATCTTTTTTATTACTTGATGTATTTTCAACTTTTGTTGAATTTGCATTACCAATTTCTTTATTAGTAGTTACTGAATTTGAATCCTGTTTATTAACAGTATTTGTATTTTTTTCTTCATTTTCTGAATTTTCTTGTTCTTTAATTGTTTTTCCAATATCTGTACTTGCTTTTTCTGTATTCTCCACAGTTTCATCAACTTTACTTTCTTGGACTACTTGTCCAGATTCATTTTTTATCTTATTAGCAGTTCTACTTGTCATGTACATAATAATACCTAGTGCTATGGCTAATATAAAAAATATAGCTGTTCCCACATATATAAACAAATTATCTTTTTCTAAAAATCTTTTTCCTCTTCTCATAAAATCCTCCTTGATTACATTATTAATACAAGTATTTACTTTTTTTCAAAGATTATTCATTTAAAGGGAATTTAATTCAACAATTTCCACATTTGTATAAAAATGCTTTATAATTTCGTCAAATTTTAAACCAGTTTTAGCTAAAGCATCTGCTCCTGTTTGACTCATTCCAACTCCATGTCCATATCCTGTTACAGAAAATGTTACTATTTCTCCGTTTATTGAAAACGTGAAATTTGTGGACTTTAATCCTAATATTGTTCTTGCTTCTGTTCCAGCAATCTCTTTATTTCCAAATTTGATTGTTTTTACTCTTCCACTTGTCGTATATTCTAATATTTCAATACAATTCTGTTGAGAAAAATCAATTTCACAATCTTGATATTTTTCTTTTATTTTGTTTAATAATTCTTGTTTAGAAAATTGAACCTGTGAACTATATTGTTTATACCCCTCTTCTCCTGCTGTTTCTACAGATTTTAAATATGGAAAATCTATTCCACCCCATACAGCTGTTGAACTTTCTGTCACTCCTCCACTGTTTGAATGAAAAAAGGCATTTATTGGTTTTCCATCATATGTAATTACCTTCCCACTTGTCGAATTCACTGCTTCAACTATTTTATTCCAATTACTTTCTGCTTCTTCCTCATTCCATTTCGAAATTCTATCTTCCTTGCTTATCCATGCTTGGCAACATGCATAATTATCACATATGTCAGCATTTTCATGTTTACTAGAATTGTTATTTATTTGATAAATTGTATATGTTCTAGCTACTACCGCTTGGGCTTTTAAGGCTTCTATTTCGAAATTTGCTGGCATTTCACTTGAAACCACTCCATATAAATATTCTTCTAAATTAATTTCTTCAATTTGACCTGTTTCAGAATGTAACAATTTTATTGTTTTTGAATCTTCATAATTCTGTGTATCTCCATCACTGCTTTCTTCTTTTTCGTTCTGAACTGCAACAGTTTCTTGTATTTCCTTTGGCGTAACTGTACAAGGTGTAACTGTACAAATTGCAGGGGCTATAAAAAATACTATCACAAATCCCAAAAAATATATAAAAAATTTTTTCATTCTGCCTCCTTCAGCTTATAAGCTTTTTTCGCATTTTATCTAGTACTTTTCTTTCAATTCTAGAAACCTGAACTTGTGTAATTCCCAAAATTTTAGAAACTTGCATTTGAGTTTTTTGTTTATAATATCTAAGCATTATTATTTCTCTTTCTTTTTCGTCTAATTCACTTATCAAATTCTTTATAGCTATTTTATTAGTAATCTCTGTCTGTTCATCTCTTCCTGTTGAAATCTGTTCTAAAATACTTACTGTCTTATCTGTTTTACTATCTGTATATTTAGCATTTTCTATCGAATCTACTGGCCTTGTAGAGTCTAATGCCATTGTAATTTCTTCTTTTGAAATTCTAAGTTCTTTTGAAATTCCTTCCAAAGTTATCTCTTTGCCATGTTTATTAAAATATTCTTTTTGTAATTCTATTATTTTTACATTTAATTCTTTAATACTTCTACTTATCTTTATTGGTCCGTCATCTCTTATGTATCTTTTTATTTCACCTAAAATGTATGGTACTGCATATGTTGAAAGTCGAACTTCAAAATTTGTGTCAAATCTCTGTATAGCTTTTATAAAGCCAATACTTCCAATTTGATATAAATCTTCTATATCATATCCTCTTCCACTAAATCTTCGAACAATGCTCCAAATAAGTCCATTATTGTCTTCTATTAATTTTGTCATATCTTCTTTGTTACCATTTTGGGCACTTTCGATGATTCTCATATCATTATCATACACTATTCATCTCCCCTTATTGCAGTTTCTCCTCCTATGGCAGAAACTGCAAACTCTTCTTTATTTGTATTTTTTATCTTTTTTCTCATTGTAATTTTTGTGCCTATTCCTAATGCTGATTCAACTTCAACATCATCCATAAAACTTTCCATAATGGTAAAGCCCATTCCAGCTCTTTCTAAATTTGCCTTTGTTGTATATAATGGCTGTTTTGCTATTTCTATATTTTCAATTCCCTTTCCAGAGTCTGATATTTCTATAATTATTTCATTATCTCTTATTTTGCATGTTAACTTAACAATCCCTAATTGTTCTTCATATCCATGTATTATAGAGTTTGTAACTGCTTCTGATACTGATGTTTTTATATCTGCTATTTCTTCAAGTGTTGGATCTAATTGTGCCACAAATGCAGCTACTGATATTCTAGCAAATGCTTCATTACTTGATTTACTTAAAAATTCTATTTTCATTTCATTATCATATATATTCTTCATATCGTCCCCCCTTTAATTTTAGTCATTTTATGTTCTATATTTTCATTTTTTATCTCTGGAATTATTCTTAGTATCCCACTCATCTCAAATATCTTTCTTACTGGTGTTGTCAAATTTGTAACCTTTACTTTTCCTCCTAACATATCTACTAATTTGTATCTTCCTATTATAAGCCCTATTCCTGCACTGTCCATAAAAGAAACTTTATTAAAATCAAATACAACTTCTTTAGGCATATATCTTTCAATTTCATTATCTAATTTCCTCCTTATCTTTTGCACTACACATTCATCTATATCTTCATTTATTTCGAAGATTAATTGCTTGTCCTCTTTTTTATAGAAACTTTCCATAAACTCTCCTTTCTTATAATTTTGTATTACTATTGATAAAATTATTATATACCTATTTACATTTTTTTCCAAGATTAAAAAATGAGAAGTTTTGTCGAATGTGTAGAAGTTTTCGACAATTTAAAACTTTTTAATATACTATCTAGTGAATCGCTTAAACTTTACTATTACATAAAAAAAACCTTGTTATAAAACAAGGTCAAAAACCACAACATAATATGTGATTTATATATATTTAATTTTACAATTATTTTATTTCTCTATAACTATTGTTACAGGTCCGTCATTTAATAATTTTACTTTCATATCTGCACCAAAAATTCCTTTTTCAACTTCTATTCCTTTTTTGGCACATTCGTTACAAAAATATTCATATAATGGTATTGCTTCCTCTGGTTTTGCAGCTTCTATAAAACTAGGTCTATTCCCATCATTACAATTTCCATATAGCGTAAATTGTGATACTATCAGTAATTTTCCATTTACATCTTTTAGTGACAAATTCATTTTGTTATTTTCATCTGTAAATATTCTTAAATTGCATACTTTTTTCACTAAATAATCTGCTTGTTCTTTGGTGTCTCCTGTTTTTATTCCTACTAATACAAGAAATCCTTTTTCAATTTCTCCCACTATTTTTTCTTCTACTTCTACACTTGCATTCTTCACTCGTTGAATTACCAGTTTCATTGTTTCATCACCTATATTTTAATAATTATCTGTATTATTTTCAGTTTCTTCTTTTACTTCTTGTTCTGAATTATTTTCAAGCTCATCTTTTACTTCTTGTTCTGAATTCTCGTCATTCTGTTTATCTGCAGTATTTTCTGTTTCTACTACTTCTGCTTCTTTAACTTCTACTTCTGGTTGCTTTTCACCACATTTTGGACAAAATGCATCATCCAAATCTATTTCAGAGTGGCATTTTTCACATTGTTTTCTTTCTTTTAATTCTAATATAGATTTTAGACAAGTCTCGATTTCTGCTGAAAGTACATCAATTTTTGTACATTCTACTTCCAATTCTGTTTTAATATCTATATTTTCTTCTCTAACATGTTTTTCATAAACTTTTTTTCCTATTTCTTTGTATATATCATTTATATCTGACTTGTTTTCATTAATTTTCATTCTCAATTTTGCCTCTTTAGCAAGCTTTCCTGTCTTCTCCGCAGTTGCATCATATGCAGCACTAGCCTTTTTTCCTAAACTATCAAAAAATCCCATTTTCATTCCTCCTAAACGATTATCTCTCGATATCTCACTTTTATTAATATCCATATTTTTAACAATTTATTTTTTTCTATTCCTAATTTTGTTTTTATTTACCTAATCTTCATCCTTTTTGTTTCTATTCATAAGCATATCCACAGCTTCATCTGGTTTTAATCCTTTATATAAAATTTCATAAACTGTTTCTACTATAGGCATTTCTATATTATGTAGTTTTCCTAATTCATGTGCAACTTCAATATTATCTATGCTTTCAATAGTCATTCCAACTTCTTTTTCAGTTTCTTTTATGCTCATTCCTTGTCCAATTAGCTTTCCTGCTTTTCTATTTCTACTATGTTCACTTAAACAAGTTACAATTAAATCTCCAAGTCCGCTTAATCCATACAATGTTTCCTTTTGCCCACCAAGTTCTACTCCAAGCCTTGACAATTCAGCTAGCCCTCTTGTTATTAATGCTGCTGAAGTATTATCTCCTAGTCCAATTCCTATTGAAACACCTACACAAAATGCAACTATATTTTTAAGTGCTCCTCCAAGTTCTACACCTTTTACATCTCGAGATGTATATATTCTCATTTTGCTAGACATAAATGTATCTTGAACCATTTTTAAAACACAATCATATTTTGAAGCAACAACCAAAACAGTTGGCACTGCTATTGAGACTTCTTCTGCATGACTTGGTCCAGATAATACAGCAATTCTTACATTAGGTATTTCCTCTTGAATAACCTCATCTAATGTTAACATACTATCTTTTTCAAATCCTTTTGAACATATTATAATTGGTTGTTTTTTTACATACTTTTTATATTCTTTTACCACATCTCTTGTGTATTTAGATGGAGTTACATGTATTATAAAATCTGATCCCTGTATTGCTTCTTTGTATGATGTTGTACATTCCACCCCCTCTGGTATTTGTGCTTTTGGTAAAAACTTACACTTTTTTTGATTATTAATCAAGTCTTTTTCCTCTTCTGAAAATGACCAAATTTTTATTTTATTTCCTAATTTTGCTAAATGAATTGCAAGTGCAACTCCCCAGCTTCCACTTCCTATTATGGCTATATTTTTCATTTGCCCTCCCAAACTTAAAACACTTATTATTTCTTAAAACTTATTTTATTTTCGGTTCCATTTAAAATTCTTTGTATGTTACTTCTATGGTTAAATGCAACAATTACTGCTAAAATTATACTATATATAAAATAATTACTTCCTTCTAATATAGTATAATTTGTGTGTATAAATAATACTAACACTGGAAATAAAATTGCTGCCCCTACAGATCCCATTGATACCATTTTTGTTAATGCCATTAAAACTAGAGCAAATACTAAGCAAATCAATCCGATCTTCCAATTTGTCATTAATACAACACCTAGTGCTGTTGCAACACCTTTACCTCCCTTAAACCCGAAAAAAATTGGGAATGTATGTCCTACTACTACAAGTATACCAGCTATTTGAAGTAATAATGCTTTATCAGAATTTTTAGCAATCGCCCCTGCTATAATAGCAAATAATATTGCAATTATTCCTTTTAATAAATCACATAAAAGTGTTAATATTGCCGCTCTTGCTCCAACCGTTCTAAACATATTTGTTGCTCCTGCATTTCCACTACCTTTTTCTCTTACATCAAATCCTGCCATTTTTTTGCTTATTATAACCGAAAAACTTACACTTCCTATTAAATAAGCTACTATTCCTACTATTATATATGTTGCCATTTTTATCTACTCCTTTCAATGGGCAATTTGGGGTCGGTTCCGTTTTTGCCCTTTTTACCCATTAAACTCTTTATCTGATTTTTCTCTTGCAATCATTCTAATTGGTGTTCCTTCTAATCCAAATTCTTTTCTTATTTGATTTACCAAATATCTTTCATAAGAAAAATGGAATAATTCTTTATTATTAACAAATACCACAAATGTTGGTGGTTTTGTTGATACTTGTGTTGCATATAATATCTTCAAACGCCTTCCCTTGTCTGTTGGTGGCTGAACCAAAGCAATCGCTTCATTTATTACCTGATTTAATACAGATGTCGAAATTCTCATCGAATTCTGTTCTGCAACATTGTTTATCATTGTAAATAGTTTGTCCACTCTTTGACCTGTTTTTGCTGATATAAATATTATTGGTGCATAAGATAAATATGATAATTTGTTATATACCTCTTTTTTGTATTTTTCTAATGTTCCTGTTTCTTTTTCATATTCATCCCATTTATTTATAACAATAATTATTCCTTTTCCAGCTTCATGAGCTTCCCCTGCAATTTTTGCATCTTGTTCTGATACTCCATCTAATGCATCTATCATCATCAAACATACATCTGCTCTTTCAATCGCAAGTAGTGTTCTCATAATACTAAATTTTTCTATTGATTCTGTTACTTTACTTTTTCTTCTAATGCCTGCTGTATCTATTAATGTATATTTTCCATATTTATTTTCATATTCAGTATCTATTGCATCTCTTGTTGTTCCAGCTATTGAACTTACTATTGTTCTATTTTCTCCTAATATTTTATTTATTAGTGATGATTTTCCTACATTTGGTTTCCCAATTACAGCTACTCTTATTCTATTGTCTTCATCTTCGTCGTCTTGTTTTTGAGGAAAGTTTTCATATATTGCGTCTAAAACATCCCCTATTCCTAAGGCATTTGCTGCTGATATAGGATATGGTTCTCCTATTCCTAAATTATAAAACTCATAGATTTCATTTTTATCTCTGCTCATATTGTCAGCTTTATTACATACCAATACTACTGGTTTTTTAGATTTTTTTAACATTAGTGCTATTTCTTGATCTGCTGCTGTTACTCCTTGTTTTATGTCTGTTAAAAATATTATTACATCTGCTATTTCTACTGCTATCTTAGCTTGTTCCCTCATTTGAGATATTATAATATCATCTTTTTCTGGCTCAATTCCTGCTGTATCAACTACTGTAAAATTTCTGCCCCTCCAGTTAGTTTCTGCATATACTCTATCTCTTGTTACTCCTGGTGTATCTTCTACTATTGATATTCTGCTACCTACTATATAATTGAAAAATGTAGATTTTCCGACATTTGGTTTTCCTATTATTGCTACTATTGGTTTTCCCATTTTTATTCACCTTCTTTTTGGGCAATTTGGGGTCGGTTCCGTTTTTGCCCTTTTTTCACTTATATTTTACTATTTCCTCCGCAAAATATCAAGAGTTTTGCTATTTTTTTCTTGTAAAATAACACTCCATAAAAATATACATACTAAAAATATTGCAATATTCTTAAAGTAATATACTGCAATACTACTTATAATTGTTAAAATAATTATTGTTATTTTGGTAACACTCCTGATTAAATATTCTGATTTTTCTCTCCCTAGTTGTATGTATAAAATACCTTTTAATATCCTTCCTCCATCTAATGGATATAATGGTAATAAATTGAAAATTATTATTAATATATTCGAATAGACTGCTTCTTGTTTTGTTATATATGGTATCTCTATATATGTAAATATCATAACTAATATTAAACTTATAATCGGCCCTGTAATCGCCACAATTATTTTTTTCAATTCAAAGTTGTTTCTTTTTTTTATTTCATAACTAAAATCAGCTTGTTTGGCTATAAATGAAGATGAAAAACCACATGGTCCTATTTCTATTTTTTCTAATTGCATACCTAATATTCTTCCCATTATAATATGTCCTAATTCATGTATAAAGCAAAAAGACATAATTAGCATATATATTTTTATTTGGTTCGTAAAACAAAATATAGCCATAAAAATAATAGTTGTTAAATTTATTCTTATTCTCAATTTTTCCCCCTTTACAATTCTAAAATTAATTGTGGATCTACATATCTATTTTGATATCTGACTTCAAAGTGTAAATGTGGTCCTGTAGTGTTTCCTGTTGAACCTACTTCTGCGATTTCTTGTCCTTGCTTAATTATGTCTCCTTCATTTACATATAATTTATTACAATGTGCATATACTATAATAACATCATTTGTTTGAATTTTTAGATGATTCCCATAATCTCCTGTTGTTGATACTAATACAACTTTTCCGTCTGTTGCTGAAACAATTTTGCTTCCCGTTTCAGTTGCAATGTCTGTTCCCTTATGGTCTTTAGGCACTGTTGATGTCGTTGGATTTCTTAGTCCAAAGACTGAACTTATTTTTCCATTAACAGGTTTAATAAAACTTATTGTATTTTTTATATGATTTGCATCTTGTTCCATTTGTGATAAACCACTTGTTTCGTTTTCTGGTATTTGCTCTTGTACTATCTCTGAATCTGGTGTTTCAACTGTTGTTAGATTTTCCTCTGCACCACCTATATTTTCATCATTATTTATTATATCTTTATTTTGTTCTTCATTCTCTTCATTTTGTGATTCTTCTTTAATTGTTTGCTTATATATTTCATTTATTCTATTTGAAACTACAGAATATACTTGTGAAAAATTTATATCTTGAGATAATATCTCTTTAACTTTATTTGTAAAATCTTCCGAAAAAATATAATTGCTATTAACAATAAGATAGAAAATTCCATATATAATCATACACACTATTATTTGTTTTATCATTTTTTTTATTAATCTAATATCATTCTTTTTTGTTGGAGTTTTTCGCATCATTTCTCTCATAGGCACTTCTTGTTGTCTTCTTTTATAATATATTTCTTCTGCTCTTCTTATTTTATCTTCCACTGACATTACTCTCTCCATATTTTCCCTCATTCCTTTTATACTTTAGATTTTTTTTTGAATTAATCTTATGTGATAACTATAAAAACACTCTATATAATGCATTTACTAATGTTTATGCATTTATAAAGTGTTTTATGTTATTAAATAAAATTTATTATTAAGCTAATTGCAAAAAGTATTGTTGAAGTTATACTATAATACTTTAGTTTTTTATATTTTATCATTATATGTTTATCATCTTTGTCTAACCTCTTATTATTTTCTATTTTATTGATATAATTTGTTACAAGCATCTCCGCTTCTTTAAGAATATAATCTTTAGATTTTGTTTGAATCTCTGTTGAACTGACCTTGTTTCCTTTTTCTATAAACTCTCTTTCTCTAACTTTTTGGTTTTCTTTAAAAATTATTATGGCTTCCTCGACCATATTTGATGGAAGATTTTTAAGTACAACCATGTTCTTCATATCGCTTGACTCCATTATATCACTCCTTTGTGAAATATTATATTCTAATTTTTTCCATTTTAGAGAATTTTATTCAATATAATTGATTTTATTAATCTTAAGAATTAAAATTTTTCATTGACTTAAATATTACATACCTGTAATAGGCAATTTAGGTATTTCTGCAACTGGTTCAACCTTTTCAATTATTGGTTCTTTTACTTCTTCTGGTCTTTCTGGTTCTTCTGTATTATTTATTAATACAATTTTATCATTATTTACTTTTAATACTATTTTTTCATTTAAACTTATGTCTATTTGATGTAATTCCATATCTAAATTGTATCCTTCTGGTGCTTTGACTTCTCTTATATAGTAAGTTCCTGGAATTAGCTTATTCAAAATTATTTGACCTCTTTCATCAGTCTCTGCAACTCTAATAACATTTTTATTTATATCTAAAATTTCAAATTTGGCATTTTTTAAAACTTCTTTTGTTTCTTTATCCTGTTTTTGTATTATTATTTCTGTACTATTTTTTTCATATTGTTGTAATAATTCTGTATCAATATTTTCATAAGAAAATGCTGTTAATGCATAATTTTGTAGTTCTTCGTTTGGAGCTCTTCCAAAAAGGACTGGTTTAGTTTCCATTTGTGTTTGGATTTTTACCTTAAATTCTCCTGTATTTTCTAAGCTGCCTATCGGTATTAATATTTTAAAACTTTCATTTGAATCAAATTCACTTTTTTCTTGATTTTGTAAATTAGTAATTTTAGTTCCTTTAGGCTGACCTTCTAAAATTAGCTTGGTTTTTGAAATGTTTATATTAGCTTTTATTTCATATTTTTTAGATATGTACTTGTTTTCAATCTCATCAACATTCCACTTTTCACTTTGAAATATCTCTATATTTGTGTTATTAAAATTTTCTGTTGAATTTTGTGCATTGTCTAAAATTGTTTTCATTGCATTAATTACTCTAATTCCTGCATCATTTACTGCTGAATATTGTTCTAATCTTGTTTTATATATATAACAGTAAATAGCTTGTTTTGTTGCTATATAGGCTTCTTGCTCACTTGTAACTCCTAATCGTTCTAATGTTTTATATGGATATCCATTTATTATTATTCTCCATAATTCTAAATCTGTTAATTTTTCTTGATTTGTTACTTCATACGAATCTGTGTAATCTCCAACTCCATGACGTTCTTTGTTTAAACAATATGCTGGATATTCTTTTCCGTTTTCTTTATATACGACATGTGTTGTTTTTACTAATGTTTGATCTTTTTTTATTATTCTTTCAAATTGACCTTTAGTATATACAGTAATTTTTTCTCCATTTTCTACTGCTTGAACAGTATTTATTAAGAGTGCCATATTTGTTATTAAAATTGATACTATTATTATTGTTATTTTAATGATTTTTTTCAATCTATCTCCTCCTCTTTTTCTATTGCTTGTATACATCTTCTATATTCTGGTTCATTTTCCACACATGTTATTAATGTTAGTCTGTTATCTTCTGTATTCTCTAAATACTTCCAATCTGTATCTTTTATGATCCTATTTTTTTCAACTTCATATTCCTTTATAAATTCATTGTGTGTATATATTATTGTGTCTCCCTCCTTTAATAACTTTAAATTTTGAAAATAGTTTACTTCATATCCTCTATTATGACCTGCTAATCCTATATTCCCATTTTCTTTTTGAGTTTCTTCAAAATGTCCAACATATTGATTTAATACTTCTTTAGTCGTTCCATCCTTTATATCTGCAATTAGTGAAATTTTTGGAATTTCTATTTTCCAAATTTCATTTTTTTCTTGATTTTGTGCTATTGTTGATTCTGCCTCAATAAAATTTGATTTTTGTTGTTCTTTCATTATATCTTGATTTATTTCAGTTTGTATTTTGTATTGACTACTAAACATTTGAATTAAAAAAAACACAATTACAGTTGTTAAATAAAGAATACCAGTTTTAGTAAATTTAAGCATACATTTACTATCACCTCACTTTATTATAAAATTTTCTTTGATTTTTTCGAAAAAAAATATAGATTTAATTTTAATGAATTTAAATTCTATAACTATGTTAACATCTCTTTTGCAATTTGTCAAGAAAAATCGTTCGACAAAAATCGACAGTCGCGTTGTAAACCATAAATTTTATTATTTATTGCTTGCACATTTTTCATTTTAATGATATCATTTATTTATATTATTTTACGAGGAGATTACAAATGAAAGAAATAAAAGAAGTTTTTGATTTTTATGACCAAACATACTTAAAATCCTACAATTTAGATCAAGCAATACGATACCAATTAAATTTACTAGATTCTTTAGATGTTTATACAAGAAAACATTCCGAAAATGTTGCAACAATAACTTGTAATTTGTGTAAAAAATTACATCTTTCTAAAGGATTTACTGAGTATTGCACAATCTGTGCTTATCTTCATGATATTGGAAAATTGTTTATTCCTTACAATATACTTCAAAAACCTTCACAGTTAGATCCAGAAGAATATGAAATTATGAAAAAGCATACAACTTTAGGGTATAAATTGTGCATAAAAGACCGTAAACTTAGGCCTTATCACGCTGGTCCTTATTACCATCATGAGGCTCTTGATGGGACTGGTTATCCTCAAGGATTAGTGAAAAAAGATATACCATATGAAGCCCAAATTATAAGAGTTGCCGATGAATATGATGCTCTTGTTCATAAAAGACAATATAAATCTCATATTGGTATTACAGATTCATTAAAAATAATAATTGAAAATACAAAACCATCTCCAAATGCTCCAAAACACACTGGATATACTAAAGCTCGGAAAAAACAATAAAAAAATTGTTAAAAAACTACTTAAAGTTGTTATTGATGATATTGAATATGAAATTTCATGTACTATTGATTATGTTAAAGACTTGCAAAAAGAGATTAATAGATATAAAGAAATTGAAAAATATATTAATAAGAAAAATGCTTCTACTAAGAAAAAACATATTGTATATTATGAACAATATATAGACTTATTATTGCGACCTGGCGAATCTATTGAAGACTTTAATGATTTATACCAAGAAGCAAAAGATGCTTATCAATTAAGAAAGAATATTTTAAATGATTTGCACAAAGAAATAAAAAATGTAAAAAAATTACATGTTTAGTATTTTAAGAATTTTAAAAAGGACAAATTATTGAATCTTACAATATATTGCCCTTTTATTTTTGTTTATTATTTATAAAAAAACTAATTACTTTTTCTAAAAAATTATCTTTTTCTTCTTTAATAAATTTGTTATTTGTTTCTACATTATCTGATTTATCTAAATCAACTGGTATTCCTGCCTTTTTCTGCATCCCTAATTCATTTGTCGCCTTTTGTTGTATGCTATTCCAATCTAAAGAACTTTCAACTTCTGTTACACTTTTTTCAACTTGTCCATTTTCTTTCTCTATTACTGCTAACTGATTTTGCAAATCTTTTTTTTGTTGAAACATTTCCATTATAGAAATTTCTCTATAACTTACAGTAAATAACATGCCAAAAATAGCAAAAACCATTATCATTTGACCTAATTTGCTTTTTCTTTCTTGTATTTTTTTCGCCTTCTTTTTTTCATTATTAGCCTTTATTGGTTGTTTTTTTACTTCTGCTTTCTTAGTTGTTGTTTTAGTCGCCTTTTTTCTATTAGTATATTCTGGCTCATACTTTCGTGGACTTGTTCCATATTGATATGAATCTCTTGGCATGTTCTTCACCTCCTTATCTTTTGATTTGTACCTAATTCAGTTTATTTCTTTTCAAAAATCCTTAGCTTAGCACTTTTAGATCTTGAATTTTCTTCTTGTTCTTCTTTTGTTGCAATTATCGGTTTTTTGTTTATAATCTTACCTTCTGACTTTACACCACATACACAATATGGTAAGTCCTTTGGACATGTACATTTTCCTTGTGCATCAATATATGCATTTTTTACTGCTCTATCTTCTAATGAATGAAATGTTATAATACATAATCTTCCGCCAGGTTTTAAATGCTTAATATTTTTTCTAACAGTTTCATATAATGGTCTTATTTCATCATTAACTTCTATTCTTATTGCTTGAAATGTTCTTTTTGCAGGATGTCCATCTTTTTTTGCAAATGATGGTATAGATTTTTCTATTATCTGTACTAACTCTTCTGTTGTTTCTATTTTTTTGCTTTTTCGATATTCACAGACATTTTTCGCAATTTGCCTTGAAAATCGTTCTTCACCATATTCATAAATAATATTTGCTAGTTTTTCTTCTGGATAATTGTTTATTACTTCTTTTGCAGTCAATTCCTGAGATTTATCCATTCTCATATCTAGTTCATTATTTCCTAAATAGCTGAAGCCTCTTTCTCTCTGATCTAGTTGATATGATGAAACTCCTAAATCTAGCAATATTCCATCAACTTTATCTATATCTAGTTCTTTCAATATTTCTTCAATTTCATCATGGTTTCCATGTACATATTTTACATTTTGAAAATCTTTTAATCTTTCTTTTGCAGCACTTAATGCTTCTTCATCTCTATCAATTCCAATAAGTAAACCTTTAGATGATAATCTTTTTAAAATATGATTGCTATGTCCTGCTCCTCCTAAAGTTCCATCTACATAGATACCATTTGGTTTTATATTTAACCCATTAATAGTTTCATCTAGCAAAACTGGTTTATGCTTAAATTCCAATTTTCCACCTCTTTTTAAACTATTACAGCTGAAGCTTATGATTATTTCTTCAGCTGCTCGTCTTATGTTTATTTTACTTGGAATCTATTTCTTTAAATTTTTTCTTTTGTTTTTTATTTTTAATTTTTATCTTTTGTTTTTAGAACTCTTTTGTACTCTTAGATTTTTTCTTTTGTATGATTTCTTTTGTACTTTTGTCTTTAGTATTTTTATATAAACTTTTGCAAGTTATATACCAAGCATTGTCATATTTTCTGCTATTTCATCAGCAGAAATATTTTCATCACATTTTTGCCAAATTTCTTTGTCCCAAATTTCTAATCTTGTTCCTACCCCTACTATTACAGCATCTTTTTCTAATTTTGCTACTTCTCTTAAGTTTGCTGGTATTAAAAATCTGCCTTGTTTGTCAATTTCACATTCTGTTGCTCCAGATAAGAAAAATCTTACAAAATTTCTCGCGTTTCTATCTGATAGTGGAAGTGCTTTCAATTTTGTTTCAAAATTCAACCATTCATTTTGTGAAAATACAAATAAACATCCATCTAACCCTTTTGTTATTATGAATTTTTCTCCAATGTCTTGTCTTAACTTTGCTGGCATTATCAATCTTCCTTTGACATCTAAAGAGTGTTCGTATTCACCTATTAACAATTGAATTTCACCTCTTTTCTTTTTCTACCACTTCGCTCCACTTTTCTCCACTTCGATACCATAATAATACATTTCACATTATTTTGCAAGTGTTTTTAATAAATTTTTAAAAAATTTTTACATTCATGAACGCCTTTTCGTCTATATAATAATGCTTTCTACAAAATCAATTTTAAACACTTAACCAAATAATCTACTTGCTCAAAAGTATTATTATCTCCAAAAGTAGTTCTAATAGCCGAATTTAAATATTTTTCTGGTAAATCTATTGCTGTCAAAACATGTGATGGTTTAGTATTACCAGAAGAACACGCAGAACCACTAGAAACACAAATTCCTTTTTCATCTAACTTGAAAATTAATTCTGAAGCATTTGAACCTTCAAAAGAAACATTCGCATTTCCTGGCAACCTATTTTCCATTGTTCCATTAATTCTAATTTTGTCAGGCATTTCTTTTTGTAATCTCATAATATAATAATTTCTTAATTTACTAAGGTTTTTAATATGTGTGTCCATATTTCTTTTTGCCAATTCGCATGCTTTGCCAATCCCAACTATTCCAGCCACATTCTCTGTTCCAGCTCTTAGATTTCTTTCTTGATGTCCTCCATTTATATATTTTTCTATTTTTATACCATCTTTGATATATAATGCCCCAATCCCCTTAGGGGCATTTATCTTATGTCCTGACAATGAAAGCATATCAATATCCATTTTTTTAACATCTATATGCATATTACTAATTGCTTGAACAGCATCTGTGTGAAATACAATATTTCGCTCATGTGCTATTTTAGCAATCTCTTCTATTGGTTGTATTGTTCCTATTTCATTATTGGCTGTCATTACACTTATTAATATTGTGGATGGTTTTATTGCATTTCTTAATTCTTCTATTTTTAAAACTCCATCTTTATCTACATTTATATATGAAACTTCAAATCCCTGTTTTTCTAATGTTTCACATGTTTCTAATATTGCATGATGTTCTATTTTTGATGTTATTATATGATTTCCTCTTTCTCTATTTGCATAAGCAAATCCTTTTAATGCAGTATTATCACTTTCAGAGCCACTCCCTGTAAAATAAATTTCATGTGGATTACAATTTATTAATTCTGCTACTTGTCGCCTGGATTTTTCTATTGCTTTTTTTGCTTTCCTTCCTATTGAATATAATGACGATGGATTTCCATATTCCGTTGTTAAATATGGCATCATTTCATTTAAAACTTCTGTTTTTACTTTTGTTGTTGCACCATTGTCTAAATATATATTATCCATAATATTTCCCCCTCAGATTATAATTCAATATAATCACTTACTTTTAATATTATATGAATGAAAAAATAAAACAGTGAATTTTATTATTTAATAGCCCAAAAAAACAGCCCTAAATTTTAATTTAGTACTGCTTTTATTTTATCCATATTCTTAATAACTGTATCATACCCATATTTATAACACTTATCCAATTTATCAATATCAAATAGTCCTGCACTATCAGTAGGAACTGTTAGGATTAAATCACTTTTTTCTAACCCTTTTTCAGTTATTTTATTTCCCATTATATCAAGAGTTTTCATTATTATATCCATCACATCACTATCTTTACTGACAGAATCTGCCTCAAAATTTATTGCTATTACTTTTTTATTATATATTTGTTTTAATGGCAATACTGGTATATTATCTAAAACTCCTCCATCCATAAAAATATGTTCTTTATATTCACATGGACAAAAAAATGCGGGAAAACTACTACTTGCTCTTACAGCCTTTCCTATTTCTATTTCTGTGATATATATATCATCTTTTTTATTTCTTTGTGCGCGGTTTGTAATTATATACTCTTTTGCTTCTGCAATATCCACTGTTGGAATAACGATAGGCATTTTTATATCTCCAACTACTTTTATTCCCTTTCTCAAAGCCATTTCTTTAAACATCTTCTCTAATAAAGTTCCATCATTAAATCCAGAAAGTCCTATTTTTTTGCTTTTCACAAAATTACCTATTCCGTTTATAATCGGTGCATTTCCTATATTTATAATTTCTTGAGCATATTTTTTGAATAACACATAAATATAATATGGCTTATATCCCATTGCATATAATGTTGCTACTATACTTCCTACACTTGTGCCTCCTATTGCTTCAACTTTGATTCCATTTTCTTCTAATGCTTTTAATGCTCCCACATGCGAAATTCCTCTAATTCCACCACCAGCTAGTGCTATTCCAACTCCCATAGAAAACCTCCTATATAATAATTATTTACTATTTTCTATGCTTTTAAACACTATTTTGTGATGACTTTTCCATTATTATCTAATAATATTTCTTTTTCATTATTATAAATTCTTACACCTTCATCTAAAATTTCCGTATTTGCATTGCTCATTTCTAATGCCAAATCAAACTTATTATCATAAATATCAATTTTATCTATTGCAAAGTCTCTTGCTTGAAAAATATATTTTCCTTTTATCAGTTGTATTAAATCATAATTAAAATCAACAACTATATTCTCATCAATGTCTATTACTCCAACTTTTTCCTGTTCATTAGTTGCTATAAAGTATTTGTCATATGCATATTCTAAAAAATGATAATTATTATTAGATATTGCTTCAAATTTAGAATTCAATATTGAATATTTTCCATTTTCATTTTTTATAAAATATTTCGAACTTGATGTACTTGTAATATAAGTATCAAAAGGAATATCAACTGTATTTCCATTTGCATCAAAAACCTTTTTCTCTTCTCCCTTTACTCCATATAAATAAATTCCGTTTATAGTTAGTTCATTGTATTCTGTTGGTATTACCTCTGCACCTTTTATATTTATAGCTCCAAATTGTCCTGTTCTTTCAACTATAAAAAGCTGTAAGTCTTGGTTATAATCTATCGATTGATATTGTGTATTAATTATTTTACTATTATTTATATATACTCCATATTGGCCATTTTTTGCAACAATTAAATATGTTTCATTTTTTATTTGAGTTAATCTTGTAATTTGATTATATTCTTCATTTAATACTTGAACTCCTTCAAAATCATAGTATCCATATCTATATCCATCATTTGTTGTTATTCTAACTATATACCCTGATTTTTTAAATTTATTTTCTTCTGTATAGTACCCATCTGATTCTATAAAATCATACTTATTTTTAATTTTTGCATTACCTTTTTCGTCTAATATTCCATATTTGCCATTTTCCTTAACTAATACCTCCCCTTCTTTATTCGCAAAATTTGTAAGCTCCTCATATTTTGCATCTGTAATAGTATTTCCACCAATACTTAATAATCCATATCTCCCATTTTTCTGATATCTTAACATATTTTTTTCATATTCAGCTTCATCATATTCTATTAGTTCTACAGTATCATAATCTTTAAAAATCTCTTCATTTTTTTCATTAACAAATTTTTTATCTTCCCCATTTTGACACATAAATACAGCCCTATGCTGATTTGGGATAAGTATTTTATCATATTGTGGATTTATTATTGTTTTATCGCCTTCTGCTACACCTATTCTTCCATTTTCCTCTATTGTGGAATAATTAATTGTTATATCTTCTTTTTCATTTTCAATTTTATCTTTATTTGGTATATATATTGATATTATTAAACTTATTGCTATAATTAAAGCAACTATTATTATACTTGTTTTTTTTGACATATTTCTCCCTCTCTCGCATATTATATTTTTATTTTACTATTTTAGTATTATTTTTTCAAGATTTTTTGGCATTTTCCTTGTTTTTTTTGATTTAGTATTGTATAATCTTTACATAATAATTATACAAGTTTTGGGAATTTGTTTTATAAAACAAATTTTTTCTAAACCAAATTTACAACTTAAGAAAGGGATGTTATATATGACAAATTTAACAATAAAAGATTTATACAAAAACACTTCAAAATATGCAGATAAAGAAGTTACACTTGAAGGCTGGGTTAAAACAGTTAGAGATTCAAAAACATTTGGATTTATAGAATTAAATGATGGTTCTTTCTTCAAAAATGTTCAAATAGTTTTCAATAACAATTTATCAAACTTTGATGAAATAGCAAAACTTACAATAAGCTCTTCAATCCAAGTTACAGGAACTCTTGTTATTACTGAAAACGCAAAACAACCATTTGAAATCCAAGCAAATAAAATTATTGTAGAAAATTTATGTGATACAGATTACCCTCTTCAAAAGAAAAGACATTCTTTTGAATATTTACGTACAATAGCACATCTTCGTCCTAGAACAAACACTTTTAATGCAGTTTTTAGAATCAGAAGTGTTACTGCTTTTGCTATACATGAATATTTTCAAGAACGTGGTTATGTTTATGTTCATACACCTATAATAACATGTGCAGACTGTGAAGGTTCTGCTGAAATGTTTAAATTGACAACATTAAATCTTGATGAAGCCTTGCCAGTAAAAGATGGTAAAGTAGACTTTTCTGAAGATTTATTTGGCAAAAAAGCTTATATAACTGGCTCTGGTCAATTACATGGTGAAACATTTGCATCAGCATTTGGAAAAATTTATACATTTGGTCCAACACTAAGAAGTGAAAATTCTAATACAAAAACACATGCAAATGAATTTTGGATGATTGAACCTGAAATATCTTTTTGTGATTTAAATGAATTAATGGATATTGAAGAAGATTGTCTAAAATACGTTGTAAAAACTGTTATGGATAAATGCCCAGAAGAAATTGACTTTTGTGATAAATTTATAGAAAATGGATTAAAAGATAAATTAACTAAATTAATAAATTCAGATTTTGTAAGAATTGATCATAAAGATGTTATTGACATCTTGAAAAAAGCCGACAAAACATGGGAATTCCAACCTGATTATGGTGAAGATTTAGCAAAAGAACATGAAAAGTATATTACAGAATACTTTAATGGCCCTGTCTTCGTAAAAAACTGGCCAAAAGATATTAAATCATATTATATGAAAGTTAATGAAGATGGAAAAACTGTTGCTGCTGTTGATTTAGAAGTTCCAGGTGCTGGCGAAATTATGGGTGGTTCTCAAAGAGAAGAAGATTACAATAAATTAGTTGCACGTATGAAAGAAATGGGAATTGAAGTAGATCCATTATATTGGTATTTGGATTTACGTAGATATGGTTCTAATATCCACTCTGGTTTCGGTTTAGGATTTGAAAGATTGCTTATGTATATTACTGGAATAGAAAATATTAGAGATGTTATTCCTTATCCTAGAACACCAAATAATTGTGAATTCTAATAATTATTATCAATTTTTCATAAAGGGCAAAAAAAGAACCGCCCCCTTTTTGCCCTTAAATTATTTTATGGAGGTTACTATGAAATCATATACACTTATTTCACACAACAGTATTGAAACTATGGAATTTGCATCAAGATTAGCAAGCAAATTACATATTGGAGATATTGTTATTTTATCGGGAGAACTAGGCTCTGGAAAAACAAAATTTACAGAAGGCTTTTTAAAATACTGGTCACTTGATAAAGAAATATCTAGTCCAACTTTTAATATTGTTAATGAATATAAAACAGACAATGTAAAAATTTATCATTTTGATGTTTATCGCTTAGAAGATGTTAGTGAATTTTATTCTATTGGTGGCGAAGAATATTTTTCTTCTGGAATCTGTATTATTGAATGGGGTGAATTAATAAAAGAAGCTCTTCCTAATGATTATATAGAAATCTCTTTTTCTAAAGATCTATCTGATGAGAATATTAGATATTTGAATATTAAAACATTTGGAGAAAAATATGATAATATTGAAATAAAATAAAAACCGGTAACATTTAGTATTTCCGGTTTTTATTTTATTTTTTATCTTATAAATGTCATTGCAATTACAATAATACCAAGAATTACTCTATAGACTGCAAAAACTTTAAAACTTCCCTTTTTTAAATAATTTAATAAAAATTTTATTACAAATAATCCTGTTATAAAGCTAAACAATATTCCCATAAAAAATGCTAATGTAAATTCAAAGTCAGTAATACTTACTAATACTGCCGCTAATATTATTGGTGTTGATAATAAAAATGAATATTTTGCTGCACTTTCCCTATCAATTTTTAGTGCTCTTGCAACTGTCATTGTAATTCCTGACCTTGATGTTCCAGGAAATGCTGCTGCTATTGCTTGTGATATTCCAATTAAAAATGATTGTTTAAATGTCATATCCTCATATTTTACTTCTGATGGAGATTTTTTATCTACTACATATAATACTATTCCTAAAACTATAAGTGCTATTGCTATTAATATCATTTCTATACCAAATTTATCACATATATAACCAGAAAATTTGTCTAAGACTAAGCTTAATATTCCTGTTGGTATTGTTACTGCAACTATGTACCAGAAGATTTTGCCTTCTGTTGATTTTTTCTTTTTTACAACTTGCTCATATCCTCCTTTTAATAGACCTATCCAATCTTTAAAAAAGAATATTGTTATTGCAAGTAATGTGCCTAGATGTAATGCTACATCAAAACTCTCTGGCATTTCCCAATTAAATATCCATGGTATTAAGTTCAAATGTGCTGAACTTGATATTGGTAATAATTCTGTTAATCCTTGAACTATTCCTAAAACTATTGCTTGATAAATTTCCATATTTTTTCTTCCTTTCTTCTTTAGCAAGGGCAATTTGGGGTCGGTTCTTTTTTTACACTGGGACATACGGGGTCGGTTCCATTTTTGCCCTTTGATAATTACTTAAAATTACAAAGATAAATATAAATTTTAAATGAAATTCCGAATGTGATTGAAGAAACTTTTAGAAATTGTATAAAATTTTATGGAAATAGTTCATGAGAATGAAAGGGTGCCATAAAATGAATTACAATTTCTTAAATTTCGTAATGAGCCGAGGAATGTAATGCAAAATTTATATTTATCTTCGTAATTTATATTAAAACTAAAAAGGCAAAAATGGAACCGACCCCGTATGTCCCAGTGTAAAAAAAGAACCGACCCCAAATTGCCCACTACTTATATATTTCTTTAACTATATTATATATCGTATCTTTTATAAATTCTGCTGATGTAATTGGTGCAACTTTTCCTGGTAATGACAATGCCCATACAAATTTGAGTTTTTTATCTTTTACAGCTTTTTTATCGATTCCTCCTGGATTTGAAGCCAAGTCAATTAGTAGACAATCTTCTTTTACATATTGTAACCTTTCTTCTGTTAAAATCATATGAGGCACTGTGTTTATTATTATATCATATTGTCTCAAATTTTCACCTATATTATTTATATTAGTAGTTTTATAACCATATGCCTGTATCCATGCTAAATCTTCGTCTTTTCTTGCTGCACATGTTACTTTTACAGCTAAGCCCACGAGCTTTCTAGCTAAAACCTTTCCTATTCTTCCAAACCCCAATACTAAAACTTCACTTCCATGCAAAATTTTATTAGTATTTTCTATTGCTATTTGAATTGTTCCTTCTGCAGTTGCTATTGTATTTAGTACTGCAAGTTCCTCTCTTTTCATTATATCTATTATTTCAATATATTCATCATTTGCCATTCTATAAACATCTGGTGTAATTCCTCCTGCAATAAATACTTTTGCATTTATTACATTCATAATTTCTCTAATTGTTATGTTTTTGTCACTAAATGGTGCATTTATTGTATCTCCATTACTCGAAAATGGAATTGGTCCAATTACAATTTCTACATTTTGTACAGCTTTTCTTATTGAATCACACTGTATTATGTTTTTTTTATTTTCTATGTCTTCCGCTTTTTCTAGTCCATATACATATACTTCATTTCCTTCGTTTGCGAGCATTTCTGCTAATTTTATAATTCTTAAATCTCCACCTATAATTGCAAATTTATATCTCATTATGACCTCCTATATAAATTTATCTTATATTTGATACATAATATTAGTATATTAAATTAGCAATTTTTTATGAATCTTTATTATAATTTCATATTTTTTGTATTTATAGAATTTTATTCTCTTTCTTTAAATTCTTTGTAATTAATTCCAAAAATATCATCTTTAGTATTAATATTCTTTTTTGTAATTCCTACATCATTATATCCTATTTTTTTAGTTATTTCTACCATTTGTTCAAGATGCTCTTTTGCCTTGATTTCTTTTTTTGTTAATTTATTTTCTTTTACTTCCTCTTCTTCTACTTCAAGATTAAATGGTATTGATAATTTTGCAATGATTATCGCAAAAGTTACATCATTTTTTATTTTTTCAACTATTCTTTTAGGATTTTCTTGTATTGCAACATTTGCATATTGAATTGCTTTATCTTTATCATTTTTTATTAAGTAAATTTTTGCTAATTCTAAATATGCATCTGCACAAAGTTCTTCATCTTCAGTTACTTGCAAAAAGTATTGTTCAGCTTTTTCTAATTCTTTATACATTATAGCAATTTCTGCTAAACTATATTTTGTATTATATATTAAAGAATTTAGCTCAGCAGCCTTTTCATAACATATTTTTGCATTTTGAAAATCATTTAACATTGTATAAACTATTCCCAAATTGTAATTCAAATCAAAACTTGTTGGATTATATTTTAATGCTTCTGTATATATATTTACAGCTTCTTTATAGTCTTCTTTTTCAATTAATAAATCTCCTAAAACTATAGTTGCTTCTGTATATTCAGGCTTTTTATTTAATAGATTTGTTAGCATTTGAATTGCATCATCTTTTTTGTCTAAATCTGTTAAAAGATTCGCAACTTTGTAATATGAATTAAAATCATTCTTGTTTATATCTATTGCTTGTACATATTCGTCGACAGCTTTTCTTTGTCCGCCTTCTTTTTCATATATTTGTGCTAGAAGTTTGTGTCCTATATAACTTTCGGGATATTTAGTTACTAACTTTATTAATTTGTCTTTTGCTGATTTTGTATTTCCACATGCTAAATATATTTTTGCAATAAAACTATCTATCACTTCTGATGCATTACTATTTAACTTTTCTATAACTAGCACTAATACTGGAACTGCTATTGATAATATACAAATTATCACTTTAGTTATAATTTCAATATCATCTTCAGCAAAATATAATTGTATAAAATCTATTGCTATCCCGTAAAGCTTGTATTGCTAAGATTGGTACATATTTTGTATCATTTTTTCTTATTAATTGGTAAAAAATATACAAAAATAGTACAAATGCTAGTATTATAAATATTAGTTGTTCTACTATCATATTTTTCATCCTTTTTTATTTATTTAATTCGTGAAATTCATTGTTTTTCTCATCAACGATATCATTTACTAATTCATCATTTGATTTTCCATCATTCTTCCCGTTCTTTCTTGCATTTTCAAATACTTCTTGTGCATGTTCTATTGCACCTTCTCCTCTATATCCACATTCATTTGCAAATTGCTCCCAAGTTTTTTTAGTTCCCGGAATATATTCATTTTCTTTAACATTATCTATATGTTTACCTTCATTTTCTATTTCCTCAACTATGTCCTCATTTCTTGAATCTCCTGCATTCATGTTCTCATTTTCCTCTTCATGTCCATGAGCCCAATTATGCAAAGCTTCTGTTCCTTCTGCTCTAATTGCTTTTCTTAATTGTGGACTTGTCCTGTCATTTTGTGTTTCTCCTTCTTCTCGTACTTGCATTTCTATTCTTTCATTACATGGTAGTCTATCTACTGTTCCAGCTTCTATATATCCATACTGTCCAATAGTTATAGACATTTCTTTTTTAGAATTATTTGTTTTCATAAGAGCATGAGGAACTTTCTTTTCTACTTTTTCACCTTTTTCATCAATACTCATTACAGTTCTGAATGTAGGTCGTGCTGGTTCAAAACCATCTACCATTTGAAATTTACCATCTTTTTTTCCTACCATTATAAATGCATTTTTTGTTTTAGAATATGCAATTCCTTTTTCTTGGTATCCACTAAAATCTTTTTTCATTTGTCCATCTAAATTGTTATCTTTAATCTTTCTATAATAGCTTATCTCTAAGTCTTCTTCTCCGCCTAAATCCTTTTCTATCTGCTCCTCTGGCTTTTCTTTTTTGGAATTTTTATCATCATTTTTTTCTTTAATAGATTTTTCAATATCCTTTTTCTCTGCTTTTTCTGATATTCCCTTTATTCTACCTTTTTCTAAGTCATCATTTTCAGCCATAATTCCATCTATATCAATTTCTGCATTACCTAAATAATCCTTTAATTCTCCTGTTGTATAAACCTTTCCGTTTTCATCTATAACAAGGTTTTCTTCAATCGTTTTTTCTCCATCTTTATTTTCTACAATCCAACGAAAATGATAAGACATATTTCCTTTTTGATCTTTCTCTGCTGTTATAAAAACATTATTTAGCGTTATGGGGCCTTTTTCTGTATTTATTATGAATTCTGAATAATATTTTGTTGCTACTAATTCTCTTTGATTTTTTTCCTGTATCTTTTGGCCTACACTTGATTCTACAATATCCATTTTATTCAATACTTCTTTTTCATCTGTTCCAAATGTATATTGTTCAGTTTCTTTATTTTTCATCCAAATTTCTCCCTTCCAAAATCACATCTTAAATTATTCTATAATTTTTCCAATTAAATCATAATTTTTAACATCAGTTATATGTACTCTTACAAATTTATTTATCAAGCTTGTTTTATCAAGATTTTTTACATATACAATTCCATCAATGTCTGGAACATCTTGTTTTGTTCTACCTATTAGATATTTTCCATCAAATGATATATCTTCAATTAAAACTTCGAATTCTTGTCCAATTTTATTTTTTAAATTTTCATTTGAAATTTTTTGTTGAATTTCCATTATTTTATTATATCTTAATTTTTTAGTATTTCCATGTATCTGCTCTGGCAATTTAGCTGCTGGTGTTCCTTCTTCTTTAGAATACATAAATGCACCTAACTTATCAAATTTCGCTATCCTTACAAATTCGCTTAATTCTTCAAAATCTTTTTGAGTTTCTCCTGGAAATCCAACAATTAAGCTAGTCCTCAAAGTTACATCTGGAATTTCTTTTCTCAATTTTTCTAAAAGATTTTCGATTTGTTTTTTATTTGTTCTTCTATTCATCTTTTTTAATATTGTATCTGATATATGTTGAATTGGAATATCAAAATATTTACAAATCTTTTCATTATTTTTTACTGTTTGTATTAATTCATCAGTTATTCCCTCTGGATATGAATACAAAAATCTTATCCATTTTATTTCTGGAATTTCTGATATTTGTTGTAATAATTCTGCTAATTTTGGTTCTCCATATATATCTACACCATATTTTGTTGTATCTTGAGCAATTATGATTATTTCTTTAACTCCTTTATTTGCAAGTATTTTTGCCTCTTCTATTATCTCTTCTTTTGGTCTACTTACAAATGGGCCTCTTATATATGGAATTGCACAATATGTACATCTATTGCTACATCCTTCTCCTATTTTTAAATATGCAAAATTTGTTCCTGTTGTTATTACTCTTTCAAAGAATTCATTATGTGTTGGCATTGGGAGTGGCTTTATTTCCGATATTTTTTTGCTTGTATTTGTTGTACTAATTTCAACTATATCTTCATTTACTAATTTTTCAATTTTTTGCCACATTCTATCATATTCATCTATTTTTATAAATAAATCAACTTCTGGAAGAGCTTTTATCAATTCATCATAATATCTTTGAACCAAGCATCCCATTACTATTAAATATTTGCAGTTTTTCTTTTTATATTCCGCCATTTCTAATATTGTATTTATTGCTTCCTCTTTTGCTGATTCTATAAATCCACATGTATTTATTACAATTATTTCGGCTTTTTCTGGATTATTTTCTATTTCGTATTTGTTATTTTTAAAATGTCCTATAGCTATTTCTGTGTCTATTAAGTTTTTGCTACATCCTAATGATATAAATCCCACTTTCACTTTAATTTCATCCTTTCTTAGGTCCAAAATCTCTTAAAAATTAACATATGGTGGTATTTAATCACATATCTAAACTCCTTGTTTATCTGTTCAAAATAATTCTTTTAACTGTTATGACTACAAATATGCTTTCTTGTTAGCTCCATTAAATTTAGATTTGTAAATCCTTCTACTTGTGTTTTTGCCCTATCTTGTTTTAAACTTTCCCTTAAAAGTTTTTCGATTTTGTCTTTATTTTCTTGTTTTTGCATATCTATATAATCTATTATTATTATACCACCAATGTCTCTTAATCTTAATTGTTTTGCAATTTCGATTGTTGCTTCATAATTCACTTTATATACTGTTTCTTCTAAAGTGCTTTTCCCTGTAAATTTTCCTGAATTTACATCTATTGCAACTAAAGCTTCTGTTGGATCTATAGTTATAAACCCTCCACAATTTAGCCAGATTTTCCTTTGTTTTGTTTTTTCAATTTGCTTTTCTAGTTCATATTTTTCTAGTAAATTTTGTTGAACTTCTAATTTTATATTTTCATGTGCGTCTTCTATAATATCTTTTATTTCTTCATATTCTTTTTGATCATTTACTTCAATTTTTTCTATTCTATCTTCTGGCAAATCTAATATGAGTTTTTCAATTATACTTGGACTTTTATATAATAATTGTGGATTGTTACCACCTTGTTCATATTTTGATTTTATTTTTTCCCATTTTTTCATTAATTGTTCTAAATCTAAGTTTATTTCTTGTGATGTTTTATTTTCAGCAGCAGTTCTTATAATCGCTCCTGTATTTTCAGGAAGCTTGCTTTTTAATATATTTATTAATCTTTCTTTTTCTTTTTCATTCTCAATTTTTTGCGATATTGTTACTATATTTGTTTTTGGCATTAATATAACATATTTTCCAGTCAATTTTATATGTGTTGATGTTCTAGCCCCTTTTTTGTCATTACTATCTTTTTGTACTTGTATTAGTATCTTTTGCCCTGTTTTTACTAAATCTTTTATTTTGCCTTCAAATTTCTTTTCAATCTTCTCATCAACTTGTGGTACTACATCTTTTACATGTATAAAGCTTTTTTTATCTGTGCCTATATCTATAAATGCAGCCTGCATTCCTGGTACAATATCTCTTACTATTCCTAAATATATATTCCCTTCATTTCTTGCTTTTTTGCTTTGCTCATTTTCTTCATATATTTCTACAAGCCTACCATTTTCTATTGCTGCTATTGTTTTTAAATCTTCTTTTTTGTCTACTATTAATTCAATCATTTTTTTGCCTTTCTAGTTTAATTTGTTCATTGCAAAATCTATACCATTTTTTAATATTTCTATTACTGCTTCTTTTGCTTTCTCTACTCCTTCTTCAAGTATAGGTATTTCTTCTTCTGGTATTGCTCCAATAACATAATCTATTTTACTTTCATCATGTTCTGGCCTTCCAATTCCTATTCTTATTCTTGGAAAATCTTCTGTTCCTAACATTTGTATTATTGACTTTATTCCATTATGTCCACCATTGCTACCTTTTTTTCTTATTTTTATTTTTCCTGGTTCAATATCCATATCATCATATATTACTAAAATATTTTCTTTTTGAATTTTATAAAAATCCACAAATTTTTTTACACTGTTTCCACTTGAGTTCATATATGTTTGTGGTTTTAACAATATTACCTTTTGTCCCTCTATTATTGTACTTTCATATAATCCCTCAAATTTGCTTCTGTTCACTTCAATATTATGTTGCTGTGCAATTTTATTGATTGTATTAAATCCCATATTATGTCTTGTTTTATCATATTCTATATCTGGATTTCCTAATCCTATTATTAAATACATTTTTCTTGCCTCTTTTCTATTTTGCTTCCTTACTATTTTACATTGTTTTTGCACTTTTTTCAAGTATTTTGACAAAAAAAGCAAAAAAGAACCGACTCCATTTTTCCTGTGAATCGGCTCTAAATCAATTATTTTATCTGTATATCTTTATATCTTATATATGCAATTCTTCCAACAATTCCTAGTGTTAGTATTAATGCAATACCTAATATGCCTTTTCCAGCATTTGGTATTCTCTCTGGAGCTAGTGATTTATCTGTTGGTTTACCAGGTTCTGGTTCCGTAACTTCCTTAGGGTCTACGTCTCCTATTTTCTTACCATCAACATATTCTTCGATTTTTACATTTCCAGTTTCTAGTTTTAATGCTGATGTTATTTTTTCCTGTTGCATATTATTTAATGTTGCAACTTCTTTTATATATAAGTATAAATTATCTGCAGTTGCAATGTCTTCATAGTTTGAAATATCTGCTGAATTTATGTCAAATGATAACTTATTATCCGTATTATCTAATTTTGATATTTTAATCCAATCTTTTATATCAGTTTCTTGTGGTTTTGATGATAAATAATAATAATATTCCATTTTATCATTTCCAGAAGCTTTTACTATATCAGTAATGTTTACTGATATTACTGTGTAATCATCTTTATTTGTATCTTTAAAATAATATGCTTTTATTCCAGTTATATTTCCTTGCATTTTGTCAAAATTAGAATTTTGAGGTTTAGCTTCTGCTTTTACTTCTACTTTAAATTGTGCAGTTTTTTCTTTATATGTTAATGTTATTGTTTTTGTTCCTATCTCTTTATTGTCAAATCCACTAACTGTTATTTCTTTTGATGTCATTTGCATCTCTTCTTTTGAACTATCATTATATGCAATTTCTATAACTCCACCAGTTAAGTCTAATTCTTCTTTGTTTTGAATATATTCAGTCTTTGCTGGCATTGTTTTTACACTTATGCTTGTAACAGTTTTTACTGTTACAGTAATTGCTTGTGTTACTGTTTTTTCTTCATATTGAATAGTTACAGTTGTTTGTCCTTCTTTTAAACTTTCACCATCTTTTACTATATAATCTTCAACTTGTTTTACTAATCCACTTTGATATGTTGCTTCTACTATCATTCCTGTTGTATCAAAATTTTGTCCAACAACATAATCAACTTTATTTGGTGCTTTTTTAATTTCTATTTTTTCTACTGGATTAGCTGCTACTGTAATTGCTTGTGTTACTGTTTTCCCTCCAAATTCGATTGTTACTGATGTTTGTCCATTTTTTAAATTCTTTCCATCTTTTATTGTGTAATCTGTTGCTTCTTTTTTCGTTTCATCATCATATGTTGCTTCTATTACCATTCCAGCCTTATCAAAATCCTCTCCAGCTAAATATTCTGTTTTTGTTGGGGCTGTTTTTATTGCTATACTTTTTACTGAATTTTCTTTTACTTCTATAGCTTGTGTAACTGTTTTTCCATTATATGATATAGTTACACTCTTTTGGTCTAATTTTAGTTTTGTTCCATCTGTTATTGTATAATCTGTTATTTCTTCTGAATTCCCATCAGAATATTTTGCTTTTACAACCATTCCCGCTTTGTCAAAATCATCTCCTACAAGATAAGATGTTTTAGTTGGCGGTGTTGTTATTTCTATACTTTCAAGTACTTTTGATGTTGTGAATGCTTTTATTGTTGTGTCATGATTTGGAATCTTCTTGTCTGATGATTCATAACTTTTAGAACAATCTATCCATTTGTCCTCTTCTAGTGCAAAAAAACATTTATTATTTTCTACTGTTACATTATCAAAATCACTTTCCACTCCTATAAATTCTTTGCAATTATATTCCATCATTACTGACAGTTCATCTGTCTGAGTACCTTGTATTTCTAAAACCACAACGAAGTTGTTTCCTGTTATTTGTACTGGTTCTAAAAATTCTATTGTATGATATCCTGCATCAAATGTTTCTGACTCTCCATCTTTTAATTTTACCTGTTGTAAATCATTCTTCGATTTGCTTGTTCCATTTGGATTTACATATACTTTACAATTATATGTCTCGGGTGCATTTATCGAAACATGTGTTAAATACTCTAATCCTGTTGTTTTTTTATCAAACACTGTAGCCAAATATAATTTTGATTTCTTCCATGTTACATAACCAACTCCACCATATTGATCATATTGGTATATATTTTCATATGTTACTCCATATTGTGCATTAATTATTCCTGTTAATTGTTTATATATATTAACATCTTCATATGATATATACATAAATCCGTCTTTTCCGACTTTTAAAGTTGCAATATCATCCTCTACAGTATATCCATTATCAGTAAATTTTGCTTTCGCTTTTTCATCAGGAATTTTAGTTGCATCTGTCCAACCATTACTTGTGCATTCATCTGGAAATTTTTTAAATACTATTTCTTTCATCTCTTTTAATGTAAATTTAAGTTGTTCAGTTCCCCAAGAATTTCTTATAATCCATGCTCCATCATTTTTTGGTCTTTTACTTTCAACAAAATTGTCTTTACTATAATTATCATCCCATCCAACTATTAATACTGCATGATTTATTGTATATTTAGAAGAACTATCATCACAATAAAGAGCTCCTGTTATGTTATTATAGCAAGTTGTATCAAAAGGAGTTAAATCTGTACTCTTTAATTCACTTTCATCTTTCATTGCAGCATAGATACCAGCATCAATACCTCCATAATTCTGTATGTGATCTTTCATTTTTTGTTTTATCTGAGTTAAATCCTCTGTAACTTTATATGATGCAAAATTCACTGTGTCATCAACTTGTGTAACTACATTTTTGTTTTCAATACTACTTAAAGGTGTTTTTTCCTCACTATTTATAAATTTCATTTCAGATTCTTCAATCGCACCAGTTCCATTTGTAAGATATGGAATAGATATATATGCACTACCACCTTTTCCTACTTCTCTGCTAAATCCCTTTGGGTTTATACCATCTGAAAATGTATAGCTAGTTGCATATTCCATATGTCTTTCAGAAAAATCATATACAACTGGATTTTTTCCATTTTTGTAATCTTTTAGTGCTAATGTACTTTCTAATGCTCCTAAACTTGAAAATGCCCAACATGAATTTGTCTGTTGTTGATTTTTAACTACCATATTTTCTGGAATTATATCTTTTAATGAATATTTTTTTTCTAATGTTGTTCCAACCATTTCACTTAATTTAAATGGATTTGTTACTACTAATTTAGTTTTTGGTATGTCATACATCCTTGGCATAAGTACTTTTGATTTTTCTTCATCACTTAATTCTAAGTACTTTTGAAAGTCTTCCGATACTTTCATTTTCTCTACATAATCCGCCAAATTTGTTGCAAATACATGGCTTCCTGACAATAAGATTATAAGAAATGCCAATAATTGTACTAAAAACTTCTTTTGTTTCTTCATTTTTACTTATCCCCCTAATATATTTTTATTAATAATTTTATATTATCATTATCTATTTTTTTAGTCAATATTTTTACGATTAATTCATAAATTTTTTAAGTACAATAATAAACATCGCATGTGACCATCCTAATCCAATAACCCAGTTAGGCTTTAATGTATTATTATCAACTTGTTCTCCTAAAAAGCTATGCTTTCCAGCAGTTTTTAAAACAAAATCAAAAGTTTCTTTGGCTTTTTTCTTTTCGCCACTCTCCAAATAATACAAAGTCATCCATAAATTCGCAATCGGCCAAGGTGCTCCATCTCTGTAATGGTCATATTCAAATCTTTGATATCCTCCTGTATATGTTCTTAATGTTAAATTTATATTATCAACTGTATTTAAAATTTTCTTTTCTTTTGGTAAAAATACTTTAAAAGGATACACTGCACCTAACAAACTTATATCCATTTTCTTATCATTTGTGTTTCTTATATAAGACTTTCTATTTTCATCATATAATTTTTCGTCAATGTATTTTTTTATTTCTACTTGCAACTTAGAAATTTCATCTATATTTTTATTTATTTTTTCATCTTTTAATCTATTGTTTTCAAAATCAGAAACATTTTTTCCTAATACCTTATATATCTTTACCATACTTTCAAATGCTGCAAATATTGCTGATAATGAGTATAAATGTGTTCCTTCATGCATTTCCCACAAATCGTAACTTACATGATATATCCCTGATTCATCAAATAAATCTCTAACATATCTTTTCAAAAACTCTATTGCTTTTTCACACATATGAAGATTTACTTTTAAAAACTGTTCATTTTTAGTATATTCATAATGAGAATATACTCCATAAACTACACTAGCAGTTTCATCTATTTGATATCCCCAACATGGTGCTAATTTCCCATCTGTATAAAAGCGTTGTTCCCACATTCCATTTTTGCTTTGAGTCATTCTACAAAAATTACTATAAAACTTTTCTGTTTCTTTTGTCATTTTTAATATATCTAAAGCCTTTGCTATAAATACCGCATCTCTTGGCCAGCAATATGCATATCTTCCACATTGTGTTAAATCTTCATCAACTTCTGGAGCAGCTATTATTCCTCCTGTTGCTTGATTAGTTAATAGTGGAAATAATAGAATAGTCCTTTTATATATGCTTTGAATTTTTTCCTCATAACTATTGGTTGGTTCTTTTAGACCTAATCCATTATGACTTTTTACATATTTTCTCCAATAAGATTTTACATTTACATACTCTTTTTTAAAATCTATTTTTCTTATTCTTTCTATTTCATCTTCAACTGTTTGCATTGTTCTTTTATTTTCATCTATAAATATACATATCTCAAATTCTTTTTTCTCTTCTGGCTGTATTTTTCCAATATCATAGCTTATACTAGAATCTTTAGCCATTCCAATATAATCTTTTCCACCAATAATTCCTGAATTTATTGTGCTTTTACTATCATTTATCTGGTAACTTAATAATTTATTTGATTTAGCAAATGTTGCTACTGAAAAGTCGTGAGCATATTGAATCATCCCTGTATCTATCTTCATTCCACTCACAAAATTATTTTGGTCTGATAATAATTCTGAATGTATTAAAAATTTTACATCTAATTCTATATTGCTTTCATTTATAAATGTATATTTTTTTACAAGTACGTCTTCTTTAATAACTACAAAATCTGTTTGTAATACTTTTAAATTAAAATATGTATTTGTTATTTCTGTATTTAATATATTTGTATCTGTATCATAATACTGTAAGTATGTGTTATTAATATCTGAATGTAAATATATTAAATCAGAATCATTTATTTTTACTCCTGTGTGAAAATATTTTAAATATTGTCTATTATCTCTGTTTGGATATGATAATCGTAACATTTCTCCTTTTCCAGAATATGTTACTAACATATTCTTGTTTCCTATTATCGCTTCATTTAGGTACTTTTCCATTATTTTTTCCTTTCCTTATTAGAGTTTTTTCAAAATGTTGACCAAACGTTAAAATGGGGTCGGTTCTGTTTTGGCCCAAGGGCAATTCGGGGTCGGTTCCATTTTTGCCCTTTGATAATTACTTAAAATTACAAAGATAAATATAAATTTTAAATGAAATGACGAATGTGATTGAAGAAACTTTTAGAAATTGTATAAAATTTTATGGAAATAGTTCATGAGAATGAAAGGGTGCCATAAAATGAATTACAA
>CAKOYQ010000012.1 GCA_934130935.1 uncultured Clostridia bacterium | reverse complement strand
AAATTCAATATAAGACAAACTAGAAATATCTGACATAAATTAGTTCAAAAATGGATACAAACGAAAAAATTCAAAAAACAAAAATTTGCAAAATTTGTAAAATAATGTTATAATATAGTAGCGTGGACTATATGCAATATATTGGAAAGAAATAAAGTAAAAAAGGGTGTTAAAAAATGGGGAATTTAACGAACTCTCAGAAATCAATCTGGGTAACAGAACAATATTACAAAGGAAGTAGTATAAACAATATATGTGGGACAGCAATAATAGATGAACAAGTTGACTTTGAAAAATTAAAAGAGTCAATACAAATTGTGTGCCAAAAACATGATAATTTTTGGTTAAAATTAAAGAGAGAAAACGAGAAAATTAAACAGCTGCTATCTGAACGAAAAGAAATACAGATAGACATTATTAATGTTGAGGATTCAAAAGAATTAGAAAAAGAAAGAAACAAAATTGTTAGAATACCATTCAAGTTAGAAAATTCAGAATTATTTAAATTTTATATCTTTAAGTTTAAAAATGGAGAAGGGGCCTTTATGCTCAATATTCACCATTTGATTTCAGACGCGTGGACACTTGCGTTCATTTGTAATGAAATAATCAAAACATATTCAGCACTAAAACAAAATAAAGAAATCGAAACAAAGGCTATATATTCATATATAGACTATATTAAATCTGAGCAAGATTACATAAAAAGTGAAAAATATCAAAAAGATAAGGCGTATTGGGAAGAGAAATTTAAAATATTACCAGAAGTTGCTTCAATTCCAGGTAGTATTAAAGATAAAATAGATACTAATAATCCTAGTGGCGAAAGAAAACAATATGAATTAGAAAGTAATTATGTTTCAAAAATAAAGGAATATTGCAAAGCCAATAAAATTTCTTTGTATAATTTTTTTATGGCTATTTATGCTATATATATAGGTGAAATTTCTAATTTGAGTGAATTTGTTATAGGAACACCAATATTAAATAGAACTAATTTTAAGGAAAAGAATGCTGCTGGAATGTTTATTAATATGATTCCATTTAAAATTAATTTAGATGAAGCATTGGATTTTAAGTTGTTTGCCAAAAATATTGCACTTGATTCAATTAGTATGCTAAAGCATCAAAAGTATTCATATCAAGCATTGTTAGAGAATTTGAGGGAAAAGAATAAAAACATTCCTAATTTATATAATATTTTATTATCATATCAAATAACAAATGCAAAACAGACTGAGGAAAATATAAATTATAGAACTGAATGGACTTTTAATGGTTGCTGTGCTGATAATATGGATATTCATATATATGATATAAATGATACAGGCAATCTAAATATTGCATATGATTATAAGACAGGTATATATACTTCAAAAGATATAGAAGAGGTTCATGATAGAATTTTAAATATTATCTTTCAAGTGATTTCTAATGAGAATATTAAATTAAATGATATTGATATTGTTACACCTGAAGAAAAGGAAAAATTACTTGTAGAGTTTAATAATACTGCTATGGATTATGATGAAAGTAATACTGTTATTAATTCATTTGAGAGACAAGTTATAAAAAACTCAGACAAGATTGCTATTGTAAGTAATGGAATAAAATTAACATATAGTGAATTAAATGAAAGAGCTAATCAACTTGCTAATAAGCTTAAGGAGGCAGGTGTACAACAAGATAATATTGTATCGGTAATGGTTAACCGTTCTCCAGAGATGATTATTGCGATAATAGCAATATTAAAATGTGGCGCAACTTATCTTCCAATAGATCCAGAATATCCAATAGATAGAATAATATATATGATTGAAGATAGTGAGACAAAGATTGTATTAGTAAATGATAGGACTAAAGAGAATGAGTTAAATAACAGTGTAACCATTAATATAGGATTAGAAAATAATGAAATATACCAAAATTATGATAAAAACGTTGAATTAAAAAGTAATTCTAGTTCATTGGCTTATGTGATATATACATCAGGTTCAACTGGAAAGCCTAAAGGTGTTAGAGTAACGAATAGAAATTTGAATAACTTTGTAAATGGAATGAAACAATTAATTGATTTTAACTCAAATAAAACTATGATATCTGTAACAACGATATGTTTTGATATATTTGGACTAGAGATGTGGTGCTCTTTAACATCTGGAATGACTTTAGTTATTGCAAATGAAGAGGAACAAAATATGCCAACATTATTAAATAAATTATGCATAGAAAATAAAGTTAATATGATTCAAACAACACCATCAAGATATTCAACTATTTTTGAAGATAAATGCAATTTAGAATTTACTAAAAATCTAACAGAAATATTAGTTGGTGGAGAAGCAATAGGAAATAAGTTATTAGAAAAAATGCAGAAAGTGACACAAGCTCATATATTTAATATGTATGGTCCAACAGAGACAACAATATGGTCAACTGTGAAAGATTTGACAAAAGAGACAATAATAACAATAGGAAAACCGATTGCAAATACACAATGTTATATTTTAAATAAAAACCACAAGTTGTTACCAACAAATGTTCCAGGTGAATTATATATAGGGGGAACTGGTGTATCTAATGGATATCTGAAGAGAGATGAGCTAAATGCGGAGAAATTTATTTCTAATTATTTTAAAGAAAATGACATAATTTATAATACAAATGATTTAGCTTATTATACTGATAAAGGTGAAATAATACATTTGGGAAGAACTGATTTTCAAGTTAAAATACGTGGATTTAGAGTAGAACTAGGGGAAATAGAAAAAATTATAGAAAATAATTGTCATATTAAACAAACAGTTGTTGTAAAGAAGACTTTAAATAGCGGACATGATGCTTTAATTGCTTATTATACTTCTTCAAACGAAGATGTTGAAACTATAAATAATGAATTAAGAGAAGAATTGACAGAAGAATTACCTCAATACATGGTTCCACAATATTTTATAAAATTAGACAAATTACCACAGACCCCAAATGGAAAAATAGATAGAAAAATGTTGCCGAATCTTAAAGTTGACGAAACAGAGAATAATATTGTTGCACCAAGAAATGAAATTGATAGAGAATTGGTTAAAATAATAAGTAAAATGTTGCATATATATAATATAAGTATTAATGATACTTTACTAAACCTTGGTGGAGACTCATTAACAGCCATAACTTTATCAACAAAAATATTATCTAAATTTAATGTACAAATAAATATAAAAGATATATTATCAAATTACAGAATACGAGATATATCAGATTATATTAACTTAGTTCCAACTAAAGATATGTCAAAAATAAAAATCGAAAAAGCACCTATCCAAGAATTTTATCCACTATCATCTGCTCAAAGGAGGATATATTATAATTGCAAAATGATAGGTGAAGACAATACTGTATATAATA
Source organism: uncultured Clostridia bacterium (assembly GCA_934130935.1). Taxonomy (GTDB): domain Bacteria; phylum Bacillota; class Clostridia; order TANB77; family CAG-508; genus CAG-269. The sequence goes on along the minus strand of CAKOYQ010000012.1, from coordinate 49,509 downwards.
TGCCTGGTGGAATACTTGTGGATGAAATATTAGATTATGATAAAGTAAAGAAAGTTGTTGAAAAAATAATAGAGAGACATACAATATTAAGAACATCATTTGTATTAGAAAATGATACAGTAATGCAAAAAATACATGACGATATACATATAGATATTCCTGTTTTCTATAATAAAGAAAATGAAATTAAAGAAATAGAAGAAAAGTTTAAAAGACCGTTTAGCTTAGAAAAAGCACCATTAATTAGAGTTGAAATACATTATATAGATAATAAAAAAACATTAGTATTGATGGAAACACATCATATTGTAATGGATGGAACATCTTTAAATAATTTTATAATAGAATTTGAAAGACTATATAATGGAGATAATTTAAAAAGAATTCCAATTCAATACAAAGATTATTCTGTTTGGGAAAATAATGTGAATAAAAGTGAAGAAGCTAAAAGAATAGAGAATTATTGGATAAATAAATTTAAAGATTCAGAATTATCACAATTAAATTTGCCATATGATTATAAAATGCCTGCAAATAGGAGTTATAATGGTAATAAAATAACTAATATAATTGATGAACATAAATTTAGAAGAATAACAAGATATGCAAAGAAAATAGGTGTTTCTCCATATATGCTATTTATATCAGCTTTTTATATACTCCTTTATAAATATACAGGTCAAGAAGAGATTACTTTAGGTAGTCCTATGGCAAACAGAAACAGAAATGAAATGAAGAGAATGATTGGAATGTTTGTAAATAACATTGTAACAAAAGCCAATATACAACCTGAGAAGACATTTAAAGAGTTTTTAAACGAAATAAAAGAACAGATATTGGATGATTTATCATATCAACCATATCCATTTGATGAATTAGTAAAAAAACTTGGAATAACCATGGATAATTCAAGGAATCCACTGTTTGATGTAATGTTTACTTATCAAAATAAAGAAGAGAATATCATTAATCTTAATGATAAAGAAACAAAGATAGTAGAAATAAATGATGGAATTTCAAAATTTAATCTATCATTTGAGGTAAAACCAAAAACACATGTTATTAATATTGAATATCGTACAGATTTATTTAAAAAACGAACTATTGAAAGAATGTTTGAACATTATATGAATACTATTGATTGTATTATGAATGATATAGATATAAAGATAAAAGATATTGAAGTTATCTCTGAAAAAGAAAAGAATAAAATTTTATATGAATTTAATGATACAAAGGTAGATTATCCTCAAAATAAAACAATGTCTGAATTATTTGAGGAGCAAGTTATCAAAACACCAAATAAAATAGCTGTTATATTTGGAGATGAAAAGTTAACATATAAAGAATTGAATGAAAAGGCTAATAGTTTAGCATATTTCTTGAGAAATGTAAAAAATATTAATAGGGAAGATACGATTGGAATTATGGTAAAAAGATCATTAGAAATGATTATTGCAATACTTGGAGTTATGAAAGCAGGAGGAACTTATATTCCAATAGATCCAAGTTTTCCTGAAGACAGAGTTAATTATATGCTTGAATCCTCTTCAGCTTGTATTTTGCTAACAAGTAAAAAGGTGGAAAACACAATTAACTATAAAAATAAAGTAATAATAGACCTAGATAATAGTGATATATATTCATTGCCTAATACTAATATAAAAAATATAAATAATTTATCTGATTTACTATACATTATTTTTACATCAGGTTCAACAGGTAAACCTAAGGGTGTAATGCAAAGACAGAGAACTCTTGTGAATTTTGCACACTATTGTAACGATTATGTAGGATATTTGAAAAAACCAGAACACCAAACTATAGTATCAATTTCAACTGTAAGTTTTGATATATTTTCATATGAGGCTATAATTCCATTACAAAGAGGAGTAACAGTTGTAATAGCAAATGAAAATGAGCAAACAACGCCTCAATTACTAAATGAATTGATGGTAAAAAACAATGTAACAGCAACTCAAGCAACACCATCTGTGATGCAAATGTTTGTAAACAATGTTGAAAGTATTCCAAGTTTAAAGAAATTAGAATATTTAACCTTGACAGGGGAACAAGTGCCTATAACATTAGTAAAAAAATTAAAAAGTTTTGGAAATATGGTTATATATGATGGGTATGGACCAACAGAGACATACTATTGTACATTAACAGAAATAAAGGATGATTTTGTTACTATAGGAAAACCATTTTATAATGATCAAATGTATATTTTAGATAAAAGTCTAAAGCCAGTTCCTATAGGGGTAGTTGGTGAAATTTATATTGCTGGAGATGGACTTGCAGCGGGATATCTTAATAATACTGAATTAACAGAGAAGAGTTTTATAAAAAACCCATATATTCAGGATACGTTGATGTATAAGAGTGGCGATTTAGGAAAATATTTGGAAAATGGCGATATTATATGTTTAGGAAGATGTGATAATCAAATAAAAATAAGGGGACTTAGAATAGAGCTTGGAGAAATAGAAACGTTGATATCTAAATATCCTAATATTGAAAAAGCTATTGTAGTAAAACAAAGTATAGATAATAGAGAATTTATTTCGGCATATTTTGTAGCTAATAAGAGAATTCCTATAAATGATGTAAGAAATTATTTGGCCAAAAGTTTGCCACGTTATATGATTCCATCTTATTATATTCCATTAGATGAATTCCCATATACTCCTAATGGAAAAGTTGATAGAAAAAAATTGTCATTGCCTAAAAATTTGACAAATATACGTAATGAAGAGTATGTTGCTCCAAAAACAAAGCTTCAAAAGAAATTGATTAAAATATTTGAAGATGTTTTAAATACAAAACCTATTGGAATAAATGATGATTTTTTTGAACTCGGAGGAGACTCTCTATTGGCAATGAAATTAAACATTGAATTGTTAGAAATTACAAATAAAATTTCTTATTCAGATATATTTAAATTCTCGACAGTTTGTGAGATTGAAGAGAAAATAAACTCTGACAATGGAGATTTTGCACATAATAAAATTGAAGAATTGCCAGATAGCTCTTTGAAAGTATTGGAACAAATTTTAGTGGAATCAGAAGTAAAAGAATATCATCCGAGAAACATTTTGCTTACAGGAGCAACAGGATATTTGGGAATACATATTTTAGAAGAATTCATAAAAGAAGAGAAAGGAAAAGTTTATTGCATAATAAGAAAAGAGCCAGGGCTATCAACAAGTAGGAAATTAATTCAAAAGTTGAATTATTACTTTGGAGACAGATATACAGATTTAATAAATAATAGAATTATTATTGTTCAAGGTGATATATGCAAAACAAATTTTGGACTACAGGATGAAGAGTTATTAGAAATCATTAATAATGTTGATGTAGTAATAAATAGTGCTGCTAATGTGGCTCATTTCGGATTATATGATAATTTTTACAATACAAACGTAAAAAGTGTAAATTATATAGTTGAATTCTGCAGAAAATTTAACAAGAAACTTTATCATATTTCAACAACTGGGGTTTCAGGGAAAAAAATAAACCCAAGTTATAATTCTAAAGAGGATAAAGTGGAATTTTATGAAAATTCTTTATATATAGGACAGTACCTTGACAATGTATATACATATACTAAATTTGAAGCAGAAACTATTGTACTTGACGCGATAGCTCATAATGTGGATGCATATATTTTGAGATTAGGAAATTTAATGCCAAGATTAAGTGATGGGATTTTTCAAGAAAATGTAAAGGAAAATGCATTTATGACTAAAATAGCAGATTTTATGAAATTAGGAATGATTCCTGATTATCTATTAGATAGTGTTCTTGAATTTACTCCTGTAGATATAGCGGCACAAGCTATCTATAAGATTGTGACTAATATTTCAAATCAAAATAGAATTTTTCATGTATATAATCATAATTATATAACTTTAGAGAGCTATTTTAAGATTATTAAGAATTTTGAATATGAAATGAAGGTTGTTAATGAGATAGAATTTAAGGAAAAGGTATTAGACATTTTACAAGACGAAAAAAAGAAAATAAATTTTGAAAATATAGCGAGTGACCTTGATAATAATTATCATTTAAATTATAATAGTGATATAGTTTTAAACTCAGAGTTTACAATTAAATATCTCCAAAAATGCGGATTTGATTGGCCTGTAATTTCAAGAGAATATTTAATTAGATTTATTAAATTGATAAGAGGGGAGATATAATAACATGTCAACAACAGATTCAATAGTTTTTTGGATACTTGTTTTTGTATCAGCTATATTAGTAATATTTTTAAAAAAGCTTATAAAGCCTAAAGAAAAAAAAGATTTGTCTAAGATATTTATATTAATTTTTGGTTTAATATTGTTTTGGCTAGTTTGTATGATATTACAAATTATATTTTTAAATAAATATAATATTAATTTAAAATATTTTTTTGATTTGTATTATATAAGTATATGTTTTTTACCAGTTGCTTTTTATATTATGACATCTATATTTGAAAATGGGAAGATGATATTTAAAAAAGAAAATTTGCTGTTAATGATTATACCAATAACATCTTTGATTTTACTTTGGACAAATGATTTACATCATTTGTTTTACAAAGAATATTCAATGAGTTTATCGACAGCATACGGGCCATGGTTTTATGTGCATACTTATTATACGTATTTACTTTTGGCTATATCTTTGATAAAACTATTGAGATATTCTATAAAAAATTCAGGCTTTTTTTCAAAACAAGCTGTACTACTAATTGTTGGGTCACTAGCTCCAATAGTGGTTAATATGCTTGGAAGTATAGGTAGTATAAGTGTGTCAATATATGCAACTCCGATTGCATTTTCTGTGACTATAATTTGTTTTACTATTGGAATATTTAAATTTGATTTATTCAAGTTGGCACCAATAGCATTGCAAAAAATAGTTGATAGAATATCGGATGGCTATGTGGTTTTGAGTGATGATAATGCAATAATAGACTTTAATCAGACATTTTTAAATACATTTCAACTAAAAGCTGAGACATTGAGAAGCAACAATTTTATAGATTTTTTAGAAGATAGAGAAATAAATAAATCAACTATTTCTAAAATAGAAAGATCAATTCAAAAAGCAAATACAACAAATGAAACAATATCATTTGAGCAGCACTTTTCAGAAATAAAAAAATACTTTAAAATTGAAATTACACCAATAAATTCAGAAAATAGCTCATTGGGAACACTGTTTTTGTTCAAAGATATAACACAACATAAAGAAGATATGCAAACTATCAAAAATAACCAAGAGATATTGATGGAAAGAGAGCGTTTAGCAGGATTAGGACAATTAATAGGAGGAATTGCACATAATTTGAAAACACCAATAATGTCAATCGCAGGTGCAGTACAAGGACTTGAAAATTTAATACATGAATATGAAGAATCTATAGATGACCCATTAGTAAATTCACAGGACCATCATGATATTGCAAAAGATATGGAGGAATGGATTCCTAAAATAAGAGCACATTTGGAATATATGTCAGATATTATAACAACTGTAAAAGGACAAGCTGTAGCTCTTGTAAACAATGAAGACGATTCTTTTACAGTTGGAGAACTTATAAAAAGAGTAAACATATTAATGAAACATGAATTAAAAAATGCTTACATATATATGAATGTTTTAATGAAAATAGACGAAAACCAGACACTAAAAGGGGATGTTAATAGTTTAGTGCAGGTCGTAAATAATATAATCTCAAATGCGATACAAGCTTATGATGGCAAACATGATCAAAACATAGAACTTGAGATTACTAAAAAAGGAAATGATGTTATATTTTCTATAACTGATTTTGCTGGAGGACTTCCAAAAGAGGTACAAGATAAGTTGTTTAAAGAAATGATTACAACTAAAGGAAAAAATGGAACTGGTCTTGGATTATATATGTCTTATTCAAACATTAAGGCTCATTTTGGAGGAGATATTACTTATGAGACAGAGAATGGAAAAGGGACGACTTTTAATATAATTATTCCTATAAAAAAATCAAAATAAGAAACGAATTAAAGGGGCTTTACAGCCCCTTTTAAAATTAATCTTGTTCAACTTCTTTAAATATATCATTTTCAAAGAATTCTGTAATAGTTATACCAAAACCTTCGCATATATGAAGCAAAGTATCTAGTTTTAATAATTCTGTTCTTCCATTCATAAAAGCTGCTAAAGTTGACATAGGTACGCCTGATGACTTAAATAATCCCCAAAGACTCATATCTTTTTTATCTTGATAAAATTTAATTCTATCTCGTATTGCATCAGATAAAGACATAAAAATCACTCCCTTATTGTTGATATAGTTAAGTATAGCAGTAAACTTCTCGAGAGTAGTGTATCCAAATAGACTACAATTTATAAAAATAATTGTCAAATAAAAAAAGATAGTTTAAGTACAGAAAATTAAAACTATCTTTTAAATAAACATATTCAGAATTGTAAGAACAAAAGTAGAAAAAAATGTTTTGATTGAAAATTTAAAACCACGTTTAACAAAAACCTCAGCATTAGTAAGACGATTTTCACCAATTATAGTTAATGCTACACAAGGTTCTTCAACCTCTTTATATTCAATAATGTCTGTTACAGTATTTTTTACATCATTATTAGATTGCAATTCTTCCATTATATCCTCCATTTAAAATTAGTATATCAAGACAATATAGAAAAATCAAACAAAAACATAAAATGTAACATAAAAGAAATATATTTGTAATAAAAATGAAAAGATAAAGTCTATTTAAACATAGTATATATGATTAATTGAATGATAAAATTTATATTAATTAAAATATATTAATTTTAATAAAATAAATTTTATAAAAAAACTTGATTTTTAAAGTGTAAACTAATATAATTTACAATAAATAATAAATATGAAAATTAATGAGGATTAGAGGGTGATAATAAAATGAGAAAAGCACTTCAGAATCAATTAAATGGAGAAAGAAAATATAAAGTAATTGGTGTAGATGATGAAAACGGAATATTAGATTCATTAAGGGTGCTTCTAGAAAATTCAAATTATGAATTTGTAGGTATAACAGATCCTGTTAAAGCGATTGAGACAGTTAGGCAGGAACATTTTGATTTAATGTTGTTGGATTTCATGATGACACCATTACATGGTGATGAAGTAGTGGAAGAAATTAGAAAATTTAATAAAGAGTTATATATTTTATTATTGACAGGACATAAAGATTTAGCTCCTCCTTTGGAAACAATAAAAAGATTAGATATACAAGGATATTGCGAAAAGAGTGACAAATTTGATCAACTACTTTTATTAATTGAGTCTGGATTAAAATCAGTAAAGCAAATGGATGAGATAAAGAAAATAAATGATGAATTAGCTGATTCAAAAGAAAAATTAGAACAGGCATATTTAGATATTGTACAGACTTTAAGATACACAGTAGAAGCAAAAGATACATATACAAGAGGCCATTCAGATAGAGTTGCAGAATATTCTGTATTAATTGGTCAAAAATTAGGATTGACAGAAGAACAACTTAAAACATTGAGAATAGGTGGGTTATTCCATGATATTGGAAAGATAGGAATTCCAGATAATATATTATTAAAACCAGATAAACTTACAGATGATGAATATTCAGAAATAAAAAACCACCCATCAATAGGAGCACATATTTTAAGCTCAGCAGTAATTTTTAAAGATATTATACCGATTGTAAAACATCATCACGAAAGATATGATGGAAATGGTTATCCAGCAAGATTAAAAGGCGAAGAAATACCATATTTGGCAAGAATTGCAGCGGTTGCAGACACTTTTGATGCAATGACAAGTAGAAGGAGTTATAGAGGACCGATTGATATTGAACATGTAAAAGATGAAATAAGAAAATGTGAAGGAACTCAATTTGATCCGCAAATTGCAGAAGTTTTTCTTGACATATTAAATAATGAGTTTGATAAAATAAAGGAGATACAAGAAAAATATTAAAAAGAATTACAAATAAAAATACTATTAAAATTAATGAAAAATTTTGTGTATCTAAACTTGAAGTTAGAAATTATTAAAAAAACGATGAGGGATGTTCGATTTCCAATTGAAAGAGGCTCATCGTTTTTTATTATAATTTCTTCGAAAGTTTAGCTTATCCAAAATTTGTAATGTTTTTTAATAGTATTTTTATTTGTAAATTTTTTATATCTTCATGCTTAGTCCAACTTTTTTGCGTTCAGAGTCAATTTTAATAACTTTGACTTTTACAATATCCCCAACAGAAACCAAATCAGAAGGGTTTTTAATATAAGAATCACTCATTTCTGAAATATGTACAAGTCCATCATATTTAACACCGATATCTACAAAAGCTCCGAAATCAATAACATTACGAACAGTTCCAGTAAGAACCATTCCTTCTGTTAAATCTTCAAACTTTAAAACATCACTACGAAGAACTGGTTTAGGCATATCTTCTCTAGGGTCACGACCTGGTTTAGAAAGTTCTGTTATAATATCTGACAAAGTCATTTCACCAATACTAAGCTCTTCTGAAAGACTATTAATATCAACTGTTTTTAATTTTTCACGAAGAGAGTTTAAGTCATTTTTATTTTTTAAATCGTTAGTACTAAAGCCAAGTTTTTCTAAAAGTTTTTCAGTTGGTTCATAGCTTTCAGGATGGACTGCTGTATTTTCTAACGGATTTGTTCCGTCAGGAATTCTAATAAATCCAGCACATTGTTCAAAAGCAACTTTGCCTAATTTTGGGACTTTTAAAAGTTCTTTTCTTTCTTTTAACTTTCCGTTTTCATCTCTATATTTTACTATGTTTTTGGCAATAGTGTTATTAATACCTGCAACATATGATAAAAGAGAAGGTGTAGCTGTGTTTACATCAACACCAACTTTATTAACACTGTCTTCTACAACACCTGTTAGACTCTCAGATAATCTTTTTTGATTTACATCATGTTGATATTGACCGACTCCTATAGCTTTAGGGTCTATTTTTACAAGCTCAGCAAGAGGATCCTGAAGTCTACGGGCAATCGATATTGCACCTCTTATCGATACATTTATATCTGGGTATTCTTCTGTAGCAAGTTTTGAAGCAGAATATACAGAAGCACCTGCTTCGCTAACAATAACGTAACAAATATCATGTTTTACTTCTTTAATCATATCTGACACAAACATTTCAGATTCTCTTGACGCAGTTCCATTTCCAATAGCTATTATATCTATATGATGTTTTTCGATTAAATCTAATAAAGTCTTTTTAGCATTTTCTACATCATTTTGAGGAGCTGTTGGGTATACAGTTGAAGTATCTAAAACTTTACCGGTTTCGCTAATTACAGCAATTTTACAACCAGTTCTATATGCAGGATCAAAGCCCATAACAGTTTTTCCCTTTATAGGTGCTCCAAGCAATAATTGTCTTGCATTTTGCCCAAAGACTTTAATGGCTTTTTCTTCTGCCTTTTCTGTCAAGTCTGAGCGGATTTCTCTTTCTATAGATGGTTCTATTAGTCTTTTATATGAATCTAAGATAGTGTTTTCTAGCATTTCTGTAAATTGGGTTTTACCTTGAATAATATCTTTTTGCATATAATATAAAATTTTACTTTCAGGCTTATCTATAGAAACTTTTAAAAAGTCTTCTTTTTCTCCTCTGTTAATTGCTAAAATTCTATGACTTGGAAGTTTATGAACCAATTCTGAAAAATCATAATACATTTCATAATTGGATTTTTCGTCAGGTTTAGAGGCTTTTGTAGTAATAGTACTTTCGCGGTAGCATACTTTTTTTATGTATTTTCTATATTTGGCATTATCAGAGATATTTTCTGCAATAATATCTAAAGCTCCTTGAATTGCATTATCTACAGAAGCAACTACTTTATCTTTGTTTGCTTTGTCTTCATCTGATAAAGAATCAATATTTATATATTGTTTAGCTAATTGTTCAATAGGTGTTTCTTCTTTTTGAGCTAAAATTATATCAGCTAATGGTTCTAATCCTTTAGCTTTTGCTACTGTTGCTCTTGTTTTTTTCTTTTGCTTGAAAGGTCTATATAAATCTTCTACCTCTGCAAGTGTTTCAGCAGATGCTATAGCAACTGTAAGTTCGTCTGTTAATTTTCCTTGTTCACTAATAGATTTAATAATTTCCTCTTTGCGTGTTTCAAGGTTTCTTAAATAATTTAATCTTTCACCTAAATTTCTTAAAATTTCATCACTTAATCCACCTGTTGCTTCTTTTCTGTAACGTGCAATAAATGGAATTGTGTTTCCTTCATCTATTAATTTGATTGCATTTTCTACTTGTGTAGATTTTACATTTAATTCTTCTGCTATTTTATTAGTTATTTTATCCATATCATTATTTCCTTTCTGAGACCAATTTTTTGAGATAGTGGGAAAGAAAATTGAAAATTTTTCTTGTTTTTTTGGCTCAACTTTTTGTACATTATATACATTAGTTCAAAAAAAATCAAGTTAACTTGTGGTCTATTTTAGTGGATATATTTTATTTTGTATATGAACAAAAATTTATTGACAAAACAAGATAAAAAAAATATAATACCAAAGAATAAAAGTTAAGCAAAAAGATAATAATAAAAGCAAAATGCTTATAAGTAAAAAAAGCTGATAAAAAACTAAATATTAATGGAAGGAACGTGATTTATATGGATTTTGAACAATGGAAAGGGTTTGAGAAAGGCGAATGGATAAGGCAAATAGATGTAAGAAACTTTATACAAAAAAATTATACACCATACACAGGAGATTCAAGTTTTTTAGCAGGGACAACAGATAAGACAAGAAAATTATGGGATGAGGTTTTAGATTTATATAAAAAAGAACATGATGCACAAGGTGGAGTACTAGATATTGATACAAAAACAATATCAACGGTATCAGCACATGAAGCAGGATATATAGACAAAAATTTAGAAGAAATAGTGGGACTACAAACAGATGCACCACTAAAAAGAGCAATAATGCCATTTGGAGGAATCAGAATAGTAGAAAAATCATGTGAAGCATATGGAAGAGAAGTTGATCCAGAAACAGATATAATTTTCCATACAGCAAGAAAAACACATAATGATGGAGTATTTGATGTATATACACCAGACATAAGAGCAGCAAGAAGTTCACACCTAATTACAGGACTTCCAGATGGATATGGAAGAGGAAGAATTATAGGAGATTACAGAAGAGTTGCATTATATGGTGTAGATGAATTAATTGCAGAGAAAAAGGAAGAACTTGAAATATTAAATGTAGATGATTTTACAGAAAAAGTAATAAGAGAAAGAGAAGAAATTTCCGAGCAAATTAAAGCTCTTAACCAATTAAAAGTAATGGCAGAAAAATACGGATTTGATATATCAAGGCCAGCTGAAAATGCAAAAGAAGCAATACAATGGTTATATTTTGGATATTTAGGATCTGTAAAAGACCAAAATGGTGCAGCAATGAGTATTGGTAGAACATCAACATTTTTAGATATATATATAGAAAGAGATTTAAAAAATGGAACATTAACAGAAGAACAAGCACAAGAATTAATGGATCATTTTGTAATGAAACTAAGATTAGTTAGATTTTTAAGAACACCAGAATACAATGAATTATTCAGTGGAGATCCAGTATGGGTAACAGAAAGTATTGGTGGAATGGGAATAGATGGTAGAACATTAGTTACTAAGAATTCATTTAGAGTATTACACACATTAGAAAATTTAGGACCAGCTCCTGAACCAAATCTTACTGTATTATGGTCAACAAGATTGCCAGAAGGTTTCAAGAGATATACAGCAAAATTATCAATAAAAACATCATCAATTCAATATGAAAATGATGATGTTATGAGAGCAACACTTGGAGACGACTATGGAATAGCATGTTGTGTATCACCTATGAAAATAGGAAAACAAATGCAATTCTTTGGAGCAAGAGCAAACTTAGCAAAAACATTATTATACGCAATAAATGGTGGTCGAGATGAAAAGAGTGGTAAACAAGTAACACCAAAATTTGCACCAATAACATCAGAATACTTAAACTATGATGAAGTAATAGAAAAATTTGACCAAATGATGGAATATGTTGCAAAAATATATATAAAAGCATTAAATGCAATACATTATATGCATGATAAATATTCATATGAAGCAATAGAAATGGCTTTACATGACAAAGATATAATAAGAACAATGGCATGTGGGGTTGCTGGGTTATCAGTAGTTGCAGACTCACTTTCTGCAATCAAATATGCAAAAGTAAAAGTAATTAGAGATGAAACTGGGTTAGCAGTAGACTATCAAGTAGAAGGAGAATATCCTCAATTTGGTAATGATGATGATAGAGTTGACACAATAGCAGTCGAAGTAGTTAGAAGATTTTTAAATAAATTAAAGAAACATCCAACATATAGAGATTCAAAGCACACATTATCAATATTAACAATAACATCAAATGTAGTATATGGAAAAGCAACGGGAAATACACCAGATGGAAGACGTGCTGGAGCACCATTTGGACCTGGAGCAAACCCATTGCATGGAAGAGATGTTAATGGAGCATTAGCAGTAATGAATTCAATCGCAAAATTGCCATTTGAAGATTCAGAAGATGGAATTTCTTATACATTTGCAATTACTCCAGGAACATTAGGGCAAGACGAAAAAACAAAAATAAATAATTTAGTAAGTATGTTAGATGGATATTTTGCACAAACAGGACATCACATTAATGTAAATGTATTTGATAGAGCTTTACTTGAAGATGCAATGGAACATCCAGAAAAATATCCTCAACTTACAATCAGAGTTTCAGGATATGCTGTACACTTTACAAAATTGACAAGAGAACAACAGTTGGATGTTATTAATAGAACAATTCATGAAAGAATTTAAAAAGAAAGAAGAGAAGATGGAAAAAGATTTAAAATATTATGCAAAGGTTCATTCAACAGAGAGTTTTGGAACTGTTGATGGACCTGGTATAAGATTTGTATTATTTCTACAAGGATGTCACTTGCAATGTAAGTATTGCCATAATAGAGATACATGGGATATAAATGGTGGACAATATAAATCAATAGATGAAATCATAGAAAAAATTAATAGATATAAAAATTATATAATTCCATCAGGTGGAGGAGTAACAGTGACAGGTGGAGAACCATTATTACAACATAATTTTGTTTTAGAACTATTTAAAAGGTTAAAACAAGATGGTATTTCTACCTGTATTGATACTTCTGGAATGGTAATCCTAACTGATGGAGTAAAAGAGGTTTTAAAATATACGGATTTAGTGTTATTAGATATTAAACATATTGATGAAGAGAAGTGCAAAGAGCTTGTGGGCTTTTCTAATAAAAAAGAATTGGAATTTGCAAGATATTTAAGTGATAATAATATCAAAATGTGGATAAGACAAGTTTTAGTGCCAGGTTATACAGATGCTGAAGACGATTTACTAAAACTAAAAGATTTTCTTTCAACATTAAAGACAGTAGAAAAAGTACAAATTTTGCCATATCATAGTATGGGAAAATATAAATGGAAAAAGCTTGGATTAGAATACCCATTAGAAGGTGTACGAGATGCAAATCAAGATGATGTCGATAGAGCAAAGAGGATTTTAGAGATATAAAATTGAATATTAGAAATAAGTGTTATGAAAAAGGTACCAACAGAAAATGTTGATACTTTTTTATTAATTAGGAAAATAAGAAAATTTTCATAAAATACTACTCAATTTAATAAAAGTATGATAGAATAACAACAATGATAAAGAACATATAATTGTTCTAAAGAAAGGATTGATACAGATGTCAGAACCAAAGTATAAAAGAGTACTTTTAAAACTAAGCGGGGAAGCTCTAGCAGGAGAGCAAAAGACAGGTGTAAATGCAGAAGTGATAGGAAAAATTTGTGACAAAATAAAAGAGGTAGTTGACATGGGAGTACAGGTTGCAATAGTAGTAGGTGGAGGAAACTTCTGGAGGGGGAGACAAGGACATCAGATGGAAAGAACAACAGCAGATTACATGGGTATGCTTGCAACAGCGATGAACGGGTTAGCATTACAAGATGCTTTAGAAGAAAGAGGCATACATTCAAGAGTACAAACAGCAATAGAAATGAGAGAAATAGCAGAGCCATTTATACAAAGAAAAGCGGAAAAACATTTAAATAGAGGAAGAGTAGTAATATTTGCATGCGGAACAGGTCATCCTTATTTTACAACAGATACAGCAGCAGTGTTAAGGGCAACAGAGATAAAGGCAGATATTATATTATTAGGAAAGGCAATAGATGCAGTATATTCAGCAGATCCTAAAATTCAAAAAGATGCAATAAGATTTGAAGAAATATCTTATTTAGATGTATTAAATAAAGATTTAAAAGTAATGGATTCAACTGCAACAGCTATGTGCCGAGATAACGATATTCCATTATTAGTATTTGGAATAGCAGATCCAGAAAATATAGTAAGGGCTGTAAAAGGAGAAAAAATTGGAACAATAGTATCTTAAGTAGAGAAATAAATAAAAAGGAAGGAAATGAATAGATTATGGATTATACAAATTTAAAAGAAAGAATGGAAAAATCAATAGGAGCGTATCAAGAAAAATTGTCTGAAATAAGGGCAGGTAGAGCAAATCCGGCTATATTGAATAAAGTGAAAGTAGATTATTATGGAACACCAACACCGATTAATCAAATGGCAGGTATATCAGTACCTGAAGCTAGATTAATAGTAATTCAACCATGGGATATGAGTGTATTAAAGGATATAGAAAAAGCAATATTAGCATCAGACATAGGAATTAACCCAAATAATGATGGAAAAGTAATAAGACTAGCTTTCCCAGAATTAAATGAAGAGAGAAGAAAAGAAATAGTAAAAGATATAAAGAAAATAGCAGAAGAAGCTAAAGTATCAATAAGAGCAATTAGAAGAGATGGAATAGATGAAGCAAAATCTAAACAAAAAAATAGTGAGATAACAGAAGATGAGTTAAAGATGGCTGAAACAGAAATTCAAAAAATAACAGATAAAAATATAGAAGAAATTGATAAAATACTTGCAAATAAAGAAAATGAAATTATGAATATATAAGTAATAGAATAATTATTATGCAATTATATTTTGATGCCAAAGGAGAAAGATAATGGAATTTAATAAAGAAAATATGCCAAGACACATAGCAATAATAATGGATGGAAATAGAAGATGGGCAAGAGCTCAAGGAAAACCAGCAAGTTTTGGACACAAAGCAGGAGCAAAAACATTAGAAAAAATAGTAAGATATGCAAATAAAATTGGTTTGGAATATATAACGGTATATGCTTTTTCAACTGAAAACTGGAAAAGGACCGAAGAGGAAGTTAAAGCTCTTATGATGCTATTACAAAGTTATTTAGATGATTATAGCAAAAGAGCTGATTCAGAAAATATTAAAGTAAACATACTTGGAGATATAACTGCACTTTCGCAAGGAATGCAAAAAAGTATAGAAAATTGTATGAAAAGAACCAAAAATAATACAGGAGTTACCTTTAATATAGCTTTAAATTATGGAGGAAGAGATGAAATTATAAGGGCAGTTAAGAGAATTGCAGAACAAGCCCAAAACAATCAAATAAAGATTGACGACATAAATGAAAAAATGATTTCAGACAATTTATATACAGCTGACCAGCCAGACCCAGATTTGGTTATAAGAACAAGTGGAGAAATACGTTTGAGCAATTTCTTATCATGGCAAGTTGCCTATTCAGAGCTATTATTTATAGAGAAGAATTGGCCAGATTTTACAGAACAAGATTTAGATGATGCAATAATGGAATATCAAAAAAGAACAAGAAAATTTGGGGCAAGCTAAAAGTGTATATAATAAAAAGTAAAGTGAAAAAGAAGGAGAAGTTATGGATATAAAAAGAGTAACATCAGCATTATTAGGATTTCCATTAGTTGTAATAATATTGACATTTGGAAATAAATATGTAGTAGACGTATTTTTGGCATTTGTTGCAATGCTAGGAATGCAAGAATATTTTAATGCGATATCAAAAGAAGCAAAGCCAGTAAAATGGCTAGGGTACTTAGCATGTGTTTCTATTGCAGTAGTTCATATAATTCCAGAGAGTTTACCAGAACAACTTTCGAGGAGTGTATTAGTATTATTGATTCCAACTATAATGTTAATATTGTTTTTACATGTTATAGTTACAAACATGAAAATAAATTTTAAGGATATAGCATATACGTTTTTTGGTATGGCATATGTTATTGGATGTATAGTTTTTATAACATTATTACGAGGTATAGATAATGGAAGGATACTTATATGGTATGCAATAATAGCAGCTTGGGGAACTGACATATTTGCATATCTTATAGGAAAAAGATTTGGAAAACACAAATTTAGCGAAGTAAGTCCTAAGAAATCAATAGAAGGATGTATTGCAGGAGCTGTAGGGGCAGTAGTAATAGCAATATTATATACAGTTGCCATGAATTCAATATATAATCTTGAATATTCATATGTTTTAATAGGAATAATAACAGTAGTACTAAGTATTGCTGGACAATTAGGAGATTTTGCAGCATCAAGCATAAAAAGATATGTGAATATAAAAGATTATAGCAATCTAATTCCAGGACATGGTGGTATGTTAGATAGAATAGATAGTTTAATGTTTCTAGCGCCATATGCATATGTATTACTAGCAATGATTTAATTGTTAATACTTATTTAGGAGGAAAAATTGATTAGTTTTATAATTAATGCAATAAAAATAATATTTTTACTAGGATTTTTAATCCTTATACATGAAGGAGGACATTTTCTAGTAGCAAAACTTTGCAAAGTAAGAGTAAATGAATTTGCAATAGGATTTGGAAAAGTAATTTGGAGCAGACAGGGAAAGGAAACAAAATATTCTATAAGAATTATACCACTTGGTGGCTTTTGCAGTATGGAAGGTGAAGATGAGGAATCAGATGCAGTAGGTTCATTTTCAAAAGTAAGTGTATGGAAAAGAATGGCGATTGTATTTGCTGGAGCAACTGTTAATATTATATTTGGAATATTAGTATATTTCGTATTAATATCATCAGTTGGAATTCAGTTTTTAGACCCAGCGAGAGATACATTTTTTAATAGAATATATTATGGTGCAAAAGGTACAGGAGAATTTATAGCCACAATATTTGATAGCATAAAAACACTAATTACTGGTGGAATCAAAACAGACCAAATGGTAGGAATTGTAGGAATTTCAGAGGTTGTAGTAAAGACAAATGGAATAATAAATTATTTGTATCTATTAGCTGTAATATCTGTATCACTTGGAGTAACAAATTTACTTCCAATTCCGGCATTAGATGGTGGAAAAATATTAATATTACTAATAGAAGTAATTAGAAGGAAACCTATGAAATTAGAAACTGAGGCGAAAATTCAATTACTTGGATTTTCAATTTTAATGGCCTTGACAATATTTGTAACCTATAATGATATATTAAGAATCGGAGCAGGTTCTTAATATATTTTTTATAATAGGGAAGTAATATATAATTTTGACGTTTAACTACGGACGCTTTGCTATTTTAAATTTGTTTGCAACAAATTTAAAACACCTTGTTAAACTTTAAAATTATATATTACTTTCCTATTATAGTCAAAAATGTCAAGAAATCTTGCTATTTTTAGCAATATGTAGTAAAATATGTAAGTATAAAAATAAAAAACAGCACATATAGGGGGAATGCATATGTATAGAACACATAATTTAGGAGAATTAAACGTAAAAAATGTAGGAGAACGAGTTGAGCTATCTGGATGGATACAAAAAATACGTAACTTAGGTGGAATGATATTTATAGATTTAAGAGATCAATATGGAACAACACAAATAGTAATAAATGAAACCGATTTACAAGAACAAGCAAAAGAATTTGCCACAGAAAGTTGTATTAACATTTGTGGTAAAGTTGTAGAAAGAAGTAGCAAAAATCCTAAGATGGCGACAGGAGAAATAGAAGTTGTTGCAGATAAAATAGATGTATTAGGAAAATGTAAAAATGTGTTGCCATTTGAGGTAAACACAGAGCAAGAAGTAAGAGAAGATTTAAGACTTGAATATAGATTTTTAGATTTAAGAAATCAAAAATTACATGATACAATATTACTACGTTCAAAAATTTTAAAAACACTAAGAGACAAAATGGATGAACTTGGATTTGCAGAAATTCAGACTCCAATATTAGCAAATTCTTCTCCAGAGGGAGCTAGGGACTTTTTAGTACCAAGTAGATTACACCCAGGAGAATTTTATGCATTACCACAAGCACCACAACAATTTAAACAATTATTAATGGTAAGTGGATTTGATAAATATTTTCAAATAGCACCATGTTTTAGAGACGAAGACCCACGTGCAGATAGAGCACCTGGAGAGTTTTATCAATTAGATTTTGAGATGAGTTTTGCAACACAAGAAGATGTGTTTAAAGTAATAGAAAATGTAGTACCACACACATTCAAAAAATTTACAAATTGGAAAGTAGATGAGGGACCATTTATACGTATACCATATTTAGAAGCTATGGAAAAATACGGAATTGATAAACCAGATTTACGTAATCCATTAATAATACAAGATGTAACAAATATATTTGAAAATACAGAATTTAATGCATTCAAAGATAAAACAGTAAAAATTATAGTTGTACCAAATGGTGCAGAGCAAGGAAGAAAATTTTTTGATAAGATGACAGAGTTTGCAACAACAGATGAAGTTGGAGCAAAAGGTTTAGCTTGGACAAAATTCGAAAAAGACGGAACAATTCAAGGCGGAATTGCTAAATTCATAACAGAAGAAGCTAAATCAAAATTAAAAGAAGAATATAAAGTAAAAGCTGGAGACAGTATATTCTTTGTTGCAGATGAATTTCATAAGGCACAAAAAATTGCAGGTTTGGTAAGAATAGAATTAGGTAAAAGATTAGATTTAATAGAAAAAAATGTGTACAAATTCTGCTTTATTGTAGATTTTCCAATGTATGAGTTATCAGATGAAGGAACAATAGACTTTAGTCATAATCCATTTTCAATGCCACAGGGTGGATTAGAAACATTAGAAAATAAAGATCCATTAGAGATACTTGCTTATCAGTTTGATTTAGTATGTAATGGATATGAAATGGCATCAGGAGCAGTAAGAAATCATGATCCAGAAATAATGGTAAAAGCATTTGAGATTGCAGGATATACAGAAGAAGACGTAAAAAATAGATTTGGAGCATTATATAATGCATTCCAATATGGTACACCACCACATGCTGGTGCTGCACCAGGAGTTGATAGAATGGTAATGTTAATAGCAGATTCTACAAATATTAGAGAAGTTATAGCATTCCCTAAAAATAAAAAGGCAAGAGATTTATTAATGGGAGCACCTTCTGTTGTTACGCAACAACAATTAGATGATGTACATATTCAGTTGAAAAAATAAATAAGGGCAAAAAGGGGTCGGTTCCTTTTTTGTCCCTTTTATTTTTAGCACAAAGGAAGGGCAAAAAAGGAACCGACCCCTTTTTGCCCTCTTGCTGTTTTAGTTTTCTTGATACCAAATTATATAGTATATTAATTTTTGGAGAAAAATATGTACAAATTATAAAAAATGTTATAATATAAAAGAACAAAGAATGGAGGAATTATGAAAAAACATAAATTAGAAATAATAGTATTTTTGAGTGGTGCAATAGGAATGGGACTTGAACTAATAGCAGCTAGAGTTTTATCTCCATATGTAGGAAGTTCAAATGTTGTATGGACAAGTATAATAGGAATAATATTAGCAAGTATGAGTATAGGATATTGGGTTGGAGGAAAAAGAGCAGATAAAGATGCAAATATAGATAAATTATCCAATATTTTGCTTTTGGCAGCAATAATCACAAGCTTAATTCCGTTATTAGAAACTGTAATTGTAAAAATATTAGCAGAATTAATTCCAAATTTAATAGTGGCGGCAATATTATGTGCAATAATAGTATTTTCTATTCCAAGTTTTATATTAGCAATGATTTCGCCATTTGCTGTAAAAATAAAAAGTAAAGAAGATAATGAAATAGGTTCATTATCAGGTAGAATTTCGTCACTTTCAACAATAGGAAGTATAATTGGAACTTTTTTAATGGGATTTGTTTTGATTCCGAATATAGGAGTAACAAATATAAATATAGGAGTAACAATAGTACTTGTCTTAATGTCTTTTATTGCAAGAGAAAAAATAGACAAGAAATTCATTTATACAAGTATTTTGTCCATATGTATAATTTTAATATTAATAATTTTAGGAAAATGGATTTTTAAATTAAAAAATCCAGATATATTATTAGATACAGATTCACAATATAGTAGAATATGGGTTAAACAAATAAAAACAGAAAAGGCAACATATAAAACATTGCAAGTTGATACAGGATTAGAATCTTATATAAATGCAGAAACAGGTGAAATGGGTGCAAGATATTTAAGATATTATGATTTGTTTGAGTATTTTAATAAAGATGCAAAAGATACTTTATTAATAGGTGGAGCAGCATATACTTATCCGATACATTATTTACAAAAATATAAAGATAAAAAAATTGATGTAGTAGAAATAGATGATAAAATGACCCGAATTGCAGTAGAACAATTTGGGTTAAATATTAATGATTCTCGTCTACACGTGTTTAATCAAGATGGAAGAAGTTATTTAAACTATAGTAAAAATAAATATGATACAATCTTAATTGATGCTTTTAAAGGTTTAAATGCACCATTTGAACTAACAACATATGAAGCGTTATCACACGCGAAGGATATACTAAAACCAAATGGGATAGTGCTTACTAATATTATAGCATCTATAGAAGGAGAGGAATCTAAATTTATTCAATATGAATATGCAACATACAGAGCTGTTTTTGATGATGTTAAAATATTTATGGTAGCTAATAAGGATAGAACAGATAGACAAAACTTAATTCTTGTTGGGATTAAGGGAAATCCTGAAATAGATAAATCAAAAATTTCAGAATATGAGAGATACCTTGATATGGAAGTTACACAATTTGAGACTAATAAAAGAATTGTAACAGATGATTTTGCTCCTATAGGACATTAGAGAAGTTAAAAAACCACTAAGAGAATTTTTTCTTAGTGGTTTTTTTAAATTTTCGTTACAATATATAAAAGGTTTTCATAAAATGATGACAGAAAGAAAAAATTATGATATAATAGCTAGGATAACTTAATAAGTAATAAGTTTTGGAATATAGACAGAAGAAGAGAAAATATAATTAAGATTTTTAACAAAAAGGGGAACAAATAAATGGAAATCCAAAATTATGAATATGAGTATGTAGACGAAGATTACAAGATTTTATTTGAGAGAAAAGAAGAGCTAATAAAAAAGGCAGAAGGGTTAATCCGTAAAGGAGGCATTCCACATTATCAAATATTAAGAATTGTAAGAAATAATGATGAAATAAATTTTTTATATAATTGGCTACATAAGGAAGGTATAAATATTAGAGGAAAAAATGGAAGGGTAAGCAAAGAAGACATTAATTGTCCTCATATGTTAAATCTGGGAAAATGTTTTACACCAAAAGTATTAGATGATGAAGAGCAGGAGAGACTGTTTTTGAAATTAAATAGTTTCTCAAGTGAAGATAAAACAAACAATATACCAGAATATTTAAAGGTCAGAGAACAACTAATTGAACGTAATATGAAGTTAGCAAAATGGGTTACTGGATGGGAGAGTATTTCAAAGATTAAATTATCATTAGAAGACAAGATTCAAATGGCGTATGTAGGTCTTATAGATGCTGTTGATAAATATGATCCTTCCAAAGGATTTAGATTTTCGACATATGCGGTCAAAGCAATACACAGAAGAATTATTAGAGAGGCATCTAAACAGAGAGAAATAAAGCGAAGTAATGATATCGCTAAACAGCTAGTGATGATACAAGAAATTAAAGATCAGATTCTTATTAATTTTGGGAGAGAAGCTAAATCAGATGAAATTTCTGATATGTTGGATATATCGCTCCAAAAAATCCAAGAGTTAGAAGTTTTACAAAAACTAATGGAGAGAGAATCTTGGGAACAAATTGAAAGCGATAGAAAAGATATAGAAAAGGTTTTTGAACGACTTTCAGATGGAGATATGGGAACACAATTTGATAATGAATATATATTGGACGGAGTTTATAGTGATAAAGATGAAATATATCCTGTTGGATTTAGAAAAGAAGATATGGTATATGATGATGCAATGACGAGATTATTAAAAGAAGATTTGAATGAGGTATTATCGACACTTCCGGACAGAGAAAAAGAAGTTTTAATAAAAAGATTTGGGTTGAATGATGAGAAAGCCAGAACATTAGCAGATATAGGAAGAGAATATAATGTTTCGCCAGAACAAATTAGTCAAATTGAACAACGAGCATTAATGAGACTAAGACGTCCAGAGATGTCCATAAGAATATGGCATTATGTAGAAGATTTTGACAAATAATGGTACAAATGAATATAAATAAAAACCACCGCCAACTCATTAGAGTTAGGCGGTGGTTTTTGTCATTTATAGAGGAAGAGCCTTAACTCTTCCACCATGTTTTTTAGCTTAATAGGAGAAACTTTTTTGTTCTCCTTCTTTTTCTTGAAGTTGCAACACTTCAAGACTAAAAGACTCTCGGGTCTGGTGTAAAGTGTTTCAAATCCCTCATTGATGAATTCGAAATTTTCGATGCCGCAACAGGCAGCATTTTTAGCCTTTGGGCAGCCTTCAGAATCATTACATGCTGAGAGGTACTCGCAGACGTTATCTGCGTAGGAACACATATGTGCCCCCAAAGTCCCTGTCGCTCCAATAAGGGACAGGGATCGAGGTACGGGAGTTCCCCATAATTCCTCTCTGTTTTTGTACAGGAAAAACGGTTTTCCTTTTTTCCTGATGGTAGCGATTTCTGATACCGTGACAGGGCTTAATGCATAGGGTCTTTTATTAAAATAAAGGACCTTTCGATCATAATCGAACATAACCCGCTGCTGATAATTGATAGTATTCATAAAGTTCTCCTTTTTACAGCAAGCTACTTTATTTAGAATAGCTTTAGATAGTGTGAAGTTATTTACAAAATATATTATACCACATTATGTAAATAACGTCAATCAATTTATGAAAAAAAGCTTTACAAAATCAGTTTTGAATGATATAATATGCAAAAATAATACAATCTAGGAAAAAGCAAAGTAAATGTATTGAAAAAGCATTACAGAGAAAATAGCAAAGCTGAGAGCTATTTATGCCAAATATATTGAAATTTCACTTTAGAGATCTTCTTTTCAAAGCAGAGTGTGTTAAAGTAAGTAGAAAGAAGCGGTAGAACCGTTAAAACTATAAAGAGGTTAATCAAGTGCAGAGAAAAGCACTATTAATAAATTTAGGTGGTACCACGAAAGAGCCATTCGTCCTAAAAAAGTAGGATGAATTGGCTCTTTTCGATATTTATCATAATTTTAAAGGAGGAAGAAAAATGCAAGAAAAAATTGAAAAAATCAAAAAACAGGCAGAAGAAAAAGTCAAAGAAATAAAAAATTCACAAGAACTACAAGAACTAAAAGTAAAGATGTTAGGAAAGAAAAGTGAATTGTCAAATTTACTAAAAACATTAGGAAGTTTAAAACCAGAAGAAAGACCAAAAGTGGGAGCATTAGTAAACGAAGCAAGAAAATCAATAGAAGAAAAAATATCTATTGCAGAGGATGCTATAATGCAAAATATGTTAGCAGAAAAAATAGAAAATGAAACAATAGATATAACATTACCAGGAACAAAGATAAAAAGAGGTAGTAAGCATCCAGTAAATAGAGTAATAGAAGAAATAGAAGATTTATTTGTATCAATGGGATATGATATAGTATCAGGACCAGAATTAGAAACAGATGAATTCTGTTTTGAAAGATTGAACTTACCAAAAGGACACCCAGCAAGAGATATGCAAGACAGTTTTTATATTACAAATGAACATTTACTAAGAACACAAACATCAGCAGTTCAAGCGAGAACAATGTTAGCAAATAAAGAAAAAACACCAATAAGAATGATATGTGCTGGAAAAACATATCGTAGAGAAGATGATGCAACACATTCACATCAGTTTGGCCAAGTAGAAGGACTTGTGATAGATAAAAAAGAAAGAAATGTATCATTAGCAGATTTAAAAGGAACACTAGAAGTATTTGTAAAAAAATTAATAGGAAAAAATTCGGAACTACGTTTTAGACCAAGTTACTTTCCATTTACAGAACCATCATATGAAGTAGATGTAACATGTTTTAAATGTAGTGGAAAAGGATGTAACCTATGTAAGCAAACAGGATGGATAGAAGTTCTTGGTTCAGGAATTGTACATCCAAATGTTTTAAAAATGAATGGATATGACCCAGAAGAATATAGTGGATTTGCATTTGGAACAGGACTTGATAGATTGGCTATGTTTAAATATGGAATTCCAGACATGAGGTATTTGTATGCAAATGATATCAGATTTTTATCACAATTTGATAGAAAAGATGAGGAGGATATGAAATGAAATTAAGTACAAATTTTGTAAAAGACTATGTAGACATAGATGTTGATGTAAAGCAATTAGCAGAAGATATGACAAGAGTTGGAAATGAATATGACTCAGCAGAAAAATTAATAAATGCAACAAAATTAGTAATAGGAGAAATAGTGGAATGTAAAGAACATCCAGATTCAGACCATTTACATTTGTGCAAAGTAAATATAGGGAGCGAAGTTTTAGACATAGTATGTGGTGCACCAAATGCAAGAAAAGGAATAAAAGTAATTGTTGCACTTGATGGGGCAGTATTGCCAGATAAAACAATAAAAAAAGGTATAATAAGAGGTCAAGAATCAAATGGAATGTTATGTTCAATAGCAGAACTTGGATTAGAACATAAATTTTTAAAACCAGAAGATTCAGAAGGAATAGCAGAGCTTGGAGAAGATGCTGTACTAGGAGAGGATCCAATAAAGTATCTGGAAATGGATGACAGTGTAATAGATTTTGAATTAACAGCAAATAGAGGAGATTTATTAAGCATTTTAGGAATGGCATATGAAATAGGTGCTATATATGATAAAAAAGTAAAAGATGTAGATTTAACACATAATGAACAAGGAGAAGACATTAACAAAAGTTTTAAAACAGAAGTAAAAACAGAAAACTGCACAATGCTATTAGTAAAAAAAGTAGAAAATGTAGAAATTAAAGAAAGCCCAGCATTTATAAAAAATAGATTAATAGCATCAGGAATAAGACCAATAAACAATGTTGTTGATATCAGTAACTATGTAATGTTAGAATTAGGTCAACCATTACATTTCTATGATGCAGATAGACTTGGAAATAAATTAGTTGTAAGAATGGCAGAAGAAGGAGAAAAACTTACAACACTTGATAATATAGAAAGGACATTAAGTGTAGATGATATAGTAATAGCAGACGGTACACATGGAGTAGGCCTTGCAGGAGTTATGGGGGGACTTGAAACAGAAGTAGAAAAAGACACCCAAAATATAATTATAGAATCAGCAATTTTTGATTCTGTAAAAGTTAGATTAACATCTAAAAAGATAATAAGAAGTGAAGCAAGTAACAGATTTGAAAAAGGACTAGATTCAAACAGAACATATATGGCGATAGAAAGAGCATGTGCATTACTAGAAAAATATGCAGGAGGAAAGGTTGTTACAGGAACTGTAGTATATGACAAAACAAATAAAGAAGACAAAAAAATAGAAATCACATTTAAGAACATAAATGATGTATTAGGAACAACGATTCCAAATGAAGAAATCTTAAATGTATTCAGAAAATTAGGATTTACATACAAAGTAGGCAGAGAAAAAATTACAGTAACAGTACCATCAAGAAGAATGGACATATCAATTAAAGAAGATTTAATTGAAGAAGTAAGCCGTATATATGGTGTTGACAACATAGAAGGAAAACTTCCAGTAGTTCCAATGAGAAAAGGAAGTTATGACAAAACTCAAAGAGAAATAAGAAATAAAATGATAGCATTAGGTTTAAATGAAACACTATCATATGTTTTAATAAATGACAAAGAAGTAAATGGTTACACACTAGATGAATTTGAGCCATTAAAACTATTAGACCCAATCACAGAAGATAGAAATACATTAAGATATAGTATGATACCATCACTTTACAAAATATATGAGTACAATACAGCACGTAGCCAAAAAGATGTATCAATATTTGAAATAGGAAAAGGTTTCTATAAAAAAGGAGAAGTATATGGAGAAGATACAAAATTATGTGCATTAATGACAGGAAAATATTCACTTGGCTTAGACAACACAAAAAATGTTGATTTCTATACAATTAAAGGAGTTGCAGAGGAATTATTAGACTATCTTGGATATGCAGGAAGATACAGTTTTATGAAACAAGAAATGCCAAAAGAAATGCACCCAGGACAAAGTGCATATATCAATGTAAATGGAACAAATGTAGGAATTATAGGAAAAGTGCATCCAAATGTAACTATGGAAGATGTATTTGTATTAGAAATTAACCTAGATGAATTATTTAAAAAGAGAGTTGGAAAAATGAAATATAAAGAAATTTCAAAATTTCCAAGTGTAAAAAAAGATGTAGCATTTGTAGTTGATAAATCTTTAACATCTAAAGAAATTGAAAAAGCTATAAAGAATGGTGGAGGAAGTATACTTACAGATATCGAAATATTTGATGTATATACAGGTATAGGTATTGGTTTAGATAAAAAATCTATGGCATATTCATTAACTTTTTCTGATAATAAAAAGACATTGACTGATGAAGAGGTTAATTCTTTAATGGAGAAAATTATAGACACTGTTTCTAAAAAATGTGGTGCAGAGTTAAGAAAATAAAAACAAATTTAGGCAAAACACTTGACAAATCAGCAAAAAAGGTGTAAAGTATATTAGCATTACACCTTTTTATCATGTTTAAAAGGAAATGTAGTCACATAAGGAAGAAGGTAGTAGTATGGAAAAGAAAGTAGAAGTAAGCATGTTATTACAAATCTACGGAGAACTATTAACAGAAAAACAATACAGAGTAATAGATTACTACTACAATGAAGACTTATCTTTATCAGAAATTGCAGAAAATGAAGAAATAACAAGACAAGGAGTAAGAGACATCATCAAGAAAGGAGAGAAAAAACTTTTCGAATACGAAGAAAAGCTGTTGTTTATGAAAAAGACAATTAATCAAGAGAAACTAATACAAGATATATTAGGAAATTTAAATAAGATACATAAAGATTTATCAGATGAAAAAGTTTCAAATATATTAGAAGAAGTAAAAAAAGAATTGAATTGTTTAGTATAAACAAAAGAAAGGAATGGTATTATGGCATTTGAGGGATTATCATCAAGGCTACAAGAAATAACGAGAAAACTTAGAGGTAAGGCAAGAATAACAGAATCAGATTTGAAAGAAATGCTAAGAGAAGTAAAACTTGCACTACTTGAGGCAGATGTAAATTACAAAATTGTAAAAGAATTCATTAATAGTATACAAGAAAAAGCATTAGGTCAAGATGTAATAAAATCATTAACACCTGGACAACAAGTAATAAAGATAGTAAAAGATGAAATGGTAGAATTATTAGGTGGAACAGAAAGTAAAATTAATTTTACACCAAACCCACCAACAGTAATTATGCTAGTGGGACTACAAGGTTCAGGTAAGACAACTACAGCAGGAAAACTTGCAAATTTATTAAGGAAACAAGGTAAAAAACCATTATTGGTAGCGTGTGATGTATACAGGCCAGCAGCAATTAAGCAATTAGAGGTTGTGGGAAAACAGCTAAATATACCAGTATATAGTAATGAAAATTCAAAAGATGTTGTACAAATCAGCAAACAGGCAATGAGTATGGCAATTTCAAAATTGAATGATGTAGTTATAATAGACACTGCTGGTAGATTGCATATAGATGATGAATTAATGCAAGAATTAAAGAGTTTAAAAACAAATATTAAACCACATGAAATATTATTAGTAGTAGACTCAATGACAGGTCAAGATGCAGTAAATGTAGCTCAGAGTTTTAACGAGGCTGTTGGAATTGATGGAGTAGTTTTAACAAAATTAGATGGAGATACGCGTGGTGGAGCTGCACTTTCAGTAAAAAAAGTTACAGGCAAACCTATAAAATTTGCAGCAGTTGGCGAAAAATTAAGTGATATAGAAGTATTTAATCCAGAGAGAATGACATCAAGAATACTTGGCATGGGAGATGTGCTATCAATAATAGAAAAGGCCGAAGAAGCTATTACAGAGGAAGAAGCTGAAAAATTAGAAAAGCAACTTCGAAAAGATGAGTTAGATTTGGATGACTATTTAGCACAAATTAGGCAAGTAAAGAAAATGGGTTCATTTTCATCAATATTAAAAATGTTACCAGGTGGAAACAAAATAAAAGACTTAAATATTGATGATAAAGAATTTGATAAAGTAGAAGCAATTATTTGTTCAATGACAAAACAAGAAAAAAGAAATACTAAATTATTAAATGGAAGTAGAAGACAACGTATTGCAAAAGGCAGTGGAACAACAGTACAAGATGTTAATAAATTCATGAAATCTTTTGAAATGACACAAAAAATGATGAAACAATTAAAGTCTAATAAAGGTGGAATGAGAAAGATGATGAAGAATATGAATTTAGACGATATAAAGGATTTTAAGATGTAGTTATTAAATTTTTTAATTTATATAAAGAAAATTTTTAGGAGGTGAATTTAAATGGTAAAAATAAGATTACAAAGGGAAGGAAAGAAAAAAGCTCCATTCTATCATATAGTTGTAGCTGATTCAAGAGCACCAAGAGATGGTAAAATTATTGAAAAGATTGGAACATATGATCCAATGACAAAGCCATCTACAATAGTTCTAAATAAAGAAAAATTAGAACAATGGATTAAAAATGGTGCACAACCAACAGATACTGTTAAAGCACTTATAAAAAATGCTTAAGAGGAGAATGCCAAATGAAAGATGTTTTAGAAACAATAATCAAAAATTTAGTAGACAACCAAGAGGCTGTCGAAGTAAAAGAAGTTGAAGGTGAAAAGAACATAATCTTTGAAGTTAAAGTTGCTGATGGAGATATGGGAAAAATCATCGGAAGACAAGGAAAAATTGCACAATCTATAAGAACAGTAATGAAAGCTGTAGCAAATAGAAAAGATAAAAAAGTTATAGTTGAATTTATTGGATAGATATAATTGCAAAAGTTATACCATGAAAGGAATGGTACAAACATGCAAAAAAGATTAGAAATAGGTCAAATTGTAAATACATTTGGAATAAAGGGAGAGGTTAAAGTTGTACCTTTTACAGATGATATAAGCAGATTTGATGATTTAGAAAAAGTATATGTCAAAACTAAAAAGGAATCTAAACTATATAAAGTAGAAAATGCTAGATATCATAAAAATATGGTATTATTAAAATTTGAAGGTATAAACAATCCAGAAGATGCAGAATCACTAAAAAATTCGTTTCTTGAAGTTGATAGAGAAGACGCAATTCCTCTTGAAGAAGGAACATATTTTATAGTAGATTTAATTGGACTAGATGTTTATACAGATGATGGAAAACTACTTGGAAAAGTTGAGGACATTTATAATACAGGTGCTAATGACATATATGTAGTAAAAGATGAATTAGGAAAACAAATTTTATTACCAGGAATTGATGATGTAATAAAAGAGGTAAAGCTTGAGGATAGAATTATAGTTCATCTTATACCAGGTTTAATATAATTTGGGGGATGTTATGAAATTCGATGTATTAACTCTTTTTCCAGAGATGTTTGAGCCAATAAAGCAAAGCATAATAGGAAAAGCAGAAGAAAAGAAACTAATAGATATTAATTTAATAAATATTAGAGATTTTTCTAAAAATAAACACAAAAAAGTAGATGACACTCCATATGGTGGTGGAGCAGGCATGGTAATGCAAGCAGATGTAGTGTATGATGCATATAAATCAATAAAAGATGAAAATGCAAAAGTGATATATTTAACACCACAAGGAAAAGTATTAAACCAGAAAAAAGTAGAAGAATTAAGCAAACAAGAACATCTTATTTTACTTTGTGGACATTATGAAGGAATAGACCAAAGAGTAATAGATAAAATTGTAGATGAGGAAATATCGATAGGAAATTATGTATTAACAGGAGGAGAGATTCCTGCAATGGTACTAATTGATTCTGTAAGTAGATATGTAG
This sequence comes from uncultured Clostridia bacterium, assembly GCA_934130935.1. Lineage (GTDB taxonomy): Bacteria > Bacillota > Clostridia > TANB77 > CAG-508 > CAG-269. The sequence continues at coordinate 19,057 of CAKOYQ010000012.1, read as the reverse complement.
ATGGAGTTTTAAGTGAGGGTTCAATATCAGAAGAATCATTTTCACAAGGGATTTTAGAATATCCTCAATATACAAGACCAGAAACTTTTGAAGGAGTAAAGGTACCAGAAATATTGCTATCAGGTCATCACAAAAATATCAACAAATGGAGAAGATGGGAAGCTTTAAAAAATACTTATTTAAAAAGACCAGAACTTTTGGAAAATGTTGAGTTGTCTGATGAAGACAAAGAAATCATAAATAATATCAAATAAGGAGGTAAATACAATGGATATCGTAAAATCAATAGAACATGAACAACTAAAAAATGCTATTCCAGACATTAAAGTTGGAAATACTGTTAGAGTACATGTTAAAATTAAAGAAGGAAACAAAGAAAGAATCCAAGTATTTGAAGGAATTGTAATTAAAAAACAAGGTGGAGGAGTTAACGAAACATTTACAGTAAGAAAAATATCTTATGGTGTAGGTGTTGAGAAAACATTTTTAATTCACTCACCATTAGTAGAAAAAGTAGAAGTAGTAAGAGTTGGTAAAGCAAGAAGAGCTAAACTTTACTATTTAAGAGAAAGAACAGGTAAAGCTTCTAAGACTAAAGAAATGGTTGGAGCTAGAATTGAAAACAAAATGATTAATATAAAAGAAGAACTAGTGGAAGAACCAGTTAAAGTTGTCGAAGAAGAAAAAACAGAAAAATAATATAAAAAATAATATCATTTTAAAGTGAAATGATATTATTTTTTTTGTAATATTCCAAAAATTACAACAAAAAATACTCAAAAATCTCTTTACAAAAAAAGATAACTAATATAAAATAAAATAGATAATCTAGGACAAAATAAAGAAAAGGTACGGAGGAGAAAGATGAAAGAAAAAAATGAATTGAGTTATAGAGACTTAAAAATGATATGTAATCAGAATATGTTTAAATTTGAGACAACAAAAGAATTAGAGCCAATTAATGATGGAATAGGCCAAGAAAGAGGAATAAAAGCATTAGAGTTTGGAATTAATGTAAATATAAAAGGATATAATTTATATTTAGAAGGTCCAAGTGGAGTTGGAAAAACTATGTATGTTAAAAATTACTTAGATAGTATTGCAACTAAAAAGAAAATACCAAATGATTGGTGCTATATATATAACTTCCAAAACCCGAATGAGCCAATAGCCATATCACTTCCAGCAGGACAAGGAAAAGAATTTAAAGAAAGTATGGATGGTTTTATAAAAGAGGTAAAAAAGGATATAAAGAAAACATTTAATGCAGAAGATTTTGAAAAAGAGAAAGCACTAATTAAAAAAGAGTTTGAAGAAAAAAGAGAAGAATTGCTTTCTGAACTTAATAAAAAGGCCCAAAAGCATGGGTTTCAAGTTAAGTCAGCACAAAATGGTATATATATGATGCCTATGATGGATGGAAAAGTTATTCAAGAAGAGGAATTTGACAAGTTAGATGAAAATATCAAAAAAGAGTATGAAGAAAAGTCAGTAATAGTACAACAGCAAATAATGGGAGCTATAAATGTTATAAAACAAATTGAGAGACAAGCTGACCAAAAAGTAGCTGAGTGGCAGTCAAATGTCGCATTATTAACTGTTAGTGCACATATTAATTATATTAAATCAAAATACAAAAGAAACAAAAAGATAAATCAGTTTTTAACTGATGTTAAACAAGATGTTTTAAGAAATGTATCATATTTTTTAGAAGAGGACAAGACACAGAACAATCCTCAAATGTCGCAAGTACCACCAATGCAAAAAAGACCAGATCCTTGTTTAAATTATAGAGTAAATGTATTTGTTGATAATAGCAATATGGAAGGATGTCCAGTAATAATGGATTCAAATTATTCATATCAAAATTTATTTGGTAAATTAGAATATGAAAATTATTATGGAGCTTTAAAAACGGATTATACAATGCTACAGCCAGGATTGATGCACAAAGCAAATGGAGGATATATTATATTTCAAGCTAAGGATTTACTTGCAAATGGAATATGTTATGAAGAATTAAAAAGAGTTTTAAGAATAAAAGAATTGTGTATAGATAATATAAGAGAACAGCGTTCGACTATGGCAATGATTTCATTAAAACCAGAGCCAATTCCATTAAATGTTAAAGTAATAATTGTAGGAGACGCAAATATATATCATACACTATTATCATTAGATAGTGATTTTAGAAAATTATTTAAAATTAAGGTTGAGTTTGAAGAAACAGCTCCTATAAATGAAGAGAATGTTAATAAATTGGCAAGATTTATTCACACATTTTGTGAGAAGGAAGAATTACCTCCATTAGACAGGTCTGCAATGGCTAGAGTGGTAGAATATGCTTCAAGATTAGCTGGAGATAATGATAAAATATCAACAAAGTTTACAGATATAGCACAAGTTGTTGGGGAAGCAGGAACTTGGGCTAAAATTTCGAGAACTAAAATTGTAACAGAAGATTTTATAAACAAAGCACTTAATGAAAGATCGAATAGAATAAAAAAATATGATGAAAAATATATTGAAATGATAAAAGAAAACACTTTATTGATAAATACACAAGGAGCTTTAATAGGAGAAATAAATGGACTAACTGTTATGACTATAGGTGATTATTCATTTGGTAAACCTGCAAAGATAACAGTTAACACATATACTGGAAAAGAAGGAGTAGTTAATATAGAGAGAGAAGTTGAAATGTCAGGATCAACTCATTCAAAAGGTGTGTATATTTTATCAGGATATTTAGGGGAATTATTTGCACAAGATATCCCATTATGTTTAACTGCTAGTATTTGCTTTGAACAATTATATAATGGTGTAGATGGAGACAGTGCTTCAAGTACAGAATTATATGGATTATTATCAAGTTTATCTGAAATTCCAATAAAACAGTCAATAGCTGTTACTGGTTCAGTGAATCAAAAAGGACAAATTCAACCAATAGGTGGAGTGAATGAGAAAATAGAAGGATTTTTCCAAATATGTAAAATGCGTGGACTTGATGGCTCTCATGGAGTTATGATACCAATTCAGAATGTAAATAATCTCCAACTTTCTGATGATGTTGTTGATGCAGTTAAAGATAAGAAATTTCATATTTATGCTATTTCAACAATAGATGAAGGAATAGAAATTTTAACAGGTGTTCCAGCAGGCAAAAAGGATAAAGATGGTAATTTCCCAGCTGGTACAGTAAATTATTTGGTATATGAAAAATTGAAAAAATATGCAAGGGTTTGTGAGAAATAATTTTTATACAAAAATCTTAAAAAATAGCCATAGAAATATGGCTGTTTTTTTGCTTACAATAAAAATAAAAAAATTAACGAAAAACGTAAAAAAGATATTGACAAAAATAAAAAGACATGGTATCATAAATAATGTAGAGTAAAGGATCCACTTTATAAATAGTAATAAAAAAAGAAAGAGGGATATTTTTATGAAAAAAGAAAATTCAAATAATACAAAAGAGAAAATGTTAAAAAGTTGTGAAAGATTAAATAAAGTAATTTGTGGGTTTGTATATGGACTTGTAGCAATGATGATAATATTAGTAGTAATGGTAATGATTATTTCATTAATAATATTTCAATTAAATGGAGCAGAAACAGATGCAGGAAACAAATGTTATGAAGCAACTATTCAAATGGGAAATGCTATAGGAAATCTAACAGATAAAGTAGAACAGATACAGAAAATGAAATCTGAAAGTGTGATATTAACAACTATAACAGGAATATTATCTTTGGCTATATTGGTTAATATATCAAATATGTTAAAAAATACTGTAAATAAAAAAACACCATTTTCAGAGGAAAACGTACGCTGTATGAAATCAATAAGTATCATTGCAACGTTATTATGGATTATAACAACTTCATTTATAATAAATGTTGGATTAATATTTGTTCTTGCAATAGATATAATGTATTACATATTTAAATATGGTTATCAATTACAAATAGAATCTGATGAAACAGTATAAAAGGGACTGGGGGGAAGATAATATGCCAATAATTTTAAGATTAGATAGAATGATGGCCGATAGAAAAATTTCATTAAATGAATTATCAGAAAAAGTAGGAGTTGCTAATGTTAATCTTTCAAAATTAAAAAATGGAAAGGTCAGCGCAATACGATTTTCAACACTTGAATCAATATGTGAAGTTTTAAACTGTCAACCAGGGGATATATTAGAATATAAAAAAGATATTTAAATGTAAGGAAGAGAGTTAAAAATGAAAGAACAGATATATAAAATAGATAATATACAATCATTTGAATTAGCAGATATATTTGATTGTGGGCAGTGTTTTAGATGGAATAAACAAGAAGATGGAAGTTATACAGGAGTATTTAAAGGAAATGTAATGAACGTACAAAAAGAAGGAAGTACGATAATATTTATAGGAATGTGTAATGGAGATATAAAAGAAATAGTTGAAGATTACTTTGATTTAAATCGCAATTATGAGGAGATAAAAGAAAAGCTTTCACTTATTGATGAAAATGTAAAAACAAGTATAGAATATGGACAAGGAATAAGAATCTTAAATCAAGATTTATGGGAAATGATAATTTCTTATATAATTTCAGCTAATAATAATATTCCAAGGATAAAGGGAATAATAGAAAGATTATCTAAAAATTATGGAAAAGAAATTGAGTGGAATGGGAAAAAGTATTATACATTTCCAACTGTAGAAGAACTAAAAGATGTAGGCGTAGAAGATTACAGAAAATTAGGTACAGGCTTTAGAGATATACGTTTATACGAAACAGTCCATATGGTTTTGGATAAAAAAGTAGATTTAGAACAAATGCAAAATAATCCTAATACTTTAGAAATAAGGGAACAACTTTTAACATTATCTGGTGTTGGACCTAAGGTAGCTGATTGTATATTATTATTTTCTACATTGAAAAGATTCGAGGTTTTTCCGATTGATGTGTGGGTTAGGCGTGTTATGAATGAACTTTATATTAAGAATGAAGATGAAACAAAGGTTAATAAAAAAGAGATTGAAAATCTTGCACATGAGAAATTTGGGAATCTTGCTGGAATTGCACAGCAATATCTATTTTATTGGAAAAGAGAAGCATAAGTTTGACATAAAAAAAGGAAAGTGATATAATAAAAATGTAAACTTTCGAAGCTCAGCAGGTAAATGCCTCTTGATGAAACCAACATGTGGAGGAGATATTATGAAGATGACTTTGCAAGTACTGGTAGAAGAACTTACCGAGCGAAGAATTCGGGCTTTGGAGAAATCCGAGCAGTACAGGCAGAAAGCAAATCGGATGAAGTACACGGCACAAGAAATTAGTGCTGAAGGAAAGGAAAAATGGCAAAAACTCAGGGTAGAAGAAAAAGCAGAATATTACTTTGCCCGAGCTGATCGAGCAGAGCAGTTTGCGTATGAAATCGAGGAGGCTATTAATGAAATGTTAAGGTCGATAGATCCTGACGTGACAGTTCATCTTGTTTCGACAGACAAGATGGAGGAGATTGGGTTCGAGATGGAAGAACCTGATTTCACATGGTCCAATCACGCGTTCGAGATGAATGTGTGGCTGGAGCATGATAGTCCGATGTTGGTAGTTACGATGAGAAAAACGCTCACAAATATGTGAGACGACTCATGAGAAAAAGACGGTGTCCTATTTGGACACCGTCTAATCTTATTTTACTACTACATTATAAATTTTATTTTTAACATAAATTTCTTTAACAATAGACTTTCCGTCAAGTTTATCTTCAATAGCAGAATGAACTTTTTGTTTAACAGAAGATTCATCTTCATCTAAAGCAATCATTACAGTAGTTTTTAATTTTCCATTAACTTGAATAGGGATTTCAATCTCATCATCAATAGTTTTTTCTTCATCATAAATTGGCCAAGGTTCATAAGTAATTGTATCATTATGACCAAGAATATTCCAAAGCTCTTCTGTAATATGAGGTGCAATAGGGTTTAACAACTTCAAGAAACCTTCTGCATATTCCTTTGGAAAGACCTCTTCTTTATTAACACTATTAATAAAAATCATCATTTGGGAAATAGCTGTATTGAAATTCATAGTTTCGTAATCATTAGTTACTTTTTTTACTGTAAAATGATATACTTTTTCAAGATTTTTATTTTGTTCATCTTTAATTTTACCAGATTCTACATATAATCTCCAAACTCTATCTAGGAACTTTTTAGCACCATCAATTCCATTTGGATCCCAAGGTTTGGCACTTTCAATAGGTCCCATAAACATTTCGTAAAGTCTTAAACTATCTGCTCCATATTCTTTAACCATATCATCAGGATTAATAACATTTCCTTTTGACTTACTCATTTTTTCACCATTTGTACCTAAAATCATACCTTGATGGCGAAGTTTTGCAAATGGTTCTTTAACAGGGACAAGTCCTTTATTATAAAGATAGTTATTCCAAAATCTTGAATACAATAAATGTCCAACTGCATGTTCTGGACCACCAACATATAAATCAACAGGTAACCAGTATTCAAGCAATTTTTTATTTGCAAATTCTTTATCATTATGTGGGTCTATATATCTTAAGAAATACCAGCTTGAACCAGCAGAACCAGGCATTGTACTTGTTTCTCTTTTTGCGGTTTTTCCATCATAAGTTGTATTAACCCAATCAGTAGCCTTATCTAATGGAGAAGCCCCTGTTTTTGATGGTGCATAGTCATCTAACTCTGGTAAAACTAGAGGTAAATCACTATCAGCTAAAGCTTTCATTTCATCATCAATATATACTATTGGAATAGGTTCACCCCAATAACGTTGTCTTGCAAAAATCCATTCACGTAATTTATAATTTACTTTTTTAGCTCCAATTTGCTTTTCTTCAAGCCAATCAATGATTTTTTTGATTGCATCTTGTTTATTAAGTCCATTTAGAAAATCAGAATTTATATGTAATCCATCTCCTGTAAATGCTTCTTTTGAAATATCTCCACCTTCAAGAACTGGAATAATTTCAATTCCAAATTTTGTAGCAAATTCATAATCTCTTTGGTCATGGGCTGGAACAGCCATAATACAACCTGTACCATAAGTTGATAATACATAATCTGAAATCCAAATAGGAATTTCCTTTCCATTTACAGGATTTATAGCATAACTTCCTGTAAATACTCCAGTTTTTTCTTTGCTTAATTCAGTTCTTTCTAGGTCAGATTTTGAAGCTGCTATTTTTTTATATTCTTCAACTGCAGACCTTTGTGCATCTGTAGTTATTTTTTCAACTAATTCAAGTTCTGGTGCTAATACACAATAAGTTGCACCAAAAAGTGTATCAGGTCTTGTTGTAAATACAGTAAATTCTAGATTGTTTGTATTTGCAATTTTAAATTTAACTTCAGCACCTTCACTACGACCAATCCAATTTTTTTGGATTTCTTTTGTTGATTCAGGCCAATCAATATCTTCAAGACCATTTAGTAGAATGTCAGCATATTTTGGTATATCTAAAACCCATTGCTTCATATTTTTACGAACAACAGGGAATCCACCTCTTTCACTTTTTCCGTCAATAACTTCATCATTTGATAATACACATCCAAGTTCTTCACACCAGTTAACTGGCATTTCAACTAATTTCGCTAAACCGTCATTAAATAATTGCTTAAAAATCCATTGAGTCCATTTATAAAAATTTGGGTCACATGTTGAAACTTGTTTATCCCAATCAAATGAGAAACCTAGCATTTTTAACTGTTTTGTAAATGTTTCTATATTTGCTTCTGTAAATCCTGCTGGATGATTTCCAGTTTTTATAGCATATTGTTCAGCAGGCAGTCCAAATGAATCAAATCCCATTGGATGTAATACATTATAGCCTTGCATTCTTTTCATTCTTGACAATATGTCTGTTGCTGTATATCCTTCTGGATGTCCAACGTGTAGACCTTGTCCTGATGGGTAAGGAAACATGTCTAATGCATAGTATTTTGGCTTTGAAAAATCCCATACATCTGTATAAAATGTTTTATGTTCGTCCCAATATTTTTGCCATTTTTTTTCTATTTCTCTAAAATTATATGACATATAAATTCTCCTTCCATGTATATATTTTAATATATCGATTATACTAGCAAAATAGCCGAAAGTCAATGAAAATGGAAATATTTATTGACAAATAGACTTTTAAAATATAAAATAAATAGCACGGGATAGATATGTGAAAAGAGGTTCATTAGAAATGGATATAAATATGGAAAATGCAAAAGAGGAATTTATAAAATATACTGAAAATTATGACTTGACTGACGAAAATTTAGACGGAAAACAAAAACATTCATTAAGGGTAATGCAAATATCTGAAGAAATAGCTAGAGATTTGAAATTGAATCAGGAAGAAATTAAATTAGCAGCTTTAATAGGACTATTACATGATATAGCACGATTTGAACAATATACCAAGTATAAAACATTTAGAGATTTAGATAGTATAGACCATGGAGATTATGGTGCAAAAATTTTAAAAAAAGAAATAAGAAAATATGTAGAACTACCACAATATGATGAAATAATAATAAAGGCTGTAAAGAACCATAATAAATATAAAATGGAAGATGGACTTTCGGAAAAAGAAGAATTGTTTGCAAAAATAATTAGAGATGCTGATAAAATAGATATTTTATTTGAAGCAGTAGAAATGTTTTGGCAGGGAAATGAAGAGATAGTAGAAAATTCAACTATTACAGAAGATGTAATAAAACAATTTAATCAAAATAAACTAATAAAAAGAAGAAAAAAAGAAAGAACAGAGAATTCAATAAATAAAATAATAACTGTAATAGCTTTTATATTTGATATCAATTTTAAAGAAAGCTTAGAGATAATGAAAAAAGAAAATTATATAAATAAGATTTTAGATCGATATGATATTAAAGATAAATATACCAAAAATGAGGTAGAAAAAATAAGAATTAGAGCAAATGAATATATTAAATTAAAAACCATATAATATAAATTAATTGTTACAAAAGTCTTATAACTGATACTAAGGAGGTGGCTAAATGTCTAAAAAATTATTAATAACTGAAAAACCGTCAGTTGCTATGGAGTTTGCAAAAGTATTAAAAATTACAGCAAATAGGAAAAATGGTTATATAGAATCAGATGAATGGATAATAACTTGGTGTGTTGGACATTTAGTTACAATGAGTTATCCAGAAGTTTATGACGAGAAACTAAAATTTTGGAGGTTAGATACATTACCTTTTATACCACAAGAATGGAAATATGAAATTATACCAGCTGTGCAAAATCAATTTAAAATTGTTCAAAGTTTGCTACAAAGGGAAGATGTAGAAGAAATATATAATGCAGGTGACTCAGGAAGAGAAGGAGAGTACATACAAAGATTGGTTTTTATGATGGCAAAACCAAACCCAAATGCTAAAATTAAAAGAGTTTGGATAGATTCTCAAACAGAAGAAGAAATACAAAGAGGTATTAGAGAAGCCAAAGACGAAAGCGAATATGATAGTTTGTCAGATTCAGCATATTTAAGAGCTAAAGAAGATTATCTTATAGGTATTAATTTTTCAAGATTGCTTACAATTATTTATGGTAGAAGAGTTGCTAATCAAATTCAGGAAGATAGGGCATCAATATCAGTTGGTAGAGTGATGACTTGTGTTTTGGGGATGGTAGTATCAAGAGAAAGAGAAATTAGAAATTTTGTAAAGACAAAATATTATAAAATAATTGGTGAGTTTGGAAATCAAGATGGTTCATTTAAGGCTGAATGGAAAGTTAATGAAAAATCGAAACTTTTTGAGAGTGCTAAATTATATAATGAGAGTGGATTTAAAAAAGAAGAAGATGCAAAAAACTTTATTACCAGTTTGGCAGGAAAAAAAGCAACTATTACTGAATTAAAAAAATCAAAACAAAAAGAAAATGCACCATTATTATTTAATTTAGCTGAGGTTCAAAATGAATGTACCAAAAGATTTAAAATAAAACCTGACGAGACATTAGAGATAATTCAAAATTTATATGAAAAGAAATTAGTTACATATCCTAGAACTGATGCAAGAGTTCTTTCTAGTGCTGTTGCAAAAGAGATATCTAAAAATTTGAATGGATTGGTTAAAGGTTATAAAAATGAAGAGGTTCAAGGTCTTTTAAATAAAATGATTAGTGAAAAATATTCGACTAATTTGCTAAAAACAAAGTATGTCAATGATAGCAAAATAACAGACCATTATGCAATTATTCCAACAGGACAAGGCTTTGAAAATTTTGATAAATTACCTGATTTACAGAAACAAGTTTATAATGTTATAGTAAAAAGATTTATAGCAATATTTTATCCTCCTGCACAATATAATAGGGTATCTTTAACAGTTAGTGTAGAAAATGAGACATTTAATGCAAGTGGAAAAGTATGTACAGATTTAGGCTATTTAGAAGTCTTAAAACCTAAAAATACAAATAAACAATCCACAGATAAGACACAAACTGTGGAAAATGATGAGCAAAAATTTGAAAATAATTTAGATGTTTTTAAAGATTTGAAAAAAGGCCAAGAAGTTGAAGTTAAAAATTATGAAATAAAAGATGCAGAAACTTCGCCTCCATCAAGATATAATTCTGGTTCAATAATTTTGGCAATGGAAAATGCGGGGAAACTTATAGAAGATGAAGAATTAAGAGAACAAATTAAAGGAGCTGGTATTGGTACATCAGCGACTCGTGGAGAAATTATAAAAAAATTAGAAAAAATTAAGTACATAGAAATAAATTCTAAAACTCAGATAGTTACACCAACTAAAAAAGGTGAAGCAATTTATGATGTTGTTTTTTATTCTATGCCTGATATGCTTAATCCAAAACTTACAGCAAGTTGGGAAAAGGGATTAGATATGGTTGCTAAAAAGGAAATTCAACCAGATGAATTTATGATTAAATTGAAAAAATATATTAATTCGAAATTTGACAAGTTGGTTATTAAGATGTAATTTGATTATTTGAAATAATAGAAATGTGCTAGCTGAATTCAGCTAGCACATTAGACTTAAGATTAATTGAAACTTAGAGCTGCTGCTTGGGACTATGCATATAATCGTCCCAAAAGTAGATGTTGTTGTGTTTGTCAATAACAACCTCCCTGTGATTGTTTGGATCCACCAGCTCTGGCATGGAGCTGTTTTCAAGAAAATCTCTAAATGAGTTTTTCAAGAGGGAATTAGTCCCCCTCTGAAAAAGTGCCGCGCAATGTGTCACCAACATCTTTTGGTGGATATAATGCTTTAATTCCTCTACAAATTCACTTGATACAGTTATATTAGGGAACAAAGCCTCACAAATTTTGATGGTTCGCTTAGTATCAATCTTCTTCATCTTATGTACCTCCAACAAATTATTGATTGAGTTAAGCATATAAAAATGCATAAACATTATATCATTATATGGTAATTATGTCAAATACTTGATGTTTTTAAACAAAAGTAGTATAATAAGACAATAGAAATCCGAAAAGAAGCTTAAGAAAGGGATAAAGATGAATACAATATTAGGGGAGTTAGGAAAAAATTCGAAATTCTGTGAATATATAAAAAACATAGAAAACAAAAAAAGTCCGATAGCTATATCGGGCTTAACTGACGTTGGAATGGTACAGATGTTATCAGCAACAAAAGAATTTGCAAAAAAGCCAATATGTATAATTACATATAATGAAATACAAGCAAGGAAAATAGTAGAAGATTTAAAATATTTTACAGATAAAATAATATACTTGCCAAAAAAAGAAATTGTAACATATGACTATGTAGCTGAAAGCAAAGATTTGCCATATGAAAGAATTGAAGCATTAAATAAGATTCAAGAAACCAAAATAGGAATAGTTGTAACAACAATAGAAGCAGTTGCCCAAAAAATGATAAGCAAAAAAGCTTTATATAAAAATGTCCTAAAATTTAAAATTGGAGAAGTACATGATCTAGAACAAATCAAACAAAAACTTGTAGGCTTAGGATACGTAAGATATGATTTAATAGATGGAAGAGGTCAATTCAGTATAAGAGGAGGAATTATAGATATCTCTTTAACTGAAAAAATGGGAATAAGAATAGAACTTTGGGGAGACGAAGTAGATTCAATAAGATATTTTAATATAGTAAGCCAGAGGTCAACAGAAAATACAGAAAAAGCAACAATATATCCAGCACATGAATATGTATTAGAAGCAGATATATCAACAGTTGTAGAAAAAATAAGAAATACAATATATGCAGAAGCTCTTCAAGAACAAATTGAACAAGATATAGAAGCAATAAAATCAGGAAATTATATTAGTAAAATTGATAAATACCTAAATTGTTTTTATGAAGAACAAGAAACAATTTTAGATTATTTAAACGAAAGATTTGTTATTGTATTAGATGAAATAAATAAAATTAATCAAAGATTAGAAAATATAAACTTAGACAGTCAAAATGTAATAAAACTATTAATAGATAAAGAAAAAATAGTTCCAGATGCAATAAAAAATATAATGAATTATTCACAATTTGATGAAAAATTAGAAAATAAACAAACAATATATTTAGCCAAAAATGATGATGAAATCAAAATACAAGCAGAAAAATATAATTGGATTTATAAAGAAAAAAACTTTTATAAAAGTGAAATAGAAATATTGGTAAAAGAATTACTAAAAGCACAAGAAGAAAAAAAGAAAATTTATATATTAGCCGAAACAAAAGAAAAAGCAAAAAAGATATGTTCATTATTAGATGAGCATGAGATAATAAATAAATATGAAGAAAGATTAAACCAAACAATAATAGTAAAAAATAATGAAAGTTTAGTAACAGTATCAATAGGAAAATTATCAGCAGGATTTGAATGTTTTGATACAAAACAACTTGTAGTAACATCACAAGAACTTATAGAAGGAGAAAAAAGAAAAACATATAAAAATTCAGCATTTAAAGAAGGACAAAAAGTAGTATTTGCAGATTTAAAAGTAGGAGATTATGTTGTACATAAAAATTATGGAATAGGAATATTTATTGGTGTAAATACTATAACTGCAGATGGAACAACAAAAGACTATATAAAAATAAAATATTATGGAGATGATATTTTATATGTTCCAACAAACCAGTTAGATAGTATTAGAAAATACGTAGGTGGAGATGAAGGCGGACTAAAAGTAAATAAATTAGGAACAAAAGAATGGATAAAAACAAAAGCAAAAGTAAAGAAAAATCTGAGAGAAGTTGCACAAGAATTAATTGAATTATATGCTAAAAGAGAAAAAGCAAAAGGATATGCATTTTCAAAAGATACACCGTGGCAAATTCAATTTGAAGACAGTTTTCCATATCAGGAAACAGATGATCAATTACGCTGTATAGATGAAGTAAAAAAAGACATGGAAGCAGATAAACCAATGGACAGATTGCTATGTGGAGATGTTGGATATGGTAAAACTGAAGTTGCAATAAGAGCAGCATTTAAATCTGCGATGGATGGAAAGCAAGTTGCGTATTTAGCACCAACAACAGTACTTGCAGAACAACAATATAAAGAATTTAGAGATAGAATGTTAGAATTTGGAGTAAAAGTAGAAGTTTTAAATAGATTCAAAACTAAAAAACAACAAAATGAGATAATTAGAAAATTAAAGTTAGGAGAAGTTGATGTTGTTGTTGGTACACACAGAATTTTAAGTGATGATGTAGAATTTAAAGATTTAGGATTGTTAATAATAGATGAAGAACATAGATTTGGTGTAAAAGCAAAAGAAAAAATAAAACAATACAAAACAAATGTTGATGTTTTAACAATGACAGCAACTCCAATACCAAGGACATTACACATGTCAATAGTTGGAGTTAGAGATATGTCTGTAATTTATGAACCACCATATAATAGAAAACCTGTTCAAACTTATGTGTTAGAATATGATAGAGAAGTAATAAGAGAAGCAATTACAAGAGAACTAGAGAGAAAAGGTCAAGTATTTTATTTATTCAATAATGTAGAAAGAATAATGCAAAAAGCTGACGAAATATCTTCACTTGTTCCAGAGGCTAAAGTTGCTTATGCACATGGACAAATGACTGGAAGTGAAATTGAAGATATAATGGAAGAATTTGTGGAAGGTAACACAGACATCTTAGTATGTACAACAATATTAGAATCTGGAATAGATATTCCAAATGCAAATACTATAATAGTAGAAAATGCAGATAGAATGGGATTAGCACAATTATATCAAATTAGAGGAAGAGTAGGCAGGTCAGATAGACAAGGATATGCATATATAACATATAAAAGAGACAAACTATTATCAGAAGTTGCAGATAAAAGATTAAAAGCAATAAAAGAGTTTACTGAATTTGGTTCAGGTTTTAAAATAGCAATGAGAGATTTAGAAATTAGAGGGGCAGGAAGCTTACTTGGAGAAATTCAACATGGACATTTAGAACAAGTAGGTTATGATACATATTGCAATTTATTAGATGAAGTTGTAAGAGAAATACAGGGAGAAACTGTAATACCTGAAATAGATGTACAAATAGATTTAGATGTTACAAGTTATATACCAGATGAATATATATCAGATTCAAGTCAAAAAATCGAAATGTATCAAGAAATTGCATTATGTAAAAATGAAGAAGATATACAAAATGTTGTAGATGAAATGATTGATAGATTTGGAAACATGCCAAATGAAATTGAAAACTTATTAGATATTGCTAGAATTAAGACTTTATGCAAGAAATTAAAAATTAGTAAAGTTCAAGAAAAAAGAAATTTTGTAGTATTTATATTTGAACCTGGAGAAATAAATATTGATATAAATGAACTTTTGAAAAAATATAGAAATAGAATTAAGTTTACTCAAGGAATAAAACCACAAGTAACACTAGCATTGACAGAAAACTCAGAAAAGGGTATTTTAAATGAGGTTAAGGTATTTTTAAAATATCTTGTAGGTGATGAAAAATAATAAGAAAGGAAAATGAAGAATGAAAGTGATTTCAAGTAAAGGCAATGAATTAATAAAACATATAAAAAAATTAAAAGATAAAAAATATAGAGACGAAAATAATGAATACATTATTGAAGGTGTTAAATTAATAGAAGAAGCGGTTCAAGAAAAAGCAAAAATCAAAAAAGTTATTATATGTGATGATACAACTAGAACATATGAAATTCCAACAAACATAATGCTTGAAATTGCAAAATATGAATGTGTATATGTAACAGACAAAATTTTTTCATCAATTACACAGGTAACAAACCCACAAGGAATTATGGCTATTATTGAAAAAAATACAGAAAATCAAGAAATTGATTATAGTGAAGATATAATAGTTGCATTAGATAATGTTCAAGATCCAGGTAATCTTGGAACTATTTTGAGAACAGTTGATAGTATAGGACTAAAACAAATAATAGTTTCAAAAGACACTGTTGATGCGTTTAATTCTAAGGTTGTACGTTCAACAATGGGAGCAATCTTCAGAGTTAAAATAATTGAAACATCTGATTTGATACAATCTATAAAAGAAATGAGAAAACATCATTTTAAATTAATGGTAACATCTTTACAAACAGACAACAGTATTTATGATATAGAATTTAATAAGAAGATAATAGTTATAGGAAATGAATCAAATGGAGTTTCTAAAGAGATTCAGGATATGGCAGACGAAAAAGCTAAAATTCCTATGTTAGGTAAAACAGAAAGTCTTAATGCTTCGGTGGCAGCAGGGATTGTGATGTATGAATATGTAAGACAAAAATTAGGGAAATAAATTAGTTAGTGTTTGTGATATCAGGAGTTAAATGAAAAAGCTTAATAAAAGCACATCTTAAAATGATGTGCTGTTTTAATACCAGTAATAAGAAGAAAAAAGTGAATTACTGATATAGTGAAAAAAATCTAGTCCGGACGAATTCAGAATATTCAAAAATATTCTGTTATTAAATAAATTATACTATATTTTAATAAAAAAAATTGTAAAAAATTGCAAACAGTTCTTAGGAAGATTTTATTCTATAATGAAACATTAGGAGAATATAAGTAAGAAGATGTCGAGTTTTCAACGAATATGAGGAAACTTGCGATGAAAAGTTCTTGCTTTTTTCTTTTTTAAGTATTATAGTAAATTATAGAATAGAAGTGGGAGGAGGAAAGTTATTGAAGAACTTTTTTGGAAGCATCTTTATAAACCGAGACGAATTATTAGAAGCGGGAATAAATTATCCAATAAAAGTAGAATATTATAAAATAATTGATGAAAGTAAAAGAGAAAAAGAAAATAAATTAATATATGGAATACAAATAATAAAAACAGAATATAGAAACAAGATAGGAATTGAGCAAAATAGAATAGAGCATATTACAAATGATGAAAACGAAATTACTAAAATGCTAAATCTAATAAAAGACAATGGAGTTACCCCAATAGGTCTTGAAGATGTAATTATTGAAATAAAAAAAATGCAAGTACTTGAAAAAAGAAAAAAATTAAGTTACAATACATAAGAAATGAAAAAAGCTAATAATTAAAAATGTACAATATGACAATACAGGAAGGAGCAAAAGTGATATGGCAGATAAATTAATAATAGTAGAATCACCCGCAAAAGCGAATACAATAAAAAAATTTTTGGGAGGAAATACGAAAGTAATAGCATCAATGGGGCATGTTAGAGACTTACCAAAATCAAAATTAGGTATAGATGTAGAACATAACTTTGAACCTCAATATATAAATATTAGAGGAAAAGGAGATTTAATAAAAGAATTAAAAAAAGATGCAAAATCAGCAAAAAAAGTATATTTGGCAACTGACCCTGATCGTGAAGGAGAGGCAATAGCTTGGCATTTATCCCACATACTAGATGTGGACGAAGATAAGATTACAAGAGTGACATTTAATGAAATAACAAAAAGTGCAGTACAAAAAGCGATAAAAGAACCAAGAGATATTGATGTCAATTTAGTGGATGCTCAACAAGCAAGAAGAGTACTAGATAGAATAGTTGGATACAAAATGAGTCCTGTATTGTGGAAAAAAGTAAGAAGAGGATTATCAGCGGGAAGAGTACAATCAGTTGCAGTAAAATTAATTGTAGACAGAGAAGAAGAAATTGAAAAATTTATTCCAGAAGAATATTGGAATATATATGTAAAATTATTAGATGAAAAATCCAATAAAATATTTGATGCTAAATTTTATGGTAAAGATGGCAAGAAATTAGAAATTCACAACAAAGAACAAGTAGATGAAATACTTAAAAATATAAAAAATGCAAAATATATAGTAGAAGACATCAAAAAAGGAGAAAAGAAAAGAACTCCAGCACCACCATTTACAACAAGTACTATGCAACAAGAAGCTTCAAGAAAATTAGGATTTACATTAAAGAAAACAATGTCAGTAGCACAAGGTCTATATGAAGGTGTAAAAATACCTGAAAAAGGAACAGTAGGATTAATAACATATATGAGAACAGACTCTACAAGAATTTCTGAAGAAGCACGAGCTGCTGCAAAGACACATATATTAGGAACTTATGGTGAGAAATATTATGAAAATAGATATTATAAAACAAATAAAGAAGCACAAGATGCTCATGAAGGTATAAGACCAACATATGCAGACCTAGAGCCAGATCAAATTAAAGAGTTTTTGACAAAAGATCAATATAAACTTTACAAATTAATATATAATAGATTTATTGCAAGCCAAATGGCGGCGGCAATTTATGATACGATGGCTGTTGCAATAGATGCAAATAAATACACATTTAAAGCAAGTGGACAGAATTTGAAGTTCAAAGGATTTATGACTCTATATGTAGAAAGTTCTGATGAAAAGCAAGAAGATGAAGCGGGAATGATACCTGAATTAGAATTGAAACAAGAAGTTAAAAAGAAGTCGATTGAACCAAAGCAAAGTTTTACAGAACCACCACCAAGATATACTGAAGCAAGTCTTGTAAAAGCATTAGAAGAAAAAGGAATAGGTCGACCAAGTACATATTCTCCAACAATTACTACTATATTAGAAAGAAGATATATAGAAAAGGAACAAAAACAGTTAATACCAACTGAACTTGGTAAAATTGTAAATAAATTGTTAACTGAAAATTTTAAAGATGTAATAAATGTTGAGTTCACAGCAAATGTAGAAAGTCAATTTGATAATATTGCAGAGGGAAAAGAAGATTGGAGAAAAATGATAGGAGAATTTTACACACCTTTTGAACAAACTGTGGAAAAGGTAGAGAAAGAATTAGAACATGTTGAGTTAGTTGAAGAGGTATCTGATGTAAAATGTGAGAAATGTGGAAGAATGATGGTATATAAATATGGAAAGTTTGGAAAGTTTTTAGCTTGCCCAGGTTATCCTGAATGTAAAAATACAAAAGCTATTGTAGAGACTATTGATGAGCCTTGTCCAAAATGTGGAGGAACAGTACAAGTTAGAAAGGCTAAAAATAAAAGGAAATATTATATTTGTGAGAATAATCCAAAGTCATGTGATTATATTTCATGGAATAAACCTAAGAAGGAAAAATAAAACATTTATAATAGATTAATAAGAAAGTAATATATAATTTTACCGTTTAACTGCGGACGCTTTGCTATTTCAAATTTGTTTACAGCAAATTTAAAATACCTTGTTAAACTTTAAAATTGTATATTACTTTCTTACTTATTTATATATGTTCTATAAATTGTGGATTGTAACTAAGGATTTGAGATGGGAAAAATTACATATAAAAAAATATTGACTTAGAGATAAAAGGGTGTTAATATAATAAAAGACCAAGCGAGAAAAGGTCAGAAAAAACAAAAATAAAAAAAATAAAAAAACTTTTAAAAATTTCAAAAAAAGTGTTGACAATTTTCGACATGCGTGGTAATATATAGCAAGACCAAACAATAGACGAAAAATATAAGAATATTACACAAGAAATTAGTATAGAAGATATAACCAAAAAACAAGAAAAAACAGCAATTACTAATTTTTTA
>CAKOYQ010000011.1 GCA_934130935.1 uncultured Clostridia bacterium | reverse complement strand
AACCCTTTTATGAAATGGAGATGATAAATTGAAGAAGGATAAAATTATAACAATTAGAGTTAGTGAAAAAGAGAAGAGAAAATTGATTGAAAAAAGCGAAATTGCTAAACTAAGTTTATCAGAATATTTGATTGAACAAGGTTTAGATAAAGAGATAGTTATAGTTGATGGATTAAATGAAGTCGTAGCAGAACTTAGGAAGATAGGAAATAATATAAATCAATTAACACATTTAGCAAATAGTAGAGTAATTTATACAGTAGATTTAAGTGAGATAAAAGAAGAATTGGGGAAAATATGGACTTGGATAAATGATATATATTTTAAATATAGCTAAATGAAGAAAATATAGAAAATAAAATTCTTGAAATATTCAAGAAAATATTGAATAAAAAAACAATAAATGATAGAATAATTTTGAAAAAAATTTATTGAGGGGGAAAAAAGATGGCTATATGCTATAATAAACTCTGGAAATTAATGATTGATAAAAACATTAACAAAACACAATTATGTGAAAAAGCAGGAATAACTACAAATGCAATGGCTAAATTAGGCAAAAATGAAACAGTACAAGTTGAAATTTTAGCAAAAATTTGTAAAGTATTAGATTGCAATGTAGAAGATATTATGGAAGTTATTACTGAAAACGATTAAATAATGGAGGAAAAATATGTTTTATGAATTAATAAAAAAAATATGTGATAAATGGTATCAATCAGAAGATTGTAAAATAAAAAATATTATAAATTATATAGTAAGTCAAGATAAATTAAGAGATGCACAAGTAGAGTCAATAAAATTATATTTGTTTTTTAAAATATATTGTAAAAATTTGCCATTAGAAAGATTATTTAATGAAGGATATTTTTTACAAAATATAAATCTAGATGAATTACCAATATCAAAAAATTTGAATGACTTCTTATGTAATAATGCTTCTGCAAGACAGTTATATGAAATAGCTTTGACAGAAGAAAATTATAAAGAACTGAAAGAAGAAATAGAAAAAAATTATTTAACATTAGATTTTAATAAAATTTTTAAAGATTTCTTTCACAATACAAGCTATACAAATTATATTTACTCATTGCCAATGGGAGCGGGTAAAACTTTTCTAATGGCAGCATTTATCTATATAGATTTGTATTTTGCTATGAATGAACCTTATAATAAGGCATTTGCACATAATTTTATAGTTTTAGCACCATCTGGATTAAAAAGTTCTATTTTACCAAGTTTAAAGAAAATTAAAGATTTTGATGTTACTTGGATTTTTCCAGAACCTATAGCAAGTAATCTAAGAAAAACATTAAAATTTGAAATATTAGATGCCGTTAAGACTGAAAAGAAAAGTAATAAAATAAAAAATCCTAATGTTGCTAAAATTGCTCAATATCAACCATATAAAGATATGTTTGGAGTTATAATATTAACAAATGCTGAAAAAGTAATTTTAGATAAAGTTAAAATAGAAAATGAACAAATTAGAATTGATTTTGATACAGAAGATTTAGTAAGTAAAGTCGCAAATGAATTAAGAGAAACAATAGGTAAAATTCCGAATCTAGCAATATTTATAGATGAAGTCCATCATGTAGCTGATGAAGAAATTAAACTTAATAAGGTTGTTACTGAATGGAATAATTCTGGGACAATAACTGAAGTTATTGGATTTTCAGGAACGCCATACTTAGATAGCCCAGAGGTATTTAAGATAACACCTAATATAACAATTAAGAATACAGATATATCTAATACAATATATTTTTATCCGTTAACAGCTGGTATAGATAATTTTTTAAAGAAACCAAAGATAATTGCATCAACTGACAACAATCCTCTTAATATTATAAAAGAAGGACTAACAGAATTTTTTAATAATTATAAAGATGTAGAATATAATGGAGTTTTAAGCAAAATAGCAATTTATTGTGGAAACATAAAAAATTTAGAAGAAACAATATATCCTTTTGTTTCAGAATATGTTACTAAATTAGGAATGAATCCAAATGAAGTAATTTTAAAATACCACGGAGGAAATAAAGATTATACATTACCAAAAGAAAATGATTTAGAATTTGAATCGTTAAATACTCCACTGTCGAAGAAAAGAATAATTTTACTTGTTGGAATAGGAAAAGAAGGATGGGATTGTAGCTCATTAACAGGGGTAATATTATCTCAAAAAGGGGATTGCCCAACCAAAATGGTATTACAGACAACATGTAGATGTTTAAGACAAGTAATAAAAGGAAATCATGAAACAGCTTTAATATATTTAAATCAAGATAATGAAAAACTCTTGTCAGGACAATTAAGAAAAACACAACATGCAACAATACAAGAATTTCAAAATGGAACAAAGACAAATAATTTTATAAAGAGAACAAGCAGAATGAAATATTTAAATATCCCTGAGATAGAGTACTATAAAATGAATATTAGATATACAGAAGAAATAAAGGAAGAGGCAAAAACATCTAGAGATTTGAAAAAAATACTTTCAATGGATTGTGTAAAACAAAATGTAATAATTACAGAAAAAAATATTAATAATGAGGTAATAGAAACTAATATAAATAGTGTAATTTATGGAGAAAATATGAATTATACTAAGTGGTTATTAAATATAGTAAAAGAAAGCTTTGGATTTATTACAATGAAAATGTTAAAAGAATATGATAAGGAACTGAAATTAATATATAAAAACATAACCACCGAAGATGGAACTCTAAATATGACTTATAATCACAAATTAATAAATAATTTAATTAGAAAGGCATTCTATGATAAAAGAAAAATGACTATAAATAAAGAAGAAGTGCCAGAAAGTGCATCTATATTATCTATAACAGATATTCCTTCAATAGATTGTTCTAATAAAGAACTACAATGTCCTAGTGATAATATTACAAAAAGGATTTTGGATAAAGACAACAACTTAAAAAATGAAATTAACTTAGAAGAATTATCTAAAGAGCAATTATTAGAATTAGTAAAAAATAATCCTGAACTACTAATAAATAATAAAAATGAAGAAACATTAGAATTAAAAATGAAGGATAGAACATTCCATTATATTCCATATGTATTTAATCAAAGTTCATTTGAGAAGATATTCTTTGAAAAAATAATGGCATTAAATAGCTTTGCTTCAAGCAATCTTGAAATATATTATAATGGAGACCATAATATTGCATCATTTAGAATAGAATGTTATAAAACAGAAAATAAAGTTGTAAAGAAGGTGGGATTATATACACCAGACTTTTTAATAATTAGGAGAGATAAAGATAATAAAATTGATAAAGTTTTAATAGTTGAAACAAAAGGAAAAGGATTTAAGGAACAAACTGAATTTATTGACAGAAGAAATTATATTGAAAAAGAATTTATAAAATTCAATAACAAAAAATTTGGCTACAATAAATTTGATTACTTATATATTGAGGATACACTAACAGAAAATGAAATTTTAAGTAAATTAAATAAAAAATTACAAGAATTTTTAAAGGAGGGAAAATAATGGCAGTTAAATATGTTCCATATTTTAAGGAACCAATTGAGGGACAAGCAATACTTGATAATTTTACAAGAACGAAGAGGGTATTAAAATATACAGATAATGATAAAGTATTTGACAGAATTGAAAAAGGAATGCCTTTATACGAAGTAGAAACAAAAGAAATAGTTGGAAAAGAAGACACTGAAAATATGATTATTAGAGGTGAATGTGTATCAGCTTGTGCTTATTTAAAAGAAAATAATATTAAAGTTGATTTGGTATATATTGATCCTCCTTTTGCGAGTGGAGCAGACTATGCTAAAACAGTATATATAAGAAGAAACCCTAAAGTAGCAGAATCAATCAAAAAAGCAGAAGAAACACTTGATATAGAAGAACTCAAAACATTTGAAGAAAAAATGTATGGAGATGTTTGGAATAAAGAAGCATATTTAAATTGGATGTATGAAAATTTAATGGCTATTAAATCAGTTATGGATGATAATGCGTCTATATATGTTCATCTGGATTGGCATATTGGACATTATGTAAAAATATTAATGGATGAAATTTTTGGAGAGGATAATTTTATAAATGAAATTATTTGGTCATATAAAACAGGAGGTAATGGTTCGAAATCGTTTAGTAAAAAACATGATACATTATTTTTATACTCGAAAAATTCAGATTATATTTTTAATACAATAAAAGAAAAAACAATAGTTGACAAATCAAAAGGATATAATCCTAATACAGAACAATTTATTGATGAAGACGGAAATACTTGTGTAATGACTAATGTAAGAGATGTATGGGATTTGCAACATATTAATATGCATGATTTTGTCGAAAGAGTTGGATATGCTACTCAAAAACCAGAAAGATTATTGGAAAGAGTTATAAAAGCTTCTTCTGATGAAACGATGATAGTAGCTGATTTCTTCGGAGGCTCTGGAGTAACTGCTAAAGTTGCAAATGATTTGAATAGAAAATTCATTCATTGTGACATTGGAATTAATAGTATAGAAACAACAAGAGATAGATTATTGTCTGCAGGTGCATCATTTAAGGTTATGGATATTAAAGATGGAGTTAACCTTTATAGAAATCCAGTTCAAACGATGGATAAAGTTAAATCTTTAATACCTGGTTTAAAAAATGAAGATAGTGTTCCAGAATTTTGGGAAGGTGCAATTAATGATAGTAAGATTGGGTTAATTCCAGTGTATATTCCAAATTTAATGGATTCTACGACAAAAATATTAGATATAGTTTTAATGAATAAAATAATAAATCAAGCTATTCCAGAATTAGAAGACGATATAAAAAAAGTAATTATTTATTATATAGATATATCTGATGAAAAGGAAATAAAAGATTTTATAAAAGAATATTTAAGAAGAGACATTGAAATTGAATTAAGAGATTTAAAAGAGATACTAGATGAGACAGTAATATCTGATATTATAGAATATCACATAGATGATAAAGAATTAATAGTAGATAAATTTATTAGTGATAGACTTATTAATAAGATTGATGAATATAATGAAAAAATGAATTCGCAAATGCTTTCAACAGGAAAAAAAGCTAAATACATAGAGATTAGTGATGAAGGTTTAGAATTAATTGAAATGATATCGTTAGATTGTACTTCAAAAGAAGGAATATGGCATAGTGATGAGGAAATAAAAATTGATAAACTGGGTTATGTTATAAATAAAGGAAAAAAGACAAAAAATCTTTGGAATGGGAAAGTACCTTTTGAAAATATCCCTTTAAGAATCAAAGTAAGAAATATATCTGGAGATGAATCAATTTTTAGTATAGGAGGTTAGAAGATAGAAATGAATTTTAATATTAATAAATTTGATAACCAGCTAGAAACATATATAAAAAAGTTAAAAAAGAATGGTACGATGCAGATTGAGCTTGAAGAAAGAGAAGAAAGAAAATTATATTATCAAAAATATGATGCTAATAAAATTATAGATATGACAGAGGATGAATTTCACGAATATATAAGTAAATTGTGGGCTATGATTATTTGGGGAAATAAAGAATATATCATAAATAAATATGTTGAAGACAATGGTTTTGATAATTTGAAAAAATCTATTGCAGAATTATTATATGGTAGAGATAAAATAGAAAATAGATGGGATAAGTTTAATAAAAACATAAAAGGTTTTGGCCCTGCAATGATGAGTGAATTGTTATGTTATATTTATCCTTTTGATTGTATGATATGGAATAACACATCGTTATTGGCGTATCAATATTTAGAAATAAAAGATTTACCTAGATATAATTATCAAGAAACAGGAAAAAAATATATAGAATTATGTAGTTATTGTAAAGAAATGCTTAAGTTAGCTAATAATAAAACAAATAGTGATAACGATTTATTGTTTATAGATTATTTGTTTTGGGATAATTTAAAATTATATAAAATGAGTAAAAGTTCTATTGAAGAAAAGCCAATAATTGAAACAGCAGAAAATAAAAAGTCTTTACATACAGAATTAAAAGAAAAAGTTAGAGATATAGGTTTATTTTTAGGATTTGATGCTTCAAATGAAGTCAAAATTGGAAATGGTGCAGTAGTTGATGTCGTTTGGGATTTTTCAATAAATAATGTTGGAAAAGTTACATATGTATTTGAAGTTCAAACAGGTGGCAGTATAGACAGCTTAATCATGAATCTATTAAAAGCATCGAAATATAAAAACGTACAAGGTATTATAGCAGTATCTGATACGACTCAACTTGAAAGTATTAGAAGAGAGTCTGAAGATATTTTTAAAAATGAAAATAAAAAAATTCAATTATGGGACCAAGATGACGTTATAGATGTATACGATAAATTACAATCAGTTAATCAAAGCGTAAATAGTATATTAAAAATAGATGATTCTCTAGGAAATTAGACATTGTAATAAAATAATAAGGTAAAAAGTTTTACCAAAGTAAAATGAGGAAAATAAAATTTATGAAAGTATTAACAATTAAACAACCTTGGGCAAGTTTGATTATTCAGGGATATAAGAGATTTGAATTTAGAAGTTGGCAAACAAAATACAGAGGAGAATTACTAATACATGCCGGAAAAGGAATAGATAAAGAGGCAGTAAAAAGATTGGAAAAATATATACCAGAAGACATGCCTTTAGGAAAAATAATTGGAAAAGTAAAATTAGTTGATTGTATAAAAATGTCTCCTGAATTTAAAGAAATATTATTAAAAGAAAATAAAGATATTTATACAGATAGTTCCTTTAAAGAAAATTATGGTTGGAAACTAACAGATATACAGAAATTTGACGAGCCAATAGAAGCAAAAGGTCATTTGAGCTTATGGAAATATGATGATTTATAAAATAAAACAAAAGAAAAGCAAAATAATTGAGTAATTTGTATTACAGAATTATTTTGCTTTTTTGATAATAAATTATAAGTTTCGACAAAATATTCAATATCAGTATGATAAATTAATATAAAAATATATTGTATCAATAGTAAACTTATAATAAAAACAAATGTATTTAACTAATACAGAAAGGAGTAAAATGAGAAAATTATTAAAAGCTTTTTTAGAAGAAAATATGATATATGAATCGGCGTACGAAGAATATAATTATGAATTTTGTAATGGTAATGATAGAGAAGCATTTTCAATTGAATTTAAAAAATTTATAGGAATGTATAATACGTTTTTCTATGATAAAGATAGATTTGTTACAGTTATTAATAGTAATGAAATAGTTTTGGATAAAAAAGTAATAGAACATTTATTTAATATGTATAAATATGCAAAAGAAAACGAAATGTATGATGAAAAAGTTCTATTAATAGAATTTTTATATACATATTACAAGGGTATAAATTCTTCGAGTTATAAAGCAAATTATGCTAACTTTAAAAAATCTATGGATGATTTTTTAAATGTTATAAATGAAAAAAAATTAAAAAAAGAGTTTTTTACAGTGGTAATAGATGATTTATATGCTTTTTATAAGAGTTTAATAAATTATGGTATTAACAATGAAATTTATATAGATCATGAAATTATTAATAGAATATTTAATAATTTAAAAATCAAACCTCAATATTATAATGAACTTATTAATATATTTATTTGTAATAAAAAAAATTTATATAACATTATAGAATTCGATAATGAAAAAAAAGAACATATAAATACATATATTGAATATATGACTACTTCTTTAGATAATTTTGGAGGGTATAACTATGTAAAAGAAATGTTTTTTCAATTGGATAAAGGTAGAGTGCTTACTTCCGAAATTTGTAAAAATATAATAAACAAATATATAAATATTACAAATCAAATTTGTAACAGATTAAAAGACAAGCAATATAGCTTTATTAAAGGACTATCTGAAATAGATACATTAAAAAAAGAATTGAATTATATATTGAAAAATATTAGCTCATTGAATTATGTTCAAAGAAATAAAGTCAGAGAGTGCTTAGTGCAATTATTAAGATTAAAAAGATATATTATTGCGGATCATGATTATGTGAAAAGTGAAATGCATGAGTTTTCGAATGAAATAAAAATAGATAATAGTGAAGTTGAGAAGTGTAGAAAAATAATAATTGAAAATGAGTTTACTATTTATGCTAGTTCAAAAATTGATTTTGTAAACCAAATAGGAATAGCTTTAGAAAGTTATGCTAAATATCCTATACAAAGTTTGGTATCAAACTATCAAATAGATAGTAACAAACAAATATATTCTTTAAATATAGAGAAAAATGAAAAAAAGGATAGGGATAATTTTAAAAAATATTTTGATGAAAAAGGTAAGGAATATACAGAAAAACATCCTAAATTAATGAATAAATTATATGGAAATTATTATGAAGAATTATTAAGATATTTATCAAAAACATTTATTATGCAACAGGAATTAATATTATCTATGCTTGGAAAAGTAGAATTTAAAAATACCATTACAAAGTTAAAAATGAGTTTGGGATATGAATATAATAATGAATACGCAATTGTAGTAAATAATATATTAGCGATAGAGCAAAATATAAGTTACATATTAAAAGAAAAGGGATTAGAAATTTCATTACAAGGTTTTGAAAATATAAATAATTTGTTTGAAGTATTTAAAGAAGATAATAGTGTTATAAATGGTTTAATGTATTTAAATTATACTCTATATGAAAAATCAGGTATGAATTTAAGGAATAATATGATGCATGGAAATTTAATTAATACAGATTTATCTATACCTTTATTAGTATCATTTTCTGGATTAATATTTGTTAGTTGGTTAAGAAATGATAAAAGATAGTTTTGAAATTACGCAAATACCTGAAACTTCTGATGTTGTTAATAAAATAGTAGAGAAAAATGTAGAGATAATAATTTTCAATTATGTATGTTTAATTAGAGATTTAATTGATATAACCATGTATACATTAAATAAAGATATAGTAAAACCATTAATATTTTATAACACATGTTTTTTAGTAGAATTAAGCCTAAAATATTACCTAATAAGAAGTACTAAATTAAATATTAATGATGTTGAAGAAAAAGGTCATAACATTGTTGAACTTATGAGGAGTGCAAAAGAAATAGGATTAGATGTCGATGAATTACAATTCTTATTACAGAAGTTTAGAAATAGAGAAAATCACAGATTAGATTTAAATAATTATTATAACTATAAATATAATAGAGAAATAGGACAAGATAAACTTATATTTGATTTTGAATGTAGTGATAAAGAAAAAAATAATATAAAGGAAGTGATGGAATGGATAAAGAGATATATATAGCATTTATTAAATATTTTGAGAATGATGAAACCAAAAGAGTAATTGGACAAATTGATGTTGAAATACTGCATGAAGAAAAGGTAGAATGCTTATATTATATTTTTCCATTAATAGAAAAAATGATTTTAGAAATTTTTAAATTAGTGCCAGAATCAGATGTTGAATATATAGAACAAGGAATAATGAAGACTCCTATTTCAATAATTGAAAATAATGATAGTTCAAAGGTCTTACCAAGTTACATTATAGATATAATAAAGAAATATTATAAGGAAGATGGCCCAAGAAATAAATTATTGCATATAGGAAATGCAGAAATAACCGTAAATGTAAGTTTTAATGAACTTCTATATTTAATATCTAATTTACTAATAATATTAAAAAATAAATTAGAGGAATATACTAACTTTTCATTTGAAGATATTAAGATATTATAATAACATGTAAATATTTTTGAAAAAATTATAGAAAAAGCCCAATAGGGCTTTTTCTATACCAATTTAACCTCCTCTTTCACAAACTCATCAACCATCTCCTGAATCATATTCAAATACTTAACTTGCTCCATAAAACTATCTTTATCATCAGGCATAGGAAATTTTTGCTTAAGTTCAATTTCAATCAAATTAGCATAACCATTTAAATGTTGTTCAAATTCTAACAAATAATCCATAATAGTTCCATCCATAGTAAGTTGTTGAAATTTAAAAGGCTTATATTCTTCTAAATACTTTTTAGCTAATTTACCATATCTATTTAGTTGCAATACCATTACCTCCAAGACTCATAATAACTAAATTCAAGCAATCACCAAAACCAGCCCTATAATATTTATCATTATAATAACCAGTAAAATCCATAATTTGCTCATAAAACTTGTCCAAATTTTTAATCATAAATTTCTCACTATTTTTAGAAACATTTTTTAAAACCAAATTATAAAAAGTATCAAAGTCTAGAGAATGTTTCATATCTTCCCTAGTTAATTTACAAAGTTCCTCATCTCTAAAAATTATCCACTCATTCATTAAATCTTGAATTTTATCTTTATTAAATTCCATAAAAATTTCCTCCTTAAAAATATCAATTCAATTGCAATAAAAATTTTGCAATTAAAACCATAAAAATACAAAAATATGTTTAGTAACAATTGGGGAGAAATTGGGGATCAATTTTTCAAAATTACCCCAATTTTAGCATAATTGTTCATTAAACGAAAAACTCGCAAATGCTTAATATCACTAGCATACAATATAATTCAATATACATCATAAAATATGTTATGTAACCCTCATAACCCGAAGGTAAGTTTGATATAATTTAAGCATAGGAACTAACGAAAAAGATATAAAATATAGATATAATATAAAAAAATATCCAAAAAAATACTACAAGATAAGCAGAAATATTATATAGTAGTATAAAAAATAAATTTAAAATAGTGTAATCACAGAGAAAAGTAACTACACTATATGTTAAGTTAATTAAGAGCGAAGTTTTATTAAAAAAATTATAATTTAGTTAAAATTAGAACAAACTCAAAAACTTTTCTTTATTTCACCACAAGCAATTTTTGTACCAGGATTACCACTAGGTTGAGTTGTAAAATCATCAGGCATATCATGAATAATTATAACTTTTCCAATAACATCTTTTACTTTAAATTTATTAAGAAAAACACTCATGTAACTATATCCATTGTTTTCAATCAATGGTGGTAAATCACCGGCATGATATGGATGGAGACAATTTTGTGGATTATAATGGGCTTTAGCATTAGCAAATTCATCATTTGCATTCCCTGTACAAGAAGTTCCGTTCATGAATATGAAAGCCAAAGAATTTATATTTGCAATGATCCTTAGACTGTGGTAATCCATTAATTTTTGCTGTTAATATTACACCATCTTTTACATCCTTAAAAGTAATAATTCCATTAATTTGGGGAAATTTTGTTCCACCTTTTATATTTGCTTTAGCAGTATTAAAAAACATAGTTAATTCACCTCTAAAATTAATTATATATTAGTATATGCAAAATATTCATGAATGAGATTGAAAGATTGAAATACATCAATAGTAATGATAAAATCCAAAATCGATAGAAAAGAGGTAAAATATACAAGGTAAAAAAAATTAATATCAGTATTGTAACATAATATTAATGTAATGGATTGTGTATATTAATAGCCATCTCTTTTACTTGCAATCCACCAACATTAGTTATATAATAAATGCAATAAAATAAACAGGAAAGGAAATAATAAAAATGAAAACAACAGTGTACCTAATAAGACACTCAGTAAGAATCAACACAAAAGATGTAATAGAAAGTTGGAAAACAAGTCAAGACAAAATTATAAGAAGTGAAAAAATAATATTAAGTGTAACAGGAGAAAAGAGGGCAGAAATATTAAGTAATGAAGAGGAATTACAAAACATAGATGTAGTATATACAAGTAATTGTGTAAGAACATTACAAACAGCCAAATATTTATTAGAAAAACAACATTTAAGGGCAAATATAGACGAAAGATTTGACGAAAAAAGAGTAGGAAAACCAAATGATAAAGAATATCCAGATTGGTATACAAGACAATATGAAGATGAAAACTTCAAAACAGAAGGAGGAGAAAGCCAAGCTGAGGTAAGAGAAAGAGTAAATGAGGCATTTCAAGAAGTTGTAAGTCAAAACAAAGGAAAAAGAATTGCAATATTTGCACATGATTATGCAATAATGTATTTCTTATTAAAATGGTGTAAACTAGAAAAAGTAACACCAAATAGAGAAATAAAATTAAGTTTTAAAGGAAAAGTAGTATTTGACAAAAGAATAAATTCACCAGAAGTATTTAAATTAACATTAAATGATGCAAATGAAATAGAAGAAATTGAAAATATCCCATTTGATGACTTGGAGTTTGATGATTTTAATAAATAACAGGAGGTAAATATGTGTACAGCAGTAACATATAAAACAAAAGATTTTTACTTTGGTAGGACATTAGATTATGAAATTTCTTATAAAGAAGAAGTAACAATAACACCAAGAAACTACGAATTAAAATTCAAGAATAAAGAAGCAATAAACTGGCATTATGCAATAATAGGAATGGCTTATGTAGCTGATAATTATCCATTATATTATGATGCTATAAATGAAAAGGGGCTTGGAATAGCTGGACTTAACTTTGTAGGAAATGCGTATTATAATGATATTCAACAAGACAAAGACAACATAGCACAATTTGAATTTATTCCATGGATACTAAGCCAGTGTTCTACAGCAAAAGAAGCAAAAAATCTGATAGGAAAAATGAATTTGATAAATACACCATTTAATGATCAATTACCATTAGCCCAACTACATTGGATAATTTCAGATGCAGAAGAATCAATAACAGTAGAAGCGGTAAAAGATGGAATTAAAATATATAACAATCCAGTAGGAGTATTAACAAATAACCCAACCTTTGATAAGCAATTATTTGCATTAAATAATTATATTAATCTGTCAAATAAATCACCTAAAAATACATTTGCAACAAATTTAGAATTACAACAATATAGTAGAGGAATGGGAGCAATCGGGCTTCCAGGAGATTTATCATCACAATCACGATTTGTTAGAGCATCATTTGTAAAAATGAATTCTGTATCAGGCGAAGATGAAAATGAAAGTGTAAGCCAATTTTTTCATATACTTAATTCTGTTGAACAGCAAAGAGGCTGTTGTCAGTTAGAAGATGGAAAGTATGAAATTACAATTTATACTTCATGTTGTAATGCAACAAAAGGAATTTATTATTATACAACATATAATAATCATCAAATTACAGCAGTTGATATGCATAAGGAAAATTTAGATGGGAATGAAATTGTTAGATATCCATTGGTAAATAGTGAACATATAAAATATCAAAACTAATTTATTAAACACAAAATTCAAATGTTTTGTGTTTTTATTTTATAAAATAGTATATTTAAATAGACTAATTATTAATGATTTTTCGGAATGTTATGGATTTTTTATAATTTTTGACGTAGTATATATAGTATATAGACAGATTTGAAACTTGAAAGTACTTACACTGGGGCTTTTGATGAGTTCCTGCATTAATTTAAATATATTAGAATGTTATTCTTGATAAACTAAAAGTGGTGGCAGCAAATTATATTTTGTAATTGAAAAATGAGCCACTTTTAAAATTCTTTAAATATGATATAATATACCAAGAGGAGACGTAAGAAATTCTATGTTTACATATATTTTTTGTCAATGAAATAGAGAAGTTAAGTATTTTAGTCTAATCAAATTTAGTAAAGAATATTTTAAAGAAAAAATTTAAAAAATAGAATGTATTAATAGTATAAAGTTGAGGTAATCATATGGCAAACTATGTTTTAAATAAAATAATATGTACAAAAGAAATATTAAGAAAATATTTTGTGGATAATCATCCAATAGATGATAAAGATCTACTCAAAGAACCATATATTTCTTTTAATAAGCTTTTTGGAGTGAAATCATTAAATAAATATAATGAAAGATATGGAGAATCCATTTATTATGGTTTTGGTTTTTCATATGAAAAGAACAAGGAAGGATTAATAGAGATAAAATTTTTAACTAAATATTTATATCCAATCTGTGCAATAGTTAAAGCAGTTGAAATGTTTAAAGAAGAATTGACATGGTATTCTTGTGAAGAAAATAAAATATATCTTTCAAAGTTTTTTTGGTACAAGAATAGAATAAAAGAAAATACATTATATTTGGAAAAAACAGAGTATGAAGAATGAGTTAATAATAATGAATATATCAGTATTAGTACATAGAACTATTGTTGAAGAATTAATAAAAGGAGAAAGTTATATGAAAAGAATTGAAGAATATTATGCTAATACAGAAGTTAATATACCGCATAAGAATATAAAAAAATTTTTAGAAATTGGACTCAATCCAGGGAATGCAATAGAACTAGGGTGTGGAGCAGGAAGAGACACAATTAATTTAATAAGAAATAAGTGGAATGTATTAGCAATAGATAGAGAAGACGTTAAAGATAGAATTATAAAAAGATTAAAACAAGAAGAACTAAAATATTTTAATTTTAAAAAGCTAAACTTTGAAGATGTTATATTAGAAAAAAATAATTTAGTAGTTGCAAATTTTAGCATACCATTCTGTATTAAAAGTAAATTTAATGAATTATGGGATAAAATAAATTCTAGTATACTTCCTAATGGATATTTTGTTGGAAATTTTTTCGGAATAAGAGATGAATGGAGGAATACCAAAGAAAATATGGTGTTTTTAGATAGACAACAAGTGATGGCTTTATTTGAAGAATTTGATATTATAAGTTTCGAGGAAACAGAAAAAGACATGGAAACAGGCTTGGGAAGAGTGAAACATTGGCATATATTTGATGTAATAGCTAAGAAGAAGGAAGAATAGTGCCAAATTAAAATTTTTTAGATAGTAAGGAGATTCAATGGAAGATAATTATACAAAAGCATATAAAGAAGTAATGGAAATATTGAAATTTGTACTTCAAGACAGTGTTAATAAAATACCTAAAACAATGATTGAAGTATTTTCAGAGATTATTGGGCAACACCATATCAAAAGGAAAGAATTATGGCAAAAGAAAAATAAGATAGACAAAAAATTGATTGGAATCCAATCGAAGATGTTTATATACACCAAAAGTGTGCAAACTTAAAGAAACATTAATTCTCAAACTTGACGAAAATGGTAAAAATTAATCTATTAGATTGTTTTACGGAGTTATTAAAAGCGGAGAAAATTGATATAGATTGGATACTAGATGTGATACCTCATGAATCAATGTATATTTTATAGAAGGAGGAGGAACATTTGCAATGACAAGAAAAAATAGCCTAGATTTTCTAGGCTAAAATCGTGATAGTGTAAAATAAAGTGTAACTTATGCATTTTATCTTACACTATCATTTTTTTTTGATATATAAGGATAATTTTTCAATAACATCAAGTGCTTCAATTACTTCTTTTTCAGTATAATTCTTTAGTAGCGTTTTTGTTTTGTTTATACATTTATCGTCAAGTCCAAATAAAATATAATCAGCAGAATGTCCGCTAACTTCACGAAATTTTCTAAGGCTATAGTAAACAAGATTGCCTTTACCTTCTTCAACTAATCCTAAGAATTGACTAGAAGTACCAATTTTTTCAGCGAGTTGAGTTTTATTCATCTTCAATTCATTTTCCCTGATATTTTTAATTCTTTTTCCTCTCTCAGCTTGTTCTTGTCTTTCTAGTTCAATAGCTACATTTGATCTTTTTCTCCCCATAATAAAACCCCTCCTTTTTGTTCATAATAATTTTACAACATAAAAAGAACAGTAGGATGGTAAAAGAATATAGTAAAAAATAGTATTTTATAGTAATTTTGTAAAAAATGAAAACAATGTTGTTAGAAATTTAGCGACATTGTTTTTTACTATTTTTAGTCAAAAATCGTCAAAAAATGTCATGACTTTCTATCACTGAATTTTGCTTAGTTTCAGGCGTTGAATGGTATTTTTATTACAGCAACATGGAACAAACACAAAAGATAAAAGAAGGTGGTGGGAAGAATGAGTTGGTATGATGCATTTTTATATTGGTTTAAAAAATGGATGTAATTATTAAAAAAAGTGAAGTATGGTAATATAGACCATATTTCACTTTTTTATTTCATTTAATTAATAAAGAGATTTTATATAGGATATCTTGTAAAATTGTATTGAATGTTTTTTCAATTTAATATATAATAGTCATATGCTAAGACAGTTATAAAAAGTCAAGAGGAGGAAAAATGTTAAATGGAATAGATACATCATATATGCAAAATAATGTAGAAATAAATATAAGTATTATAAAGACAGTATTTATTATTTTATGTACATATTACACTAATTTTAGAATAACAAATACGAAATTAGAATTAAGTTTTAAATTATTATATAAATATATTTATATTGTGGTTATAGCAATCATTTGTGGGCTTATAAAGTATGGACTTAATTATTTTATAAGCTTAATATGTTCTATTTTAATAGTTAGTATAATATTTTCTGAAAATAATAATATGCTAAATGCATTATGGACGACTATAATTTCTTTGGCTATAAATTATGTTATATCATTTTGTACAATCATAATTAGTTTTATAGTTAATGTTATAATACAAATTAATGATAATTATGTGAATTTAGGCATAATTATAGTTAGCCATATTGCATTATTATACAATGTTTTAAAAATGAAGAGGTTAAAATATGGTCTTTCTTTTCTAAAAGGAAGTAAAGAAAATGATTATATTGATATATTAGTTTTAAATGTGAGTGTAACAATACTTGTATCAACGATAATAATCGTGAACTCGAGTATTATATTAGCAAGAGATTTAGCACCAGGACTTATAATATCAGTTATAATTATGATTATTACCATCAAAAAAACTCTCCAATTATACTACAAGCAAAAGTTGCTTGTACAGGAGCTAAATGAAACAAAGCAAGAACTTATAGAAACCAAGAAAGAATTAAAACAACTAGAAGAAGAAAATTTAAACTTTAGTAAGAAAAGTCATACACTGGCACACAGGCAGAAATCACTAGAACACAAAATACTAGAACTAACAACGAAATCAGAGATATCCACAGAAGAAGTGGGAGAAGTAGAAAGCAAATTAGAAGAAATCAAAAAAGATTTATATAAAGAAACAGCGGTAGTAGAGTTAACCAAAACAGAGATAGTGGAAATAGATGATATGTTAAAATACATGCAAGCAGAATGTATAAAAAACAAAATAGGATTTGAACTTCAAATAGCAGGCAATATACATTACATGACCAATAATTTTATATCAAAAGAAGACTTAGAAATATTATTGGCAGACCATATAAAAGATGCAATAATAGCAATCAACCATACAGACAACATTAATAGAGGTATTTTAGTCAGACTAGGTGAAATAGATGGAATTTACAGTTTGTATATATATGATTCAGGTGTAGAATTTGAAATAGAAACATTAAAAAATTTAGGAAAAGAGCCTAGTACAACGCATGCAGATGAAGGTGGAACTGGTATGGGATTTATGAATACATTTGATACATTAAGAAAATATCAAGCCAGTCTAACTATAAAAGAAATTAATAATCCAACTAAAGATAATTATACAAAAGTATTAATTTTTAAATTTGATAAAAAAGGAGAATTTCAAATAACATCTTATAGACAGAAGAAATTACTAGAAAGGGATATTCAAAATAAAATTTATATAAAATAGGGGGGATAGGTATGGCCGAATTTTGGGACATATATGATCAAAACAAATGTAAAACAGGAAAACTTGCACAAAGAGATGTTTATCAATTTAAGAGAGGAGAATATCATCTAGTTGTAGTTGCAGTAATAATGAACTCGAAAAATGAAATATTAATAACAAAAAGAGCAAAAACAAAGAAAAAAGAACCATTAAAATGGGAATTAACAGGAGGAGGAGCAAAAGCAGGAGAAACAAGTTTACAAGCTATATTAAGAGAGATAAAAGAAGAGATAGGATTAACGTTTGTT
Organism: uncultured Clostridia bacterium; assembly: GCA_934130935.1. GTDB lineage: Bacteria > Bacillota > Clostridia > TANB77 > CAG-508 > CAG-269. The sequence continues at coordinate 38,367 of CAKOYQ010000011.1, read as the reverse complement.
CCAGATGAAGCTATCTTTTTAAAAGAAATTAGGAAAGACGAGGTACCAGCAAATTTTAAAGACATTTGGTTATTTAAAAAAGATATAAAAATAGAAGAGATTGAATTTGCAGACGGAGAGGTAGAAGATGTCAAATGGGTAAGTATAGAACAATTTTTACAAATAAAAGAAGATAATAAAATGATATCAACAGTAGACTTTAAAAGAGGAGATTACGATTTGGCACTATCAAAAATGTAAAATACTAATAAATCAAAAATTAAAAATATGAAATATATTCATAAATGAATATAATATGGAAATAATATTATAGAATAAAAAAATAATGAATATAGATAATAAAAGCATAACATAATCTTTTATTATAAAGGAGAGAAAACAAAGATGAAGATTTATTATGTAAGACATGGCCAAACAGATTGGAATTTAGAAAGAAAAATGCAAGGAGGAGGAACAGAAAGACCATTAAATGAAACAGGTATAAAGCAAGCAAATGAAACTAAAAAAGAATTAGAAGATGTAAAATATGATATAATAATACGTTCTCCAATGCATAGAGCAAAACAAACAGCAGAAATAATAAATGAAAACAAGCAGGTTGAGACAATAATAGATGATAGAATAAGAGAAAGAGAACTGGGAGAATTTGAAGGACATGATATAACAGAAGAGATAGAAAATAAAATATGGGATTATAATTTAAATTATAAAATCTCAGGAGGGGAAAGCTTATATGATTTTGAAAAAAGAATATTAGACTTTTTCAAAGATATAAAGCAAAAATATTCTGATAAAAATGTACTAATTGTTGCACATGGTGGAATTGCTAAAGTTATCAAAGCATATATTTATGGAATGCCAGAGAGTAAGAATTTATCAGAAATTAAAATGAAGAATTGTGAAATAATTGAAACAGAAATATAAATTGAAGGAAATTTTGCATTAATAAAAATAAAGAATGGAGATAAAAGTGAAAAACTATTATGAAATATTAGAAGTAGATAAAAAAGCATCATCCGAAGTAATAGAAAAAGCATATAGAATATTAGTTAAAAGGTATCATCCAGATTTACAAAAAAGCGAAAAGCAAAAAGAGTATGAAGAGAAAATGAAAGAGATAAATGAAGCATATTCTATATTATCTGATGACTATAAAAGAACAGCATATGATGAGCAGTTGCAAGATAGTATGGTATCGATATCAAAATACGAACAAATTAGGCAAGAAAACGAAATGCTAAGAAAGAAAATGGAAGAGCTTATTACTAAAAATCAAGGCAACAATAAATATGGTAGTATAAGATTTCATAATAATGTAAATCAAAATACTGAACAAAACAATCAAAGGGTTAATTATCAAGATAATAGTACAATATCCAATATTGGAAGAATAATAAAAGAAGAAATAAGAAAAGCAACAACACAAGCCTATAATAATGCATATAGAAATGCATATGAAGAAGATATGAGAAATAGGGGATATAAAATTAGATATAAGCATGATTTGAAATATTATGTAAAATTTGCTGGATGTATTATAGTTATTATATTGATATTTATGTTGATTTATCAAATTCCAATAGTTAAAAGTTTTTTTATAAAATTATATGAAGAAAATATGGTATTAAGAGTTCTTGCAAATATATTTAAAAATACTTTTAGCATAAGGCTTTGGTAATAACAATCGAAAGGAAAGAACGATATGAAAGCATTAGTAACAGGAGCATCTTCTGGTATAGGAAGAGATATAGCAAAAGAATTAAGCAAAAGAGGATATGATTTAATATTAGTTGCAAGAGATTTAGAAAAATTAAATGAACTTAAATCAGAACTAAAAACAAATTCTGAAGCAGTAGAAATGGATGTTTCAATACCAGAAAATTGTAAACAATTACACGAGAAATATAAAGATATAGATATACTTGTAAATAATGCGGGTTTTGGAGGTTGTGGTTATTTTTCTAGTACAAATTTAGAGAAAGAAATACAAATGATAAATACAAATATAATAGGATATCATGTATTAACAAAATTATATTTACAAGATATGAAAAAAAGAAATAGTGGAAAAATTTTAAATGTTGCATCAATAGCTGGATTTATGCCAGGACCACTAATGGCAACGTATTACTCAACTAAATCTTATGTTGTTAGACTTTCTGAATCAATAAGAGAAGAATTAAGAAGAGAAAAGCTGAATATACAAATAAGTATCTTATGTCCAGGACCTGTAAATACTAATTTCAATAAAGTTGCTGATGTACAATTTGCTTTAAAAGGATTAAGCAGTGATTATGTTGCGAAATATGCTGTAGAAAAAATGTTTAAAGGAAAGTTTTATATTGTACCAGGTTGGAAAATAAAATTGGCGAAATTTGGAGCTAAAATAGCACCAAGCAATTTATCTGCAAGAATTTCATATAAAATGCAAAAAGAAAAATAAACTAAATTTTGGGCAATTTGGGGTCGGTTCTTTTTTTGCCTTTTTGGGCAATTAAGGGTCGGTTCCTTTTTTGCCCTTTTTTCAAAATTTTTTAACAAATCTATTGACAAAAGTATATAATAGTAGTAACATGAAAATATAAACATATGAGCAAACATTCATATGACTAGGAGGAAATATGGAAACAGAAATAGTAGATATAGAAAAAGTAAATAAAATAAAAAAGGTAATGCCAAGTGATGATTTAATATTTGAAATAGCAGAAGTATTCAAAGTATTTGGAGATACAACAAGAATGAAAATAATAAGTGCATTACTAGAAGCAGAATTGTGTGTGGGCGATATTGCAGAAATAACTAATTCAACTCAATCAGCAATATCACATCAATTAAGAGTTCTAAAACAAGCTAAGCTAGTAAAATTTAGAAAAGAAGGAAAAACAGTATATTATTCACTAGATGATGAGCATGTTTCTGAAATGTATGAAATGGCCAAAAGGCATATAGAAGAGGGATATGAGCATAGATAAAGGGGCAAAAACGGAACCGACCCCAAATTGCCCTTTTGGGAAGGGATGATGAATATGAAAAAATATGAATTTATATTAAAAGACTTAGATTGTGCAGCATGTGCAAATGAAATACAAGAAAAATTAGAAAAAAATCCAAAATTACATAATGTAAATGTTAATTTTGCAAAACTAAAATTAACTTATGAAACAGATGAAGTATCTGTGGGAGAGGTAAGAAAAGCTGTATTAGAACAAGAACCTGATGTTGAAATGATAGAAGCTTCTTTAGAGCAGAAAGAGGAAAAATCAACAACAATAAATCAAGTTTGTAGATTAATGATAGGAATAGTAATTGCATTTATAGGGATATATGCAAAATTACCAGCAACTATTTCAACGATTTTAATTATTGTAGGTTATGCTATTTTGTTATATAGAACAGCAAAAAACGCTGTAAAAATGCTTTTCAAAAGTAAGAAGATAAATGAGAATTTTTTGATAACAATTTCATGTATTGGGGCTTATTTAGTTGGTGAACATTTAGAAGGACTAATGGTTATTATTTTATATGAAATTGGAAAAATTTTAGAAGAAAAATCAATAAATAAGAGTAGAAAATCAATAAAAGATTTAATGAATATTAAGCCTGAATATGCAAATTTAAAAATAGAAAATGATATAAAGCAAGTTTCACCAGAGGAAGTAAAGATCGGAGATATTATCTTAGTAAAAGAAGGAGAAAAAGTTCCATTAGATGGAATTGTTATAAAAGGAAATGCAGATTTAAATACAGCATCATTAACAGGAGAAAGCAAACTATCACAAGTTCAAGAAGGAGAAAAGGTACTTTCAGGAAGTATTGTTGCAGATGGAATGATTGAAGTAAAAGTAACAGAAAAATATGAGAATTCAACAGTTAGCAGAATATTAGACTTAGTAGAAAATGCAACAGATAAAAAAGCAAAAACAGAAACTTTTGTAAATAAAGCATCATCAATTTATACACCAATAGTTATTGGATTAGCAGCAGTTGTAGCAATATTTTTACCATTATTTACAGATATACCATATGTAGGAAATAATGGAAGTATTTATAGGGCATTAATATTTTTAGTAATTTCATGCCCATGCTCAATAGCAATATCAGTACCACTTAGCTATTTTTCAGGAATAGGCAAATCTTCAAAAGAGGGAATATTAATAAAAGGAAGTGACTACATAGATGCAGTAAAAGATATAAAAGAAATAATATTTGACAAAACAGGAACACTTACAAAAGGAGAGTTTGAAATACAAAAAATAGATGTATTAAGTAATTACAATGAACAAGATATCTTAAAATATGCAGCAATGGGAGAAAGATTTTCAAATCATCCAATCGCTAAATCAATAATAAAAGCAAATAGAGTAAATGTTGATAATGTAGAGATTCAAAATTTTCAAGAAATTGCAGGAAAAGGCTTAAGTTATCAATATGAAGGAAAAACTATATTAGTTGGAAATTTAGCATTAGCAAATGATGAGAATAAAGCTGATGATAAAGATGACACAACAAGAATTTATGTAAAAGTTGGAGATGAACTTGCAGGAATAATTTATTTAGGAGACACGATTAAAGAAGGAGCAAAAGATGCAATTAGATTATTAAATTCACAAGGAATAAGAACAAGTATGTTCACAGGAGATAATCGTAAAAATGCCGAAAGAATTGGAAAAGAATTAGGAATTCAAAATATAAAATCAGAAATGTTACCACAAGACAAATATAATGAATTAGAAAAAATAATTAGTGCAAATACAAAAAATACTGAAAATTCAAATAAAAAAGTAGCATTTGTAGGAGATGGAATAAATGATTCCCCTGTTTTGGCAAGAGCAGATGTTGGAATATCAATGGGTGGAGTTGGCTCAGAATCTGCAATAGAAGCGTCAGATATTGTAATAATGACTGATGATGTTTCAAAGGTTATAGATGCAATAAATATATCTAAAAAAACATGTGGAATAATAAAACAAAATTTAGTATTTTCAGTAGGAGTAAAAGTGTTAATATTGTTATTGAGTGTTTTAGGTATTAGTGGAATGTGGCAGGCGGTTTTTGCAGATGTAGGTGTTACAATTTTAACAATATTTAATACACTTAGAATTCTTAAATAGTTGATATTTCTTAAATTTTCTGCTAAAATAATAGCATAAAAATAAAGGAGACAAAAAAATGCAGGAAAATATAGAAGAAATAATAATGAAAATACATATACCAAGATGGAACGAATTGCCTGAAATTGATTTGTATTTAGACCAAGTAGTAAATTATTTAGAAAAATATTTATCACAATATTCAACAAACAAAGAAGATAAAATAATAACAAAAACAATGATAAACAACTATGTTAAACAAGGCATAATGCCAGCACCAGAAAAAAAGAAATATGGTAAATCACATATTGCATATTTAATGGTAATATGTGTTCTAAAGCAAGTTTATAGTATAAATGATATAGGAAAATTAATTTCGTTAACTATACAGTATTTTGAAATAAGCAAAGCATATAATAGATTTTGTGCAAATTTAGAAATATCAGTAAAAAACGCATTTACAAGAAAGCAATTTCCTAATATCGAAAAAATGACGGAAGAACAATATCTTTTAAAGAATGTTGTTCAATCAGTTGCAGATAAATTATATGTTGAAATGAAATTTTTAGATAAAGAATAAAATTATAGCCGAGAGTTGTACTTTTGGCTATTTTTTTTAATATTAAAATTTTATAAAAGTCACTTACGTGTCACTTTAGTCATGATAAAATCAAATTACAAAATATATAAAGAAAGGAAACAAATCAATTATGGAAATATTAAGAGTTGAAAACTTAAGCAAAATTTATGGAGAAGGAATGACAAAAGTAACAGCATTAGATAATGTATCATTTACAGTAAATAAAGGAGAATTTGTAGCAATCGTTGGAGCATCACGGAAGTGGAAAGTCTACTCTTTTACATTTAATTGGTGGAGTTGATAGACCTACAAGTGGAAAAGTTTTTATTGATGGAAAAGACATATATAAATTTAATGATGATGAGCTTGCAATTTTTAGAAGAAGGCAAGTTGGGTTGATTTATCAATTTTATAATTTAATTCCTATATTAAATGTTGAAGAAAATATTACTTTACCATTAAATTTAGATAATAGAGATGTTAATCAAAATAAATTAGATGAATTGATTAAAGTTTTAGGTTTAGAAAATAGAAGAACACATTTACCAAATGAATTATCAGGAGGACAACAACAAAGAACATCTATTGGTAGAGCTATGATAACCAATCCAGCAATTATTTTGGCAGATGAACCAACAGGAAATTTGGATTCAAAATCAAGTGACGAAATTGTTGAATTATTGAAAAAGTCTAATAGAGATTATAAACAAACAATAATTATGATTACACATAATATGGAAATTGCTAAAATAGCAGATAGAATTATAAAAATTGAAGATGGAAAAATTGTTAAGGAGGTGTAGAAATGAATATTCTTAACAAGATATCTATTAGAAATTTAAAATTGAATAAGAAAAGGACTATTAGTACTATTATAGGTATAATATTGTCAACTGCTTTAATTTGTGCTGTTGCTACTATGGCTACAAGTTTTCAGCATACATTGATGCAAAATGCTATAAATGAAACAGGATATTATCATTTGAAGCTTTATAATGTTACTGATGAAAATATAAAAACTCTAAAAAATAATAGGAATATAAAAAATATTTTTACTATAAAAGAAGTTGGATATGGAAAATTAGAGAATGGAAAAAATGAGGATAAACCATATTTAAAACTATATTCAATGGATAACAAAATATTTAATGAATTAAAATTTAATTTGATAGAAGGAAGATTTCCAAATAATAATAATGAGATTATTATTAGTAATCATATTGCCACTAATGGAAAAGTAAATTATAAAATTGGAGATAAAATAAAACTTGATATTGATGAACAATTAACTGATACTAAACAATATGAATTTACTATAACAGGAATTATTGAAAGACCAAATTATTCTTTTGAAATTTTTAGTGATCCAGGATATACAATAATTTCTACTAATATAAATGATGGAATAGAAGATGCATTTATATCTTTAAAAAATCCAAAAGAATATAAAACATCAATAGCTAATATTTTAGGTGTTTCTAATTATAATGATTTATTTAAAGATATTGAAATCACAGATGGCGCAGAAAATACAAACCCACAAGATTCAGCACCAAAATTAAATTACGAAAAATTTGATGTAAATGAAGAACTTTTAAGATGGGAAGTTTTCGCATTTAGTGATGATACAGTATTAATGTTATATCAAGTGATAGCTGTTGTAATATTTATAATAATGTTTACAAGTATATTTTGCATAAGAAATTCATTTGCAATAGCAATTACAGAAAAAATGAAGATGTATGGAATGCTTGCAAGCGTAGGAACAACAAGAAAACAAATAAAAAGAAATGTAATCTCAGAAACACTAATATTAGGATTAATAGGAATACCTTTGGGAATATTATCAGGTATAGTAGCTGTAATTGTTTTAATAAAAATTGTTAATTTAATTGCAGGAGACATTATGTTTGGAAATGTTAATGGAATTATATTTAAAGTATCAATATATCCTATAATATTAGCTATTGTACTTAGTATAATTACTATATATTTATCAGCATTATCATCAGCAAAAAAAGCGAGCAAAGTAAGCCCAATAGATTTATTAAGAAACTCAAATGAAATAAAATTAAACTCAAAGAAATTAAAAGTACCATTTTGGGTTTCTAAAATATTTGGAACTGGTGGAATTTTGGCATATAAGAACCTAAAAAGAAGTAAGAAAAAATATAGAACAACTGTGGTATCATTAGCTGTAAGTATATTTGTATTTATATCTATGAGTAGCTTTATTGCCAATATGTTTGATGTTACTGGCAATTATTATAAAGATTATGATTATAATATCAGTATAGGCTGTGGCGGAAGACCACAAGATGAAATAGATAAAATTTCAAAATTAAAATATATAGATGAGTCTTATTGGCTATATGAAAGTGAGCAGTATTTAAAGATTAACGACCTAAGTAAAATAAATAATGTAGAAGGAATCGAATTAGAAGAAGATGAATACTATGACGAAAATCTAGTAGAATATGTTCCAACAGGAGAAGGGAAAGTATCAAAATTACAAATTCTAGCTTTAGATAATAATTCTTGGAATAAATATATGAAAAAAATTGGAGCAAATAGTGAGAAATTAAAAGATAAGGGAGTTTTATGTGATGATTATTTATATTATGAAAAATCAGGAAAAGGAATAACCCAAAGAATTTATAAATATTCAGTAGGAGATACAATTACAGGAAAATTAGATAATAAAGAAACAAGTTTTAATGTTGGCGCTATAACTGATATAAGACCTTATGGAATTGAAAAATCATATTATGATGGAGGGTATTTTATTGTTGATTTAGATTATTATAAAGACATGAATTTTAAATTAAGGTATATATCAATACAATCTAGTAATCCAGATGGATTTGTAGATGAATTGAAATCAATCAATATTACTAGTGGATATTTTAATATATCAGAACAAGCAAAAGAAGAGAAATCAATGGTTTTAATAATAAAAATATTTTTATATGGATTTATAACTGTTATTACACTGATTGGAGTAACAAACATATTTAATACAATTACATCTAATATGGAATTAAGACAAAAAGAATTTGCAATGCTAAAAAGTGTTGGCATGACTAAAAGAGAATTTAATAGAATGATTAATTTAGAAACAATATTTTATTCAACAAAAGCATTGATATATGGAATTGCACTAGGTATGATTGGAACTTTTGCATTATATAAAGCATTTTCAGTAAAATTTGAAAGTGGTATGTACATACCTGTAAAACCTATTTTAATTTCAGTTATTGCTGTATTTATATTGGTATTTATAATAATGAGGTATTCAATTTCAAAGATAAATAAACAAAATACAATAGAGACAATAAGAAATGAGAATATTTAGAAAAGGGGGCTATGAAAGTCCCTTCATTTATTATATAATCATTTAGAAAGGAGTAATAGATGTATGGGAATTTTATTAGTTGAAGATAATGAAATACTTGCAAAAGGAATAATCTATTCTTTAGAGCAAGAAAAATTTGAAGTTATACACAAAACAAATGCAAAAGAAACAATAAAATTTTTAGAAAGAAAAAAAACTAAATTAATAATTCTTGATATATCTCTTCCAGATGGAAACGGATTTGATTTATATGAAAAAAATATAAAAGATAAAAATATACCAACAATATTTTTAACTGCAAAAGATGATGAAGACGATATAGTAAAAGGCTTAGAAGCGGGAGCAGAAGACTATATTACAAAACCATTTTCAATAAGAGAATTAATAGCAAGGATTAACAAAATACTTCTTAGAAATAAAAAAAATTCAATAATAAAAGTAAAAGATATTGAATTTGATATAGATAAAATGGTAGTATATAGAGATGGAAAAGAAATCAATTTAACAAGTTTAGAATTAAAAATATTAAATTTATTATTTATGAATTTAAATAAAGTAGTTACAAGAAATTATATTATAGAAAAAATATGGGAATGGACTGGAAATGATGTAAATGACAATACTGTAACAGTATATTTAAAAAGAATAAGAGAAAAACTTGTAACAGATATAATAATTACAATTAAAGGAATAGGGTATAGAATTGATGAAAAATAAAATTGAATTAAAAAAAGCATTAATAAAATGTTTTATTGCAATAATATTAATTTTAATAGTGTTTAATGTGTTTCAATATTACCAGTATAAAAAATATACAAATAATTTTAATAATAAAATTGCACAAATTGTATCAAAAGTAAAAGAAAAATATCCAGATTTAGATAATAATGAAATAATGCAAATAATAAATAGTAAAGAAAATATTGATACAGACCTATTTAAAAATTATGGGATTAATTTACAAGATGATGCAATACTAATAGAAAATGATAATTATTTTAAAATATTTTTAATATTGAATACAACAATTTTAATAATATTATCAGTATTAATTTTAATTATATTTATAAAATATAATCATTCAAAAGACAAAAAATTAAAAGAAATTACAAGATATATTGAAGAGATAAATAATAAAAACTACAAATTAGATATAGATGATAACACTGAAGATGAGTTATCAATATTAAAAAATGAGGTTTATAAAACAACTATAATGCTAAAAGAAACAGCAGAAAATTCTGTGCAAGACAAAGTAAATTTAAAAGATTCTTTATCAGATATATCACATCAATTAAAAACACCATTAACATCAATAACAATAATGATAGATAATATCTTAGAAAATCCAGAAATGAACAAAGAAACTAGAATAGAGTTTGTTAAAGATATAAAAAGAGAGATTACAAATGTTAATTTTTTAGTAAATTCAATATTGAAATTATCTAAATTAGATGCTAATTCAGTAAAATTTATTAACAAAAAAATAAATTTGCAAGATATAGTAAAAGAGAGTATAAAAAATGTTTCAGTATTATGCGATTTAAAAAACGTTGAAATAGTACAAAAAGAAGAGCAAAATATAAAAATAAATTGTGATTTTAAATGGCAGGTAGAGGCTATAACTAACATTTTAAAAAATTGTGTAGAACATTCAAAAGATAATTTTAAAATAGATATATCATATGAAGAAAACAAGATATATTCAAAAATAGAAATAAAAGATTATGGAGTAGGAATAGAAAAAGATGACTTGCCTCATATTTTTGAGAGATTTTATAAAGGTAAAAATTCTTCAAGTGAAAGTGTAGGAATTGGCTTAGCTCTTGCTAAATCTATAATTGAAAGTAATAATGGATATGTGAGTGTTGAGTCTGAAGTAAATGAAGGAACAGTTTTTGCGATAAAGTATTTTAAATAAAAAAGAGGGGGACCTAAAATAGGCCCCCTTGGATTGTTTAACTAACTATCATAAGATTTTTACCACTAGATGTAATTTTAAATGCAAAGACAGCTCTTTGAGATTGTATGAATTCAATTATTGATAATATAATAGGTAAGTATTGACTTGAGGCACAAATAATTAAATTTGAATCGTTCCAATATCCAGACATTCCAATTTTTTTTGCAACTGATAACATGTGCTGAGAAATATTTGTAGAACCATATTTTAAAATAATAATGTCATCTTGAATATCTAATAACAGTTCATTAGGTAGTCTGTGAATGATACAACTTGATTCTGCTCCAAAGGCTTTTTTTAGTGGTTCTATTCCAATTTGCTGTTTACTACAGGAAGAACAAGATAATTGAATACCTGTGACTCTTTTCCGAAGTTGTTCTCTGGTAGGTAAACAAGAAGGAAACTCGGGATCATTTGAAAATAAAATGATATCTTTTTCATCCAAACGAATCCATATCTTATCAGATAAATGTGTAAAATCCATAAAAATCCTCCCAAAATTATTTTTTTTGTTTTTCCAAAGGTAGTATAATTGAGGAACATCAAAGTAGATTAGTATTATTGTATGATATTGTTTATAATATTATGACAAGATAGAAAATTTATAAATTTATTATTGATTTAAAATAAGAGTTAAGGTAAAATATATTTTGTAATATAGATTTAAAGAGAGAGTAGGAATTTAATAGATAAGATTAAATTTTGAGAAAGGAACATAAGAAAATATGAAAGAAAAGGGAATCTTGCTTCCAATATACTCACTTCCAAGTAAATATGGAATTGGAGACTTTGGATATGAAGCATATGAATTTATAGATATATTAAGTGAGAATAATATAAAATATTGGGAGATATTACCAATAAACCAATGTAATAAACATCCATATTCTCCAATAAGTTATTATGCGTTAGAAGAGGATTATATTTCTTTAGATAAACTAAAAGAACAGGGATTAATACGAGATGCAGAGACAAGAGAAAATAAAGATAGGGTAATATATGATAATTTTAAGGAAAAATATTATAAAGAAGCATTTAATAATTTTGAGGAAAATAAAGAATATAAAGAGTTTATACAATTACAAGAAATTAATCAATATGCTGAATTTATAAGTGAAAAGACAGAGGAATCTAAAGAATATCATTTATTTATTCAATACATTTTATATAAACAATGGATGGAATTGAAGCAGTATGCTAATTCAAAGAATGTCTACATAATTGGGGATATGCCAGCATATCCAGTGTTTGAATCTGTAGAAACAAAATACCATCCAGAATGTTTTGAAATGGAAAATGGAGAATTTTTATTTGAAGCAGGAACACCACCAGATTATTTTAATGAGAATGGACAAAAATGGAACAATCCAGTATATAATATAGAAAATATAAAAAAAGATAATTACCAATATTTGATAAGGAGATTTAAATATTATTTAAAAATTTTTGATAAAGTTAGAATTGATTATTTCAGAGGCTATGATTCATTTTTTAAAATTCCAATAGGAAAAACAGGAAAAGAAGGATTTTATGCTGATGGAGTAAGTTATGGCTTTTTTAATGAGCTATTTAAAGACAAGGATATACATATAAAAGATTTAATAATTGAAGATTTAGGAGAAATTCGAGAAGAAACCGTTAAGTTGAGAAAATATTATGGATTTACAAGACAAAAAATATTACAATTTTCGATTGATTTAGATAACTTGTATGATAGAGACAATGAAGACGAAAATGTATTAGTTTTTCCTGGTAGCCATGATTGTAATACCATCTATGGCTGGTATAAAACCCTTAATGACGATTATAAAAATAAATTAAAAGAATTTTTAAGGAAAAATGAATGTTATGATATAAATGTAAATATTGGAATTATGCAATATTTATCTAAATGTAAAGCACAGATGTCAGTTATTATGGTGCAAGATATTTTAGGACTAGATGAAAATTCAAGGATAAATATTCCAGGAACAGAGAGTGATAAAAATTGGTCTTGGAAGCTGATGAATTTTGATAACTTAAAAGAGAGAATAAAAGATTATTAAATAAATATGGAGGGAATGACTAAAAATGAAAATAATATTTTGTGGTCCACCTCATTCTGGAAAAAGTGTATTTATTGCAAATTTAATAGACAAATTACCTTCAGATGCTTATACAATAATTAGAGCGTGTCCAGATGGAGAAGGTACATGGAGCAATAATCAAAATCAGAATGAAACAAGTATAGTAAGGAAAAAAGGAAAATTCACAAAATCATTTATAGATAAAGCTTGTCAAGCAATAGATAAACAAGAAAACAAAATAATTCTAGTTGATGTTGGGGGAGTTATGTCAAAAGAGAACGAGCAAGTTTTTAAACATTGTGATAGTTTTGTTGTACTAAGTAGTGATGATACAAAGAAACAGGAATGGTTGGATTTTGGACAAAAATTAGGATTACAATGTGTTGGGTGCTTAGATTCTAGTCTTGAAGGAAAAGAAGAAATATATTCAAGGGAACCATTTCTTTCTGGAAAAGTAGTTGGACTTGAAAGAGGACAATTATTAAAAGATTCATCAATAATAGAAGCGATGGTATCAGATATAGTAAAAAAGAGTAAGTATGCAGAACACTCAGACGTAGAACCTAAAAGATTGGCAGGGGTAATGATTGATGACACAGAGCTTGGATTTGAGTTGGGATATGGAAAAGAAATATTAACAGAAGATGGAACACCAATAAAAAAAGTAAGGTGGAAAGAGAGTGCTATTCCTCTTATATATGAATCAATAAAACAAAAGATTAAACCAGATGAACCAGTTAGAATAAATGGTGTAAGAGCAAATTTTGCATTAGCAGCGATTTGTAAAGCAGCAAAACAACAAGGAGCTAAAGATATTAGTGCATATGATATTAGGTCAATGCAGTACATACCTATTAGAAATTTACCAAAGAAAAAGAATGTAAAGTCTTCAGAAGGACTAGCTTATAATATATTAGAAAATAGAGAAAATATTTTTATGGATATAGATATAACAAAAGAGGAATATTCACTTGAAGATTATAAAAAATGTATATTGCCACAAATAAAAGAAAAGAAGAATTTGTATTTATCAGGGAGGTTGCCACTTTGGTTATTAACTTCAATTAGCAATAGTTATGATGCAAATAGGATTTTCACATTTCAACCAGGAAAAGGTTTTACATGTATATCGTCAATAGATGAAAAAGAATTGGGAAAAATTGTTGATGGAGTTAATGGTTTAGATATCAATCAATATTTTGAAGATAAAAAAGAAAAACAAAAAGCAAAACTACCAACATCTATACAGAAACGAGGATTTTTATCAAAATTAAAAGAAATAGTTACAGCTATAAAGACACCAGTACCAAATGTTAAGATAGAAAAAAGTGAATCTCCAGTTGTTAGTACAGAGAATAGAAGTGTTGAAGAAGAAAGCAAAAGTGCAGAGGGGAGATAAAATAGAATTGAAATATATAATTGGAGGGGAATAAATGAAGACAGATTTAGAATTATATAGAGTGTTTTGCGAAGTAGTAAAATATAAAAATATTTCAAGAACTGCTAAAAGTATGTATCTTTCTCAATCAGCAATTACACAATCAATACAAAAGCTAGAGGGATTGTTAGGAGGCAAATTATTTTACAGAAACAAAAATGGAGTAGAATTGACAGAAGAAGGAAGAAACTTATATGAATATATAAATGATAGTATAGAAAAAATGAATAATGCTGAAAATATATTTTCAAAATATATAAACCTTGAAAAGGGGAAAATAAGAATTGGTGGAGGAAACTCATTAGTGAATTCTCTAATTATAAATCCTATGCTAGAATTTATAAAAAAATATCCAGATATAGATATTGCAATAAATAGTGGTATTACAGATAGTCTAATACAAAAATTAGCAAATGGAGAACTAGACTTAGTTGTATTAAATCTGCCATTTGAATTAAATAAATATTCAAATATTGAAGTTATACCATTAAAGAAATCAAGATATTGTTTCTTTTGCAGTAAAAATTATGCTAAAGAAAAAAATATAGAAAATATTGATGAATGTAAATTTATATTACCAAAAGCATATTCATCAAAAAGCAAAATATTAAATGAATACATTAAAGAAAATAATATTCAAATACATTCAAATTATGAAGCATCCAGTACATTAATTATGAAAAGAATGGTTATAAATAATGTAGGAATTGGATTTGCAAAGGTAGAAGCAATAGAAGATATCCAGGATAATATTAAAATTATAAAAGAAATTAATAAAGACACATTAGAAGAAGGGATAGCAACACTAAAGAAAAGTATGTCTAACAAAGCAACTGTGGAATTGGTAAAAGAAATAAAAAAACACTATAAGAAAAACTAATAATTAAGATTAGAATAATTAATTTTACAGATGCTTAAAAATATTGTATAATTTATTCAGTTATATGAATAAGGAAAGGATAAAAAATGATACAATCATACCAAAAACTATTAGAAATGGAGTCTGTTGCATCATTAAAGTTAGAACAAGATAAGAGAGCACTAGATAAGGTTAGAAAAATACTATATCAAGATAAAAGTTTTATTACTGATAAACTAATTACTTATTTAAAAAGAGAGTTAAATATTGACTATTTTAGATATAAAGTTATTGATATTGATGGAAATGTAGCAGATATAATTGTAAAGAAAGATAGTGAATTATTTAATGATAAGATAAAAGGACAAGATTATTTAAAATTTAATGTAGAGGAACTAATTGACAAGAGAATGTTTGATAATGAAGATGAAATTATTATGATAGACTTAAATTTTGATGAACATTTAATTAATTTAGGTTATTTATGTGATTCGTTAGCTTATGAATATTTATCTTATTCAGAAAAGATAAAAGATGAATTATCAACATTTATTAATTATGTTATAAATAAAAATATTTATAAAAAATAAGCAAAAGATGATTAATTAGTATTAAAGAAAAAATGGAGGTATTATTTATGAAAGAACAAGTAAATTATGCAAACAAACAACAAGTTCTTCAAGCAATTAGAAATGGAATAAACTTAGAGGACTTGGAAACAAATCTTAGTAATGATTTGAAAAATGATAAAGATGTAATAATGGCTATTGCAGAAGTTAATGCAAAGACTGCAATGATATGTATAGGAGAAGATATTGAATTAGATGAAGAACTATGCAATAGTTTAATGCCAAATGTTGAAAAAAAAGGAGACATTTTAGATTATATTATAGTTACCAAATATAAAGACTATGTAAATAAATCAGAAGAAATGAGGCCGCATAGATTATTCAAACCTCATAATTCACAAGGTTATGACATAAAGTTAGATTTTGATAAAAAAATGACTTTAGAAGGTAATGATTATATAGCATCAGCAGTGAGTTATTTATTTTCTGACGGGCATAATGGTATTAATAAAGATTTATTTGGAGAGGATTTTGAATTTTATATATACACGGAGGATAAAGGAAAATCATCTTTTCGTATAGATAATCTTTTATTTCAAGATGGATGTAAATATATATCTAAAGATGGTACTGAGAAATTATATCAAGGGGGAGATTCAATAACTAAAGAACTAGTAGAATTACAATCTGAAATTGCTCATAAAGCATCTAATAAACTGATTGATGAACCGAAAGAACAAAAAATAGATCCAATACTTGAAGAATACTTATTTGATCAAATTTTAGGAAGGGACTATGACTATAACGGTAGCTTTCAAATTTTAGAGGGATATGATGAAAAAACAATTAATAGAAAGTTAAGTACACAACAAATTGCAGATTTAGCTGAATTTATTAAAATGTATCCTGAAATATGTAATTCTGCAATGAATCTTGCAGTAGGATATTCTGGAGAAACAGTAGGAATAGTAAAACTATTGAATCATTATAGAGCTGAAACAGAGAAGGGATCAGAAGAAAGAAAAATCATGGATAAACTAATAGAGGTTTTACCAGAAGGTTCTATACAAGAAAGGTATCAATATTTTCGTGATTATGATGAAATTGAAGAAGTAGAAAATGACTATGACTCAAGTTTTAAAGTTAAAAATAGACAAGCTGTAAAGGCGTCAGATGCTGATGTAATTAAAGCTATGGACAAATTCTTTTTAGAAACTGGTTTAAAAGAGCCTGAATTAGAACTCAGACACATTGATCCAGAAAGTGTAGATTGGGCTAATGCTAGTCAAGTTATGCAATATGCAGAAATATATCCAATATCAAAATATCGTGGTCGTTTAGGTGATAATCTTAGAGATGATGAAGATTTTATAAAACATTTAATGGATGAATATGGCGAATCTGCATTAGAATTAGGAAGTTCAAGAGTTCAAAGTATAATTTATAAAGAAAAAAATGAAAAATTTATGAGTAACATTATAACAAACCCAGATAATGAAATAGTATATTTGTCTGAAAATATGATAAATGAACATTGTTTCATTGATGAACCTAATGAAGAAAAAAACACAGATTATGATATGATAGTTGCATATGATAAAGAAGGAAATTTATTGGATGTAATTCCATATCTAAGGTTTTTAAAGATGGGTGGAGATGTAAGTAGAATTGATATAATTGGAAAGTTAGATGAAGAAAAATATTATGATGAATATACAGAGATGATTAATAATGGTACTCTATCTGTAGCATCAGCTAGTGATATTCAAAATTTAAAAGAACAAAACAAATTGAGATATCCAAATCTGGAACATGAAGATTCAAAAGAACACGAATTTGATCAATTTAATTGGGAGAAAGAGGCTAAAGAAATCATAAATAGAAATTACAAGGAAAAAGTTGAAAGAGCTGTAAGCAGACAAGACAAAAAAGAAAAAAAGTTAAAGAATTCTAAAAAACATAATGGAGATAAAGAACATAGTGCTGAAAAAATATCTAAATTTTTAGAAGAAAATGCAAGAGAAGGCCAATATGAGGAAACACAAGGAACATTGGCAGGTGGCCAATGGATTGACGGACAATATGTTGAAAATGATGACCAAAGATAAATGGAGGGATAAAAATAATAATGAATGAAGAATATAGAGAAGCTATTGCAGAAACTTTAGATGTATTAGAACATACAAGAAGTGAAGATGTTGATAAAATATCTAAAAGATTTATGGATTTTTTAAGAAAAAATGCTTCTAAAACATATATATCTAATTTGGATCATACCAAAAATATAGAAGATATGAAATTAAAAGATAAAACTATAGGTATTTTAGCTGTGATAAATAAAAAATTTTGGTGTAATGCCAAAGAAAAGACAGAATTTGACAAAAAGTTAAAAGAGAATGAAATAAAGTATCAAGATGAGCTAAGAAAAAAATATAATCCTGATTCTTTGTTTAAAAACAAACAAAAAGGATTAGAAAAAGAAAATGTTGAAGAAGTTAAAATGATAGAATATAAAGAAAACTCAATTTTTTCTAAAATCAAGAAAATTGTTAAAAAATTGTTTAAACATTAAAAATAGAAGTATCCCTACAAGATTAGGGATGCTTTTTTACATTGCAAAAAGTGCTATAATATGCTAGAATACTTTTAGAGATAAGAATATATAAGAAAGGAGAAAAAAATGGCTTAATAATATAGATGGTGACCAAGATAATAATTCTGGTAATTGGAATCAGGAGGATTTTTTTAGACACTATTCTTTTCACCACAGAATTTACTACTATGTTCCATTAGATAATACATATGTAGCCATGTCAATAATATTAACATTTATAATTTTAATAGTTGGAGTGATAGCATATGTGGTTACATATAAGTCTACAATTATAGACCCAATAGAAAGTGTAAAAAAAACATTTCTAAATGTTCATTTGATAATAACATTTGTATTATTAGGTGCAACTATAATAACAAATTTGTCTTCGAAAAATGAATCAATACTAATTAAAAGACTAATGATTATTTTTGTGATTTCTATAATTACAATGTTAGTGTTTTTGGGAATAAAGTTACACTTAGATACAACGTACACAAAAGAGCAATTTGAACAGTTATATACAGGCCAAAACATTGGTGAAGATTCTGATACTAAATCAAAAATAAACATGAGTTTAACTGGAATGAGTATAAAATCTGAAAAAGAATATTACGTTGATCAATGTATGAAATTATATAATATTTTTAAAATAAAAACATATGCAACACTGGGACTTCATCTTCTACTTAATATTCTTCTAATATTTCAAATGCAAAAAGTAATCAAAATTCATAATAAAAAAATTAGGATGAATAAGGATGACCTAATATTATTTGATGAAGAACAAAATATACGATATTAAATTGTTCAAAAATTAGAAAATAATAAAGAAACAGTAAAGGGGATTTATAAATGACTGATGATGAAAAAAAGTTTATAAAAAAAGTTAATATGGATAAAGCAAATAATACAACAAAATTTCCTATTATATTGATAATTATAAGTATATTAACATATGTTATGCCTCTTATAATGGGACAATTTGATTTTGGGATAGTTTTTGAGATAGTTTCACTAATATTTCTTTTGATTTCAAAAAGCTATATGGGAAAATATGATGAAATAAGATCAAAGAGATATCTTATTTGTTCAATGGTACCAATTTGTTGGATATTAATATATGATTTTATAATTTTATTATCTACTATAGAGGATTGGGCTGATATTATAATATTAGGCTATGAATTCTTTATAGGAGAATTATTATCAATACTTTATATGCTACTATTGTTTGCAATAAATAAAGATTTAGAAAAAGCGGACAACCCAATTAAATACAATGAAAGTGCAGATTGGTTTTATGAAAAATATGATGCAAATGAAATAAAAAAATAAATAGGACTTGAGGAAATATTATATACTCTCTCCTTAAGATTTCATATATTTCCTCTTTACTTATTAAAAATTTCTATAATGTCAATAAATTTTCCATTTTCATTCCAGAATTTATCACGCACAAGTGATAAAATTTCTTTTGTTTCGTTTAAAATGTCTAAATCGTTATAATTTGTCTCTTTTGTGATTGATAGACTATAGACTTTATCTGCACTTTTTTCTAATCTTTCTATAAATTTTTTATTGATTTTATTATAATATCTATCAGGTATAAATTCTAATATTTCTAAAGCTTCTTTACAAGCCCTACTATACCTTGTATCATTACTTCCATTAAGGATTTTTTCCATTACTAAAACATAATTTTTAGGGTTTGTATTATTGATTTCATTGTATTTTAAAAATAAATTATATTTTTTATTAGCTAAATTAATTTCTTCTATTTTATTTTCTATTACTAAATCTAATAATTCAGTATCTTCACCTTTATCTATCATTGCCATTAAAATTAAAATTTTTTTCCAATAACTAACATCATATTCTATTAAATCTGCTAAGATTTCTTTTTTTTGTTTTAAAGTTAGTTTTGATAATTTTTCAAATTCCATACTACTCCCTTCCTTTTTGTGATGCGTTCTTTCTAATTCATGTTTTTCTCTTTTTTCATATTTCCTCCGTTATTCGCATTATTATACCATAATTTGTCATTTTTTTCAAGGAATTTGTCTATTTTAAGCCCAATATTAAAAATCTATGATATAATTATAAAGATTTTTCTATTAAATAAAAAAAATTTCACAAAAAAGACATATAGTGTGTGTATAATATAAGCATATAATAAAAGCCATGAAAGATATCAGAGTGGTCTTTTTGGGAGGAAAAATAGATGGAAGGAACATATATTTTAGTAGTAGATGATGAATCAAGAATGAGAAAGTTATTAAAAGACTTTTTGTCAGTAAAAGGGTATCAAATATTAGAAGCGGAAGATGGAGAAAAAGCAGTAGAAATATTTGAAGAAAATAGAAATAAAATAAAATTAATATTATTAGATGTTATGATGCCAAAACTTGATGGATGGTCAGTATTAAGAAAGATAAGACAAGAGTCAAATGTGCCTGTAATAATGTTAACAGCAAGAGGAGAAGAACAAGATGAATTATTTGGATTTGAACTTGGTGTAGATGAATATATATCTAAACCATTTAGTCCTAAAATATTAGTAGCGAGAGTAGAGTCAATATTAAAGAGAGTATACGGAGATACTAAAGAAGTAAAAGATTATGATGGAATAATAATAGATCAAGAAGGAAGGACAGTAAAAGTAGATGGGAAGCCCATAGATTTAAGTTTAAGAGAATACGAACTTTTAAAGTATTTATTAGATAATGAAAATATTGCACTATCAAGAGATAAAATTTTGAATAATGTATGGAATTACGATTATTATGGAGATTCCAGAACAATAGATAGCCATATAAAAAAAATAAGACATAAATTGGGTAAAAAAGGTAAATACATTGAAACAATAAGAGGAATAGGATATAAATTCGAAATTAAGAAGTGAGGAAATTGTTGTGAGTAAGATAATGAAGCAAATAAAAACAGTAAGAGGGAAATTGTTTTTTACATTATGTATTGTAGTATTATCAATAATTCTATTCTTAATATTAGTAAATAGTTTTGTACTTGAAAAATATTATCAATACACAAAAAGTAACCAGTTAAAATCAGTATATGGTTTAATAAATTCATATTATAATGGAAAGACTGATATAACTGATTTAGAAGAAGAACTTGATAAAACATCTATAAAGAATAATTTTGATATTATCATAAAAGACCAAGATGATGTTGCGGTTTATTTATCTAATAAAGATTTCTTATCAAATGTAAGAGTAATTATAGATTTTTGGGGAATGAACAGAAAGCAAAAGTCTAATGTATTAGAAGAAAATGACAAATTGGAAATAAGAAATATTAAAGATACTGAAACAAGATCAAACTATATATTATTATCAGGAAAATTAGATAATGGGTATGGAGTTTATATTAGAATACCAATTTCATCAATTCAAGAGAGTGTACGTATATCAAATAGATTTTTATATTTAATAGCAGGTATAGTAATAATAATTGGAGGTATTGCAATTATATACATATCCAAAACCTTTAGTAGTCCAATATCAGAATTAAATAATATTGCAAAAAGGATGGCAAATTTAGATTTTAGCCATAAATATGTTGTTAAAGATGAAGATGACGAAATAGATGAACTTGGAGAAAGTATTAACCAGATGTCTGATAAATTAGAAAGTACGATTAATCAGCTAAGAAATACTAATATAGAACTGGAGAGGGATATAGAAAAAAAATCTAAAATTGATGAAATGAGAAAAAGCTTTATATCAGATGTTTCACATGAACTGAAAACACCTATTGCATTAATACAGGGATATAGTGAAGGACTGCTTGAAAATGTTAATACAGATCCAGAGAATAGAAAATTTTATGCAGAAGTAATATTAGATGAAACTAATAAAATGGATAAAATGGTAAGACAACTAATAGAGTTGACTAAACTTGAATATGAAAAAAGGGAATTTAATAATAGGACTTTTAATATTGTTGAACTTGAGAAAGAAATTGTTCGTACATCACAAGTTATGCTTGATGAAAAAGGTACACAGGTTGAATTTGAAACAGAAGATGTTATAGATGTGTTTGCAGATGATATGTTTATTAGTCAGATCATTACTAATTACTTGACTAATGCTATTAAACATGTGAAAGATGTTGACGGAGAAAAATATATAAAAATAACTAACAAAGTTATTTCAGATAAAAGCAAAGTTAGAGTTACTTTATTTAATACAGGTGAGAATATTTCTAAAGAAAACTTGTCTCGTATTTGGAATAGATTCTTTAAGGCTGATGAGGCTCGTAATAGAGATGATGGAGGAAGTGGAATTGGATTGTCTATTGTTAGAGCTATTATGAATAATTATGGTAATGATTATGGCGTTGAGAATAAATATAATGGTGTAGAATTTTTCTTTGAAATTGATCTTGCAATATAGTGAAAAAAATTTAAAATATTTAGATATATTCAAATAACCAAATTTTAAGAAAATAGCAAGTCTCCCTTGCTATTTTTGGCATTTTACGATAAAATATAACGAGAAAGAACAAGAAGGTGAAAAGCATGTATGTAAAAAGATTAGAAATGCAAGGATTTAAATCATTTGCAGATAAAACAGTATTAGAATTTATGCCTGGAATTACAAGTGTAATAGGACCAAATGGCTCAGGGAAAAGTAATATATCAGATGCCATAAGGTGGATACTTGGAGAACAAAGTATAAAATCACTTAGAGGTGCTAAGACACAAGATATAATATTTGCAGGAACACAAAATAGAAAGTCATTAGGTTTTGCAGAAGCATCATTGGTATTTGATAATTCAGATGGAGCACTACCGATAGAATATTCAGAAGTTACTATAACTAGAAAGATATATAGAAGCGGAGAGACAGGTTATTATATAAATAAGGTTCAATGTAGACTAAAAGATATTGTAGAATTATTTATGGATACAGGAATAGGAAGAGATGGATATTCTATAATTGGTCAGGGAAAAATTGACGAAATATTAAGTAATAAATCAGAAGATAGAAGACATATATTCGAGGAAGCAGCGGGAATTGTAAAATATAGAGCAAGAAAAGAAGAAACTGAAAAAAAATTAGAGCAAACAAGACTGAATTTATTGAGAATAAATGATATATTAATAGAAATAGAAGGAAATTTAGAGCCTTTGCAACAACAATCAGAAAAGGCCAAGAAATATCTAAACCTAAAGGAAGAGTTGAAGAATATAGAAGTAGGTTTATTTTTATATAATATAGAAAAATTAAAAAAAGCTTTACAACAATTTACAGAAGATGAAGAAATAATGAATTCAACATTAAACCAAGAAGAGGGTAAATTAGAAAAGCTTAAAATCTTAAAAGAAGAGTTAAAAGATAGCATAGATGAGATTACTATTAAAATAGAAAATATGCAGAATATTGGATTTGAAAGTGAAAAAGAGATAGAAAAATTAAACTCAAATATAAATGTTGCAGAAACTAAAATTTTAAATAATATAGAAAATGCAAAATTGTATCAAGACGAAATAGTAGAGTTAGAAGAAAAAATTGAGAATTTAAAACAAGAAATACAACAAAAACAATCTAAAAAAGATAATTTAAAACAGAATAAAGAGAAATTTGAAGATGAGTTAAAAGCAAAAGAAGATGAACTAAAAAGGATAACAGAAAAATTAAGTAGTAAAGAAATTGAAATAGAAAAACTAAAAAAACAAGTAGAAGAAAATACAGATAAAAAATATGAATTACAATCACAAATGAGTACACAAACAGCTAATATAGAAAATGCTCAAAAAAGGCAAAGACAGATTGGGCAAGAAATTGATAACCAAGTATTAGAACTTGATAGAATAAGAATGAAAAGAGAAGATATTGCTAAAAGCTTTAATCAAATAGAAACTGAAAGAAATAAAATATTAAAAGCGATAGATGAAATAGATAATAAAAAACAAGAAATAAACAATAAAATAAAAGAATATGATTTGCAAATAATTAATAATACAAATGAAATGAGAATGAAGCAATCAAGATATAATTTCTTAATAGAAACAGAAAAAGAAAAAGAAGGATATATCAAAAGTGTAAAATCACTATTATTGGACTGCGAAAAAATCAAAGAACTTGGAAAAGGAATGCATGGAGTATTAGCAAATATAATTTCAGTACCAAGCGAATATGAAACAGCAATAGAAATGTGTTTAGGCGCGAGTTTGCAAAACATAGTTACAGACACAGAAGAGGATGCAAAAAAATTAGTAGAACATTTAAAGAAAAATAATTTAGGAAGAGCCTCATTTTTACCAATTACAGCAGTAAAAGGAAGAAAAATTGAGAGTATTAAAGGAAAGAGAATAGGAGTAATAGGAATTGCATCAGACTTAGTAAAATTTGATAAAAAGTATGAACAAATTATTTTAAACTTACTTGGAAGAACTGTTGTAGTAGACAATATGCAAAATGCAATAAATTTAGCAAAAGAAAATAATTATTCATTTAGAATAATAACAACAGAGGGAGATGTAATAAATCCATCAGGAGCTATTACAGGTGGTTCTGTAAGCAAAAAGACGATAAATATTTTAGGAAGAAGCAGAGAAATAGAAGCACTTGAAAAAGAACTAAAAAAACTAAAAGAAAAAATTCAAAAATCAGAAAAAGATAAAGAAGAGTATATGAATTCATCTGAAGATATTATAGAAGAAGTACAAGCTTTAGAAAAACAATTACAAGAAATAAATATAACGTATGCAACGGAAAAACAAAGAGTGGTTTCAATAGATGAAAATATAGAACAAATTCAAAAAAGAATTGAAAAACTAAAACAAGAAAACATTAAAACAGAAGAAACAAAAAAAGAAATTATAAAAGCAAAACAATGCAATGAAAAACAAATAGAAGATATGAATAAGCAAAATGAAGAAGATCAAAAAATAATTGATGAATTTTCAAATGCTAATAAAGATAGTCAAAAATATATTGATGACTTGAATTTTGATATTACAAATTTGAAAATATCAGTATCTTCATTTAATGAAAGTGAAGTTTCAATTCAGGAAATAACAGAAATGATAGAAAAGGAAATTGAAACACATACAAAGAATAAGGAAAGCAAAAAAATCCAAATTGAAAATGCTAATAAAGAAAATGAAACTTTAAAGACAGAAATAGAAAATACAAAACAAGAAATAGAAAAAGTAAAGTCAAAAGTTTCTAATAGTGGTAATACAGTTGAAAAGTTGAAATTGGAGCGAATAGAAAAGAATAAAAAATTAAACCAAAAAGAAGATGAGCAAACAGATCAATTTAAGATAATTGAAGATTTAAAAGCACAAATTACAAAACTTGAAGTTAAGAAAACAAAGATAGAAGAGGACATTACAGATATTATTAATAAAATGTGGGAAGAATATGAGCTTACACCTAATAATGCTGGAAGTTATCCAAAACCTGAAAATGTATCATTAACACAAAGAAGAGTAAATGTGTTAAGAACAGATATTAAAGAACTTGGTAGTGTAAATGTAGATTCTATAGAAGAATATAAAAAATTAAAAGACAGATATGACTTTATGTGTGAACAAAGACTTGATTTAGATGATACAATGGCAAAATTGAGAAATGTAATTCAAGATATGACTGAAACTATGAAAAAACAATTTAGAGAAAAGTTTGAGGTTATTAATAAAAATTTTGGAGAGGTATTTAAAGAATTGTTTGGTGGAGGTATGGCAGAAGTGATTTTAACAGATGAAGCAAATATCCTTGAATGTGGAATTGATATTACTGTTCAACCACCAGGAAAAAAACTCCAAAATATGACATTGCTTTCTGGTGGGGAAAAGGCTTTTACAGCTATAGCTTTATTATTCGCAATTTTAAGAATTAATCCTGCACCTTTTTGTGTACTTGACGAAATTGAGGCTGCTCTTGATGATGTTAATGTTTACAGATATGCAGAGTATTTAAAGAAATTTGCTAAAGATACACAGTTCTTGGTTATTACTCATAGAAAAGGCACTATGGAAGTGGCTGATACTGTTTATGGTGTAACTATGGAAGAAAAAGGCATTTCTAAAATGCTTTCTATGAAATTGAAATAGGGGAGAAGAAATGTTAAAACAAATATATAAACTAGGAGAATTAGAAATATATAAAAAGTATAAAGAAAAGCAACTACAAGAACATAAGCTTATTGATTTATTTTGGGAGTGTACACTAACATGTAACGCCAAATGTAAACATTGTGGAAGTAGTGCGGAAAAAAGAAAATATGAAGGAGAGTTAACGACAGAAGAGATAAAAAAAGCATTTAAACAAATTTCACAAGATATGGATGCTACTAAGATATGGATTGATGTAACTGGTGGAGAGCCTTTAATGAGGAAAGACCTATGTGAGGTTATGGAATATGCTACAAATGAACTTGGATTTAGATGGGGAATGACTTCCAATGGAATGTTATTGAACGATGAAAATATAGAGAAATTAAGAAAAGCCAATATGGAAAGTATTTCTATAAGTATTGATGGATTAGAAGAAACACATAATAAATTTAGAGGAGTACCTAATTCATATAATATAATAATTGATAATATAAAAAAGCTTAAGAAAGCGAATTTCTTAAAAATAATTCAGGTTACAACTGTATTTCATAAAGAAAACATTAATCAAATTGAAGAACTTTACAACATAATGCTAAATTTAGGCATAGATTCTTGGAGATTAGTTTCAATGGATCCTATAGGAAGAGCAAATGAAAATCAGGACTTGTTGTTAAATGGAGAAGAAATAAGAAAAATATTAGATTTTATAAAAGCTAATAAGAAAAATAAAAAAATGGATTTACAGTATGGATGCCCAGGATTTTTAGGAATTGAATATGAAAAAGAAGTAAGACCACAATTCTTTTATTGCAGAACAGGAATAAGTGTTGCAAGTATTTTGGATAATGGAGATTTGTTTGTCTGCCCTAATGTTCCTAGATTACCAAAGTTTATTCAAGGAAATATAAAAAGAGATAATTTCAAAGATATTTGGGAAAATAAATACAAAGAGTTTAGAAATAAAGAACGAACCAAATGTGATGAATGTCAAAATTGTAAAGAGTGGGAATATTGCTTAGGTGGAGCATTCCATACATGGGATTTTAAAAATAATTGCCAAAATAAATGTACATATAAAATGATTAATAAGAAATAAAAGGAGGAAGCTTATGAGAAAAATTATGAAAAAAATTGTTGCAGCTTTTACGATAATAGGAGCTTATTTGTTTGGATTTGCTAATAAAATACATGCATTAACACCAAACGATATAGCATCATTATATGGTCCAGAAAAACCTAAATACGACATTAAGTATAAAATTATTAACGGAATATTTTTAATATTATTGCCTATATCAGCGATAATAACTATTATTGCAGGAACTAGAAAATATATAAAGAACAGTACAGATAGTAAAATAGTTAAAATTTTAATTTCTATTATTGCTGTAATTGTAATAGTAATTTTAATAGGAGTATTAGTGTTAGGAATAAATAATTTATTTAAATAATATATTATAGAATCGAAAGGATTTAAGAATTTCTGTGCAGAAATTCTTAAATCTTTTTATATAGCCCTAAATATGCCAGCACGAGCAGAATCAATAAAAAGAGCTAACAAAAACAATTAAATACCATCTCGAACTCAAATCTAAGACAAAAGTCTAACAAATCCTATAAAAATTAAAATTATGCCTGAAAGAATTGAAAGTAGCTCAGACGAAATTGTAAATTTTTTGGCAATATTATTAGCAACAAGATTTCCACAATTTACGAAGAAAGTGTGGAAAACAGCCATTAAAAATGGCAAAACAAAGCCACCAATACCAATCATTCCTGAGCCTAGGCTAACACAAGAGGCGTCAATAGCAACTGCTATACCTAATACAAAAGCTTCTTTGGCATCAATATTATTAGAACCATCTGTATCAAAATTTGTAGAAGTATTATTTTGGGATTTATAAATGTTGTAAATTCCAAGTAATATTAAAAGAGAAGAACCTAATATTGCAGAAACAGTAGGCGAAAATAATACAGAAATATAATGCCCTATGAATACAGAAAGCCCAGATAGACAAAATAATGTTGTAAAAATTATTATATTACCTGGTCTAGACATTTTAGTCTTTTTTATTCCATATGTAATTCCAAGACCTAAAGCATCTATACTTGCGGATAAGGCTAAAAAGATACATTTTAAAAACATAATTTTAATCCTCCTTAAGTTATAAGCTAAATGAAAATTTATATATTTATGATATAATATGACTAACAATTACATAAAGACACAAAAAAGTACCAAATTTTTTTAAATTGGTACTTTTAACTTTTGATTCTATTTTAAATTTTTTATGGCTTCAATTCTATTTTCAATGCTTGGATGTGTTGACCATAAAGTGGAAGATTTTTTTCCTCTAAAAGGATTTACAATATACATGTTTTCTGTTGCATTATTAGCAACATTTAACTGGTTTGGGTCGTTAGAGATTTTTTGCAATGCTGAAATTAATCCATCAGGGTTTCTCGTGAATTCTATTGCGGTTGCATCGGCTAAAAATTCTCTTTTCCTAGAAAGAGCGAGTTGCATAAGTTTTCCGAAGATAGGAGATAGTATTAAGAATATAAAACCAACTAACATTAAAATTGAATTTCCTCTGCTATCATTATCTTTATCTTTTGTGCCACCCCAGAAAGTGAGTCTTGTAAACCAATCAGAAAGCATTACAACAAATCCTACCATAACAGAAACTACAGCTGATAAACGTATATCATAATTTTTAATGTGTGCCATTTCATGAGCAATAACACCTTCTAATTCATAATATTCAAGTTTATCTAAGAGTCCAGTTGTAACACATATTACTGCATTTTCAGGATTTCTTCCAGTTGCAAAAGCATTTGGCTGTGCATCTTCTATAATATATAATTTAGGTGTGCATGATAGACCAGATGATACAACTAAGGCATCTAAAATATTTACAAGTCTTAAATTTTCTTCTTTAGTTGCAGGCCTTGCTTTGTTTAATCTAAGTACAATTTTATCACTGTAATAGTATGAACCCCAAGTTGATGCAATAGAGAAGATTAAGGCGATAATAATTGACATTGTTCCTAAATCTAATGCCATACATATATAGTAAACAATTAAAGATATAAAAACCAGAAATAGTAGAACTATAAACCATGATTTAATTTTATTTCTTTTAATGTCTTCAAACATAAAATCACTTCCTTCTTATTATTAATATGCTTAGAATTTATTTACGAAAAAACCGGTCCATTTTATAATATATTACAAAAAAGAACCGGAATTAATCATATATTATTTATTAAAGTCAACTTTAACATTTTTTCTAGCTTCATCACTTTCAGTTGCAAATAAATCTCTTTTTTGAAAATTAAACATACCTGCAACAATATTTGATGGGAAAAGCTCTAATTTTGTATTATACATTGTAACACTGTCATTGTAAAATTGTCTTGAAAAAGAAATTTTATTTTCAGTATTACGCAATTCTTCAGATAATTCTGAGAAGTTGGTGTTTGCTTTTAATTCAGGATAATTTTCTGAAACAGCCATAATAGTTTTTAGAGCTCCAGAAAGTTCTCCATCTAGTTTTGCTTTTTCTCCTACAGTTGAAGAATTTGCCCATGAAGTTCTTAATGAAGCGATTTTTTCAAATGTTTCAGATTCATGTGTCATATAACCTTTTACTGTTTCAACAAAATTAGGAATTAAATCAAATCTTCTTTGTAATTGAACATCGATTTGACTCCAAGCATTGTCTACTTTTTGTTTAGATTTGATTAGCCCATTGTAAATTGAAATAATCCAAATTACTAATAAAATTATTATTACTAATGCTATCAACATAAAGAAACCTCCTTTGTATTTTATTTACATTTATATATTAACACATTGCAGTATTTTTTACAACTGTTCTGGAGATTTTATTTCTTGAAAACTAATATTAATTAAAGAAATAAAAAATTTTTGTGAATTTTTTTGGTACAAGCAACATATAATATAATAAGTCCAAGATTTACCAAGGCTTACGGAAATTGGCAACACAAAAACAAAAAATTTGACAAAATAATATAAAGTGTGTATAATAAAAATGTCGTTAGAAGGAGGATAATGATTTTTATGGATAAAAGAGATGAGGCTTCTGTTTCTATTGTGAAGGTCATTGTTATTAGTTTAATATTGATATTAATATTTGGAGTAAGCGTAATGGCTACGGAAATAGACATTAGAAGCGTTCAAATAACAATGTCTAACGGATACACAATGACAGTTGTTACTACAAAAACAAGTGTAGAAGAAATTTTAGAAGATAATAATATTGTCGTAGAAGATGATGAAAGAGTAACTCCAAGCTTAGAAAGTGAAATAACTGAAAATAACAAAATTGTAATAACTAATAAATCTGAGCAAGAAGTACAAATTGCAAAAATCTCAGAAAGTGGTTTAGAAACTACATTAGATGAAATATTAAAAAGTTATTCACCAATAATTGAAAAAATAGTAGTAGAACAAGAAAAAATACCATATGAAACAATTACAAAAGATGCATCACAAGGATCAACAGATATAAAAAATAAAGTAATTCAACAAGGAGAAGATGGAATTAAAGAAATAACATATAAGATAAAGTATCAAAATGAAGAAGAAATAGAAAAAATAAAATTATCAGAAAATGTTATTAAAGAACCTATCAACAAAATTGTTCAAGTACAAAAAAATATAACATCAAGAGCAGCTAACAATACAGTGACTAATGCAACACATACAGGTACAACAAAGATATTTAAAGTAACAGCATATTGTTCATGTGCTAGATGTTGCGGAAAAACAACAGGAAGAACAGCTTCTGGAACAAAAGCGACAGCAGGCCATACTGTTGCAGCATCAGGACAATTTTCTTTTGGAACAAAATTGATGATAAATGGTCAAGAATATACTGTCGAGGACAGAGGCGGAGCAATACAAGGCAACAGGATAGACATTTATATGAATTCACATGTTGAAGCTGTAGCATGGGGAGTAAAATATTTACCAGTACAAGTGGTTCAATAAATATAAAATTAAAAAATCTAATTTATTAGACAAGTAAGTTTAATAATTTAGGTTTTTTTAGTTTATAAAAATTGATTTTAATATTATATGGTAAAGCTTATATATTTCAAGTCTCCCTTATAACAAGTCAATAAAACCTTATCATGTAATATTTTTATAAAAGAATTTTCAAAAACTAATGCATTTTTTTGGAAAACATGTTATAATATAATAGCCAAGAAGTATGGGAGGAAAAATGAATCGAGATAAAATAAGAAATTTTAGTAT
The DNA here is from genome assembly GCA_934130935.1 of uncultured Clostridia bacterium. Lineage (GTDB taxonomy): Bacteria > Bacillota > Clostridia > TANB77 > CAG-508 > CAG-269. Next base: position 6,475 of record CAKOYQ010000011.1, on the reverse strand, counting down.
AATTGCACACATTGACCATGGAAAATCAACACTTGCAGATAGACTAATAGAAAAGACAGGAGCTTTATCACAAAGAGAAATGGAAGAGCAAGTATTAGACAATATGGAAATAGAAAGAGAAAGAGGAATAACAATAAAATCACAAGCAGTAAGGATGAAATATAAGGCGAAAAATGGGGAGGAATATACATTTAATTTAATAGATACACCAGGACATGTTGATTTTAATTATGAAGTATCAAGAAGTTTAGCTGCATGTGATGGAGCGATTCTTGTAGTAGATGCAAGTCAGGGAGTTGAAGCACAAACATTAGCTAATGTGTATTTAGCAATAGAAAATGATTTAGAAATATTACCAGTAATAAATAAAATAGATTTACCAAATGCAAGACCGGATGAAGTTAAACATGAGATTGAAGAGATAATTGGAATTCCAGCAATGGATGCACCATGTATATCAGCAAAATCGGGATTAAATGTAGAAGAGGTGTTAGAAAGAATTGTAACAGATTTGCCAGCACCAAAAGGTGATGAAAATGCAAAAACTAGATGCTTAATATTTGATTCATATTATGATAACTATAAAGGTGCAGTGGCATATGTAAGAGTTATGGAAGGCAAAATGAAAGTTGGCGACGAAATAAAATTAATGGCAACAGGAAAAACATTTACTGTAGTAGAAGTTGGGTATTTTGCACCAGGACAATATATGCCAGTACAAGAAATACGAGCAGGAGAGGTTGGATATATAGCAGCAAGTATTAAAAGTTTAACTGATATACATGTAGGAGATACTATCACACAAAAAAATAAACCAGCAGATATACCACTTCCAGGGTATAAAAAGGTAACTCCAATGGTATACTGTGGATTATATCCAGTAGATGGAAGTGAATACGAAGATTTAAAAGTAGCATTAGAAAAATTAAAGTTAAATGATGCAGCTTTAGAATATGAACCAGAAACATCAGCTGCACTAGGCTTTGGATTTAGATGTGGTTTCTTAGGATTATTGCACCTAGAAATAATAGAAGAAAGACTTGATAGAGAATTTGATTTAGGATTAATAACGACAGCACCATCAGTAATATATAAAATACATAAAACATCAGGAGAGGTATTAGATATTTATAACCCAGCAGATTTGCCACCTCAAGTAGAAATAGCGTATATGGAAGAGCCAATAGTTACAGCAAATATAATGACTCCGAAAGAATATGTAGGAAATATTATGGATATATGTCAAAACCGCAGAGGAATATTTATAGACATGAAATATTTAGATGAAAATAGAGTGACATTAGTATATGAGATGCCTTTAAATGAAATAATTTATGACTTTTTTGATAGTTTGAAATCAAGAACTAAGGGATATGCGTCATTTGATTATGAATTTAAAGAATACAGAGAATCAAAGTTAGTTAAGTTAGATATTCATGTAAATGGTGAACCAGTTGATGCATTATCTTTTATAGTATTCAAAGACAATGCATATATTAGAGGAAAAAAGATGGTAGAGAAACTAAAAGGAGTTATACCAAGACAATTATTTGCAATACCACTACAAGCTGTTGTTGGAGGAACAATAATTGCAAGAGAAACAATTTCAGCGATGAGGAAAGATGTATTAGCAAAATGCTATGGAGGAGATATTACAAGAAAGAAAAAATTGCTTGAGAAACAAAAAAGAGGAAAAAAGAAGATGAGACAAATTGGTAGTGTTGAGATGCCACAGGAAGCGTTCTTATCTGTTCTTAAATTAGACGAAGAATAAAATTGAAAGGAGCAAGAATGGGAAAAAAAAGAAGTAATCAGCAAAGAACTGGAAAAGATAAAAGAGAAGAAAATAAAATAGATGAGAAAAAGTTTGACGACCAAATAGAAGGAAGAAATTCTGTATTGGAATTATTAGAAAGTGGAAAAGATATAAATAAAATATATGTGACAAGAGGAGAAAAACATGGCTCAATAAATAAAATTCTTGCAATAGCTAAAGAACGTAGAATAATAGTTGTGGAAAAAGATAAAAAGCAAATGGATGAAATGGCACAAGAAGAAAATTATCAAGGAGTTATAGCGATTGCCCCTCCATTTGAATATTCAGATATAGATGATATATTAAATACTGTAAAAGAGAGAAATGAAGAACCACTTATATTAATATTAGATGGAATAGAAGATCCACATAATTTAGGTTCAATTATTAGAACAGCAGAAACAGCTGGAGTACATGGTGTAATAATACCGAAAAGAAGAGCAGCATTAGTAAATAGTACAGTAAATAAAGCTTCAGCAGGGGCTGTAGAACATATGAAAATAGCAAGAGTTACGAACATATCAGACAGTATAAAAGAATTAAAAAAGGCAGGATTATGGATATGTGGGACAGATATAAATGCAGAAAAGTACTATTATAATCAAGACTTAACGGGGCCACTAGGGATAGTAATAGGAAATGAAGGAAAAGGAATAAGTGAAAAAGTAAAAAATAATTGTGATTTTAATGTGAAAATTCCTATAAAAGGAAAGGTAACATCACTAAATGCATCAGTTTCAACTGGAATAATAGTATATGAAGCTTTAAAACAAAGAACATTCGGAAGGTAAAAATAGTTATAAATTTTCATGAGTAAGGAGTAAAAAATGAAAAGTAAAAAAATATTAATAATTGTAATAGTTTTAATAGTGATATTAGGTTTAGGAGGAGCGACCTTTGCATATTTATTTATGGCTACAGATATTTTTAAAAGTAATAAAGAATTGTTTGCAAAATACATGTCACAAAATATAGAAGATTTTCAGAGCTTAGGAGATTTAAAAACGATTCAAACATATAAAAATTTATCAAATCAAGATAAGTATGAATCAAACACAGATATAAAAATGTCATATTCAGAAGGCGGAGAGGTATCTAATCCTGTGAATAATTTGTCAGCTAATTTAGATGTTCAAAAAGATAATGAGAATGAATATTTTTATGCAGATGGACAAATATTATTTAATGAAGAGGAATATTTAGAATCAGAAATAATAAAAGATAAAGAACTATATGGAATAAGATTTTCAGATGTAGCTAAGCAGTTTGTGTCAATAAAAAATGATGAAAACATAGATGATATTGCTGATGAAATTGGAATAGATAGTTCTGTATTAGAAAAGATCATCAATATAATTGATGGAACTGCAAAAGTTTCTGAAGAGATAATTTCTCAAGATGATGCAAAAACATTGAAAGAGAAATATTCTAATATGATAACTAAAACAATTTCAGAAGGAACATTTAGTAAGCAAAGAAATGCAATGATAACATATAATAATAATAAAATAAAAATAAATTCATATACAGTTTCATTAACCAATACACAAGTAGAAAAATTATTAGTAGAAATATTAAATAATATAAAAAATGAATCAGTTATTGTAAAAAATATCAAAAACGAATCGTTTGGAGAACAAATTGATGAATTAGTTAAGGTATTAACAGACGAAAAGGAGCTACCAGCAATAAAAATAACTGTATTTGAGCAAAACAAGAGGACTATAAGAACAGTTGTGGAAATAGGTGGAGACAAAATCATAATAGAAAATGCAAAAGGAGACGGAGAAAGAATATCAAAAATACAATTTACTAAAATTGTTTCTGAAAAAACAAATAAATATGATATAGAATTGACTAAAGAGACATTGGAGAATAAAGAAGATGTTTCTATAAATGTTAATGTTGAAGACGGAGAGGAAAATTATACAGTAAGCCTTTCTAGTGAAATGCAACTAACAGATGAAAACATAGAAACAAATATAATAATTGGTTACAAAAAAGATATATTAAGTATTAAAGCTGAATTATATAATGCGATTGACTTTACTAATGACTTTGAAGAAAGACAGACTTTATTAGAAGGCAATAATCTTGTGTTAAGTGATATGGAACAAGAAAGAAGAAAAACATTAATAGATATATTAAAGGAAAATGTACCAATTAAGACAGAAACTAGAGTAGAATTGCTAAAAGAGGCCTTGGGGTTGAGCAGTAATACAACAACTGAAGAACCTGTATCTGAAGATGAAATGACACAAGTTGAGATAAATAAATTTAATGCCAAATTTGAATTTTATACAGGAAATGAAGTAACAGCGGAAAATGTAAACGCATTATTAAATATAGTCAAAAATAATCTAGGAAGTTGCGAAATAACACCTGCTGAAGGTCAAGAAAATACTGAAGAAATGGACCCAGAAGATGTAAAATATGTAATAAAATTGAATATAGAACGAAATAGTACAAATGAAGACGGAATGAATCAAGTATTAGATATGATAAGTGATGAAAAGAAATATCAGATTTCAATTTCTTATAAAGAAGAAAACAAATTAATTGATTATATAACAATAGAAGAGGTTGAAAATTAAAAATTACTGAAAGGAGAACATATGAACCAGATTTTAGTGACAGAAAAAATATATGTAACACCAGAGTTAAAAAGAAAAAAGAAAGTTTATAAAAGCTTGTTTATACTATCTGTATTTTTAATAGTATCATTATTTTCTGTGTATATATATGCTGAATATGATAGAAGTAAACAAGAAGGAATATCTAATGATATTTTATCTTTTTTAACTAAAGAAGACGATACAACAATAAGTTCATATGATAATGCATTAGTAGTAAAAATAACTCAAGAAATGGAATTATCAGAAGAGGATACTGAGATTGGAAATGAAACATCACAATTACGAATGGCAACAGCTACTTCTACGTATGTTGCACCAAATGGGAAAAAGTATGATACTATTGGTATAGTTAGAATACCAAAAATTAAAGTAAATTATCCAATATTGGCTCAAACAACAAATGTAGAACTTATGAAAATTGCACCATATAAATTTTGGGGAGCAAACCCAAATGAAGTTGGAAATTTATGTATAATAGGACATAATTATAGGAGAAAAGGTGTGTTCTTTAGTGATGTGCCATCACTGGTTGTTGGAGACATAGTTGAGATACAGGATTTGAGTCAAAGGATCATTCAATATGAGGTATATGATATACATACAGTCGATCCTAATGATAGATCAGATACAACTCAATATACAAATGGAAAAAAAGAAGTGACATTAATAACATGCACAGATGATTCTAAAAACAGAGTTATAGTAAAATGTACTGAAAAAAAATAACAAAAAGTCCCTAAAATTCATAATATATATAAAATATTATGAAGGGGGACTTTTTTATGGCAAAAATATTGGTATATAATCAGGATACAAATAGAATGGAAACTTTTTTTAGAAATGAAAACGAATCTATGCCATATAATACAAATGGTACATTAAGAGTAAGGGAGTTTAGGGGGTCGAGTAAAAGCAATATTTTGTGGACTGATAAAAGAACAATGCAAGCATGGAATAGCCAGAGATATATTTATGGAGCACCTATAAAGGTTGGATTTGCTTTCAAAAGACCATATGAAGGAGGGCATGGAAGTCAGAGTCAACATTATGCTGGAACAGCTTTTGATGTTGGGCAAGGTTTAACTAATGCACAAAGAAGAGTTTTGAGAAGTAGTGCACAAAATTCCGGAGTTTGGACATATGTCGAGCCAGCATCGTTATCACCAACTTGGGTGCATTTTGACAGAAGATTTGGAAGTCCAGCCTGCTCATCTGGAGGATTTCCGTTAATAAGAAGAGGAGCAAGAGGAAATTATGTGTGTATAGCACAAGATGATTTGAATACACTAGGGTATAGAACTGGTGGACTAGACGGAGTATTTGGGGAGCAGACTTATAATGCAGTAAAAAGGTATCAGAGTTCAAGAGGTTTATCCGCTGATGGCATAATAGGGTGTAATACATGGAGATCTTTGCAAGAAAATGTTGTTGGAACAGGCTCAACAAGTACAACTATAAATTAAAAAATACTTTTTAAAAGGAAAATATAGTAGAATTTTGAAAAAATTAAATAAATTTAAAAAAATGTATTGACAAAGCACAAAAAACATAGTATACTTAGTCATGTCGAAAGACATGGTCGCTTAGCTCAGCTGGGAGAGCATCTGCCTTACAAGCAGAGGGTCATAGGTTCGAGCCCTATAGCGACCACCATGTTTTACGGCCTGGTAGTTCAGTTGGTTAGAACGCTAGCCTGTCACGCTAGAGGTCGACGGTTCGAGCCCGTTCCAGGTCGCCATTTTTTTATGTAATGCCTTGATAGCTCAGTTGGTAGAGCAAAGGACTGAAAATCCTTGTGTCACTGGTTCGATTCCAGTTCAAGGCACCAAGACAAGTTTTCGTCGAACTTTTTGAAAGCCTTGATACAACTTAATTTCAAGACAACAAAATTTTGATGAACACAAAAATCTTAAACCGTTTCAAAAGAAACGGTCTTTTTTTGACCCAAAATATTGAAAAAAGGAGGTTTTTGTGGTATTATGTTACATATAATTAAAAAAGAAATCAATATGAGTAAAGAATT
>CAKOYQ010000010.1 GCA_934130935.1 uncultured Clostridia bacterium | reverse complement strand
CAAATAAGTATAAAAGAATATGTTGACCCATTTGAAAAACAAGAGAAGGAAAAAGAGAGAAAAATAAAAAGAGGTATGGGACCACTTAAGTGGTAGCCTGAGAAAGAAATGCGGTTGGCAAACCGTTCAGAAGGGCTCAAGCCCAGAAGTGCCAGTACAAAAGCCTTCTAGGCTAAGAGCAAACCACGTGTTTTACACGTGGTTATGATTGTCGTATTTTTTTATTTATCTTATTTTTTATACTGATTAATGGCTGTAAATGGCTTAACTTCATGTTGTTACATTTTTATTACAAATTTTACACCTACGGATTTATGGTTTCTAAACTAGTGAAATTATTCAAAAGAAATTGGCGATGTAATATAAATAAAAAGATAATTCACATATTAAATATGAATTACATAAAATATAGCATAATTGAAAAAGAGGTGAGAAAATGTCAAAATTTATAATTCAAGGAGGAAAAAAATTAGAAGGGGAGGTAAAAATATCAGGTTCAAAGAATGCAGCATTACCAATAATAGCAGCAACGATTTTGATTCAGGGAAAAACAATTTTATATAATGTGCCAAATATACAAGATGTTCAAACAATGTATGAAATTATAAAAGATATAGGGGGAAAAGTAAATAAGAAGAATAATAAAATAATAATTGATACAAGTCAAATACATACATATGAAATACCAGAGGATTTAATGAGAAAAATGAGATCATCAGTGATATTGGCTGGAGCTATAGTAGGAAAGTATCGTAAAGCTAAATTTTCGTATCCAGGAGGATGTGAAATTGGTTCAAGGCCAATAGATTTACATTTAAAGGGATTTGAAAAATTAGGAATAAACATAAAAGAAGAATATGGAGAAATAATATGCAACACTGAAAAAATTATAGGAACACAAATACACTTAGATTTTCCAAGTGTAGGTGCAACAGAAAATATTATACTAGCATCATGTCTTGCAGATGGGAATACAATATTAACAAATGCTGCTAAGGAACCAGAAATAGAAGATTTGGTAAAATTTTTAAATAAAGCTGGGGCTAAGATAAAAGGAGCTGGCACAGATAGAATTGAAATAATAGGGGTAAATAGACTATCAGAAATAAGTTATAATATTATGCCAGATAGAATAGAAGCAGGGACATATCTAGTTGCTGGAGCAATAACAGGAGGTAATGTTAAAATAACAAATGCAAATCCAAGCCATATTGAACCAGTATTAAATAAGTTAGAAGAAGCTAATTGTGAATTAGATATTGGAAAAAATTATGTAAAAATAAAAGCACCAAAAAGAATAAAAGCAGTAGACATAAAAACAATGCCTTATCCAGGATTTCCTACAGATATGCAATCAATATTTGGAACATTACTTTCTACTGCAAAAGGAACATCAATAATAACTGAAAATATTTTTGAAAATAGATATAAATATGTTCAAGAGTTAAATAGAATGGGAGCAAAAATAAATGTTGAAGGAAGAACAGCTGTTATAAAGGGAACTAAAAGAATTCAAGGGGCAAATGTTGTTGCATCAGATTTAAGGGGGGGAGCAGCTCTTATAATCGAGGCATTGGTGGCTAAAGGAGTTACACAAATAGATAATGTACACTATATATTAAGGGGATATGAAAATATAGAAGAAAAATTAAAAGGATTAGGAGCAAAGATTTTTTTGAAGAATAAAAATATTTAAATTTATAATAAACTATTATTTAGTGACTATTTGGATATAAATTCAAAAAAAGCCTTGTATCTTAATAAAATTTGTGATATAAATAATATTGTAACTGGAGGTTAAAAGTAAAAAAAACATGACATTTGATAAAATTTAAAAATAAACCTTTAGGAGGGAATATTAATCATGGAAAATAATTATGAATATGAAAAAAAGACTATATTAATTGTAGATGACGAACAAAAAATAGTAGATTTATTGGTACATAACCTAAAAAGAGAAGGATATAATACTATTGAAGCAAATGATGGGCAGACTGCAATAGATATTGCAATCGAACAAAGACCAGATTTAATTTTATTAGACGTAATGCTTCCAAGAGTTGATGGATTATCTGTATGTAAAAAAATAAAAAATATATATAATGTTCCAATACTTATGGTTTCTGCAAAAGATGAAGAATTAGATAAAATAGTCGGATTAGAACTTGGAGCAGATGACTATATTACAAAGCCATTTAGCGTAAGAGAAGTTGTTGCAAGAGTAAAAGCAAATTTAAGAAAGGTTGAAGCAAATATTGAAGCACAGGCCACTGCACAAAAAGAAGAAGAGGCAAAAGAAAAGAAAAAAGAGAGCACAATAAAAGTGGGTTCACTTGTATTGGATTTAGAAAAATACGAAGTTCATATAGATGGAAAAGTAATAAATTTGACATTAAGAGAATTTGAGGTTTTAAAATTTTTAGCTCAACAACCAGGGCAAGTGGTAACTAGAGAGGCTTTGCTTGAAAGAGTATGGGGATATGAGTATTATGGAGATATTCGTACCGTAGATGTAACAGTTAGAAGAATTAGAGAGAGAATAGAAAAAGATACATCAAATCCACAAATATTAATAACTAAAAGAGGTGTAGGATATTATATTCCTAGTAAATAGTGAATAACAAAAAAGAAGTGAGTTTCAAAATTGGATACTTCTTTTTTTGTTTTAGAGAGCACACAATTTTATCCCCAACTCTTAGTTTTTTATTGTCTTAAAGATGGGGGGAGTATAACGAATATGTCGAATTTTGTCGAAAGAAAGTTTGGAAAAAACTGTTAAAAGTATTGACAAAATAAAAAAAAGAAATTATAATTTTGGTAAATTATATAATTTAAGTAACATAAATTTTTTTCTATAAAATTTAAATCAGTTACATTGTATCAGAAAGTTATAACTTGGAATCTTTTAAATTAAATTCAAATTAAAATTAAAATAATAGTTTTATCTATTATTGTTATTTGTTAAATTCAAAAATAGAGGAGGAATAAGTATAGAAAACAAAGTATTAAAATTAAAACAGTTAGTTAATTGTGAAGATAAAAAAATAATGCAAGATATTATTGGTAATATATTGAGTTTAGAAATAAAAGAAATAAAATACGATAAAAATATGCAATTATCTAATATTTCAGAATATGAATTTGAATTAGTAAAAGTTAAAGCAATTTTACAATCAGATGAAGAAATGGAAATGTATTTAAAAATGATAAAAAATAGTAAAATAAAAGAATCAATATTTTGCTATTGGTGTACAATTTATGAAGAAGAATTATTTCAAACAAAAGAAATAGAAAATATGGTAAATAAAGTTCTAATTTCAGAATTAGAAAAGACTAAATATAAGAGTAAAGTATTTTTAATGATTGAAAATAATAAAACACAAATTTTAGAAACGGGAACAGAAGTTAATTTTATTGATATTGTAAGTTATATTGAAGAGATGAAAAATGAAAAAACACAATTTGAAAAAATATATAAATACATTAATAAAGACGAAGAGGATGTATTATTGGTTGGAATAAAAATGAAAAAAAAGTAAAAATGTAAAAAATTGTGGTATTGATTTTTTCAATAAACCTTAGTATAATAAAAAAGAGTTTATTGAAAAAGGAGTGAATAAAATGGAATATAAATATACACCTCAAGGAGTTTGCTCAATGCAAATGATCTTTGAAATTGAAGATAATGTAATAAAAAGTTTAAAAATTATTGGAGGATGTCCTGGAAACACAATAGGGGTATCAAGATTAGTAGTTGGAAAAAGCGTTGATGAAGTAATTGAAATGCTAAAAGGTATACCATGTGGTGGAAGAGGAACTTCTTGTCCAGATCAAGTAGCAGTAGCTTTAGAAGAATATAAGAGAACTAAATAGATGCACTGCTTAAAGTGCATCTATTAAAACAAATATTTTAATATAAATCTTTTTCAGATATATTTGTATTATTTTCAGAATCTTTATTTCCAGATTTTATTCCAAGATAAGGCAAAATTTCAGAAAACATTTTTCCAGCAGTAGGAGCAGCAATTTGTCCACCATTATGGTTAACGCCTTCACCAGGGGTATCAAGAATAACAAGTAAAACTATTTTTGTATTTTCAACAGGAGACATTGCTAAGAATGAAGCAACATAACCATCTGTAGAAGGATTAATTGGCTCAGAAGTACCTGTTTTTCCACCAATAGAATATCCAGACATACTATCTTTAATACTATCATCATATTTTACTTTTTTCCCAGTACCAACTTCTACAACTGATTCCATCATAGAAGCAACTTTGTCAGCAGTTTCTTTAGAAAATACTTGACGGATTTCCTGAGTATTAAAAGTTGTAATTTCGCCAGTATCAGTATTTGTAATATGGTCTACAATTTGAGGTTGGACTAATACTCCATCATTAGCGATAGCTGCTGCGGCTGTAATCATTTGTATAGGAGTAATATTAAAACGTTGACCAAATGATGCTGTCCCAAGTTCATGAGGTTTAATTTTATTTACATCATAAAAAATTCCACCATTTTTTGGTTCACCAGAAAGAGAAATTCCAGTTTTACCAAAAAAACCAAGAGCTTCATAATATTTATATGAACGTTCTGCACCTATTCTTAATCCCAAATCTACAAAAGCAGGATTACATGAGTTTTCTAATGCATTTCTTAAAGATTGAGCACCATGTGAATAAGGATATTTATGACATTGTATTGGTCTAGGCTCACCTTCAATAGAATATGAACCAGTACAATTAAAAGTTATAGTATCTGTGTCAACAATATTTTCTTCTAAAGCTATTGAAGAAGTAATGATTTTAAAAACAGAACCTGGTTCATAGGTATCAGTAACAGCTTTTGGAGACCACATTCTGTATAGTGCATTATTTTTATCGGCAGAAGATAGCGAATCCCATGTTTTTTGAATCTGAGCATTAGGAGAGTTAGGGGAATTGCAGTCATAATTTGGATAATCTGCCATTGCCAAGATTTTTCCAGAAGATGGATCCATTGCGATTGTTATACCACTTTCACATTTATATTCATCAACTGCTTCAGCTAAATATTTTTCAACTATACTTTGAATGTTTGCATCTATTGTTAAAGTAATATCATAACCATTTTCAGCAGCAATATATGTTTGATTAGAATTTGCTATTTCAGATTGAGAAGCATCTTTTAAACTAACAGATTTACCAGCAGTTCCACTAAGAAATGAATCCCAAGAAGATTCAATGCCAGCTAACCCTTGGTTATCTGTTCCAACAAACCCTATTACAGTTGAAGCTAATGTCTTACGGGGATAAGAACGTGAGGTGGATTCTTCAAAACTAATTCCAGTAGAAAATTTTAATTTGCTTTTCCAATTATTGATTTCATCAACTTTATTTTGTTCTACTTCAGAGGCTATAAGAAATTTACTATTTGAAGAGTCTAGTTTTGATAGTAGTTCATTTGAATCTATTTCCAAAATAGAGGCTAGCCCTTGAGCAATAATATTTTTATTAGAAGAATCTTTTATAAGTGATGGATCAATATATACTTTATCTGTATCATAACTAATTGCTAATTCATTACCATTAGAATCATATATATTTCCTCGTTTTGCGGAAATTGTTTCTGTAAGTGTTTGTTGAGATGTTGCAAGAGTTTGCAAATGTTCTCCATCAATAAATTGTAAGTATCCTACACGCGCAATCAATGCTATCATAAATATAATGACTAAGACTAAAATTAAAATTATTTTTGATTTAGGTATTTTATTGACAACATTTATATTGCTTTTTGTTTTTTCCGTTTTTCTTTTAGATTTTATATTTTTTTTCTTATTCATAATTTCACCGTTCTTTTGTTAAAAATTTAAGTACATTTTATAATAAATATGTATAAAAATCAATAAAAAACTAAAATTTTAGGAGGGAAAACATGTTATCAAAAATAAAATCAATAGTACTAAATGGGTTAGATGGAAATCTAGTAGAAATACAAACAGATATAAGCAATGGAATTCCAGAGTTTGAAATTGTTGGATTACCAGATGCTACAGTAAAAGAAGCCAAAAAAAGAATTCAAGCAGCAATAAAAAATTCAAATATAGAGTTTCCAAGTAAAAAAATTTTAATTAATTTAGCACCAGCTAATATAAGAAAAGAAGGAAGTAGCTTTGATTTGGCGATGGCTATCGGAATATTAATTGCAATAGGCTGTATACCACAAATAGATATAAATAAACTAGCAAGTACAATATTTATAGGAGAACTTTCTTTAGATGGAAAAATAAATAGGTCAAATGGAGTACTGCCTATGTGTATTGAAGCAAAAGAGCTTGGTATAAAAACAATCGTATTACCTAAAGCAAATGCAAATGAAGCAGCTATAATAGCAGACCTTGATATTATACCAGTTTCTAATTTAAAAGAAGTAGTTGACCACCTAAATATGGAGAAAAATATTAATAGATTTGAAATAAGAAATCCTAATTTTAAGGAAAAATATAATATTGATTTTGCAGAAGTAAAAGGACAAGAAAATGTAAAAAGGGCTTTAGAGATAGCAGCAGTGGGAGGACATAACTGTATTATGATAGGCAGTCCTGGCTCAGGAAAAACTATGATGGCTAAAAGATTAGTAACAATCTTACCAGAATTAACGCTTGATGAAGCTATGGAAATTACTAAAATTCATAGTATATCAGGAGAATTAAGAAGAGATGGACTAATAATGAATAGACCATTTAGAATGCCACATCACAGTGTTCCCATAAGTACCATAATTGGAGGTGGAAGAATACCAAAACCAGGAGAGATAAGTCTTGCACATTATGGAGTATTATTTTTTGATGAATTAACTGAATTTAATAGAAGTGTTTTAGAATCATTAAGAGAACCATTAGAAAATAGAGAAGTTACTATAAATAGGTTAAGTGGGAAATTTCACTATCCTTGTAATTTTATGTTTGTAGCAAGTATGAACCCATGCCCTTGCGGATATTATGGAGATAATGAAAAAGAATGTAAATGTACATCACAAGAAAGACATAGGTATTTAAGAAAGATAAGTGGTCCATTATTAGATAGAATAGATATACAAATAGAAGTAAAAAGACCCAAATTTGATAAACTTACTTCAAAGGAAATTTCAGAAACATCTGCAGATATACGTAAAAGAGTTGATAAGGCGAGGCAAATTCAATTAAAAAGATATAAAGATTATGGAATTCATTCAAATGCAGAGCTTAATCCTAAGATGATTATTAGATTTTGTAAATTAGATTCAAAAAGCGAAGAATTATTACAAAAAGCATTTGAAAAATTTAAATTTAGTGCTAGAACATATGAAAGAATTTTAAAAGTTGCAAGAACAGTTGCAGATTTAGATGGCAAAGATAATATAGAATTCAAACATGTTGCAGAATCAATACAGTATAGAGGGCTAGATAAATTTACAAATTAAAATGTTTTGAGAGGAGAAATATTAAATTGAAACATATTATTGTAGAATATGCTGATAAATTATATCCAGAAAGGTTAAAAAATATAGAAAAACCACCATCAAGACTGTATGTTTTAGGAGATGCGAAAATATTAAACCAAATTGGAATAGCAGTAGTTGGTTCACGTACCAATACACCCTATGGGGAGAAAATGTGTAAAAAATTTGTCAAAGGTCTGGTTGAATTTAATATAAAGATAATTAGTGGACTTGCATTTGGAATAGATACGATTGCACATAAATCATGTTTGAAGAGTGCAGGAAAAACTATTGCTGTTTTACCATCAGGGTTAAAAAATGTTTGTAGTGCTACAAATAAAGCATTAATAAATGATATTGTTGCAAGTGGAGGAGCTGTTATATCAGAATATGAAGATAATACAATGGCTGATTCTAATAAATTTCTTGAAAGGAATAGAATTGTTGCAGGGCTAGGAATTGGAACATTAGTTGTAGAGGCAGGATATAGAAGTGGTACAAGTGTTACAGCAAGATTTACACACGAAAATGATAAACCAGTATTTTGTATACCAAGTAGTTTAGAAAATAAAAAAGGAAAAACTACAAATGAACTCATAAAAAGAGGTGCAAAATTGGTTACATGTACACAAGATATAATTAAAGAAATTACTAGGATAAACCCAGAGATAAATTTAACTAAAAAGAATATAACAGAGTCAAAATATACCTATTTTGATATAGCACCTGAACTATTGACTGTATATAAAGAGATTAATGATATTCCAAGAGATATTAATCAAATAGTAAGGAAAACAGGACTTTCAATTAATGAAGTTAGCTATAAAACAATGATACTACAATTAGAAGATAAAATTGTAGAATTGCCTGGTCAAAGATTTATTAGAAATTCGAATTAGGTAGATATAATTTTATAAGAGTGAGAAAGGAAATTCTAAGAATGAATAAAAGAAGATTTGGGACAATAGGAGAAAAAATAGCTCAAAATTATTTAAAGAATAGAGAATATGAAATATTAGAAACTAATTTTTATACTAAAAAAGGAGAAATAGATATTGTTTCTAAAAAGGATAATTGTATTATTTTTGTAGAAGTAAAAACTAGAAATAATCTGGAATATGGAACACCAGGAATGTCTGTTAATTTTACTAAAAAGAAACATATAAAAAATGCTGCTAAAATTTACATATATGTTAATAAATTATATGGATATAATGTTAGATTTGATGTTATTGAGGTTATTATAAAAAATGGAAAATGTAAGATTAATCATATTGAGAAGATTATGTGAAAACTTGACAAATAGAAGGAACGTTAAGTATAATTACAGATAAAAGGAAGGATGCAATAAATGGAGAATATATTAGAGGAAACTAAGAATATAATGAGAAGATACAATATAAAACCTAATAAAAGTTTAGGGCAAAACTTTTTAATAAATAGTGAAGTTGTGGAAAATATTGTTCAAAGTAGTGATATAACAAAAGATGATATGGTTATAGAAATAGGACCAGGATTGGGAGTCTTAACTAAATATTTATTAGAAAAAGCCAAAAAAGTTGTATGTATAGAATTAGATACTAAAATGGTAAAAATATTGCAAGATAGATTTTCAGAGTATGATAACATTGAAATAATAAATACAGATGTATTAAAAATAAATTTAAATGAAATTATAGAAAAAAATAAAGGAGAAATAAGAAAAGTAAAAGTAGTTGCTAATTTACCATATTATATAACTACCCCAATAATAATGAAGTTAATAGAAGACAGATTGGATATTGAAAGCATAACTGTCATGATACAAAAGGAAGTTGCAGATAGGTTAATAGAAATTCCAGGAGGAAAAAACACAGGGGCAATAACTTATACTGTATATTATTATTGCACTTCAAAAAAAATAATGGAAGTACCAAATACTTCATTTATACCAGAACCAGAAGTGACTTCAGAAATAATAAAAATGGATTTGAGATATAAACCTGTTGTTGATGTGGAAAATCCACAAATAATGTTTAGAATTATAAAAAGTGCATTTATGCAAAGAAGAAAAACATTATTAAATGCATTGACAAATGCAAATGTATTTATAAATAAAGAGCAAGGAATTAATACTTTGAAAGAATTAAATTTAAAAGAAAACGTGAGAGCTGAAGAATTAACAATTCAAGATTTTTCGAATATAACTAAAATTGTATTTGGAAAATTAAAGGGCAAAAAAGGAACCGACCCCCAATTGCCCTTTTAGAAAGGTAGGATAAAAATGAAAATAGTATTTATGGGAACACCAGATTTCGCAAAAGAATCATTAAAAGCTGTATATAATGATGGACATGAGATATTAGCTGTAGTGACAAACCCAGATAGACCTAAAGGAAGAGGAATGAAATTAATGGCTTCGCCAGTAAAAGAATTTGCAATAGAGAAAAAACTTAAAATATATCAGCCAGAGAAAATAAGAGGAAATTTAGAATTTTTAGATGAAGTTAGAAAATTAAAGCCTGATGTAATATGTGTTGTAGCATATGGAAAGATATTACCACAGGAAATATTAGAAATTCCTAAGTTAGGGTGTATTAATGTTCATGGTTCATTATTACCACAATATAGAGGTGCAGCACCTATTCAATGGGCTGTATTAAATGGAGATAAAATAACAGGAGTAACTACAATGTATATGAATGCTGGAATGGATACAGGAGATATTATTTTAAAAGAAGAAACACAGATTGGTGAAGATGAGACAACAGGTGAATTATGGAATAGATTGACTGAAATTGGAGCTAACCTTTTAGTTAAAACACTAAAACAAATCAAAGATGGTAGTGCTCCAAAAATTCCTCAAGGCATACAATATACTATGGCTCCAATGATAGATAAAAAAATGTCTAAAATAGATTGGGAAAATAAAACAGCTATAGAAATAAAAAATCTTGTTAGAGGATTGAATCCTATAATGGGAGCATATTCATATCTGGATGGAAAAAAAATAAAATTTTGGAAAGTTGATGTTTTGCAAGATAATAGTTCTAATATACCAAATGGAACAGTTATAAAGTCTAATTGTAAAGATGGTTTGTATATAAAAGCAAAAAATGGTATTATAAAAGTTTTAGAAATTCAAGGAGAAAATGCTAAAAAAATGAGTGTACAAGACTTTTTAAGAGGAAATAATATAATGGTTGGTTCAAGATTTGAATAGATAGTTATAATAATTATTATTGAATAAAAAGATTAAAATTTGTACATAATGTATTGGAAAGAGAGGTACATTATGGAAGAATTAGTTAAAAATTTAAATGAATTTCTAGGAGACTTAGAAATATTTAATGTAAAATTACAAAATTATCATTGGAATGTAACTGGAAAGGGATTTTTTACAACACATGAAAAATTAGAGGAGTATTATGATGAAATAAGAGAACAAATTGACGAAGTTGCAGAACATATTTTATCATTAGGATATCAACCATTAGGAACTATGCAAGACTTTATAAATAATTCGGAAATACAAGAAGCTAGAAATGAAAAAATAAAAACTTTAGAGATAGTAAAAAGTGTAATACATGATATACAAATATTAAACACAAAAGCAACAAAGATAAAAGAAGAATCTGAAAAACAGGCAAATTATGTAACTTCATCAATAATGGATAATTACTTAGAAAATTACGCTAAAAAGATGTGGATGTTAAATGAAACTCTTAAATAAATCATAAAAGATAAAATCACTTAATAAATATAATTAAGTGATTTTTTTTCATTTTTATACTATACAAAAGTAAAAATTAGTTATATAATGTAAGCGATTATTAGAAGATAAAAGAACACAAAGATGAAAGTTTGTAAAGATAAAAATTTTGTTCTTAATGGTAAAGGGAGGAAAATATGGAATTAAAAAAGATTTTAATAGGAATAGAAGGATTAAAAGCTAAAGGAAATTTAGATATAGAAGTAACTGGATTGGACAGTAATTCAAAAAATATAAAACCTGGAGATATGTTTATAGCTATAAAAGGTTTTAATACAGATGGACACACATATATAAATGATGCAATAAAAGCAGGAGCAAAAGTAATTATGGTACAAGAAGATTGTGATTTAAAATCCATAAAAATAACTGAAGATATTACACTAATAATGGCAAAAGATACAAGGCAGGCATTAGCAATTTGTAGTTGTAATTTTTATGAAAACCCATCAAAAAAATTTAAGTTGATAGGTGTAACTGGAACAAAAGGTAAAACAACAACTACTTTTATGATAAAAGAAATATTAGAAAAAGCTGGACATAAGGTTGGACTAATAGGAACCATAGCTACATATATAAATGGAAGAATGATTTCAGAAAGCAGTAGAACAACACCAGAAAGCATAGAATTACAAAAAACTTTTGCACAAATGGTAGATGCTGGCGTAGAATATGTTGTAATGGAAGTTTCTTCACAAAGTTTAAAATTACATAGAGTTGATGGATGTAATTTTGATATAGTAATATTTACTAATTTTTCAGAAGACCATATAAGTGAAAAAGAGCACCCTGATATGAAAGATTATTTTGAGTCAAAATTAAAACTATTTGAAATGTCAGAAAATGGAATAGTAAATATAGACGACTTACAAGTATCAAAAGTTCCAGAAATGTTTCCAAATAGTCAAATAATAACATATGGAATAGATAATTTTTGTGATGTATTAGCAAAAGACATTACAATAACAAATTCATATGTAGATTTTAGGGTAAAGATATCTGATAGAAATGAGAGAGTTAAAGTAGATATTCCAGGTAGATTTAGTGTATATAATGCTTTGGCTGCAATTTGTGTTGCTAAAAAATTGGGAATACCATCTGAGAAAGTAATTGAAGCATTAGCAGAAATAAAAGTTCCTGGCAGATCAGAAATGGTGCCAAACAAAAAAGAAATTCCAATAATGATAGATTATGCACATTCGCCAGAGAGTTTGCAAAATATATTATCAGCAGTAAAAAGTTATACAAGAGGAAAAGTAATTTCTGTATTTGGATGTGGAGGAGATAGAGATAAAAGTAAAAGACCTATAATGGGCGAAATTTCTGGAAGGATAGCAGATTTTACATTTATAACTTCAGATAACCCTCGTACAGAAAATCCAGAAGAAATTGTGAAAGAAATTGAAGAAGGAATAAAGAAAACAAAAGGCAATTATAAAGTAGTCGTTGACAGAACAGAAGCAATAAAACAAGCTATAGATATGGCAACAAAGTTTGATATTATTGTACTTGCAGGAAAGGGGCATGAACCATATCAAGAAATAAATGGGAAAAAATTTCCATTTGATGAAAGAATTATAGTAAAAGAAATTATAGGTTAGTTTGAAAAGAGATTGGTAAAAACCAATTCTTTTTCAAGCTGAAATACAAAAGTTAACGAAAGAAAGGTTGATAGAATTGGAATTTCAAACAAAAATATTATTGATATCATTTGCGATAACAATAATTTTAGGAATTATTATTGTACCAATATTAAAAAAACTTAAAGTAGGGCAAATAGAAAGAGATGATGGACCAGAGAGTCATTTAAAAAAGCAAGGAACTCCAACAATGGGTGGAATCATAATAATGCTTGGAATCGTAATAGTAACAATAGCAACATATATTTATTATGGTTCTAAAGATTTAGAGCTGGCTAGAAATTTATTGCCAATATTAGGGTTGACTATTGGATTTGGAATCATAGGATTTATAGATGACTTTAAAAAATTGGTATTAAAGAACACAAAAGGACTAAAACCAAGCTTGAAAATGTTAGGATTATTAATAATATCAGTAATATATGTAATGTACTTGATTAAAGGATTAAAATTAGGGACGCAAACATATATACCAATATTGAAAGTATATATAAATATACCAGTTTATGTATATATGTTATTTGCGATACTTGTAATACTTGCAACAACAAATGCAGTAAATTTAACAGATGGAATAGATGGATTATCATCAAGCGTATGTACAATTATAATCACATGTTTAACAATTATAGCAACAATGTTTGGAGTAAAGGAAATAGTAGTATTTGGAGCAATAGTAATAGGTGCTGTTTTAGGATTTTTAATATTTAATATACACCCAGCAAGAGTTTTTATGGGAGATACAGGTTCACTATTTCTAGGAGGGGTAATATCAGGAATGGCATTATATTTAAGAATGCCACTTATATTGTTAGTTATAGCAATAATACCTGTAATTGAAACAATTTCAGTAATAATACAGGTTGCGTATTTTAAAAAAACAGGCAAAAGAGTATTTAAAATGGCACCGATACATCATCATCTGGAATTATCAGGATGGAGAGAAAATCAAGTAGTAATGTTATTTAGTACTATTACTTTAATTGTAAGTGTTATTGGATTAAAATTAGTATAATTAAAAAGGAGACAAAAATGGCAAAGAAAAACAATAAGATGAAAGGATTTTCTAGCTTTTTAAATAATCCTGTTGATTTTACATTAGTGATAACAGTGTTATTGCTTTTATCACTAGGGTTAGTTATGGTATTATCAGCAAGTTCACCTACTTCATTGCAAAAATATGATAATAGTTATTATTTTTTTATAAGACAATTAATTTTTGCAGCTCTTGGATTAATTGGAATGTACTTTGTATCAAGAATAGATTATAGAATTTATCAAAAGTTTTACAAACAAGCATGGTGGTTGTCAATAATATTATTAGTAGTAGTATTAATATTTGGAACAGATAGCCATGGGGCTAAAAGATGGATAGACTTAAAAATTATAACATTTCAACCTTCTGAGATTGTAAAGTTCTTGATGATAATATTTTATTCAGGTATACTTGTAAAGAATAGAAATGAATTAGGAAAATTTGGAAAGGGGTTAGTAAAACATGTTTTGTTTTTAGCTCCAATAATTGGATTATTATTATTAGAACCACATGTAAGTACATCAATGGTAATAATAATTATGTGCTGTGTAATGATGATTATGGCAGGGTGTAAGTTTTGGCAGTTTTTATTATCAGGAATAGTAGCATTAGGAGGAGTTGGAACAATCGCAACAGTATTATATTTATCAAATGCTTGGTTTCAAAAACAATTCCAATACATAGTAACAAGATTTATAACATTTACAGATCCTTGGAAAGATGCAACAGGAAAAGGATGGCAAGTAATACAAAGTTTATATGCAATAGGATCAGGTGGATTATTTGGAGCAGGATTAGGAGATAGTAAACAAAAATATTTATATTTATCAGAACCGCACAATGATTTTATATTTGCAGTTTTAGCGGAAGAACTTGGGTTTGTGGGCTGTATTCTTGTCTTTGTTCTTTTTGCAGTATTTATATGGAGAGGTATTTTAATTGCAATGAAATCACCTGATATGTTTGGAAGCTTAGTGGCAATCGGAATAACTACTTTGGTAGGGGTTCAGGTTATTATAAATGTTGCAGTTGTAACATCTTCAATGCCTGTAACTGGAATGCAATTACCATTCTTTAGTTATGGTGGTACAGCATTGTTCTTATTGCTTTGTGAGGTTGGAGTACTGCTTAGTATTTCAAGAGCAGGAAACAAATAAATATTATATAAAAAGATAAAAGAAAATGAAAGGAATTTAGTATGAGAGTTATAGTTGCGGCAGCAGGAACTGGTGGACATATAAATCCAGGATTAGCAATAGCAAATAAAATAAAAAAAGAAGAACCAAAATCAGAAATAATATTTATAGGAACAACAAGAGGATTAGAAAATGACTTAGTACCTAGAGCAGGATATGATTTAAAGACGATAGAAGCATATGGTTTAAGTAAAAAAATATCAATAGAAAATTTTAAAAAAATATGTACTACTTTAAAAGCAACAGGGAAAGCAAGAAAAATAATTCAAGAATTTAGACCTGATATAATAGTTGGAGCTGGAGGATATATTTGTGGCCCTGTGGTATGGGCGGCAAGCAAAGAAAAAATTCCTGTAGTTTTACATGAAAGTAATGCTTTTCCAGGAAAAGCTATTAAGGTCTTATCTAAAAAAGCAAATACAGTATTAATATCATTTGAGGAAGCACGTGCAAGAATTCCAAATGCAAAAAATATAGTATTTACAGGAACACCTGTAAAAATAGAGAAAAAAAATTATACAGAAGAACAAAAAGCAGAGATGCTAAAAAATGCAGGATTAAAACAAAATTTGCCGATAGTATTAGTATTTGGTGGAAGTCAAGGTGCACAAAAGATAAATGAAGCAGTAATTGGAATATTAGAAAACAAATTAAACAAAGATTACCAAATAATTTGGGCAACTGGTCCAAAGCAATTTGATATAATAAAAAAAGATTTAGCAATAAATAAAATAGACATAAATAATATTGAGAATGCAAAAATATTACCATATATATATAATATGGAAGAAATAATGAATATTTCTAATGTAATTGTAGCAAGAAGTGGTGCTATGACAATAACAGAAATTTCTAATTTAGGAAAGCCATCAATATTAGTTCCACTTCCAAATGTGAGCCAGAACCATCAATTATACAATGCTAAGGTATTAGCTGATGTTGGAGCGGCAAAAATAATATTAAATGATGAACTAAAAAAAGAAAACTTAAATTCAGAAATAGAAGAGATAATAAAAAATCCTAAATTAATGCATGACATGGAAGAAAAAGCATTTTCTAAATCAGTAGAAAATGTACAAGAAAAAATATATAAAGAAATAAAGAAAATAGTAAGGTAATTGCCTTAGAAAGGATACAACATGGAAATTCAAACAGTGGTAATTTCATTAATAGTTATAGATGTAGTTATATTAATAATTAGCGAAATACTAATGAAAAAATATCTAAGAAAAAAAGTAATGTTTCCAAATACTAAATTAATAAAAGGATCTGATGTAACAAATGACGATTTAGATATAAATAATAGCATTTTTTTGCATATGACAGATGGAATAATAGCATTTGATAGAGATGGAAAAATAGTTTTAATAAATCCAGCTGCTCAAAAAATGATGAATGTATTGCCTGAACATACAACTTTTGATGATATATTTGGAAAACTTCATTTAAATATAAATCTGGAGAAAATTATATATCTTGAAAATTGGACAAGAACAGAAGAAAGGTTTCAAATAGAAGATAGATTTGTAAATGCTTATTTTGCACCATTTAAAAAGGAAAATGATAGAACAGTAGGTGTAATAGTAGTAATACAAGACATTACAGAACACGTTAAATTAGATAATATGAGGAAAGAATTTATTGCAGATGTATCACATGAATTAAAAACTCCAATAACTTCTATAATGGGATATGCAGATACTTTGCTTGAAGAAGAATATGATAAGGAAACTCAAAGTAAATTCTTAAATGTAATCGCATCAGAAGCAAGACGAATGGCAAAATTAGTTACAGATTTACTTACATTATCAAAAAATGATAGTAATACAAATGTAGTTAAAAAAGAGCAATTTGATTTAGGAGAATTAGTTAAGAAATGCCAAGACAAGTTGGCTATAGAAATAAAAAAGAAAAATCATGAAGTTAAGTGTTTTGTAACAGCTGATGTACCACCTGTTTATGCAGATAAAGATGATATAGAAAGAATTGTTTTAAATATCCTTACAAATAGTATTAAATATACAAAAGAAAATGGTGAAATTAAAATATATGTTGGTTTTGTGTATAATGATGCATATATAAAAATATTTGATAATGGAATTGGTATACCAGAAGACGATTTAAATAGAATTTTTGAGAGATTTTATAGAGTTGATAAAGCACGTAGTAGAGAAATGGGAGGTACAGGACTGGGACTTTCTATTGCTAAAGATTTACTTGACAGAAATGGTGGAAGTATTGATATTAAAAGTGAAGTTGGAAAAGGAACAGAAGTTGTTATTAAAGTTCCAACTAAAGCAAAAGAAGAAAAGAAATAAATATATATATTCATTAAAAAATTGCATTAACTATAATTTTTGCATTACATTCCTCGATTCATTACAAAACTTAAGAAATTCTAATTTATTTTATGGCACCCTTCCACTCTCGTGAACTCTTTCCATAAAATTCATAAGATTTCTAAAGTTTTTTCAATCATATTCGTCATTTCATTTAAAAATTATAGTTAATGCAATTTTATATAATGAATAAAATAATGTTGAAAATTTTTTTTATTTGGTATATAATAAAAAAACAAAAGGAAGATTCAAAAGATTAAATTTTAAGAAGAAAGGAAAAGAAAAATGAAATCAACTTTAAGAGAAGTGATAGAATGGCTAGTATGCATAATTATTGCAGTTGCATTAGCACTAATAGTAAGATATTATATAGGAACACCAACAATAGTACAACAAACATCAATGACCCCAACATTAAAAGAAAATGAGAGATTATGGTTAAATAGATGGGGAAGAACAACAAAAAAAATGCCAGATAGAGGAGATATAATTACTTTTGAAGCACCTAGTGTAACAAAAGTCCCAGAAGATATGATAGATTTAAATAATCCTGTTGCTATTTATAATAATAAACCTAAAAATGTGTTGAAAAAATTTACATATTACGTTTTAGAAAGTGGGAAGAAGAGCTACATAAAAAGAGTAATAGGATTACCAGGTGATTATGTAGAAATAACAGATGGAAAAGTATATATAAATGGGGAACAACTTGAAGAAAATTATTTAAAACCAGGTGTAGTAACAGACATGATTCAAGGACATGGAGATGAAAGTTACTTTAATAAATTTACAGTTCCTGAAAATTGCGTATTTGCAATGGGGGATAATAGACCAGGAAGTACTGACTGTAGAGCATTTGGATGTATCCCACTAGAAAAAATAGAAGGAAAAGTATTATTTAGATTTTGGCCATTTTCAAAATTCGGAGGAGTAGATTAAAAATTGTTTGATAACATATTAGGAAATGAAAGAAACAAAGATATTTTAACAAATATAATAAAATCAAATAAAATTTCTCATAGTTATATATTTTGGGGAATAGAAGGTATAGGAAAAAAAATAATAGCAAAGCAATTTGCAAAAAAAATATTATGTTCAAAAGACAGCGAAGATTGTGCATGTAAATCTTGCATAGAATTTGACTCAGAAAATAATCCAGACTTTCAAATTGTTAATCATAATGATGGCAAAATAAAAATAGAACAGATAAGAGAAATGCAGAGAAAAGTTGCTGAAAAGCCAATAATATCAAATAGAAAAGTTTATATAATTGACAATGCTGATACAATGACAAATGAAGCACAAAATTGTTTATTAAAAACTTTAGAAGAACCCCCTGAGTATATTACTATAATATTAATATGTAGTAATGAAGACAATTTGCTTAGCACAATAAAATCAAGATGTACAAGAATGCATTTTGAACCAATAAAATATGAAGATATAAAAAAATATATTAACCTTGAATTTCCAAAACAGCAAATAAGTGAAAATATTATAGAACTATCCCAAGGAAGTATTGGAAAAGTAATAAAACTAAATGAAAAAAAAGACATGTATGCAAATATAGAAAGAATTTTGTTGAATATGCAAAATAATGACTTGATAGAAATAATCCAAATGTCAAATGAAATATATAAATCAAAAGAAGAAATCAACTCAATACTTGAATACATTAATGTATTATTAATAAAATTAGGCAAACAAAATATAAAATATATTAAATGCATAAAAATTGTAGAAGAAACCAAAAAAAGGCTAAAAGCAAATAGTAATTACGATATGAGTATTGACTACATGATATTTTCTATGTGGCAAGAAATGGTAGAAAAGACATAAAGAAAGGACGAAGTAAATGAAAAGAATAATAGGAGTTAGATTTAAACGATTAGGAAAAATATATTTTTTTGACCCTAAATGGTTAGAAGTAAAAAAAGGTGAAAATGTTATAGTTGAAACTTCACAAGGAGAAGAAATTGCAGAAGTTGTAGTTCCTAATAGAATGATAGAAGAAGAAAAGATTGTAACACCACTAAAAAAAGTATTAAGATTGGCTTCTCAAAAAGATTTGAAGCATGCGGAAGAGTGCAGAAAAAAAGAAAAAGAGGCATTTGTTTTATGTAATAAAAAGATAAAAGAGCATAAATTAGACATGACACTAACTGATGTGGAATATAAATTTGATAATAGTAAAATATTATTTTATTTTACAGCAGATGGAAGAATAGATTTTAGAGAATTGGTAAAGGATTTAGCAGCAGTATATAAAACTAGAATAGAATTAAGACAAATTGGTGTTAGAGATGAAGTAAAAAGGATTGGCGGAAATGGTGTATGTGGCAGAGAATTATGTTGTTGTGCATTTTTAAGTGATTTTGAAACTGTTTCAATTAAGATGGCAAAAGAGCAAAATATATCATTAAATCCATCAAAAATTTCAGGAAATTGCGGAAGATTAATGTGTTGCTTGAAGTATGAACAAGAGGTTTATGAAGAAAAATTAGAAAAATTACCTAATATTGGAGCAATAGTAAAAACTCCTGAGGGACAGGGTGAAGTAGAAGGAATTGAACCATTAAAAGAAATTGTAAAAGTAAAGATTAAAGATGGAGAAATATTTAAAATTAAAAGATATGATGCTAAAGATATAAAAGTTATAAAAGATGTGATAAAAGAAAAAACAGATAGTGAAGAAAAAGAATATCAAAAAGAATTAAAAGAACTAGAGAATTTAGAAAAGAAAGACTTAAAGCTAAAAGAAGATTAAATTAGAGTATAAGAGAGGTGGTGAAAAAAATGGCATATAATATACAATGTGATAAATGTATAAGTTGTGGAGCTTGTGCAGCAGAATGCCCAGTTGGTTGTATATCACAAGGAGATAGATGTTTTGTAATAGATAAATCAGCTTGTATAGGATGTGGGACATGTGCAGGTGTTTGTCCAGTAGATGCACCCATTGAAAGTAACGATTAACATTAAATAGTAACATATGAGATAAAGCTATTCAAAAAGGGTTGAAAAATTGCATAAAATATGGTAAAATAAAGAAAGAAGCTTAGCAAAGCTTAAGCAAATCATTACACAAACACAGAAACATATAAACTAAATGCAACAAAAGGAGGATGTATGTTATGATGATTAAGAAGATGTGGAAGGAACTGACAGCCGTTATGGTGGCCACCATGTTGATGATTTCTATGTTGGTGGTTCCCGCAAGTGCCCGGGGGCCGGTAAATAGCAAGAATGACGTTGTTGCTCTCAAGACAACCTGGGCATATGAAATTACTGCCAAGAAAGTGACAAAAAAGACAAGGATTAAAAAAGGTCAAGTTTTCAGGGTAAAAAAAATGTGGCAGAGTGTCACATATAAAGTAGGCAAAAAGACCTACAAGGGATATGTAGACAAAATTAAAAAAGGAGTATACGTAAGAAAAAGTCCTGGAGGCAAGAGACTGGTAAAAATCACCAACAAAAATAAATGTCGTGTGACTGATAAGTGGGCACAAGTCACGGTAAATGGGAAGACACGTTTCATTAAAAAAGGAGATTTGAAATATCCCACGAGTCCATTTAATAACTCTGATTATTTTTTTGTTAAAAAAATAGTTAGAGATAATACACAGACCGCAGGAAGTTCATACAGAGTGTGGGTAACCGACTTCTGGGGAGATACATATATGGTATCTCCTTGGGGATACAACAAGGTATAAACTTAACCACATCGAGGGAGTGTTCTATTAGAACACTCTCCTTTTTTGCTCAAAAATAACACAAAAAAAATATATATTTATATAATATAAAGGGGGATAAAAATGCTCTGTAGAAAAAAGAATTATAGATGTTGGCAGAATGGAGATATAACAATAGAAGAATTAAAAGAAAAAGTATTACAAGGTGCAATGTTACTAGATGTAAGAAGTAGACAAGAATATAATGAAGGACATTTACAAGGAGCAGTAAATGTACCTGATTTTGAATTAATAAATAGAATACAAAAAGAAATACCCAAAAAGAATCAATTAATAATAATTTATTGTCAATATGGAGGAAGAAGTAGAAATGCATATATGATAATGAAAAGGTTGGGATACACTAATATATATAATTTATATGGTGGATTAGATATGATATGACTATAATTGTTTAGTTTGAGATTTTCTGTGTATAATTGGGAGCTCAAATCAAGTAAAAACAAATAAGAAAAATTGGCGATTTTTCTTATTTGTTTTATACATTTTGAATAGAAATATAAATAAATTTTAATTTTAGTTATAAAAACTCTTATTAAGGAATATAAATATAATAGGAGGTTTGACATGGATGGATTGAAAAATATTATAAAAGGTGTAATTATTTCTGTAATATTTACATTAATTTTTCTATTTATATTTTCAATTATATTAACATATACAAATATAAGTGAGGAATTTACGACGCCTGTAATAATAGTATCTACAGCAATTAGTATATTTATAGGAAGTTCAATAGGAAATTTTAAAATGAAGAAAAATGGATTATTAAATGGAGCTTTAATAGGAGGAATATATTTAATGAGTATATATTTAATGTCAGGAATAATTGATAAAAATTTTTCTTTAACAGTACAATCAGTAATAATAATTGTAGCAGGGATGTTATGTGGAATGTTTGGAGGAATTATAGGAGTAAATAAAGGTTAATAAAAAAGAAATTAGGAGTCTTTTTACATTTTAAAAGAAAAATATGTAAAAATAGTTGATATTTTTAGAAAAATAGGGTAAAATCAATAAAGACAAAAGGAGGCGGCTATGATAACATTAGAAGACGTAATGAAAAATGAGGAGGTTCAAGCTTTTGTTCATGCTTCGCAGAAGCAATTAAAAGCATTAGGATATACAGAACATTCTAATAGACATATAGGAATTGTGTCAAAAAGAACAGGAGAGATATTACAAAAATTAAATTATGATGAAAGAACTATAGAATTAGGAAAGATAGCAGGTTATTTACATGACATTGGAAATTGTGTAAATAGAGTAGACCATGCACATACTGGTGCTATATTGGCATATAATATTTTGAAAGAGATGGGGATGCCAGCAGAGGACAGAACAGAGATTGTTATGGCTATAGGGAATCATGACGAAGGAACTGGAACAGCAGTAAGTGATATATCGGCAGCGTTAATATTAGCTGATAAATCAGATGTTCATAGAAATAGAGTAGTAAATACAAATATGTCAACATTTGATATACATGATAGAGTAAACTACGCTGTAACAGATGCAATGTTAGAAATAGATGAAAGCAAAAGAAAAGTAATATTAAGTTTAACGATTGATACTCAAATATGTCCAGTATTAGATTATTTTCAAATCTTTATGGATAGAACAATGATGAGCAAATATGCTGCAAAATATTTGCATATATGGTTTGAATTAGTAATAAATGGAACAAAGTTATTATAGGAATGAAAGGAACGATTATAAAAATGAAAAAAGTAAAAATAACAACAATAATATTAGCTATTGTATTAATATCACTAATTTCATTTGGTGGTATATATATAAAAAAACAAAATAGAATGGAAGATATAGTTAAAGAATATTCGTTAGGAAGAGAACTTAAAGGAGAAAGGCTAATAGAACTAAAAGTAGCACAAGAAAATGATAATGGAGAAACAGTAGTAAAACCAGAAGATTTAACAGTAGAAAACTATCAAACAGTAAAAAATACAATTGAAAAAAGATTAAAGAAATTAGGAGCGAAAGATTACACAATTTCATTAAATAAAGAAGATGGAACTATTAGAGTAGAACTACCAGAAGATGAAACAACAGATGACAGGGCATACTATTTAATTGCTTCAGGGAAAGTGCAAATAAAAGAAAAAGACACAGACAATGAATTATTAAATGATTCTATGGTAAAAAAGGCTCAATATACATATAAAACAAATTCAGATGGAGCATATCAAGTTTACCTAGAAATTCTATTAACTAAAGAAGGACAAGCCCAAATAGATGAAATTAAAAATAATTATGCTATATTAGCAACTGAAGTTGATGAAATAGAAAAAACACAAAACCAAGATAATAATACAGATGAACAAAGTGATACAGAAACTACAACAGAAGACACAGAGAGTACAGAAACAGATAATAATAATACATCAACAGAAGAAACAAAGAAAATAGCAAAATTAACAGTTGCAGAAACTAAATATGATATTGAAAAGATAGAAAAAAATAAAATAACTATAAAAATGGGAGCAGAAACATCTAATAATACATCAATAAATAATAATATGGCAAAAGCAGCAGAATTAGCAATGTTAATAAATTCTGGGAAATATCCTATAGCATATGAAGCACAAAATAACAGATTTGTTTACTCAGATATATTAAATGACCAATTAATGTATTTTGTATTAATTGTTGCAGTAATATTATTAATAATATCTATAATATTTATAATAAAATATAAAATTAAAGGATTACTTATAAGTATAGCTAATGTTGGTTTTATAGCATTACTATTATTAATACTAAGATACACAAATGTTATTATTTCAATAGAAGGAATAGGCGCAATAATATTAATAGTATTAATTAATTTAAAATTAAATCAAACAATATTAGATAAGACAAAAACATTGGATATTGTAAATGAAGCAATAGTAAGTACATATAAAGAAATGTTCTTAAAATTAGTACCTATAATGATTATTACATTAGTATTTTGCTTTTCAGGATGGACAAACTTAAGCAGTTTTGGAATGATTATGTTCTGGGGATTAATATTAATAGCTACATATAATATAATTGTAACAAAAACATTATTAAAATTAAGAGAGAACAAATAGGAGGCAACACATGAAACAAAAAAATATAAAAATTATTTTTATTGCTCTTGTAGCATTAGTGATTCTCATAGGAATAGTAGTAGTGGGAATATGGGGATATAACAAAGAACTTAAATTTGAGAAAAGTCAAAGCATTGATATATATGTTGAACAAAAAGTAGATGAATCAAAAATAAAGAATATTGTTCATGAAGCATTAGGAAATGCTAATTATACTGTTCAAACTGTAGAAATATATAAAGATATGGTTACAATAAGATCTGAACAAATAACAGAAGAACAAAAAAATAATATTGTAAATAAAATAAAAGAAAATTATGAATTTAAACAAACAGCTGAAGAAACAACAATTAATACAGTGCCAGCAACACGAATTATAGATATGTATAAAGGATATATTTTACCATTTACTATATCAGGCATTTTGGTATTAGTATATATGGTTATAAGATATTATAAAAAGGGGATATTAAAAGTTCTAGCTAGAACTGTAGCAATCCCAGTTTTTGGAGAATTATTCTTATTAAGTGTTATTGTTATTGCAAGAATTCCTGTTGGAAGGTTTACACCAATTCTTGTTATAGGTATGTATATTGCAGCGATATTAATTGTAATAAAAGAAAATGAAAAATAAAAACAAAAGAAGACTATTTTAGGGGGACTTAAAATAGTCTTTTTGCAAAAAGAAAGGTAGTAGTAATTATGATAAATGATGAGAGAAGAAAAGATTATATTAGTTGGGATGAATATTTTATGGCAATAGCAAAACTTTCAGCAATGAGAAGTAAAGATCCAAGTACACAAGTTGGAGCATGTATAGTAAGCAATGATAATAGAATTTTATCAATAGGTTATAATGGTGCCCCAAATGGATTTGATGACGAAAAGTTTCCATGGGCAAGAGAAGGAGAAAATTTAAATACAAAATATCCTTATGTATGCCATGCAGAAATGAATGCAATTCTAAATTATAGAGGAAGTAAGCAAGATTTAGAAAATTCAAAAATATATGTAGATTTATTTCCTTGTAATGAATGTGCCAAGATAATAATTCAATCAGGAATAAAACAAGTAATATATTTGTCTGATAAATATAAAGATTCTGAAAATAATATAGCTTCACGTAAGCTTTTCGATGAATGTAATGTTATATATAAAAAACTTGATTTAGGCGAAGAAAAAGAAATTGTAATAAAATTATAATCGAAAAATGTTTATAGATAATGAGTCAAGTAGTACAATGTTATTACGACCTCAAATGGTGTCAAGAGATAGATTGCATAAAAAACATTACAGATTTTGGATAAGCCAATCTTACCATAGAAGCTCTAATAGAATCAAATGAGCCTCTTTCACTCAAGCTCAAACTTATAAGTTTGCCCGTGAACATCCCTCATTTGTTTCTATAAGAACTTCTAGTGTTAAGATTAGATACACAAAATCTTCCATTTATTTTATGCAATCTATCTCTTGACACCATTTGAGGTCGTAATAACATTTGTACTACTTGATTCATTAGTTAGAAAAAAATAAGGAAATTTTGCTAAAGGTATTGACATAAAGACAGAAGGGTTATATAATAGTAACGCATGAATTTTAGCGTTGAAGCTGAATGTGGCTACATTTTTATAGATGGAGGGAACTTCAGTGGAGTATGTCTTGGCTAGACCAGGCGGTAAGTTTAAATAATTAATAAAAGCACTTATCCCAGAATAATCATGCGAATTTTGGGATTTTACAATGGGTAAATACAAAACACCCGGATGTGTTATAACTTGCCAACGCGTAATTTAAAAAAATTATATTATTATTTTAAGGAGGGAAAATTACAATGGCAAAAACAGTTGTATCAAGTGAAAAAATTAGAATAAGACTAAAAGCTTATGACCATGTAGTTTTAGATCAGTCTGCTGAAAAGATAGTAGATACTGCTAAGAAAACAGGAGCAAAAGTATCAGGTCCTATTCCACTACCAACACAAAAAGAAATCGTAACAATCTTACGTTCTCCACACAAACACAAAGATTCAAGAGAACAATTCGAAATGAGAACACATAAAAGAGTTATTGATATTCTTTACCCAACACAAAAAACAATGGATAGTTTAGTGAAACTAGAACTACCAGCAGGTGTTGACATCGAAATCAAAAACTAGTTTCAAATATAAATAAAATTAAAAATCGATAACCACGCTGATAAATTAGCATATCAGCCAATAGGAGGAGAAAGAAAAATGAAAAAAGCATTAATCGGAAAGAAATTAGGAATGACTCAAATATTTGACGAAAATGGAACAGTTATTCCAGTAACAGTATTAGAAGCAGGTCCATGTGTAGTTGCTCAAGTAAAAACATTAGAAAATGATGGATATGAAGCAATACAATTAGGATTTGGAGAAGTTAAAGAAAACAAATTAAACAAGCCCAAAAAAGGACATTTTGCAAAAGCAAATGTTACAGCAAAAAAACATTTAAGGGAATTCAGACTAGATTCTATAGAAGGAATCAAAGTTGGAGATGAACTAAAAGCAGATGTATTTGCTGAAGGCGAAAAAGTAGATGTCCAAGGTACATCAAAAGGAAAAGGATTCCAAGGTGTAATAAAAAGACATGGACAACATAGAGGACCAATGGGACATGGATCTATGTATCATAGAAGACCAGGTTCAATGGGATCAACATCAACACCAGGAAGAGTATTTAAAGGTAAAAAACTTCCAGGACATATGGGAAGAGTTACAGTTACAATACAAAACTTAGATGTTGTAAAAGTAGATTTAGATAAAAATGTAATATTAGTAAAAGGTAGTGTTCCAGGACCAAAAGGAGCTATCTTAAAAATAAAATCAGCTATAAAAGCGTAAGGTTATAGAAAAGGAGGAAATACGAAATGCCAAAGGTAGATGTATATAACATGCAAGGTAAAAAAGTTAGCGATGTAGAATTAAGTACAGCAGTATTTGGAATTGAACCAAACGAAGCAGTTGTACATAGTGTTTTAGTAAACTACTTAGCTAATCAAAGACAAGGTACACAAAGTACAAAAACAAGAGCAGAAGTTCGTGGTGGTGGAAGAAAACCATGGAGACAAAAAGGAACAGGTAGAGCAAGACAAGGTAGTATACGTGCTCCACAATGGATTAAAGGTGGTATAGCTTTAGGACCAAAACCACGTTCATATAAATATAGAGTAAATAAGAAAGAAAAACAACTTGCAATAAAATCATTATTAAGTGCAAAAGTATTAGATAGTGAATTAACAGTTGTTGATAAATTAGAAGTTAAAGAGCCAAAAACTAAAGTTATGGCACAAGCTTTAACAGATTTAAAAATAACAGGAAAAACATTAATTATCTTAACAGATAAAAATGAAAATGTTTACCTATCAAGCAGAAATATAGAAGGTGTAAAAGCTATTCAATTAAATATGATAAATGTATTTGATTTATTAAATTGCAATAGATTAGTTTTACCACTTGATACTGTTAAAAAATTAGAGGAGGTGTATGCCTAATGTTACCAGAAGAAATCATAGTAAGACCAGTAATAACTGAAAAAAGTAATGATGAAATGCAATCAGGAAAATACACTTTCGAAGTTAACAAAAAAGCAACAAAAGTTGAAATAGCAAAAGCTGTTGAAAAACTTTTTGAAGTAAAAGTATCAAATGTTAACACAATGATAGTTAAAGGAAAGACAAAAAGAGTTAGATATAAAGAAGGAAAAACTCCAGATTGGAAAAAAGCTATTGTTACAATAGATATGAATCCAGCTGAAAGAACATATCTTGGAAAAGGTGGAAAAGAGATTAAAGCTTCTAAGAAATTTAAAGATTCTATTGACGAGTTTATGGGATCATAATCAAATTATCGCTTAAATCAATTTTAAAAAAATAGAATTGAAAGAATATCGGGAAATAACCCGGAAAAGAAAGAATATCTGTAGACGGAGCAGGAAAAAATCCGTAAAAATACAGAATGGAAGTTTGTATTAAAAAAACAATGCAAATGAACGAGAAAGGAAAGATAGAAATGGGAATGAAACATTTTAAACCATATACACCATCAAGAAGAAATATGACAGTTTCTGATTATGCAGAAATAACTAAAAAGACACCTGAAAAGTCTTTATTAGAAAAGAAGAAGAAAAATGCAGGAAGAAACTCATATGGAAGAATAACAGTAAGACATCAAGGTGGAGGAAATAGACAAAAATATAGAAAAATAGATTTTAAAAGAAATAAAGATGATATGGAAGCTACAGTTGTTGGAATCGAATATGATCCAAATAGAAGTGCTAACATAGCATTAATAAAATATGAAGATGGAACATTAAGTTACATTATAGCACCACAAGGATTAACAGATGGAAATAAAGTAATATCTGGAGATAAAGTTGATATAAAAGCAGGAAACTGTGCACCAATATCAAGTATACCAGTAGGTACATTAATCCATAATATAGAATTAAATCCAGGTCAAGGAGCTAAATTAGTAAGAGGTGCTGGACAAAGTGCACAACTTATGGCTAAAGAAGGAAAATATGCACATGTAAGATTACCATCAGGAGAGATGAGACTAATTTTAGCAAGATGTAGAGCTACAATAGGAGTAGTTGGAAATGCTGACCATGAAAATGTTAAATTAGGAAAAGCAGGAAAAACAAGACATTTAGGAATAAGACCAACAGTTAGAGGTTCTGTAATGAACCCAGTAGATCACCCACATGGTGGTGGTGAAGGTAGAGCTCCAGTAGGACATTCTGGACCAATGACACCTTGGGGCAAACCAGCATTAGGATATAAGACAAGAAATAAAAAGAATAAAACAAATAAATTTATAGTTAAGAGAAGAAAGTAAGATAGGAGGAAAATCATATGTCAAGATCAAGTAAGAAAAAACCTTTCATAGCACCAGAATTGTTAAAAAGAGTAGAAGCTATGAATGATAGTGGAAATAAAGAAGTTATAAAAACATGGTCAAGAGCTTCAACAATTTATCCACAAATGATTGGACACACAATTGCTGTTCATGATGGTAGAAAACATGTACCAGTATATATTACAGAAGAAATGATAGGCCATAAATTAGGTGAATTTGCTCCTACAAGAACATTCAAAGGTCATGCAGGAGAAAAAACTACAAAGAAATAAAAAAGAATAATTTAAGGAGGGAATTGTAGTGGAAGAAACAGCAATAATGGAAGCAAAAGCAACATTAAGATATGCGAGAATATCTTCAAGAAAAGTAAAAATTGTTGCAGATTTAATAAGAGGTAAAAATGTTGATGAAGCTTTGGCAATCGTAAAGTTTACACCAAAAGCATCATCAGTTATTATAGAAAAATTATTAAAATCAGCAATTTCAAATGCTGAAAACAATCATAATATGAAACATGACAATTTATATGTTGCTGAAATATATGCAAATCAAGGTCCAACATTAAAAAGAATAAGACCTGCTGCAAAAGGTTCAGCAGTTAGAATTAGAAAAAGAACAAGTCATATAACAATAGTTTTAAAAGAAAAGGAGGCATAATTTAGATGGGACAAAAAGTACATCCAACAGGTGTAAGAGTTGGAATAATCAAAGATTGGAATGCTAGATGGTATGCAGATTCTAAAAATTTTGCAGATTACTTAGTTGAAGATCAAAAAATCCGTAAATTTTTAAAGAAAAAATTATATACAGCTGGAATTTCAAAAATAGAAATTGAAAGAACAGCCAAATTTATAAAAATTAATGTGTACACAGCTAAACCTGGAATAATAATCGGAAAAGGTGGAGCTGGAGCAGAAAGTTTAAAAGCAGAATTAACAAAATTAATAGGAAAAGATATAAACATCAATATAGTTGAAGTTAAAGCAGTAGATACTGATGCACAATTAGTTGCAGAAAATATTGCAGGTCAATTAGAAAGAAGAATTTCATTCAGAAAAGCTATGAAACAATGTATGCAAAAATCTATGAAAGCAGGAGCTTTAGGAATAAAAACAGCAGTATCTGGAAGATTAGGTGGAGCTGACATGGCTAGAACAGAATTCTATAAAGAAGGAACAATTCCACTACAAACTTTAAGAGCAGATATAGATTATGGATTTGCAGAAGCAGATACAACATATGGAAAGATTGGTGTAAAAGTTTGGATATATAAAGGTGAAGTTCTTCCAGCTAAAAAAGTGGAAGGAGGAGACAGATAATGCCATTAATGCCTAAAAAAACAAAATATAGAAAAATGCAAAAAGGTAGAAATAGAGGAAAAGCAACAAGAGGAAATAAAGTAACAGATGGAGAATATGGAATACAAGCTGTTGAAGCAGGATTAATAAAAGGAAATCAAATTGAAGCAGCACGTATTGCTATGACACGTTATACAAAAAGAGGTGGAAAAGTTTGGATTAAGATATTTCCAGACAAACCAATAACACAAAAACCAGCTGGAACTCGTGGTGGTAAAGGTAAAGGTAATGTTGAATATTGGGTAGCTGTTGTAAAACCAGGAAGAGTTATGTTCGAAATGGCAGGAATTCCTGAAGAAACAGCTAGAGAAGCCTTGAGATTAGCTATGAACAAATTACCAATCAAATGTAAGTTCGTAGTAAAAGAAACTGAGAACAAGGTGGGTGATAGTGATGAAGATAAATAAGATTAGAGAAATGTCTTCACCAGAATTAGAAAAAGAATTAGGTGAACTAAAAACAGAATTATTCAAATTAAAATTTAGTTTAGCTACAAATGGATTAGATAACCCAATGAAAATCAAAGAGGTTAAAAAAGATATAGCTAAAATAAATACTGTATTAACAGAAAGAAAAATTGCAGAAGCAAAGGCTTAATTATAAAATTAGACGCAAATAAGAAGGAGGTATAAAACCTATGGAAGAAAGAAATCTTCGTAAAGTTATGGTTGGAACTGTTACATCTGACAAAATGGATAAAACAGTAGTTGTTTCAGTTGAAACAAGTGTAAGCCATAAAATGTATGGAAAAACAGTAAAAAGAACATACAAGCTAAAAGCACATGATGAAGAAAATAAATGCGAAATAGGAGATAAAGTAAAAGTAATGGAAACAAGACCGCTTTCTAAAGATAAGAGATGGAGAGTAGTTGAAATTCTTGAAAAAGGAGGAAAATAAATCATGATACAACAACAATCAATACTAAAAGTTGCTGACAATACTGGAGCTAAAGAAATTATGTGTATCAGATGTATTGGTGGTTCATACATGAAAACAGCGAACATCGGAGATGTAATAGTTGCTTCTGTTAAAGCAGCAACACCAGGTGGCGTTGTAAAAAAAGGTGATGTAGTTAAAGCTGTTATTGTAAGAACTAAAAAAGGTTTAAGAAGACCAGATGGTTCATATGTAAAATTTGATGAAAATGCAGCAGTAATAATAAAAGATGACAAAACACCAAAAGGAACACGTATATTCGGCCCAGTTGCAAGAGAATTAAGAGAAAAGGATTATATGAAAATATTATCATTAGCACCAGAGGTTCTTTAGTCAGTTGAATCAAATAATTAATATAAAGATATTTGAATAAAAACTTAACCAAAAAAACAAAGAAGGAGGTTAAACTTAATGAAAATAAAAAAAGGAGATACAGTCCAAGTTTTATCTGGAAATGATAAAGGTAAAAAAGGAGAAGTATTAGAAATTATACCTAAAGACTCAAAAGTAGTTGTAAAAGGTGTAAATGTTAGAAAAAAACACATCAAGCCAAGAAAACAAGGCGAAGAAGGTGGAATAATCTCTATTGAATGTGCTATAGACAGCTCTAAAGTTAATGTAGTGTGTTCAAAATGTGGAAAATCTGCTAGAATAGGATATAAAACTGAAAAAGACAAAAAAGTTCGTATTTGTAAAAAATGTGGAACTATAATAAAATAAAAATAGAAAGGACTTTTTTGAGGGTGATTAAACCTTAGAAAAGAAAGGAGGAATAACTAAAAATGGAAAAATTAAGAGAACAATATGAAAAAGAAGTAATTCCAGCATTAATGAAAAAATTCCAATATAAATCAACTATGCAAGTTCCAAAACTTGACAAAATAGTTATAAACATAGGTTTAGGAGATATAAAAGAAAACCCAAAATCATTAGAAAATGCAATGAATGATTTATCACAAATAACAGGACAAAAACCAATGATAACAAAAGCAAAAAAATCAATTGCTGCATTCAAATTAAGAGAAGGAGCTAACATTGGATGTAAAGTTACATTAAGAGCTGATAAAATGTATGATTTTGCATATAAACTATTTAATGTAGCACTTCCAAGAGTAAGAGATTTTAGAGGTGTTTCTGAAAATTCTTTTGATGGAAGAGGAAATTATTCAATGGGAATTAAAGAACAATTAGTATTTCCAGAAATAGAATATGATAAAGTAGACAAATTAAGAGGTATGGACATTATATTTGTAACAACTGCTGAAACAGACGAAGAGGCAAAAGAGCTATTAAAAT
Source organism: uncultured Clostridia bacterium (assembly GCA_934130935.1). Classification (GTDB taxonomy): domain Bacteria; phylum Bacillota; class Clostridia; order TANB77; family CAG-508; genus CAG-269. The sequence goes on along the minus strand of CAKOYQ010000010.1, from coordinate 23,653 downwards.
TATTAGGAATGCCTTTCAAAGCATAATTAAGGAGGAGAAAAAATAATGGCTAAAAAATCTATGAAAGTAAAACAAGCTAAGCCACAAAAATATAAAACAAGAGAATACAATAGATGTAAAATTTGTGGTAGACCACATGCTTATATTAGAAAATATGGAATTTGCCGTGTATGTTTCAGAGAATTAGCACACAAGGGTGAAATTCCAGGTGTAAAAAAAGCAAGTTGGTAATAAAATCTAAAAAAGGAGGGAAAGTAATTGAATACTACAGATCCAATAGCAGACATGTTAACAAGAATAAGAAATGCTAACAGTGCTAAACATAAAACAGTTGATGTACCAGCATCTAAAATGAAAACAGCTATAGCTGAAATTTTATTTAAAGAAGGATATATCAAAGCATTTGAATTAATAAAAAATGAAAATCAAGGAATTGTTAGAATTACTCTAAAATATGATGAAAAAGGAACTAGAGTAATTGATGGAATAAAAAGAATAAGTAGACCAGGTCTAAGAGTATATGCAGGAAAAGAAGAATTGCCAAAAGTATTAAATGGTCTTGGAATAGCAATAATTTCTACATCAAAAGGATTAAAAACAGATAAAGAAGCAAGAGCTGCCGGAATGGGTGGAGAAGTTTTAGCTTATATTTGGTAATAAAAAGATAAAAGAATAAAATAAAGGGAATCACTATTTAGATAAGGAAAGAAATAAATAGTTTCAAAAAACCTTAAAAAAGGTGGATTCCATGTCATAAAGCAAGGAGGGAAAACAAAATGTCAAGAATAGGAAATAAGCCTATTACAGTACCAACAGGTGTTGAAGTAAAACTTGATGGACAAAAAATAACTGTAAAAGGACCTAAAGGTACACTAGAAAGAGAAATACATAAAAATATTTCTGTATCAGTAGAAGATAATATTATTAAAGTAACAAGACCAAATGACGAAGCAATAAATAGAAGCCTACATGGTTTAACAAGAACTTTAATATGCAATATGATAAATGGTGTAGAAAAAGAATATACAAGAGAATTACAAATAAATGGTGTAGGTTATAGAGCTCAAAAACAAGGAAACAATTTAAATCTAACACTTGGATATTCTCATCCAGTAATATTTGAAGCACCAGAAGGAATTTCATTTGATGTTCCAAATCCAAATACTATTATAGTAAAAGGAATAGATAAAGAATTAGTTGGCCAAACAGCAGCTAATATTAGAACAAAAAGACCACCTGAAGTATATAGAGGTAAAGGTATTAAATATGCTGAAGAAGTTATTAGACGTAAAGTTGGTAAAACAGGAAAATAATAATTAATAAAAAGAAAAATCACTTTATTAATAAGGGAAAGGAGAAAAATAATGGTTAGTAAAACAGATAGAAAGCTAGAAAGAAATAGAAGACATAGAAGAGTTAGAAACAAAGTATCTGGAACAGCAGAAAGACCAAGATTATGCGTATATAGAAGCAACAGCAATTTATATGCACAAATAATTGATGATGTTGTAGGACATACATTAGTATCTGCTTCAACATTAGATAAAGAAATAAAAACTAAAAAGTCTAATGCAGAAGCAGCTAAGGAAGTTGGAGCTTTAATTGCAAAAAGAGCAGCTGCAAAGAAAATAACAACTGTAGTATATGATCGTAGTGGGTACATATATCATGGTGTTGTAAAAGAACTAGCTGAAGCTGCAAGAGAAGGAGGCTTGGAATTCTAATGGAGGAAAATAAAATGCCAGAATTAAAAGAAAAAGTAGTAGCTATAAATAGAGTTGCAAAAGTAGTAAAAGGTGGTAGAACATTTAGATTCAGTGCTGTTGTAATCGTTGGTGATGGTGCAGGACATGTTGGAATTGGAAATGGTAAAGCTGCTGAAGTGCCAGATGCAATTAAAAAAGCTATTCAAGAAGCTAAAAAGAATTTAGTAGAAGTTCCGATAGTTGGAACAACAGTACCTCATGAATATATTGGGAAATTTGGTAGTGCAAAAGTTATGCTTAAACCAGCTGCTGTTGGTACAGGACTTATAGCAGGAGGAAGTGTAAGACCAGTATTAGAGCTTGCAGGTTATAAAGATATACGTACAAAAGTTATTGGAACAAATAATCCAAGAAACGTTGTATATGCAACTATTGAAGGTTTGAAAAATATGCAAACACTTGAACAAGTAGCTAAAAAAAGAGATAAAAAAATTGACGAGATTATGTAATAATCAAAATTTGTAAATAAGGAGGTGCGAAAGAGTATGAAATTAGGAGAATTAAAACCAGCTGTTGAAAAAAAGGCTAGAAAAAGAGTTGGACGTGGTACAGGATCTGGAACTGGAAAAACTTCTGGAAAAGGACATAAAGGACAAAAAGCAAGAAGTGGTGGAGGAGTTAGAAGAGGATTCGAAGGAGGTCAAACACCATTATATAGAAGACTTCCAAAAAGAGGATTTACAAATATTCACGCTAAAAACTATACAGAAGTTACATTAACTATGTTAAATAAATCAAAAGCAACAGATGTAACAGCAGAAAGCTTAGTAGAAGAAGGAATAATCGGAAAAATAAATGACGGAATAGTTGTATTAGCAACAGGAAAATTAGAGAAAAAATTAAATGTAAAAGCAAAAAGATTTACTGCAACTGCTAAGGAAAAAATTGAAGCCCTAGGCGGAAAGGCAGAGGTGATTTAGTTGTTTAAAACAATAAAAAACGCTTTAAAAACACCGGATGTTAAAAAACGACTTTTATATACATTATTACTTATAGTATTATTTAGACTAGGGTGTTACATTACAGTACCAGGAGTAAACACAATAACATTAAATCAAGCAATGAATTCTCAAAATGGAATTGCAGGATTTATAGATATAATCTCAGGAGGAGCTTTTTCTAGATTTTCAATATTTGCAATGTCAATAAGTCCATATATAACAGCATCAATAGTTGTTCAATTATTGACAATGATAATACCATCATTAGAAAGAATGGCTAAAGATGGAGGAGAAGAAGGAAAGAAAATAATAAACAGATGGACTAAGGTTATAACAATAATCTTAGCACTTGTTGAAGCAATAGGAATATATTTATCATATAGAAAATCAGGAATCTTTATTAATGAAGGATGGTTAACTGGAATATTGGTAGTTTCATCATTAGTAGCAGGAACTTCTTTACTAATGTGGTTAGGAGAGCAAATCACAAGTAGAGGAATAGGAAATGGAATATCAATTATAATATTTATAGGTATTATATCAGGGTTACCAGGTGCTGTAACAACTATTTGGAATTTAATATTTACAACATCTGGATTTAGCACAATCGGATTAATCACATCATTAGGAATAATAATTGGAGCAATTCTATTAGTGGCTGGAGTTGTATTTGTACAACAAGCTGAAAGAAGAGTACCAGTACAATATTCTAAAAAAGTTGTAGGAAGAAAAATGGTTGGTGCACAAAGTACACATATTCCATTAAAACTTGCTATGGCAGGAGTAATGCCAGTAATATTTGCATCATCATTTATGACATTTCCAGCAATGATAATATCAATGTTTGCAGATGTACAAAATCTAACAGGATTTTGGGCAGGAGTTTATAAATTTTCGATTGCAACATCATCTTCAAATGTAGGATGGGGATATTCATTAGCAAATGCCATAATATATTTACTATTAATAATGGGATTCACATTCTTCTATACTTATGCTACATTTAACCCAGCAGAGGTATCAAACAATATAAAGAAAAATGGTGGATTTATTCCAGGAATTAGAGCTGGAAAGCCAACAACAGAATATTTAAAAGCAATAATAACAAGATTAACAATATTTGGTGGATTATTTTTAGCAGTAATTGCAATATTGCCAATGTTATTAAGATTTACAAGTTTAAATGTTTCATTTGGAGGAACTTCAATACTAATTGTTGTAGGAGTTGCACTTGAAACAGTACAACAATTAGAATCACAATTAGTAATGAGACATTATAAAGGATTTTTAGAATAAAATAAAAGATAGTACCTGTTCACAAATAGGTGCTATTTTTTTGAAAAATTATACATAAAATATGAAAATGATTGACAAACTAGGCAAAATAAGCTAAAATAGAATTGCAAAGAACGAAAGAGAGCCTCTAAGAAATTAGAGGCGCATATTTTTTCGAAAAAAGAAAGGATGAAGAAGTTATGAATATTATTATGTTAGGTGCCCAAGGAACAGGTAAAGGAACAGTTGCAGGTTTGATAAGTGAAGGTATAGGCTTGCCACAAATATCAACAGGAGATATATTTAGAAAAAATATAAGTGAAAAAACAGAATTAGGAATAGAAGCTGATAGATATATATCACAAGGAAATTTAGTGCCAGACACAATAACAGTGCCAATGGTAGAAGATAGGCTAACATGGGAAGATGCAAAAAATGGAGCAATATTAGATGGTTTTCCAAGAACAATAGAACAAGCTCAAAAACTAGACGAAATATTACAAAGTAAAAATGAGAAAGTTGATTTAGTAATAAATCTAGTAACACCAAAAGAAGAACTAATAGACAGAATGATAACAAGAAGAGTTTGTACAAACCCAGATTGTAAGACAACATATAATACAAAACTACATCCACCAAAAGTTGAAGGAATATGTGATAAATGTGGATCACCATTAAAACAAAGAGCAGATGATTCAGATCCAGAAGCAATAAAAAGAAGATTAGAAACATATGAAGAAAAAACAAGTCCATTAGTAGAATATTATAAAAATAAGGGAGTATTGAGAACAGAGACAGTAAGTTTATCTGTAAATAGAATGGGAAAAGATGTTGCAGAAGACATATTAAAAGATATATCAAAATAATATAATAGCTCAATATATAAAATAAGAAGATTAAAAATCTCCTAAAAAAGATTATGGATAAATGCGAGAGGAAAGGAGAAAAAATGGTTACAATAAAATCAAAGAAAGAAATTGAATTAATGAGAGAAGCTGGAAGAGTTACAGCATTAACTCACAAAGCAATAGAAGAAGCAATAAAGCCAGGAATGACAACAGCAGAACTTGATCAAATTGCAGAAAAAGTAATGAAAAAAAATGGGGCAATATCAGCAGAAAAAGGATATGATCCAGGAATAAGAGGAGTACCAAAATATCCTGCTGCAACATGTATATCTATAAATGATGAGGTAATACATGGAGTCCCATCAAATAAAAGATACATAAAAAATGGAGATATAGTCAGTGTAGACTTAGTGGCATTAAAAAATGGATATAATGGAGATGCTGCAAGGACATATATGGTAGGAGAAGTATCTAAAGAAGCAAGGAGATTAGTTGAAATTACTAAACAAGCTTTTTTTGAAGGAATAAAATATGCTAGAAAAGGAAATAGAATAGGAGATGTGTCACACGCAATAGGAGAATATGTTAAATCACAAGGGTATTCAGTTGTAAGAGAATTTGAAGGTCATGGAATTGGAAGATCTATGCATGAAGAACCAGAAATTCCTAATTATGGCAAAGCAGGTAGAGGAATTAGATTAGAACCAGGTATGACATTAGCAATAGAACCAATGGTAATAGCGGGAAAACCAGACATATTTCAATTAGATGATGGGTGGACAATTGTAACACGAGATGGAAGTTTAGCAGCACACTATGAAAATACAATTTTAGTTACAGAAAATGAGCCAGAACTATTGACAATTCTATAAAATTATTATATAATGTATGAGTTAAAATTTAAAATAGAATATTATGGAAAATTTAAAAATTTTCTAAAAATATAGCTCTTTAAGAAGGAGGTACATAACTTGGCCAAAGAGGATGTAATAGAGGTAGAGGGTATAGTAGTAGAAACACTACCAAATACAAATTTCAAAGTAGAACTTGAAAATGGACATCAAATATTAGCACATATTTCAGGAAAGTTAAGGATGAACTATATCAAAATTCTACCAGGAGACAAAGTTAAAGTTGAATTATCACCATATGATTTAACAAGAGGAAGAATAACATGGAGAGCAAAGTAAAAAATTAACCCAAATAAACATATATTATTTAAAAGTTGGAGGACAGGTAATACGCTGACCGATAAAAGGAGGTGCAAGATATAATGAAAGTAAGACCATCTGTAAAGAAAATGTGTGACAAATGCAAAGTAATAAAAAGAAAAGGTGTAATTAGAGTTATATGTGAAAACCCTAAACACAAACAAAGACAAGGGTAACCTAAAAGTTTATAACACAAATGAGGTAGCGGCTGTTAAACTTGAAAAAGTTTACATATCAAATTTGTGTTTATATATATGTCTGAAATAAGACTTAAAGATCTAAAGGAATGTACATAACATTTCATTAGATGCATTTCACCTTTAAGTTATAAATAGGACAACACTACAAAGAACAGAAATGTTCAATATTTGAATAAAGTTCAAATTAAAAAGAAAAAAATTTGGAGGTGTAAAAAAATGGCTCGTATAGCGGGAGTAGACTTACCTAAAGAAAAAAGAGTAGAAATAGGACTAACATATATTTATGGTATAGGAGTATCTAGTTCAAATAAAATATTGGCAAAAGCAGGTGTGAATCCAGACACTAGAGTAAAAGACTTAACTGATGATGAAGTTAATAGTATAAGAAAAGTTATTGACGAATCATACAAAGTTGAAGGAGACCTAAGAAGAGAAGTAGCACTTAATATTAAAAGATTAACAGAAATTGGATGCTATAGAGGATTAAGACATAGAAGAAGTCTTCCAGTAAGAGGACAAAGAACAAAAACTAATGCTCGTACAAGAAAAGGTCCAAGAAAACTAGTAAGCAAATCAAAAAAAGCTGTATAAGATAATGAATTAGTAATATAGCGAATTCGTATAGATATTGATGCAAAATATTGAACATATTTTTATTGTTTGATAATTGTGTTATTTTAAAGGAGGGAAAACAAAGAAATGGCTAACAAAAATGTAACAAAAAAACCAGTAGCTAGAAGAAATAGAAAAAACATTGAAAAAGGAGAAGCACATATTCACTCTAGTTTTAACAATACAATAGTTACAATAACAGATACAAAGGGAAATACAATATCATGGGGAAGTGCAGGAGAACTAGGTTTTAAAGGATCAAGAAAAAGTACACCATTTGCCGCTGGAGAAGTTGCTGAAACAGCAGCAAAAGCAGCAATGGAACATGGTTTAAAAACTGTTGAAGTATATGTTAAAGGACCAGGAGCAGGAAGAGAAGCAGCAATAAGAGCACTTCAATCAGCAGGTTTAGAACTAAGTAGTATTAAAGACGTAACACCAATCCCACATAATGGTTGTAGACCACCAAAAAGAAGAAGAGTATAATAAAAAATAATGTAAAACATAAACAAGATAGAGTAAATAGATAGAAAGAGGTGTAAATAAAAGATGGCACGTTATACAGACGAACAATGTCGTATTTGCCGTAGAGAAGGACAAAAATTGTTCTTAAAAGGTTCAAGATGTTATTCTGATAAATGCAGTATTTCTAGAAGAAATTATGCTCCAGGACAACATGGACAAAAAAGAGCAAAACTTTCTGAATACGGAACTCAATTAAGAGAAAAACAAAAAACAAAATCATACTATGGAGTTGGAGAAAAACAATTTAGAGGATATTTCGAAATGGCATCTAATAAAAAAGGAGTAACAGGTGAAAACCTATTACAAATATTAGAAAGCAGATTAGATAATGTAGTTTATAGACTAGGGTTTGGAGCTTCAAGAGCACAAGCAAGACAATTAGTTAATCATGGCCAATTTGAAGTAAATGGAAGAAAAGTTAACATTCCATCATACTTAGTAAAAGCTGGAGATATAATAAATGTAAGAGAAAGCAAAAAAGATAATGTTGCAATCAAAGCAAATATTGAAGCAAATTCAGCAAGACCAATTCCAGCATGGCTAGAATTAAACAATGAAACTTTAAGTGGTAAAGTAGTAAGATTAGCATCAAGAGAAGATGTTGATATCCCAGTTGAAGAACATTTAATAGTAGAGCTTTACTCTAAATAGTTTTTAAAATATTAGGAGGTAGAAATGATAGAATTTGAAAAGCCAAATATTGAATGTCTAGAGGTTGATGACACAAACAATTATGCAAAATTTGTATGTGAACCATTAGAAAGAGGATATGGTGTAACAATAGGAAATTCATTAAGAAGAATACTACTTTCATCATTAACAGGCTGTGCAATAACAAGTGTTAAAATAGAAGGAGTATTGCATGAGTTTTCAAGCATACCAAATGTTGTAGAAGATGTACCAGAAATTATAGTTAACTTAAAAAATGTTAGACTAAAATTTACTGAAAATGAAGAAAAAGTTATGAGAATTAACTTTAAGGGAGAAGGAGAAGTAACTGCAGCAGATATCGTTACAGATGGAACTGTAGAAATTCTAAACCCAGACTTACATATAGCAACTGTATCAGAAGGTGGACAGTTGATAATGGAATTGACAGCAGATATGGGAAGAGGATATTCCCCTTCAGAAAAAAATAAAAAACCAAACCAAGACATATCTGTGCTTCCAATAGATTCAATTTATACACCAGTAAAAAAAGTAAATTATCAAGTAAAAAACACTAGAGTAGGGCAAATGGTTGACTATGATAAGTTAATTATCGAAGTTTGGACAGATGGAAGCTTAAAAGCTCATGAAGCATTAAGCTTAGCTGCAAAAGTTATGACAGGACATTTAGAACTATTCATAGATTTATCAGAAGCAACGAGAAATACACAAGTAATGATTGAAAAAGAAGAATCAAAAAAAGAAAAAGTATTAGAAACTTCAATAGAAGAATTAGAACTATCTGTACGTTCTTTCAACTGCTTAAAAAGAGCAGGAATTGCTACAGTTGAAGATTTAACAAATAGATCTGAAAATGATATGATGAAAGTTAGAAATTTAGGAAAGAAATCATTAGATGAAGTAATTGCAAAATTACATTCATTAGGACTAAATTTCGCTGAAGAAGACGAGTAAAAATATTGTAAATAATGTGAATAAAGGGTAATCACTTTCTCATAAGGGTAGGGGACATATCTTGTCCCTGAAGACAGTCCTTAGGGAAAGATGTGTCCCCTGACAATAGAAAAAGGAAGGTGAAAATAGTGGCTATAAACAGAAAATTAGGTAGAACTACTGATATAAGAAATTCGATGTTAAAAACTTTAACAACAGATTTAATATTACACGGAAAAATTGAAACAACAGAAGCAAGAGCTAAAGAAGTAAAAGCAATAGCTGACAGTGTAATATCATTAGCCATAAAAGAAAAAGATAATTATGAGACTGTAGAAGTAAAAGTAGTTAAAGCAAAATTAGACTCTAAAGGTAATAAAGTTACAGAATTAACAAAAAGTAAAAATGGTAATGAATACCTAAAAGTTGTAAAAGAAGAAAAAATCGAAAAAAGACAAAAAGACTTACCATCAAGACTAAATGCAAGAAGAAAAATGATGACAAAAATCAACAAAGTTAAAGATGAAAAAGGAAATAATATAGATTTAATAGCAAAACTATTTAATGAAATTGCTCCAAAATACGAAGGACGTGTTGGAGGATATACAAGAATAGTTAAAGCTGGACCTCGTAGAGGAGATGGAGCTGAAGTAGCTATATTACAACTTATTTAGTAAAAATTGAATAAAATTATCAAGAGTGGAGTAGAGAACGGCTCGTTAATCCCACAGCAACCTACATAAAGGCAAGGTGCTAAAACCGACAAAGCGAATAGCTTTGAGTGATGATTAGAAATATGAGAACTCTTAGCATATGCTAGGAGTTTTTTTAAAGGGCAAAAACGGAACCGACCCCGAATGTACCAAGGGCAAAAATGGAACCGACCCCAAATGTCCCTAAGAAAGGAAGTAATAAATATGAAAAAGTTTTATTTTACATCTGAAAGTGTAACAGAAGGACATCCAGACAAATTATGTGATTATATTTCAGATACAATATTAGATGAAGCTTTAAAACAAGACAAATATTCAAGAATTGCAGTAGAAACATTTGCATCAGCAAACCAAATTACTATTGCAGGACAAATAACAACAAATGCTAAAATAGATGTTGAGAAAATAGTTAGAGATAGAATTAAAGAAATTGGATATGATAATGCGGAATTAGACATAGACTACAAAACCTGCAAAATAGATATAAATATAACAAAACAAAGTTCAGATATAGCTCAAGGAGTAGATATTGGTGGAGCAGGAGACCAAGGGATAATGTTTGGATTTGCATCAGACGAAACAGAAGAATATATGCCATTTGCAATATCAATGGCACATAAGTTATCAAAAAAACTTACCGAAGTTCGTAAAATGGGAATATTACCATATTTAAGACCAGATGGAAAAACACAAGTAACTGTGGAATATGAGGGAAATCAAGTAAAAAGAATAGATACAATATTGATTTCAACACAACATAACGAAGATGTAGATATAGACGCTTTAAAAACAGATATTAAAGATAAAGTAATTAATGCTGTAATTCCACAAAAATATCTTGATGAAAACACCAAATATTATATAAATCCAACTGGAAGATTTGTAATAGGTGGACCTTTAGGTGATACAGGGTTAACAGGAAGAAAAATAATTGTAGACACATATGGAGGATATGCACGTCATGGTGGTGGAGCATTTTCAGGAAAAGATGCAACAAAAGTAGACAGAAGTGCAGCATATATGTTACGTCATATTGCAAAAAATATTGTAGCAAATGGATATGCTAAAAAATGTGAATTACAAGTTGCATATGCAATCGGAGTTGAACAACCAATGTCAATATTTGTAGATACATTTGGAACAAATACAATTCCAGAAGACAAAATTAAAGAGATTGTTACAAAGAACTTTGATTTAACGCCAAAAGGAATAATAGAGTATTTGGGATTACGTGAACCTATATTTACAAAAACGACAAACTATGGACATTTTGGAAAACCGGAATTACCTTGGGAAAAAATAATCGATCTAAAATAACTAATCACAATAAAACAAAAATTACATATAATAGCCATAAGGAGGAAAAAGGTATGGAGAATTTTATTATAAATTCAATACTTTGGACATTTGCTCTTTATGGCTTATTTGAGCTAATTAAACAGATTATATACATGTGTACATATACAAATATGAAAGAAGATGGAATATACATAATAATAGCAGTAAGGAATCAAGAAGAACGAATAGAAGGTTTTTTGCGTTCAATTTTATTCAAAATTTTGTATGGCAAGGAAGAGTATATTAAAGATGTGATTGTATCAGATTTAAATTCAACAGACAGAACTAAAGAAATTGTTGATAAAATGTCTACAGATTATGAATGTGTTAGAATTACAAATTGGAAAGAGTGTAAAGATATTATTGATAATATTAATGATATAGATAAAATATAAAAACAACTTGATTTTATGTAACGTTTATATTATAATGAACACAATCAAAAAAGAGAGGAGTATTGTAAAATATGGAAAAATTAGCAATATTAGATTGTGGAGGACAATACACTAAGGTGATAGACAGAAAGATTAGGGAATTAGGAGTAAAATCAGACATATTTCCAATAAATATAAAAACAGAAAAATTACAAGAATATCAGGCAATAATTTTATCAGGAGGGCCAAATAATATATCAGATAAACAAAGATTGAGTTTCGATGAAAAAATATTTGATTTAGGAAAACCTGTACTAGGAATATGCTATGGAATGCAATTAATGTCAGACCATTTTGGTGGAATTGTAGATAGCAATATTGTAAAAGAATATGGACAAAATGAAATATGGATAGATAATACAAGTTTAATATTTGATGGAATGTCAGAAAAACAAAATGTACTTATGAGTCATGGAGATACGGTAAAAAATGTACCAAATGGATTTAAAATAATAGGAAAATCAGGGGAGGCAATAGCGGCGATAGGAAACGAAGAAAAGAAAATGTATGGACTTCAATTCCATCCAGAAGTAGACTTAACAGAAGAGGGAATAAAAATACTAGAAAATTTCATCAGAAAAGTAGCAAAATATAAAGACTTTTATGCATTAGACGACAGAATAGAAACATCTGTTAAAGAAATAAGAAAAAAAGTTGGAGACAATAAAGTTGTTGTACTTGTAAGTGGAGGAGTGGACTCTGCAGTTACAGCGGCATTACTTATAAAAGCACTAAATCCAGACAATGTGTATGCAATTCATATTGACTCAGGATTTATGAGAAAAAATGAAAGTGATATAATATGTGAAAACTTAAAGAAATTAGGGTTGAAAAACTTAATAAGAGAAAATGCAAAAGAAATGTTTTTTAATACAATAGTGGAAGTTGAAGGGAAAAAGATAGGACCATTAGTAGACACAATAGATCCAGAAGAAAAAAGACAAATAATAGGAGAGATTTTTATAAAAATAGCCAATAATGTAATTGAAAGATTAGGACTAAATCCTGAAAGTACATTTATTGCACAAGGGACTTTAAGACCAGATTTAATAGAAAGTGGTAACCCAGAAATAAGTGGATTTGCTCACAAAATAAAAACACATCATAATGATGTAGCTATAGTAAGAGAGGCACGTAAAAAAGGTCTTATAGTAGAGACAAACAGTGACTGGCACAAAGATGAAGTAAGAAAAGTTGCTAGAATGTTGGGATTGGAAGAGAGCATAGCTTCAAGACAACCATTTCCAGGACCTGGACTAGCAATACGATTATTATGTCATGATAAAAATGAAGAAGTTATAATTACTAAAGAGGAAATAGATAAAATAAATGAAATTGTAAATCCAAAGGGAGAAAAAGCACAAATAATTCCAATTAAATCTGTAGGAGTACAAGGAGATGCTAGAAGTTATAAAAATCTAGGAATATTGTACGGAAATGGTATTGAATTAGACTGGAATAAAGTAACTACAGTTGCAAAACAAATTACAGATTCAATAAATACAATAAATAGAATAGGTTATATACTAAATGTAAAAGATGTAAATAAAAAAATTGAATGTTTTAATATGAAAATAAATGATGAATGTGTTGAATTACTTAGAGAATTAGATAAAATAGTTACAAATAATTTGGAAAAAAGCCGAGTAAATCAGACATTTGCGGTATTATTACCAATAGGAATTACCAAAAAATATTCAGTAGCAATAAGGACATTTGTTACAAATGATTTTATGACAGGCAAACCAGGAGGAATTGGATTAGAAGTTGATAAAACAATGCTTGAAAAAACAATAAAAGAAATAGAAGATAATTTCTCAGATAAGATAGAATTTATAATTTATGATGTTACAAGTAAACCGCCAGCAACTTGTGAATGGCAATAACAAAAGGGCAAAAAAGGAACCGACCCCAAATTACCCAAGGGCAAATTGGGGTCGGTTCCTTTTTTGCCCTTTTTGTTAAAATTGAAATAAAAGCTTGTAAAAAATTATATAATCTGATATAGTAAAGAAAAATATGAGAAAGGAAGTAATTAAATGAGAATAGTAGAACCATGGATAAAAGTTGAAAGAATTGATGGGAAAAAGATAATGAAAAGAATTGAAAGAGCATGTAGAACTTGTTATCGCTCAGAAGGAAAGATTACAGATGATAGCTACAAAAATTTAATTAATAATTGTATTACAAGAGGACATGAGTCGGTATTGGAGCATGAAAAAGTAACTGTAAGAATATATAGTGATATTGGATCTTACAAAGATTTGACTAGACATAGATTTGCTAGTTTTTCGGTTGAATCAACAAGATATTGCAGTTATGATAAAGATAAATATGGAAATGAAATTGCTTTTATCAATCCTGTATACATTGAAGACAAAGAAATGTATAAAGTATGGGAAAAAACTATGCAAGAAATAGAAAAAAACTATATTAAGATGAAGAAATTGGGTGCAACTACAGATATGTGTAGAGAATTGTTACCACATTCAACAGCAGGAGAATATACAATGACAGCTAATATAAGAGAATGGAAACATATACTTAGTTTAAGAACAACAAAATATGTTCATCCATCTATAAGACAAGTCTTAATACCATTATTAAAATATTTTAAAGAAGAAATGCCAGAAATATTTGGAAATATAGAATATGATGAAGAATTTAATCCAGAATATTATGCTAAATTATCAATAGAAGAAGAGGTGTAAACAAAATGTTAAGTATCATAGTAGCAAAAGCAAAAAATAACACAATAGGAAAAAATAATAATTTATTATGGAATATACCAGATGATTTAAAAAGATTTGAAGAACTAACTACAGGACATACAATAATAATGGGAAGAAAAAAATTTGAATCATTAGAACAAGTATTACCAAATAAAAAACACGTAATATTTAGTCAAAATCCAGACTTTGAAGTAAATTATCCAAATGTAGAAATAGTACATTCTATGTTACAAATACAAGAATATATAGAAAATGAAGAAGAAAACTTTGTTATAGGTGGGGCAATGATATATAATCTGTTAATGCCTTATGTAAGTAAAATGTATGTAACCGAAATAGATAAAGAGTTTGATGGTGATACATTTTTCCCTAGAATTGATAGCGAAAAGTGGAAAGAAGTTAGCCGAGAAGCAGGACCAGATGATTTTAATATTTTTAAATATGAATATGTGATTTATGAGAAAAGAAAACAATAAGGAGGATGAGTTTAATGAATAATTTAATTGAAATAAGATGGCATGGAAGAGGAGGCCAAGGTGCAAAAACAGCTTCATTATTGTTAGCAGATGCAGCATTTAATACTGGAAAATATATTCAGGGATTTCCAGAGTATGGACCAGAGAGAATGGGAGCACCGATAACAGCATATAACAGAATAAGTGATGAACCAATAACAATACATAGTAATATATATGAACCTGACTATGTTGTAGTTGTAGATGATACATTATTAACATCAGTTCCAGTAACTGCAGGGTTAAAGAAAGATGGAGCGATTGTAATAAATACAACGAAGTCGCCAGAACAATTAAAAGAACTATTAAATGGATATGAAGGAGCAGTATATACAATCGATGCAAGAAAGATTTCAGAAGAAACATTAGGAAGATATTTTCCTAATACACCAATGCTTGCAGCAATAGTAAAAGTAACAGGAATAATGAAAGATGAGGAATTATTAGCAGATATGCAAAAATCTTTTAAACATAAATTTGCTAAGAAACCTGAAGTTATAGATGGCAATATGAAAGCATTAGAATTGGCTTTAAAGGAAATAAAGAAAATATAAATCATCAAATAGAAAGGAAGATGAATAATGACCAAAATAAATGCAAAAACACCTATGGAAGAAATGACAATAGGTGGGAATATATATAATGCAGGAAATGCAAGAGAATTCAAAACAGGAGACTGGAGAAGTATGAAACCTATTTGGATTGAAGAAAAATGTAAACAATGTGGATTGTGTTTTCCAGTGTGTCCAGATAATTCAATTCCTGTTGGAAAGGATTTGAATAGAGGAAAATTTAATTATGATTATTGCAAAGGATGTGGAGTTTGTGCTAAGGTTTGTCCTTTTGCAGCAATCGAAATGGAAGAGGAAGGAGATTAAAAAATGAGTATAAGAGAAAGATTAAGTGGAAACGAAGCAACAGCAATAGCAATGAAACAAATAAATCCAGATGTAGTTGCAGCATTTCCAATAACACCATCAACAGAGATTCCACAATATTTTTCAACATTTGTTGCAAATGGAGAGGTTGACACAGAATTTGTTGCTGTAGAAAGTGAACATAGTGCAATGTCTGCAACAATAGGTGCAGAAGCAGCAGGTGCAAGAGCAATGACTGCAACATCTGCAAATGGATTATCATTAATGTGGGAAATGATATATATAGCTTCAAGTTTAAGATTGCCAATAGTTATGGCATTAGTAAATAGGGCAGTTTCAGGACCATTAAATATACACAATGACCATTCAGATGCAATGGGAGTTAGAGATGCTGGTTGGATAATGCTATTTTCAGAAAATAACCAAGAAGCATATGATAATATGTTAATGGCACATAGAATAGCAGAACATAAAGATGTATTATTACCAGTAATGATTTGTCAAGATGGATTTATAACATCACATTCAATAGAAAATATTCAACTTGAAAATGACGAAGATGTTAAAAGATTTGTTGGTAAATATCAACCAGAGCACTATTTATTAAATGATAAAGAACCAATGGCAATAGGCCCACTAGATTTACAAGCATATTTATTTGAACATAAAGCTCAACAAGGTGAAGCTATGAAAAAAGCAAAAGAAATAATAAAAGAAGTGGCAATAGATTTTGAACACTGGACAGGAAGACATTATGATTTCTTTGAAGAATACAAATTAGATGATGCAGAAGTAGCAATAGTTTGTATGAATTCTACAGCAGGAACAACAAAAGCAGTTGTTAATAAATTAAGAGAACAAGGTGTAAAAGCAGGACTTTTGAAAGTAAGAATGTTTAGACCATTCCCAGCAGAAGAAATTGCAGAAGCATTATCACATTTAAAAGCTGTTGCAGTATTAGATAAAGCAGATTCTTTAAATGCAGCAGGTGGAGCATTATTTGAAGATGTAACATCAGCTATGTATGTAAATAAAAAACAAGTTCCAATGGTAAACTACGTGTATGGAATTGGTGGAAGAGATACAACAGAAAAACAATTAGAATCAGTATATTCGGATTTAATAGAAATTGTACAAAGTGGAAATTTAGGAGAACCATATAGATATTTAGGACTAAGAAAGGGGGAAAACTAGAATGGCATATAATTTGAAAGAAGTAATGGCAAATAAACCAGCAAGATTTACAGAAGGACACAGAATGTGTGCAGGATGTGGAGCCCCAGTAGTAGGAAGAATGGTAATGAGAGCATTAAAACCAGAAGATCATGCTGTTGTTGCAAATGCAACAGGATGTATGGAAGTATCAACATTTATATATCCATATACAGCTTGGACAGATTCATTTATACATACTGCATTTGAATGTGCAGGAGCAACATGTGCAGGAGCAGAAGCAGCATATAAATCAATGAAAAAACAAGGAAAATTACCACAAGATAAAGATACAAAATTCATAGCATTTGGTGGAGATGGCGGAACTTATGATATAGGTTTACAAAGTTTATCAGGTGCAATGGAAAGAGGTCATGACATGGTATATGTATGTTATGACAATGGAGCATACATGAATACTGGAATTCAACGTTCATCAGCAACTCCAAAATTTGCAGATACGACAACATCACCAGCTGGAAAAGTTATTCCAGGAAAAATGCAAGTAAGAAAAGATTTGGCAAAAGTTATGGTAGGACATCATATACCATATGTTGCTCAAACACTTGCAATGACAAATTTTAAAGATTTGTATGAAAAAGCAGAAAAAGCAATTTATACAGAAGGTCCAGCATTTTTGAATGTAATGGCACCATGTCCAAGGGGATGGGGATATCCAACAGAAGATTTAATGAAAATTAATAAATTAGCAGCTGATACATGTTATTGGCCATTATATGAAGTAGTAGATGGAAAATATCATATAACATATAAACCAGCAAATAAACTTCCAGTTGAAGAATTTTTACGTCCACAAAAACGTTTTAAACATATGTTTAAACCTGGTAATGAATGGATGATTCAAGAGTTCCAAAAAGAGGTTGATGCTAGATGGCAAGAACTTCTTGATTTGGAAGAAATTACTAATAGAGAATAAAGTTAATATTTATTGAAGCAGGGAAAAATCATTATATGATCCCCGCTTTTTTTATGCAAAAAAAAATAAAACACTTTATTTTAAAAAAGATTTATAATATAATGTATATAGAAAAATAAAAGGAAGGAATAAAACATATGGAAAAAAAGAAATTAAACTATATTATAGTAATAATAATTATTTATTTTATATTAGTTTGTCTTTTTAATGCTATAGCAAATAATGTGAATTTAGAAGACATAATGGAAGAAACAACTAGCGACACATTTAAAATAATATCAAGTACAGAAAATAAAGACATTGAAGAAACACTAAAAAAATACGCAAAAGAAAATCAAATTGACTTACAAATTGACTATGCAGGAACTATTGAAATAATGGACAAGCTAAATAATGGAGAAAAATATGATGCTGTGTGGTGTTCAAATTCTATATGGTTATACATGTTAAATGATAAAATAAGTGTAAAAAATTCTAAATCAACAAGTATTAATCCAGTAGTATTTGGAATCAAAAAATCAAAAGCACAAGAACTTGGATTTATAGACAAAGAAGTGTATACAAAAGATATATTAAATGCAATAAGGGAAAACAAACTAAAATTTAGCATGTCATCACCAACACAAACAAATACAGGAGCATCAGCATATTTAGGATTTGTAAGTACATTAGCAGGAAATCCAGAAGTTTTAACAGAAAAAGATTTAGAAAATGATCAACTAAAAAAAGAATTAACACAACTATATACAGGAATGGCACGTTCCTCAGGAAGTGATGAATTTTTAGAAGAAATGTTTTTAAATGGAAACTATGAAGCAGTTGTAACTTATGAAACATCAATAATAAATATTAACAAACAATTAGAAAGCCAAGGAAAAGAGCCATTATATATAATATATGCAAAAGATGGAGTATCAATATCAGATTCACCATTTGCATATATAGACAATAAAAATGAAGAAAAAGCAAACGAATTTAGTAAAATACAAAAATATATTTTAAGTAATGAAGGACAAGCAGAACTTGTAAAAACAGGAAGAAGAGTATGGTATGGAGGAACAAATGAAAATGCAGACAAAACAGTATTTAATCCAGACTGGGGAATTGACACAAGCAAATATATTGTTCCAGTAAAATATCCAAGTACAGAAGTAATAAAAAAATCACTTGGTATATATCAAACAGAACTTAGAAAACCTATACACACAGTATTTTGTTTAGATTATTCAGGAAGCATGTATGGAGAAGGAAATAATCAATTAACAAAAGCTATGGAATATATTTTAAATGAAGAAGAAGCATCTAAAAATTTACTTCAATTTTCATCAAAAGACAAAATTACAATAATCCCATTTAATCACAATATATTAGGAACATATACAACAGAAAATGGAGTAGATACAAAAGACTTGATAAGTAAAATAACATCAACAAGTGTTAGTGGAGGAACAGACATATATTTACCAGCAATGAAAGGACTTGAAATATTATCACAAGAAGATTTAGAAAATTATAATGTATCAGTAGTATTAATGACAGATGGAGCATCAAATTATAATAGATTAGATGAACTAACAAGACTTTATAAACACACTGGAAAAGATATACCAATTTTCAGCATAATGTTTGGATATGCTGAAGAAGAGCAATTACAAGATATTGCAGATTTAACAAATGCTAAAATATTTGATGGAAAAACAAATTTATTAGAAGCATTTAAACAAGTAAGAGGATATAATTAATCAAGGAGGAAAAGCATTGAAAAAAAATTATATTTATTCAGCAATTTTAGGAGGAGCTTTTTTTGCAGTACCATATGTTGCATTAGGAATAGAATTATTGCCATCTTTAGCAATAAGTGCAGCAGCATATGGAGCTGGAACTCTAATATTTAAAGATAGAAATAAATTAGATTTATCTATTGATAAAAAGAATTTATATGATATACTAAAAGAAGCAAAAGAAGAAACTCTACAAATTAGTAATATTTCTAAACAAATAGAAGATAAAGAAGTAGTTGAAAATATTGAGCAAATATGTGATATCTCAAATAAAATAATAGATACACTTTCAAAAAATCCTAATAAATTAGGACAAGCACGAAATTTTTTGAACTATTATCTTCCAGTAACAATAAAAATATTAACTAGATATGACGAAATAGAGAATCAAAGATTAAATACAACTGAAAGTAAAGAATTTATGGAATCAGTAAAGAAAATGACCGAAAAAATAAAAAATGCTTTTAATGAACAATTAAATAATATGTACCAAACAGAAATGATTGATACAGACGCAGAAATAAAAGTATTTGAATCAATGCTTAAATCAGATGGCTTTTTAGATGATATAAATATTAATACAAAGAAATAAGTGGAGGCATGTATGAAGGGAAAAAAAGAAGTCCTACTAGGACTAGGAATATTAGTTATTTTAATATTAGTAATAATAGGTATAAAAGCAGTAAGTCAAAAAGGAGAAGTATCAGATAAAGATCTTACAACAGTATATGTTGCAACAGGTGGAGGAAAAGAAAACTTTTTAGCAGATGAAGAAGTCATAAATGTTATGAAACAAAAATATGGGCTAAATGTAGTATATGATTCTTGGAGTAATGGTAAACTTATAAAAAATCCATTAGTAAGAGAAGATGGAACACAATATGATGTAATGTTTGCATCAGACCAAAGATTTTATGATTATTATAAATTAGCACCAGATACATCAAAAGGAGAAGCAAAAAGATATACTGTTCAAAAAGGTGGATTAACCTTAAATACACCAATAGTAATATACAGTTGGGACACAGTAGTAGATGCACTTATAAAAGAAAATATAGTAACAGAAAAAGACGATGTATATTATATAACAGATATGAACAAATTAATTTCTTATATACTTGAAGGAAAAAAATGGTCTGATATAGGACTTAATTCATTGTATGGAAGTATAAATATAGATTCAACAGATCCAGTAACATCATCACCAGGTGCAACTTATTATGGACTATTATTATCAATTATGTGTGATGGAAATGTAACAGAAGAATCAGCTGAAGCAAATTTACCAAAATTAAAAGAATTTTATACTAAATCTGGATATATGAATAATACACCAGCAGATTTATTTGAATTATATTTAAAGACTGGTATGGGTGGAAAACCAATGATTGTTGATTATGAAAAAAGTGTTATAGATTTTGCAAATTCTAATCCAGATGGATGGGAACAAGTAAAAGATAAAATTCGTGTGTTATATCCAACACCTACAATATGGAATTCACATTGTATAGCAACATTCACTGAGAATGGAAATAAATATTATGATGTTTATAATGATAAAGAAATCAGTCAAATTGCTTGGTCAAAATATGGATTTAGAACAGGTGTAACTGGTGGAAATTATGATGTATCACAAGTTAATGTAAATGGAATACCACAAAGTATTGATAGTACAGTAACAAGTTTAAAAATGAATTTATATGAAAAATTAATTTCATATTTAGGAAATAATGAATAGTTAAAAATCTAAGACTGTGTGTTTTAGAATAAAATAAAAAATTAGGAGGAAATTATGGACGAAGAAATTAAACTAGAAGTAGTGTCAAATGTAGATACTAAAGAAATTGAAACAGCATTAGAAACAACCAAAAAGGTAGATGAGGCAGTTGTAGAAAAATCATTAAATTATGATGTTTTAACAGATGATGAGAAAAAGGCAATTGATACATTTTTAGAGAAAATAGATGTAAAAAATACAACACAAATATTACAATTTGGAGCAAGTGCACAAAATAATATTTCTAAATTTTCAGATACAGTATTACAAGATGTAAGAACAAGAAGTACAGGAGAGGTTGGAAATTTATTAAGTAACTTAGTTGGTGAAATAAAAGAATTTGATTCTGATGTACCAACAGAAGAGAAAAAAGGAATTCTTGGTATTTTCAATTCAGCCAAAAAACAAATGGAAAAACTACTTGCAAAATATAATAAAGTTGAAAATAATATATCAACAATAGAAAATCAATTAGAAAATCATAAACTTCAAATGATGAAAGATATTGCAATATTTGATACTATGTATGAACAAAACTTACAATATTTTAAAGAATTATCTTTATATATAATTGCAGGTGAAAAGAAGTTAGAAGAATTAAGAAAAGTAACATTACCTGAATTACAAAAAGTTGCAGAAGAGACAAAAGAACAAGCAGATGCACAAGCTGTAAATGATATGATTGCAACAATAAATCGTTTTGAAAAAAGAATTTATGATTTAAAAACAACAAGAATAATTTCAATTCAAATGGCACCACAAATTCGTTTAATTCAAAATAATGATAGTGAATTAGTTGAAAAAATCCAAAGTTCATTAATAAATACAATACCACTTTGGAAAAATCAAATTGTAATTGCATTAGGAATTACAAATGCAAAAAATGCGTTAGGTGCTCAAAAACAAGTAAATGAAATGACTAATGAAATGCTTAAGAAAAATAGTGAACTTTTAAAACAAGGTACAATAGATATTGCTGAACAATCTGAAAAGGCTGTTGTTGATGTTGAAACTTTACAGAAAACTAATAAAGATATTATTGATACATTAGATAAGGTTCTTGAAATTCATGAAAATGGAAAAGCTAAGAGACAAGAAGCTGAACAACAACTTGAACAAATTGAAGGTGAATTAAAAGATAAATTATTAGAAATTAAAATCGAGAGTGGTAAATAATGAAATTAAATATAGTAATGGTAGAGCCTGAAATACCACAAAATACAGGAAATATAGCAAGAACATCTGCAATAACAGGAGCTAAATTACATTTAGTACATCCTTTGGGATTTCAAATAGACGAAAAAACATTAAAAAGAGCAGGACTAGACTATTGGGATAAATTAGACATAGAAGAACATGATTCGTTAAACGAATTTTTAGAAAAATATAAGCCAGAAGAAAATAATATGTTTTTTGCTACAACAAAAGGAAAAACACAATATACAGATATAGACTATTCTAAAATGGATGAGGTATTTGTCTTATATGGAAAAGAAACTAAAGGATTACCAGAATGGCTTTTAGAAAAATATTTAGATAAAAAGACAATAAGAATACCAATGCTACCAACATTAAGGTCTCTTAATTTATCAAATTCTGTTGCAATAATTACATATGAGATATTAAGGCAACATAATTTTGAAAATTTAAAAGGGAAAAGCGAATATTTTGATAAATAGTTTTTTATACAATAAAGAGGAGAATCCTAGTTAGGAATCTCCTTTTTTTGAGTTTGAATCAGGACTTAATAAGTCCAAGATTCTTGAGTCGACGTTTATGCCGATTCAAACGACGCTGACGATACCGTTTCCGCCGAACTTTAGTCCTACGGAGATACCATCGGATTTTCAGGCACTTGATATAGATCAAGATGCCACATACCGGAATAGTTGCTACACTTATTCCGATAAGCAGAAACCGAAGAAGCTGCTTAGGAGTCGAGCTTCCAAAGGAAGCCAGAAATCCTGCGATGCGATTTCTTTCAATGAAATCTGCTTTTTCCTGCAGAGCTTCATCGAAGTTCTTCAAATCTTCGGCGTCCCATCTGTTACGCCCAGCGTTTGCTTCAATCTCTGCATGCTTGACGTTGGTGCTCAAATGAGAGTACACCAGTGATACTTTAATGAGCGCAAAGGCGCCCAGAGCGATTACAATCGCCATAAGGAGTGCGACAATGTCGCGTTTCCGGATGATTCTTCTCATTTTGTACAAACAACTCCTTTTCAACAATGATATAATTTAATTATAGCACTAAAATTTAAAGCTTGCAAATTATTTTAAAAAGAATTTTTTCGTTTGTATCCATTTTTGAACTAATTTATGTCAGATATTTCTAGTTTGTCTTATATTGAATTTT
>CAKOYQ010000009.1 GCA_934130935.1 uncultured Clostridia bacterium | reverse complement strand
CCATAGAAAAATCCCTCCTTGATATTTTATATTTTATCACGGAAGGATTTATTTACACAACTTTTTCTATACTCTCACATAAAGAAATATGTGGGATTTTATACTATTGTTGTTCTAGCCATTTTATATATTCTTCCTCAGTAGCTAAGCCATTACTAATATGTTCTTTCCATTTTGTATTATCATCTTTGAAAAATTCGAATTCTCTGGCATATTTGATATTATCAGGATTTCTTCGAGTTCTTAATAATAATTTTTGATAAACATTTCTGTAAATTCTTAAATTATCATTTTCTTGTATTAGTTTTTGTTTTACCTTAAAGTGTCCAATTTCTTTACAAGTCTTTCCATTTTCGTAGATATTGCTACAAAAAATTTCATCAGATCTATTATCTGGAACGAAGAATTTGTCACAGTTTTTACATTTTTTTATTTCTATGTTTAGATTTGAAACTTCAATTAATTCAATTAGTAGTGATTGAATTATATCAGTACATTCTATAAAATATGACGAATTGATATTGGCTTCAGCAATAATTCTTTGAGTTTCATCTTGTCTTTTAGAAAAGGCAGATAAATCCCTTAAGATTTCAAATGCTGAAAGATTTATTTTTACTTTGTTATTATCTAAATATTCTAAAGACTCACTAAATTTATCACTATTGGTCATCACTTGAAACCTTTGAAGTGGTGTTAAGTTTTTTATTTCTTCTAATTGATACATATTATATATGTATTCAATATCATTTTTTATAGCTTTAGATAATTGTATAAATAGATATTTTATTTCATTATATGTATTTTCTATAGCTTCCTCATACTCTTTTTCTGGAACAGGATAATCTGAAAATTTTATATTTGTTAAATTTAATAAACAGTTTAATCCATATAAATCTATAAATTGTTTGTACTCATCTATATTTTCAAAATTAGTATTTAAGAATGTACAAAGTTGTTCTCCTATGTTATATTCTTTCTTTTCTATATGAGGTGTATATGTATTTTTATATTTTTTATATATTTCGAAAATAACAAATTTCTTTTTAGTTGTTTCGTTAAAATAAAATTTATTGTTATTTCTAGCTAATAATTTATATAAATCATCCATTTCTTTTACTCCTAACTACATTTTAAATAAATGTTATTTAATTATAAATATTTTATCATAAACTATTGACAAATACAAGGGAGTATATTATACTTATGTTAGCAAACAATAAAATAAATAAATTTGAATAACAAAAACTATGCAAAAAAGTTGCAAGTAAAAAATGAAAGTAGAAAGGAGGAAAGAAAATGACATCAGAGGAGAGAAAAGAATTGACAATTAAGTTATATTATGAAGAACATATGAAGCCAGTTGAGATAGCACCTATAATAGGAAGAAGTCAACAATATGTTTCTCAAATTATTAAACTAGATGAAAGATATGCAGAAGAGAAAGCATATAAAGACAAAGTGTCTAATATAAAATCTAAAGAAAAGAAGAAAGAGTATGATAAAGAATATTGGAGAAAATATAAAAGAAAAAATAACAATATAGAAGATAAAGAAGAATATGATGCTCTTATAAGACAAATTAATTATGATAATGAAAAGTTATCAACTAAAACAGAAATGTCTGATTTAAAATTTGCGGAATGTAATAGGTCTGTATTTGATTATGCTAAAAATTCTAGTGGGTTAGTATTGAAACCTGGAATAAATGCAACAATTGATGTGCCTAAAATAGTACAGAATATTGTGCATGCCAGCAGTATATTAAATAAAAGAATACATGTATAGAAATACACTTTGATTAATTCAAGGTGTATTTTTGTAATAATTTTTTATTTTGAGAATAGTATTTGAGAGAAAGAGGTGAGAATTTTGAAAAAGAATTTGAAAATAACATTTATTAATCCTAATACAGAAGAACAAATATCACAAGCTATAGCAGGAACACTTGCATATAACTTGGCTGAAAATGATAAGAAAATAAAATTTGACTATAAAGATGCAAATTCTTGTCAAAGTTCTCGGTAGAAAGAAGAAATGTTATGAACGATAGAGATATTTTGCTATAAAATTTTTTTGAAGAAATTTTGCTAAAAGTATTGAATTTTTCATAAAAAGTCAGTATAATGAATATAATAGTAGTAGATATTTAATATCTGCTATAATTAAAATGTGAGTCGCCACCCTATTGGCGAAATAAATGTATAGGTGAGAAAATGTGAGCCGCAACCCTGCTTGCGAGATATAAATGTGCAGGTGGAAAAATGTTAATTATAGTAAAGTATGGGGTCTAAAAAATGGATCCCATATTTTCATAAAGGAGAGATATAGTAATAATGATAATAGAAGATGGAAAATTTTATTTTATAAAAGATGAATTTTTTGATGTGTTTAAAGATTATGGATTAATGGTTAATAAAGAAAATGGAAATAAAAGACCTTGTTATTTTTGTTTTAAAGATAGACAAAATAGTGAAATAATATGGTTTGTTCCTATTTCTACAAAATATGAAAAGTATGAAAAAATTTATGAAAAGAAGAAAGCTAAAAGTGGAAAGAAACCTGTATATAACTTTATATTTGGTAATGTTTTAGGAAAAAAAGCTGTATTTTTAATACAAAACATATTTCCAACTACATTAGATTACATAGAAAAGAAATATACAAATTCTAATAAAGATGTTGAAATACCAGAAATTATAAAAGAACAAGTAATTACAAAAGCACTAAGAGTAGTAGACCTTGCAAAAGATGGTGTGCAAATTCCATTTTACGATATTATTGAAATGAAGAATATTTTATTAAATAAATAGTAATTAAAACTCAAATGTACTCGCCACCCTATTGGCGACAAATAAATGTATAGGTGAACAAATGTAACTCGCAAACCTACTTGCGACAAATAAATGTGTAGGAGGACAAATGTAAAATCTATTCCAAATAAAACGGAGTAGATTTTTTATTTTTTGTATTGAAATAATAATGGGAATATGCTACAATGTAACTGAACGAACAAGAAGCAACGGAAATTTTGAAAAGAAGGATGTAGATAGTTATGAAAATTGCAGCATATTGTAGGGTATCAACTGAAAAAGAAGCACAAATAGACTCATTAGAAAAGCAAATAGAGTTCTTTAATGAATTTACAAAAAAGAATGGATACGAATTGTACAAGCTATATGCAGATGAAGGAATATCAGGAAAACAAATAAAGCACAGAAAACAATTTCAACAAATGATGCAAGATGCCAAAGCAAAAAAATTTGACAAAGTAGTAGTAAAAGATGTAAGCCGTTTTGCAAGAAATACAGTAGATTTATTACAAAGTGTAAGAGAACTAAAATCGTATAATGTGCAAGTTGATTTCTTAAACAATGGTGAAGTAATGGAAGGTGGCTCTGAATTTATACTAACAATTTTAGGAGCAATGGCACAACAAGAAAGTGCAAATATGTCTAAAAGAGTTAAATTCGGAAAAGATATTACAGCCAAAAAAGGAAGAGTGCCTAATCTAGTATTTGGATATGACAAAATCCCAGATGAAAGATATACATTAAAAATAAATGAAGAAGAATCAAAAATTGTAAAAGAAATATTTGAAAGCTATGTATATAAAGGAATTGGAACAACAAAAATTGCTTGGAACCTAAATGACAGAGGAATACGTACAAAGAAAACAAAATCAAAATGGGTACAAACATCTATTGTAAGAATGCTTAAAAATCCAATATATACAGGAAGAGTAACAAATAAGAAATCAGAAGTAACAGACTTTATAACAGGAACAAGAAAAGAATTGCCAGAAGAAGAATGGATAGTAGTAGAAAAGCCAGAAATGAGAATAATATCAGACGAACTATTTAACAGAGCACAAGAACTATTAGAACAAAGATCAAATGAATTTAAACTAAACAATAAAAGAGAAAAGACAGAATATGTATTTAGTACACTTATATATTGTAAACATTGTGGTTATTCATTTAGAAGAATAAAAAGAAAATATACAGCTGATGGACCAGAATATATAAGATGGGTATGTAGTGGAAGAAATTCAATGGGAGTAAACCATTGTCCAAATACAACTGTTATTGATGAAGAAGAACTTTTAAATGCAATAAAAATATATTTAAAAAGTATAATAAAAAACAAGAGAGATTTTATGAAAGCTGTTGAAAAAGAATTTGAAAAGATTACAAAATTAAGAGAAACAAATGAAAGAAGTGAAGAGAGTCTTTTAAAAGAAATCGAGAAAGTAACAGTAAAAAAGCAAAAATATATGGAAATGTTTCAAAATGAAATAATCAATATACAAGAATTAAAAAAATATACAAATCCACTAAATGAAGATATAGCAAGACTTGAAAGAGAATTAAAACTAATTACATCAGAAATAAAAGAAAAAGATGTACTAGAAAAAGAACTTAATAAAACAATAAAAACAGTAGATGACATATTAAATAATCAAACAATAACAAATGCAATGTTAAAAACAATTATAGATGTAATTGAAGTAGATTCAGATTCAAATGTAGAAGTAAGACTAAAACTACTAAATGAAATAGGAACAAATGAGCCAGTAATAACAAAATTTGAAGACATTTACCAAAATGGAGAAGACACAGAAAACAAAGATGCCAATAATAATGAAAAAAATTCTACCGCTCTTGAAAGTAACAACAGTACACAAAGACGTAACTGAAAGACTTACACAGATAAATCCAACATTAGCAAAAGAAGTCAGAGAAATATTAGATGAAAATAAAGCAGAAAGGCACATAAGGGGAGGAATGGCAACAAAATTAAAATACATGAAAAAATAGTAAAAGTATTGCAATTTTTTACAAAAGATAATAAAATATAATTACGGAGGAAGAAATATGAATGTTGTAATAGAAGATGATAGTAAAAAAAATAATAAGTTAAAAATATTTTATATATTAATATTAGTAGTATGTATAATAGCAGTAATGGTAACTGTCGTAATACAAGTATCTGGAGGAGAACAAACAATATCTAGTGGTAAATTGCCAGAATTAACTGAAAGTGAAATAGACAAACATAAAAATGATTTTTATAATATATTTCAAAATAAAGTAAATTATTTAGAAAATAATAGTTATAAAATTTCAAAGGTTGAAGCAAATGAAGAAATTATTTATGTAGGATACCATAACAATGAAAGCAAAATAAATGATTTTGAATTAGATGTAAATATTCCATATATTAATATAAACAATAATATAATTGAAAAATTTAATACACAAATAAAAGAAATATTCGAGAAAAAAGCAAAAAGCATATTAAACAGTCAAAACAATAATGTAATATATACTGTAAATTATAGTGCATATGTGTCAAATAATATATTATCATTAATTGTAAGGTCAACATTAAAAGAAGGAAGCAATCCACAAAGAGATATAATACAAACATATAATTACAATTTAACAACTCAGAAAGAATATACAATAGATGAGATGCTTGAAATAAAAGGAATTACAAAAAAAGAAGCAAACCAGAAGATAAAAGGAGAGATAAAAAAAGCACAAGAAAAATCAGAAGAACTTCAAAAATTAGGGTATTCAACATATGCAAGAGATTATACAAGTGATATGTATAGTATAAATAATGTTACTGAATATTTTATAGGAAAAGATAATGCATTATATATAATATATGCATATGGAAACGAAAACAACACAAATGAAATGGATGTAGTAGTAATGTAAAATTATTTTAATATAAAGAAATAAAAACGGCCTAGTTTTACTAGACCGTTTTTTGAAAATAAAAGGGGATGTTTGTTTAATCAGCTCTTATTTACTGACTATGTCTATAATATACCAATTAATTTTGTTCATCGTGTGAACTTAAAGTGAAAGTTTAAGGTGTTTCTTCAAGAGTTACTGTAAAGTCTTTTTCTTGGCCATTTCTATTAACAGTTAAAGTTATTGTTTCACCAATTTTATGAAGATTTTTAATTTCATTTAATTCTTCCATAGTTTTTATGTCTTTTCCATCAGCTTTTATTATTACATCACCTGATTGTAATCCACATTTTTCGGCAGGTGAAAAATCTTGAACGGTTTTTACATAAACTCCTAAAACTAAATTATATCTTTGTGCTGTTGAATCATCTAAATCTATACCACTTATACCAATGTAAGGTCTTAAAACTTTATTATGTTGGATTAATTCATCAATGATATCAAGAGTTGAGTTTATAGGAATAGCAAATCCAATACCTTCAACACCAGTTCCAGATAATTTTAAAGTATTTATACCAACAACTTTTCCATCACTGTTTACAAGAGCACCACCACTATTACCAGAGTTGATAGCAGCATCTGTTTGAATACATGTATATTTGTTACCATCTGATTCTACTTCTCTATTTACTGCACTAATTATACCTTGTGTAACTGTAGTATCTAATCCAAGGGGACTACCAACTGCCATTACAAATTCACCAACAACAGCTTCACTTGAATCAGCAAATTCGGCAGCAGTCAAATTAGTTTTGTCAATTTTTAGAACAGCTAAATCTGTTTGTGAATCTTTTCCGACAATTTTTGCATCAAATGTAGCATCATCTCCATATGTTGCATTATTTAGTTTTACTTTTACAGATGTTGCATCAGAAAGGTCATAATATGAATAAGAAGAATTAGAAGAACTTGTATCTACAACATGATTATTTGTTAAAATATAACCATCTTCACTAATTATTATTCCTGAACCAGTTGCTGTTGCTGTTGACGTAGAAGGCATTCCAAATCCAAAGATTGAATTTGATGTCGCTGTATATGTTACTTCAATACCAACTATTGATGGTAAAATCTTATTTGCTGCAAATACAGCAGTATTAGAATAATTTGAAAGCGATATTAAATTTGATGTTGAACCTTCAGCAGTAGAAGTAGAAGTTTGTACAATCGACTTAGATTTAGAGTCTCCTATTAGTTTATCTTTTATTGATGGAATACCAAAACATGTTCCAATTACAAGTGAACACCCAATTATACTACTAAAGAATGGCAATAATACTGTTTTTCCAAAACCATTTGGTTGTTTTAAATTTGTTCTTGAAGTTTTACTTGAAATAACTTCAAATCTGTTTTCATTTTCGTCCATTGTTAGGACCTCCTTTTCTTGTATTTACATTTTATAGGATACACTATATTTGTGAAAAGATTGTGAAAATAATGTAAATTTAATATATTTTTTAATCTAATAGAAAAGAAAAAATAAAAATATTTTCTTTTTTCCTTGAAAATCAATTTTACTATATATATAATATAAATGCAATATATACACTTAATAAATGGATGAAACAAGAGAGGATTGAATTAATATGGAGAATCAAAAAGGTGCATCATTACCAAAATTAATTATTATAGTATTTGTAATAATTGTGGCTACAATAGTTGCTATTAATTATGCAAAAAAGCTGACTGAAGAGAGTAAATTACAAGATTTAAGAACAAATATGCTTCTAATACAAGCAGAAACTAAAAAAGACTTAGAAGCAGTATGTTTTCAAAGTGCAAATTTAGATAAAAATAACGAAAATGATTTAGCTAAAATAAATGAAATAAAACAAGAAAACCTAAAAGGTGTACTTGTGCAAGGGTCAGAAGCGGAAAATAGTATACCACCAGAAATTACTATAGATGCAAATAGTTATTATTTAGATAAAACAATTTTGAGCGAAATGGGGATAAAAGATTCAACTCCAGAAGAATATGGGTATTTTATAGTAAAATATAATTTTGATGATGCAACAGTAGAAGTAGTAAATACAAAAGGATATAATGGAAAATATACATTAACGCAATTAGAAGAGGAGTAAAAACAATGAAAGAAAAAGAAGCGGCAAGATTAGAATTATTAAAAGAAAAAGAAAATGAATTAAGAAAACGAGGATTTAATTCAATTTGTGGTATAGATGAAGCTGGCAGGGGACCATTAGCAGGACCAGTTGTTGTTGCTAGTGTAATTATGCCAGCAGAATCAAATATTGAAGGCGTAAATGATTCGAAGAAAATTTCAGAAAAAAAAAGAGAAAAATTGTATGAACAAATTTTAGACGAAGCTATTAGCTATGGTGTCGGAATTGTGGGACAAGATGAAATTGATGAAATAAATATTTTAAATGCAACTAAAAAAGGATTAACAATGTCTTTGCAAGAATTAACTGTAAAACCAGATTTGATAATAGTGGATGCTTTAAATCATATTGACACAATGGGGATTCCTTATGAATCAATTATAAAGGGTGATGCGAAATGCTATTCAATTTCTGCTGCATCAATAATTGCTAAAGTTACTAGAGATAGAATCATGAGAGAATGGGATAAAGTGTATCCAGAATATGGTTTTGAAAGACATAAAGGATATGGAACTTCGGCTCATATTGAAGCTATTAAAGAGTATGGTCTTTGTCCAATACATAGAAGAAGTTTTACATCACATTTTGTATAAATAAAAGAAAGGGCAATATGGGGTCGGTTCCGTTTTTACCCTCGGGACATATGGGGTCGGTTCCATTTTTGCCCTTTTGGCTTTAATATAAATTACAAGGATAAATATAAATTTTGCATTACATTCCTCGGCTCATTACGAAACTTAAGAAATTGTAACTCATTTTATGGCACCCTTTCATTCTCATGAACTATTTCCATAAAATTTTATACAATTTCTAAAAGTTTCTTCAATCACATTCGTCATTTCATTTAAAATTTATATTTATCTTTGTAATTCTAAGTAATTATCAAAGGGCAAAAATGGAACCGACCCCATATGTCCCGAGGGTAAAAACGGAACCGACCCCATATTGCCCTATTTATGTAAGGAGGTTATAAATGAATATATTAGAAATTATATCTAAAAAAAGAGATTCAAAGGAATTAAGCAAAGAAGAAATAGAATATTTTGTAAAAGGGTACACAGAAGGAGAAATTCAAGATTATCAAGCATCAGCATTAGTAATGGCAATATATATAAATGGAATGAATGATAGAGAAATAACAGATTTGACTTTAGCGATGGCACACTCAGGTGAGGTACTTGATTTATCACGTTTTGGAGAAAATGTAGTTGATAAACATAGCACAGGAGGTGTTGGAGACAAGGTTTCGATTGTATTATTGCCAATAATTGCATCAATGGGAGTTCCTATTGCAAAAATGTCTGGAAGAGGCCTTGGATTTACAGGCGGTACAGTTGATAAGATGGAATCAATACCAGGATATAGAACTAATGTTGGGATAGAAGAATTTATTTCAAATGTAAAAAAAATAGGAATAAGTATGATAGGACAAACAATGAATTTAGCACCAGCGGACAAGAAAATATATGCATTAAGAGATTCAATTTCGTGTGTTGATAATATTCCACTTATAGCATCTAGCATAATGAGCAAAAAAATAGCAAGTGGTGCAAATAAAATACTTATTGATGTTACTGTTGGAAAAGGAGCTTTTATGAAAACAAAAGAAGATGCTCAAAGACTAGCGGAACAGATGATAAGAATAGGAAACTTGGTTGGAAGAGAAGTAAGATGTATATTAACACCTATGGATGAACCATTGGGATATGCAGTGGGCAATTCTTTAGAGGTAATAGAAGCTATTAATTTTCTGAAAGGAGATATGCCAAAAGATTTAGAGGAAGTTGTGTTAGAACTTGGAGCTAATATGATTCAGCTTGCAGGAAAAGGAAACAATATAGAAGAGAACAAAATAAAGATGTTAGAAAATATTGAAAATGGAACATCTTATAATAAGTTTAAAGAAATGGTAAAGAATCAAAATGGAGATATTTCATATTTAGATGATACAACAAAATTTGCAAAGTCAAAATATATTTCAGCAGTTGTAACTAAAAAAACAGGTTTGGTTAAGGAGATTAATGCAGAAGAAATTGGAAAATTAGCATGTTATTTAGGGGCAGGACGAATAAGAAAAGAAGATAAAATTGAACCAGAGGTTGGAATAATTTTGAATAAAAAAGTTGGCGATGAGGTAATAAAAGGAGACTTTTTAGCATATATTTGTGCCAATGATGAACATAAATTAAGAGAAGCTGAAAATAAATTAGTTGAAATATATAAAATAAGTAATAAGTAAAAATCTATTAATAAAATTATAGTTTACATATTGAAAAAGAAAAAAAGTGTGTTATAATATATAAGGAAAGGATGATGTAAGATGAAAGAAGAAAAAGAAGAGAAAGTAAAAATAAAAAATAAGATAGATAAACAAAGAATATTTTCAAAGATAATGGCATTATTTTTATTGATTGTAATGGTTTTAGCATCATGCTCAACATGTATATATTTTGTAGTTACAAATATAAAATAAAATACTTAAGAGAGGAATGATGAGAAAAATGGGGAACATAGGAATAATATTAAATAATTTTTATGAACAAAATATACTAACATACATAAAAATGTATCAAGAGTATCCAATCAAATTAATCTCATTAATTATAGATGTTGCTATAGTAGTATTTTTAGCATATGAGTTGCTGAGGATAGTAAAAGATTCAAGAGCTTGGCAATTAGTGAAAGGAATAGCATTTCTAGTAATTGCAACCGCACTTAGCGGTGTATTAAACTTGTATATATTAAATTATATATTATCAACAGTAATGGACTGGGGTGTAATACTTATTATAATAATATTCCAACCTGAAATAAGAAGAGCATTAGAACAACTTGGAGGGACTAACAAATTTTCGAGATTTTTTGGATTTGACAAAGATATAATAACAAAAACAAAAGAAGACATATACAAAGTTGTTATAGCAGTATATGAATTAGCAAAAAATAAAACAGGGGCATTAATAGTAATGGAAAGAGATATACAAATAAAAGATATAATATCTACAGGAATTCCTATGAATGCAGAAGTATCACCACAACTATTAGTTAATATATTTGTTCCCAATACACCTTTGCATGATGGTGCAGTTGTTATAAGTAACAACAAAATAGCAGCAGCAGCATGTATGCTACCACTAGCTGGAGATAAAGATATAGCAAAAGAACTAGGAACACGTCATAGAGCAGGAATTGGTATATCAAAAGAATCAGACAGTTTAGCAATAATTGTTTCAGAAGAAACTGGAAAGGTATCTGTTGCTAAAGATGGAACATTGATTGCAGATGTAAGAGAAGATGTTTTGAAAAAAATTTTAATTAGTAATATAGTTACAAAAAGATTAAATGAAGCTAAAGCAAAGAAAGATAAAAAAAGTCTTAAAGAAATGGTAAAAAAGATATATAAGAAAAAAGAAAATTAAGAAAATAGTGGCAAATGTACAGCCACTTTTCTTTATTTGAGGAGATGTGATAAAAATGAGAAACATAAAGCTAACAATAGAATATGATGGAAAAGACTTTAATGGGTGGCAAAAACAACCTACAAAGTTAAATATTCAAGGAACTATAGAACAAGCAATAAAACAAATAACAGGAGAAGATGTAGAATTAAATGCATCTGGAAGAACAGATGCAGGAGTACATGCATTAGGTCAAGTAGCAAATTTCAAGACAAATTCACAAATTCCAATAGAGAAATTTGCAATAGCAATAAATTCTAAATTAAAGAGATCAATAGTAATAAAAAAAGCTGAGGAGGTTGATGAAAGATTTCATAGTAGGCTAAGTTGTAAAAAAAAGACATATAGATATATTATAAATAATTCTCCAGAGGGAACAGCAATTTATAGAAATTTAGAAACACATATTCCTCAAAAGTTAGATTTAAGCCAAATGAAAAAAGCTATAAAATATTTTGAAGGAGAACATGATTTTAAGGCATTTAAGGCAAGTGGAACAAGTAGCAAAAGTAGTGTAAGAACAATATACAAAGCAGATATATACCAAGAAAATGAGAAAATTTTTATAGAGATAACTGGAAATGGATTTTTATATAATATGGTAAGAATAATAGTAGGAACACTAGTAGAAGTTGGATTAGGAAAGATAAAACCTGAAAAAATAATTAACATAATTCAACAGGGAAAAAGAGAAAATGCAGGAAAAACATTCCCACCTAATGGTTTGTATTTATTAAAAGTAATGTATGACTAAACAAAAAGGTTTAAGGCAAAAATATAAGTAACAAAAAAATAAGTGTATTCATAATATAT
Source organism: uncultured Clostridia bacterium (assembly GCA_934130935.1). Lineage (GTDB taxonomy): Bacteria > Bacillota > Clostridia > TANB77 > CAG-508 > CAG-269. Next base: position 60,863 of record CAKOYQ010000009.1, on the reverse strand, counting down.
ATCAAAACACAAGGAATTAAATGAATATAAAAAGTCATTAATTGAAAGGATGAAATATTATGAATATACTTATTTTCTTTGCCATAATACTAGTAACGATAGTATTATCAATACTTACCAATAGATTAGTACGTTGTCCACTATTAGTAGGTGCTATATTTTTTTCTATAACATTATTAGTTGCAATTATTTTATCTAATATAACATTAGTAATATTAGCAATAATATTAGGGATTGTAGGGTTCTTGTCAGCATTTTTGGACTGTGTTTTCAATAGTTCATGCTTTTTTAGACATAATGATTGCATAAGATGTCATAATCCATATAATTCTGATGATGAAACAAATAATAATGATGATGATAATTCACTTAGAATTATTAATAGTAATGGGGAGGTTGTTGCCAGAATAAGTGGAAACACAGTAAATTGTAGAAATAACAATGGATGTAATTGTGGATGTAATAGAGGAAATGAAAATAATGTGCTATTAACAGATGTTGCAAATGAAAACATAATTAACACAACAACTACGTCTAATAATAATACATCTTGCAGGGTATGCAGAAGAAGGTAAAATATTTCAAGGGGGACAGCTAAGAATAAATATTTATTTGTCTTATGTCCCTTTGAAAACGGAAAAAAGGTTATTATTAAAAGAAAAGTTTTATAGTATAAAATATATAAAGTAAAACAAAAAGTAATCCTTCAAACCTAGATAGTTTATTCTTAGGTTTTACAAAAGGAAAAAATGTTATCATTGCCATTCCAATAAATAATATTAACATTTGGAAATTATATGTAATATTATAAGATATCGGATTTATAACAGCAGAAACTCCAACTATTAATAACATATTGAAAATGTTTGAACCCACTATATTACCTATAGCTATATCGCTATCGCCTTTAATTGCAGCAGTTACGCTGGTTACTAATTCTGGTAAGCTAGTTCCTATTGCAACGATAGTTAATCCTATTACTTTTTCACTTACACTTAATGTTATTGCAATTCTTTTTGCATTTTCTACAACTAATTCACTTCCTAATTTCAATAATATTATACCTAGAAGTATAAGCATAGTATTTTTAAAAATACTTATTTTTTTGCTTTTTTCATTAGAAAATTGTAAAATCACATCTTGTTGATTGCGTTTAGCCATGATTATTGTATATGTTAAAAATAAACAGAATAATCCAATTAGTATAAGTCCTTCATATCTATTTATATTTTGATTAATATTACATATAATAAGAAAAATCAAAGTCAAAAATATTGACATGGGATTTTCTATTAATTTAGTTTGATTTTGGAACTCTAATGGGCGAATTAATGCAGATAGACCTAATATAAGTAATAAATTACATATATTACTTCCGATAATATTACCTATTGAAATATCTGAATATCCTTCTATTGCAGACGTAGTGCTTACAAATAACTCTGGCATTGATGTTCCAACCGATACTATTGTGAGACCTATTACAATTTCTGAAATATGTAGTTTTTTAGCAATAGCATTTGAACCGTCAACTAGAAAATCAGCACCTTTAATAAGCAGTGTAAAACCAATTAATATAAATAATATTTGTATAAACATTTTTATCACCTTATTAAATATATTTATTGTATTTTTCTTTTATTACTGTTTGTTTTGGTAGGTATAGTTACAACAAAAAAAGCATATAAAGAATTAAAATTCCTTATATGCCTGTATTATTATGGTAGCGAAGGTGGGACTTGAACCTACGACCTGCCGGGTATGAACCGGATGCTCTAGCCAACTGAGCTACTTCGCCATAAAGTTTGAACAATAATTATTATAATAGGTATTTATTGTTTTGTCAAGAGATATTCAAAAAAAATTAGGGTAAATTGGTACAATTATTTTTTGCTCTTAAAAATTTTAAAAATAGGTATAAAAATCTTGATATTTTTAAATTAGCATAGTAAAATATATAATGAAGAAAAGGATTGAGAGGAGAATCTACTTTGGAAAAGAAAAATAAGACTCAAGAGATAAAGAAAAAGTTAGAATACATAGGACTAAATTTAGAAGAAATACCAGAAACACTAAAGTTAGTGGAAGATTTACAATTTAGACCTAATACTGGACTAGATGAAAAAAAATACAGACAATATAGATTTGTTTCGCCAAAAGAGATACAGATATTATTATCACCAACAAATAGATTAGACGATATAAAAGAAAAGTATTCAAAAGCAACTCCACTAGCAAATTATTTAGATTCAAAGAGTGAAGAAAATCAGGAAAGATATGCAACATTTATAAGAATGTTAGAAGAAGTAAAAATTGAAGATATAGAGAAAATAGAGCAAGAACAGCAATTAATTAATAAAAAGATACCATTTAAAGTAAGATATTCAGGAAATTATTTATGGCAAATATATTATTCATCATCAACTAATCAATATTTTATGATTGTCCCAACAGAAGATAATGATTATTCAACTTTTTTTTATGTGTTAAAAAAACAAATAGAAAAGAAAAAAGCAGGTAGAATATTTGTACCTATTAGTAATGCAGACTATACCAGAGAATTATTAAATAAAACAGAGATACAGAGTTTAGAAAATTATTTATGGCTTTTTACAAAAGATTGGCCATCAATTTATGAAGTATATGACAAAAATGAAAAAGTAACTATACAAATAGTTGGAGAAACAGAAGTATATGGAACAATAAAATCAGAATATAAAGTAAAACTATCAAACAAAATTGAAGCAACAAAGTTTTTTAAATTAGTAAAAGCACTATTTATATTGCAATCAGAATTACCTAATTACTATAAATTTAATACTAGAATAGATAAACAAGGAAGTTTAGAATTTTATTATAATGATGATTTAATGAAATATGATGATTTAAGTGATTGGTTAAATATTGAATATAAGATTTTGCTAGACAAAGAAAAAAATGCTTTTAAAGAAAACAATCTATTACAAGCAAAAGTAAGAAGATTAAAAAGACAATCACAAGATTTAGAGATTGAATATTTGAGTAAAGAAAAGCAGATATCAACATTTTTGGAGTGTAAGAAAACATTTTTTGGAAAAGTAAAGTATTTCTTTAAATATAGCGGAAAAAAGACAAAACAAAAAGAAGAAATTGTTGAAGAAGAACCAGAAGATGTACCAGAAATAAAGGAAATAGACGAAAAAATAAAAGCACAGTATACACTTGATGAATTATTGCAAAAAGGTCAAGAAGCAAATGAGAAAGAAACAAATTTAAAAAACACTAAACTAGACATAAATGCACTAAAACTAAAAAATCTTAACTTAGTTAAAAAAATAGAAAATGCAACAGCATATATAAATGAAATTGATAGCCATAAAAAAAGCATATTTGAATTTTGGAAATATAGCAATAAAGATGAAGTACAAGCATTAGAAGAAGGCGAAGAAGAAACAATAAATGTAAAGCCACATTCAAAAATATTTGATTATGAAGAAGATTTTGAAGAATTTGGACAAACAATGGACAAAGCACAAAGGAAGGAACTTTCGAAAGAAGAGTTAGACAATATTTATTTAACTACCACAGACCAACTAGAAATAATTAATAAATTAAAAACTGATAATACAACAGCAAAAGAAGTTGAACAGTATATGAAAAAAATAAAAAAAGATTTACAAAATGAAAAAGATATTACAGAAGAAGAGGCTATTGATATATTTGGTGGATTGTCAGAAGATACAAGAAAAATAACAAAATTGGCAAATAAGTCTCATAGGGAACATCCTAAAAATAAATATTCTATATTAAGAATTTCAAAATCATTAAAAACTGTAGAATATAAAGCAGCATTAGAAGAGGCTATAAAGATAATAGATCAAGCCATAGACAAAAATGTATTAAAACAAGAAATTGCAGGTTATAAATGGATAGAAGAAGATCAAAATATTGATACAAACGAATTTAATATATTTAATTTAAATCCAGAAAAAGAAATTGAAGATTCACTAATGAGTACAGAAAGTGGAAAAGTAAATTTATATAAGATGAATTTTGACAAAAATGTAAAAGCAGTTGCATTTTCAAATTGTGTGTACTATGATAATCAAAATAAAACTTTACCAGTTGGAATGGATAAAGACACAAGAATGTTGGTGAAGATTTTAGATACAGACATAATACTTGAAAGTAAAAAAGTAATTAGAGTTGGAAGATTAGAAGATGAAAATGATATTGCTTCAAAATTAATTATAAAAACAATAAACGTATTAGAATATGGTGTTAAAGAGATTGAAGAATAGGCAAAGGGCAAAAATGGAACCGACCCCCAATTGCCCATGGAAAGGAAAAAGAATGGCAGAATTTAAATCAGGATTTGTTGCAATGCTTGGAAGAACAAATGTGGGAAAATCTACATTATTAAATATGCTAGTAGGAGAAAAAGTAGCAGCTACAGCAAACAAGGTGCAAACAACAAGAACAGCAATAAAAGGAATTGTAAATAGAAAAGATTCACAAATAATATTCATAGATACGCCTGGAATTCATAAACCAAAAACAAAGTTAAATGAAACCATGGTAGAGACGTCATTTGGAGTTATAAATGAAATTGATTTGATATTATTTGTAATAGAAGCTACAAGTGAAGAAATTGGCAGAGGAGATATGAAAATTCTTGAAAAAATAAAGAAATCTCATAAAAAAGCTATATTGATAATAAATAAAATTGATTTAGTTAAAAGGGAAAAATTACTACAATTAATAGATATATATCAAAAAGAATATGACTTTAAAGCTGTTATTCCTATATCTTCTTTAAAAGAAAAATATAGAGATATTATTTTAGATGAAATTGAAAAGAACTTAAAACCTGGTCCTGCATATTATAATATAGAAGAATATACAGACCAGACATTAAGACAACTTGCTGAAGAGACAATTAGAGAAAAAGCACTTACATTTTTACAAGATGAAGTTCCACATGGGATATATGTTGAAGTGGAAAAAATGAAGTTTAGGAAAAACCAAAAAGGTGAAAATTTATATGATATAGAGGCAACAATCTATTGCCTTAGAAACTCTCATAAAGGAATAATTATAGGAAAAGATGGTAAGATGTTAAAACGTATAGGTCAATCAGCAAGAATTGATATGGAAAAGAATTTTGGAACAAGAGTTAATTTAAAAACATGGGTAAAAGTTAAAGAAGATTGGCAAGATGATTCAACAATTATAAAAAAATTCAAACTTCAATAATGCAAATATCTATAAAATTTATGATTATAGTGCATTTTAAATTTTTGAATAATTTATATTGTAATTGCGAAAGATAGAATTAGAGGAAGTGAGCTTATGATTAAAAAAATTGCATGGAATATCTTTAAAAATACAGGGGATATAAATACTTTTTTAGAATTAAAACAAATACAAGACATAGAAGAAAAAATAGGAAGCGGAATACAACAAATGGAGGAACAAAATGGGAACAATAAAAATGAGTGGTATAATAATATCTGAAAATAACTTAGGCGATTATGATAAAATGCTTACAATGTTAACACCAGGATTGGGCAAGATTTCGTGTGTTGCAAAAGGCGCTAGAAGACAAAGAAGCGCCTTACTTGCAGGCACACAATTTTTATGTTTTGGTGAGTATTTAATGTACAAGGGTGCAAATACATATAATATAAATTCTTGTGAAACAATAGAAGTGTTTTACAAATTAAGAACAGATTTAGATAAATTGAATTATGCGGTAGAAATTACCAAAATAGTAAAAGATGTTACAGAAGAAAATCAAAATTGTTACAAAATTTTGCAATTATTTTTAAATACATTATATACATTATCAGAAACTGATAAGGATGCAGAACTAATAATGAGTATATTTAAAATTAAACTATTATGTTTTTTAGGCTTTACACCAAGAATAAGTGAATGTACAAATTGCAAACAAAAAGATGAGTTACAGTATTTTAGTTTAAAAGATAATGGATTTAAATGTAAAATATGTAGCAAACAAGATAAAGGATGTTTACAAATGAGTGAAAGCACAGCTAGTGCTATAAAATACATAGTAATGGCCCCTGCAAAGAAGTTATATTCATTTAATTTAAAAGCTGAATCATTGAATGAATTGAAGTTGATAGCAAAATTGTATTTTAATGAAAAACTAGAAAAGCAATATTAAGAATAGATAAAAACATACAAATTGAAAGGAATATTATATGGAAGAATTAGTTGATATATTAGTTGCAACATATAATACAAATGAAAAATATTTAAGAAAGCAAATAGAGAGTATATTAAGACAAACACATAAAAATCTAAAAATATATATAAGTGATGATAAGTCTAGTGATAAAAAAGTTGCAGAAATATTAAAAGAATATGAGAAAAAAGATAATAGAATAAAATTATATATTCAACCTAAAAATTTAGGATATAACAAAAATTTTGAATTTTTGTTACAACAATCAACTGCAAATTATATAATGTTTTCAGATCATGATGATGTTTGGGGTAAAGAAAAGGTGGAAAAGAGCCTAAAAAAAATAAAAGAAGAAAATGTTGATATGGTGTATTGTAACTGTAGACAAGTAGATGAAGATGGAGTTGTACTTCAAGATGATTATTTTAAATATAAAAATGTTCCATTAGTGAAAGGAAAAAGTAAATTAGCTATTTCAAGATGTGTTGGAATAGGATGTTCACAGATTATTACAAAAACAGTTAGAGATAAAATGTTACCATTTAAAAATGATGTTATTGCACATGATTGGCTTGCAGCATTTATTGCAAATGAAGGAAAAGGCATGTACTATATAAAAGAACCTCTTTTTGACTATAGATTACATGGGACAAATGTTTTCGGAGGGAGAAGTTTAAATCAGAATTTGAATAGGTGGAAACAAGAGAATGGTAAAAGTTATAAGGCATTTTTAAAGTATAGAGAAGATGCAATTAATAGAGCATATCTTGGTGGTATTAAAATGTGCAAACAATATGTTTCTATAAAAAAGGACGAGCAGTTTATTGAAGAAGCAGAAAAGTACTATAATAATATTTTAAATTCATATAAAATTAATTGGAATTTAAAGGCTTTTTTCAAGATTTTGGCTGGAAAAAATCAAGGAAAAAAAATGATTAGGGAGTGCGTTTTGTTTCACTTTCCAGTTCTGGGGTATTTAAAATTTAGAATATGATTTTAGTAAAATTGGATAAGTTTTTAAAACAATTTTGAGTACAAAAATTTAATAAAAAAATGAGAGCTATTTATGGTCTAATTGTTGACTTTAAATAGCTCTTATAGTAGAATAGCAAGAGAAAATGTAATAAAAGGGAAAATATATAAAACAATGGAGGAAATATGGAATTTATAAAGATATTATGGAAAAACAAAAGGTTAGCATGGCAATTAGGAAAAAACGATTTTAAAAATAGATTTGCAAATACAAGTTTAGGAAGTGTATGGGGATTTTTACAGCCATTTGTATTTATGATGATGTATGTAATAGTATTTCAATACATATTCAAGCAAACAGGACCAGAAGGTGCACCATATGTTGTATGGTTTATGCCTGGAATGGCAATGTGGATGACAATTAATGATGGAGTTATAGGAGCAAGTAATGCAATAAGAGGATATAGCTATTTAGTAAAAAAAGTAGTATTTCCAGTAGATATAATACCTATTATATCATTACTAGCAAACTCATTTGTTTCTTTATTTTTACTAGCAATTGCAACAGTAGTTTGTATGGCATTTAAATTTGTACCTAATATTTTACAGTTAATATATATGATTTTTGCAGTATATGCATTTTTAATTGCAATAACTAGATTTACATCAGCTGTAGCAACATTAGTGCCAGACTTTTCAAATTTACTAGGAATTATAATGCAAATAGGAATGTGGCTTACACCAGTAGTTTGGGATTTGAGTATGATAGCAGAGCATCATACAATAACTAGAGTTATGAAATGTTTACCATTTACATACCTAGTAACAGGCTTAAGAGAAAGTTTTATGGGAACAGGAAATATAGTAACAAGTGGACATGGAATCTATACACTTATATTTTGGGTTATTACTATAATTGTATTTGTATGGGGAAATTATATATTTAAAAAGAGCAAAAAAGATTTTGCAGATGTATTGTAAAAATTAGAATATGTAATCGTGAAAGGAGTAAATATATTCACATAGTTAATATATTATAAATTAAAATGAAAGAAAAAAACATAAAGAGAAAAATAGTAAAGTATGCATTGGGTATGATAGGCATTTTGTTTATAATTTTTGTCGTATATTTAGTAAATAGATATTTAATACCAAGAGTTGATTCAAAAATTGTCAATACTCAAATAGAAAAAAATAAAGAAAAATATGAAATAACCGAAAATACATATACAAGTAATGAAGTTAAAATAAAGATAGACAAAAAAGAAGAAGGAGAAGGAAAAGATAAAGTTACATATTATATAGCAGATATAAAAATAGAAAATCCAGATAGAATCAAAAAAGCATTTGCAAAAGATCAAATTGGAACAAACATAATTGAAAAGATGAGTACACTTTCTTCTAGAAATAATGCTATTTTAGCTATTAATGGTGATTACTATGCTTTTAGAAAAGATGGAATTATAATAAGTGATTCTCAAATTTATAGAAATGTTCCAGCAAGAGAAGGACTAGCAATCTATAAAGATGGAACAATGAAGACATATGACGAAAAAAGTACGACAGCAGAAGAACTTATAGAAAATGGTGTAAAAGGTACACTGTCTTTTGGACCTGTTTTGGTAAGAAATGGTAAAGCAGATGCAAATTATGAAACATATGCAGTAGATAGTGATAATCTTATAAGAGGAAATATAGCAACTGAAAATCCAAGAACTGGAATAGGATATTATAATAAAAATCATTATTGTTTTATAGTAGTTGATGGAAGAAAAGAAGGATATAGTAAAGGTGTAACATTAAATGAATTTGCACAAATATTTGAAAATCTTGGATGTGAACTAGCATATAATTTAGATGGAGGAAATTCTGCTAATATGTACTTTATGAATAAAAAAGTAAATATATCCAGCCAACCAGGAGACGGAGAAAGAGAAATAAGCGACATTCTTTATATTTATTAAAGGAGATTTATATGAAAATATTAATACCATCTTATGAACCTAATGAAAAATTAGTTAATTTAGTAGAACAAATAAAAGAATTAACCAATATTCCAATAATAGTAGTTAATGATGGAAGTGGGGAAAATTATAACGAAATTTTCGAAACTTTAAAAACTAAAGGAGTTACAGTTTTAAAACATCAAACAAATCAAGGAAAAGGGGCAGCAATAAAAACAGGAATTAAATATTTGATAAAAAATAATGAAAAACAAGGATGTGTATGTGCTGATTCAGATGGGCAACACACAGTAAAAGATATTTTAAGAATATGTGAAGAATTAGAAAAAGATAAAAAAGATATTGTTTTAGGCATAAGAAATTTTAAAAAGGAAAATATTCCGTTTAGAAGTAAATTTGGAAATAATATATCAAAGATATTATTTTATGCTATGACTGGAGAGAAAGTAAGAGATACACAAACAGGATTGAGAGGATATTCAAGTAAAATATTTGAATGGTTACTTGCAATTGATGGAAATAGATATGAATATGAATTTAATATTTTGCTAAAGATGAAAGAAGAAGGCATAACATATACACAAATTGATATAGAGACAATATATGAAGATAAAAATGAATGTTCTCATTTTAGAGTAATAAGAGATTCAATATTAATTTACAAGCCAGTTTGTAAGTTTTTAATATCTTCAGTATTATCTGCAATAATAGACTTTGTGCTATTAATGATTTTTCAAATGTTTTTCAACAATTTATTACTTGCAGTTATTTGCTCTAGAAGTATAAGTTCTATATTTAATTTTGTCTTAAATAAGAACTATGTATTTGACAAAAAAGAAAGCAAAAATGCTATAAGAATGGCAGGAAAATACTTTAGTCTAGTAATTATAATAATGATATTTAATTATTTAATATTAAATTTATTGAATACAATAATTGGAATTAATTTAGTAATATCAAAAATAATTACAGAAATAATCTTATATTCTTTCAGTTTTATTGCACAAAAAAGAGTTGTTTTTAAAAATAGAAAGGAAAAATAATGGAAGAGAAAATAGATATATTAATGGCAACATACAATGGAGAAAAATATTTGAAAGAACAAATAGAAAGTATACTAAACCAAACATATAAAAATATAAGATTAATAATATCAGATGATGCATCAAAAGATTCTACACCTCAAATTTTAGAAGAATATAGAAAAAAAGACAGTAGAATAGAAATATATTTAAATAAAGAAAATAGAGGAGTAGTAAAAAATATAGAGTTTTTGTTAGAAAAAGTAGAAGACGAATTTTATATGTTAGCAGACCAAGATGATGTATGGTTACCATTAAAAGTAGAAAAATCAATCGAAACATTAAAAAAACAAAATGCAGATTTGGTATTTGGAGATTTAGAAGTTGTTGATGAAAAATTAGAAACATTATATTCATCATTTGGTGATTTTATGTTGTTAAATAGAAAAATAAACAAATACATAGATAGTTATAAAGTAAATTATTTATATAATTGTGTAACAGGATGTACGGTATTGTCAAAAAAAGAATTTATTAAAAAGATAATACCAATACCAACAGAATCTAAATATTTAATACATGATCATTGGATTGGTCTTATAGTAGCTTTAAATGGGAAATTGACATATATGCCAGAAAAATATATTAAGTATAGACAACATGGCAATAATCAAGTTGGAACAAACAAAATATCTCATGGATTTGAAAAATTAGAGCAAGTAAGAGAATTATTTATAAATGTAAAATTAGGGGTCTTTGGAACATATGTAAATAATAAGGACAAGTTTTCTAAAGAGTTACAAGAACAAAATAAAAAGGCATTTAATTATTTTAATGACATAAAAAATAAAAAAAATATTAACTTTAAAGGTTGGGGGATATTCCATAAATTGTACAAAACAGAAACACCAATATACTACATTGAAAACTTTATTATTATGAATATGCCATTTATCGGTAGAGGTATATTTAAAATAAGATATGAGATACTAAAATTACTAAAAAGGAGATAAAACAGAAATATGAATAATGAAAAGAATGAGAAGTCATCAGAAGTGGTATTAAAAATTGAGGGACTTTCAAAAGGGTATAAAATGTTTGCTAGAAAGAAAGATAGAATAATAGAAACATTATTTCCAGCAGTAGAAAGACATGGGGTTTTTGAAGCCATGCATAACTTTAATTTAGAAGTAAAAAAAGGAGAAGTACTAGGTGTATTAGGAAAAAATGGAGCTGGAAAATCAACATTATTAAAAATGATTACAGGTGTAGTTACTCCAACTTCTGGTACCATTGAAGCAAAAGGAAAAATAAGCTCATTACTAGAATTAGGAACAGCATTTAATCAAGAATTAACAGGATATGAAAATATTTATCAACATGGGCAAGTTATGGGGTTAACTAATGAGGAAATAAAAAGTCGTGAACAAGAGATTATAGAATTTGCGGATATTGGTGATCATTTATATCAACCAGTAAAAACATATTCATCAGGAATGTTTGCTAGACTTGCATTTGCTTGTGCAATAAATGTTGACCCAGACATACTAATAGTTGATGAAGTATTATCTGTAGGAGATATGTCTTTTCAATTAAAATGTTTTAAGAAATTTCAACAATTTAAAGAAAGTGGAAAAACAATATTGTTTGTAACACATAGCATTACTGATATTTTAAGAAACTGTACAAGAACAATAATAATAGACTCTGGAAGAAAGATATTCGATGGGGATGTAAAAGAAGGAGTAGAAAAATATAAGAAAATTATAGTTGGATTAGATGAAAAACAAAGCAAAACAGGACTTCAAACAGACAGTCAAATACTTGAAGAAAATCCAAATTATAAAAGCAATGAAGAAGTAATTGGAGAAGAATGGAAAACACATTTTAATGAAAATCCTAATTTAATAGATTATGGAAATGGTGCAGCACAGGTAATAGACTATGGTATGTTTGATGAGAATGGAAATTATATTTCAGTATTAGAAAATGATAAAACGGTAGTTTTAAAATCAAAGATTCTATTTAAACAAGATGTTAAAGAACCTATATTTACAATGACAGTTAAGGACTTTAAAGGATTGGAAATGGCAGGAACTAATACATTGATAGAAAAGGTAGCTACAGGAGAATATAAAAAAGGTGATATAGTAACAGCAGAATTCAAACAAGTTATAAATGTAGCACCAGGTAAATATACATTATCATTTAGTTGTACACATTTCAATCATAAAGGAGAATTGGAAGTATTAAATAGAAAATATGATGCATTATTAATTGAAGTATTATCAACAAAAGATACAGTAGGATTAATGAGGCTAGACTCTAAGATAAAAGTAGAAAAAGTAGAAAGATAAAAATTTCAATTCAAGGAGGGAAAAAGTTGGAAATATTTCAAAGCCCTAATATATTAAACTGGTATCCATTTAATAAAACACAAAAAGTATTAGAAGTGGGAAATAAAAGTGAAGAATTAACAAAATTTTTAATTGATAAATGTTCTAGTATTCAAAAAATTAGCAAAATAGAAGAGTTAGAAAATATAGATGCAAAGTTTGATATAATAATATTAATAGGAATAAATGAAAATGAAAAAATAAATTTGAAAAATCTAGTTAGAAGATTAGAAGCTTTTTTAGAGATGGATGGAAGAATTTTGTTAGCAGTAGATAACAAGTTTGGATTAAGATTTTGGGCAGGAAATCCTGAGAACATATTAGAAAAGAAATTTACAAGTTTATTGGGATATAATAACGAATATGAAAAAATTGAGACATATACCAAAAGATATATAGAAACACAATTAAATGAAATAGGATATAAAACAAGATTTTATTATCCACTTCCTGATTATAGAAGACCTAATGTTATATTTTCAGATGATGCATTACCAGAATATAACAGTATTGATAAATATAATCCATATTATACTGAAAAATCAGATATATTATTTAATGAAATTGATGTATTTAGAGAGATATTAAAAACAGATAAAGATATGTTTACCTTTTTTGCAAATTCATTTTTAGTAGAAGTAATAAAGAAAGAAAAAGAATATGATACTACATATAATTATATATCATTTAACAATCTAAGAAAAGAAAAATACAGATTAATAACCAAAATATCAAATACTTATGTAGAAAAACAAATTGTAAATGAAAAAGCAGAAGAGCATTATGAAAATATAAAAAATAACATCAAAATATTACAAGAAAATAATATAAAAACTGTAGATTATATAGACGAGGATAAAATAAAAAGCAAATATATAGAACAAAAATATCTATTAAATAATGTATTAACGGAAAAATTAGAAAAAGGACAAGTAGAAGAATTTGACAATATTATAAAAAATTATATAAAACAAATATCTGTAAAAACATATAAAGAAAACAATTATGAAAACACAGTATTTGGGAAATATGAGGTTGAAGTTAAGGATAAAAGCATTATACAAGATTTGAATTTTGTAAAAAATGGAATGTGGGATATGACATTAAAAAATTGTTTTTTAATTGATAATCAATTTTATTTCTTTGATCAAGAATGGAATGAACCTAATTTACCAGTTGAATACATATTATATAGATCAATAATATATACAATATCATTAAGGAGATTTATATCAATAGAAAAATTATTTGATAAATATAATTTAAGGCAATATTTGAAATTGTTTGAGCAACTAGACAATAAAATTCAAGAAAAAATTAGAGATGATACTGTATGGGAGTTTTACTCTCAAAATCATAATTTTAATATAGATGCAACTAAACAAGAGTTAAGCAACTTACAATTAAGAAGTGAAGCACAACAAACCGAAATAAAAAATTTAAATGAAAGATTTGAAGCACAACAACTTGAAAATAACAATTTAAAAGAAACAAATAAACAATTACAAGATGAGATAAATAAAATAAACAAAGAAAAAAATAAACTTCAAAATGAAATAAACAATACATTTTATAATAAGGTAAAAAGAAAAATAAAGAAAATTATTAAATAGTACAGAAAGGATGTTTATATATGAGTAAGAAAATTGATATATACAAAAATCAAAAGAAAAAATTAAAGATAGAAAATCCTAAAAAGGTAAGTGTTATAATACCTAATTATAATTATGCTAATTACATAATAGAAAGAATAGATTCAATATTAATGCAAACTTACCCAATATATGAACTAATTATTTTAGATGATTGTTCTACAGACAATAGTGTACAAGTTATAAATGATAAGATAGAAAAAATAAAAAAGGAATATCCTGAAATAAAGGTACAATTTATTATTAACGAAAAAAATAGTGGTGGTTGTGTATTTAAACAATGGAAAAAAGGATTTGATATAGCAACTGGAGAATTTGTTTGGATTGCAGAGGCAGATGATTCTGCTGAAGATAATTTCGTAGAGGAATTAATAAAACCATTTGATGATCCGGAAATGGTTTTATCATATTGTGAATCTGCAAAAATTGATGGAGAAAATAACCTTATTCGTTCAAGATGTGATGATTGGTATGACATGTGTAGAACAGGAGAATGGAATAAATCTTATATATGGACAGGAAAAGAAGAGATAATAAACCATTTAAGTGTAACAAACACAATATTAAATGTATCAAGTGTAATGTGGAAAAAACAAGATTATTCTGAAATATTTGAAAAAGCAGGAGAATTCAGAGTAGCCGGAGATTGGTATATTTACTATAATGTATTAAAAAACGGAAAAATAAGTTGGAATACTAATGCACTAAACTATTATAGAAAACATGGAAGCTCTGTATGTACTGATATAAAAGCAGAAATTGAATATGGAGAAATTTGTAGAATACAAGATGAAATATCTAGTTTATATGAATTACCAGAAGAAATTAAAAAGAAACAACAAATGAGAAGAGATTTAATGCAGGCATCATTGCCACAAAAAGATAATGGAAAAAAGAAAATTGCATGGGTAATACCTCATCCAGGAAAGGGATCAGGTGGACATAGAACAATTATTCAAAATGTAAATGCATTAATAAGAGCAGGTTATGAATGTGATTTGTTTTTTGAAGAAGATGGTGTATCAACTTCAGAAATAGTAAGACAAAAGATAAATGACTGGTATGAACCATGTACAGCAGGAGTATATGTTGGATTTGATATAAAAAAAGATTATGATTTAATGTTTGCAACAGGATGGCAGACAGTTGAATTTGTAAAGAAACTACCAGCAAAGAAAAAAGCATATTTTATACAAGATTATGAGCCATGGTTTTTCCCAATGGGTGATCAATATTTAATTACAGAAAATTCTTATAGATATGGATTTTTACCTGTAACAATAGGAAAATGGTTATCACATAAAATGCAAGCAGAATTTAACCAACCTGCAGAATATTTTCCATTTGGAGCTGATTTGAATACATATAAGCCACTAGAAAATGTAAAAAAAGAAAATGCAATATGCTATGTATATCAACCGGAAAAACCAAGAAGATGTGATTACATAGGATTAAAAGCCTTGAAGATATTAAAAGCTATGAAACCTGATATACAAATATATTTATATGGTTCTAATATGCCAGCTACTTTTGAATTTGAATGTAAAAACTTAAATATAATTCCAATTAAACAATGTAATGAATTATATAATAAATGTAAAGTAGGTTTGTGTATGAGTGCATCAAATCCATCAAGAATACCATTTGAAATGATGGCAGCAGGATTACCAGTAGTAGAGCTATATAAAGAAAATAACATATATGATTTGCCTGACGAAGGAGTGTTATTAGCACAACCAACACCAGAAGCAATAGCAAGTGCAATAGCATATATAATTGATAATCCAGATATTGCAAAAAAAATGTCTGAATTTGGTAAGGAATTTATGAAATCATATCCTTTAGAAGAAGGCTATGAATATTTCTTAAAGGCTGTAAAAGATATGTTAGAAACAGATTATAATAATTTACCACAAATAGAAAAATTATATAAAAAGGAAGCTTTTTTGGCAAGTGAAGAATCAATTAAAACTTCACAAGAATTAGCTCAAACACAGCCTATATATAAAGATGAACACGGAAAAGTTTATAGATTCTTAAGAAGAGGAAAGAGAAAAGTAAAAAATATATTAGGAAAAATGGGGATAAAGAAATAATAAAGAAAGAGGATGAATAATGGGCTCTCTAATAAGAAAAATAAAAAAGGTCATAAAAGCAATTAATATATCAAATTTTAAATCTGTATTAAGATATATAAAAAACAATGGATTTAAAGGCTTATATTCAACTTGTATTAATAAAATAAGGTTTGGAAAAATTATTTTAGATGAATATGCGACATGGATAGCAAATAATGAACCAAGTAATGAAGAATTGGAAAAACAAAAAGAATATAAGTCATGCCAAAATCTAAAATTTGAAATTATATGTAATGACAATGAAAAACTTATAAAAAGCATAGAAGAACAAACATATACCAAATATCAAATTTCGGTATTGGAAAAACATAATATAAAAAATATTATTGATAATTCTAACAGTGATTATATTGTTTTTATTGGTAAAGATATAGAGTTGATGCCATTTACATTGTATGAACTTGTAAAATCAATTGAATACAGAGATAGTATATTAATTTATTCAGATAATGATAAAATGATAAGTGGGCAAAGGATGAAACCACATTTTAAGCCAGGATTTGCCAGAGATACTATAATTTCTCAAAATTATATAGGAGGATTTATTGCTGTAAAAACTACATTTTTAAAAGTTCATAAAGAAATGCTAGAAAATTTAAATAAAACTATAATATATGATATACTTTTGCAAGTTAGTGAAAAAACAAGAAAAATAGAACATATACAAAAAATATTGTATCATGAAACAGAAGAAAATATGAATATTGATATTGTAGACGAAAAGAAAATTATAGAAAAACATTTAAAAAGAATGAATCTTGAATATGATAATATACAAGATGGAATGTTTAAAGGACAATATAAAATTAATTACAAAATAAATGGAAATCCATTGATTTCATTAGTGATTCCCAATATGGATCATATAGATGATTTAGATAAATTATTAAAATCATTGGAAAAGTCTACATATTCAAATTATGAAGTAATAATTGTAGAAAATAACAGCAAAAATAAAGAAACATTTGAATACTATGATAAAATAATTCAAAAAGATAAAAGAATAAAAGTGTTTAAATATGATATAAATTATTTTAATTATTCAGCAATTGTAAATTATGGTGTAGAATGTTCAAATGGAGAATATATAGTAATGTTAAATAATGACATAGAATTTATAACTACAGATTGGATGGAGCAAATGCTTATGTATGCTCAAAGACCAGATGTTGGAATATGTGGTGCAAAATTATATTTTCCTGATAAAACAATACAACATGCAGGGGTAACAATAGGAACAAGAGGATTAGCTGGACATAGAAATAGAGAAATTTCAGAAAAAGATTTTCAAAAAGATGATTATATAAATATAGTTCAAGATTTAAGTGCAGTTACAGCGGCATGTTTTATGATAAGAAAACAATTATATATAGACATGCTAGGATTTGATGAAAAATTAGCCGTAGCATTCAATGATGTTGACTTTTGTTTAAAAGTTAGAACTGCTAAATATTTAATTGTATATAATCCATTTATTGAGGCATATCATTATGAATCAAAATCAAGAGGAGAAGATACAGAAAATGCAGAAAAACAAAAAAGATTTGCAAAAGAATATGAACTATTTGTAAAAAGATGGTCTAAGGTAATTGCTAAAGGAGATCCTTATTATAACAGAAATTATAGACTAGATACTGATTTACCTAAGATTAATTATAACAAAATAAATTAAAGGAGAAAAATATGGATGAGCAAAACTCAATTCAAAAAAGAAAATATAGACTTCCAAATTTTAATGAAAAAGCAATAAATATCTTAACATTTGCAATATACATAATTGCAATGATAATATTTGAACTTTGTTACTGTAATGCGAGTAATATGCCAATGATAGTCAGTGGGAATTTTCAAAAAATCACATACAATTTTTCTTTATGCAGATTAATAATGTATGTGACAATAATAAGTTTTATAGGAATATTTAGAAAAAAATTTATCGAAGAGTCAATAGAGACATTTAGAAAAAATAGGTATAAAAAAATTTTTACATATATATATTTGTTGGTTGGGATTTTAATAATTATTACTGCAAGTATAGTTATAGCCAAATTTCCATTATTATCTAGAGGTATGTCTATAGGAATGATTGCTGTTTTAATGGGAGCTATTGTTATGATGTATATATCTAATAATGTCTTAAAAAACTTTATATTAATAGCAATCAACTTAGGCATGGTATATTCAATATCAACAAATTTTAATCATGCTATTGACGAGAAAAAACATTTTATGACTGCATTTAATATAGCATATGGAAATTTTAATTATGCTAGTAATCCAATAACAGATACAAGTATAGAACAATTACCACAATTATCAAAATTTACAACAATAAATCCATTTTTAGAAAAAAAATATGAACCTAATATTACACAAGATGTTAATAAATCTGATATTCCGTCAACTCCAGCAGATTATAATTGCTTAGGATATATATTTGCGGCATTAGGAATATTTATAGGCAAAACATTAGGAGGAAGTATAATTGACATATATATTATGGGTAGACTATTTAATTTGATTTTTTATACTTTTTTAATTACAATAGCACTGAAATTAATTCCTTATAAGAAAAATATATTTGTAGTTATATTTTTAATGCCAATGGCTTTGATATTAGCAGCGACATATTCAAATGATGGATATTGTATAGGAACAGTTGCAATGTTTATTGCATATTGTTTAAAATTGAAACATGAAAAAGAAACAATTAATATTAAAGATTTTGGCATATTAATAGGACTATTTTTATTAATGTTAACAGCCAAATCAATGGCATACATATTAGTAGGTTGTATTGCTTTAATGTTACCTATTAAAGCAACATTAAAGAAAAACAAAAAATATTTACCAATTATAACAATAGTATCAATAATATCAGTAATAATATTAATATTAGGAGTTATAACTGTAAAAAATACACATATAAAAGAAGATGCAAGAGCAGCCGGAAATATAAGTGTATCAGGTCAAATAAACAGTATATTACATAATCCTGTATTAGACATAAAAGTAGCAGCAAATCATATAAAAAATACATTTTTAAATATGAATTGGTATAAGATGTTACATGATGACAAATTCTTTACAGAAAATTGTCAAGTGGTTTTAATTCCATTAATGTTATTTATGTTATATGTAGCAATAACAGAAGATGATTATAATTTTAAAATTTCAAATAAAGTGGTAATGATATTAACATTTTTATTTGTATATGGAATGACAAGTTTAGTTTTATATTTATCTTTTTCACCAGTAGGTTCACTAAATATTGGAGGATATCAGACTAGGTATATTATTCCAATATTACCATTACTATTATTCTGCTTGTCAAGTAATAATATAATTGTAAAAAACAAAGAAAATAGAAATTTTAATATAACAATTGTGAGTGGGATTTTTGTAATGTTAGGAATTATGCAAAGTATATTAGTATAATACTAGGAGGAAAAATGAAAGAGGATATAATTGAAAATTATAAAAATAGTACATGGATATATAGAATATGTAAAATATTATTTGTAATAGCATTTTCATTTATGCTATTATTGGATAAAAAATTAGTGTTTAACCCAAACATTTACGCGAAAATAAGTGAGGTATACTTTAATAAGATTACAGCTAAAGATTTTATATACTTTTTAGGAATTGCAATTTTAGGATATATTATTTTAACTATTATAGAAATTATATATAATAAAATTGACAAAAAAGAAACAGAAGAAAAAAATAATAGAAAAACAAATATTGGAATATATTTTATAATATTTGTAATGTTGATATTAGCATGGTTACCATATATTTTATCTGCATTTCCAGGAGGTATATATGGCGATACAGGAGTTTCAATAAATCAATCAATAGGGCTTGATAAAATAGATAATCATCATCCTCTATTATATACATTGTCAATAAAAGCAAGTATAGATTTGTTTGATGGAGATATAACAAGGGGGATGGGGCTAATATCAATAATACAAATTATTGCTATGGCAGGAGTGTTTTCATATTTAATATATTGGTTATACAAAAGAAATGCTAAGCCAATAATACTAATAATAACAATGGCATTTTTTATGTTTTTTAAATTAGTACCATTATATGTAATGTCAAATTGGAAAGATTCGATATTTTCAGCTGCACTTTTAGCATATGTAATATCAATAATGGAAATTATCTATCAAGATGCAAAAAATCTAAACAAAAATGTAGAAATATTAAAATATATAATAAGTATGTTTTTTGTAGCTTTTTTAAGAAATAATGGTATATATATAATATTTGGAACTACTATATTAATTTTAATAATATATAGAAAACAAATAAAAGACAATTTAAAAAAATTTACAATAGCATCTTTAGTCAGTATACTAGTTTTTTACTGTATACAAGGTCCGATATATAAGAAAATTGGAGTAAGTACTGAATCATCAGAGAGCTTAGGAATACCATTACAACAAATTTGCTATGTTATTACTAAAGATGGAAAAATAAATGATAAACAAAAAGAATTTATGAATCAAATATGTCCAATTGATGTAATAAAGAGCAATTTTTCACCATATATAGTGGATTCAATAAAATGGAATGAAAATTTTAATGAGGAATTTTTAAGTACACATAAAAAAGAATTTATAAAAATTTGGTTTCAAATTTTAGTTCAAAATCCTAAATATTATGTAGCAGAGTATTTACTAAATACTTTAGGATATTGGGATATAAATAAAATAACATCTAATTCATATATACAATATTTGAATTGGAATAATGAACAACCATTTGCAGGAGTAACACAAAGAAACTTTATAGAGGAATTAACAGGAAAATCAATAGTACCTCAATTAACTAATATAAGACTTATTAGTGCAGCATTATGGGCATGGTTATCTTTATTAAGTTTTGTAATAACTATAAAAAATAAAAGATATAAAAATCTATTAATATTAGTACCAGCATTATTAAACTGGGGGACACTAATGATAGCAACACCAATTGCATTTACTTTAAGATATGTATATATACTTGTATTGATGGTACCTTTAACAATATTTGTACCTATAATGAAAAATAAAGAAGAAGAGGAAAAGATGATCAAATGAAAAATAAGTTAAAAAAGTGTTTAAAGAAACTATGTTCATACCTATTAATATACATTGGAATTACAATATTGTTTTCAGCAGCAATAGTAGCAAGTTATTTATTACCAGATTATAATATTAGAGGACATATTGCAGAATCAGAAAAACAAATAGAAAAAGAGTGGAATAATAAACCATTATTTACTGGTGTAGGTGCATCATTAGATATGCACACAGATACACTAATGTTAAATATAGCTTTTAACAAAGGTACATATAATAATCAAAGAACACTTGAAAAAGCATTTGAAAATTCATTTTATGAAAATAATGATAATGCATTAACAGCATTAAAAACAAATATAGAAACAGATCAATTAAATAACCATGAGTATTCAAGGTATTGGCATGGAATTCAAGTTATATTAAGACCATTATTAATGTATTTTAATTATTTAGAAATAAGATATATTTTAATGTTTATAATAATTGTTTTATTGGGAATTACATTTGCAATGATGGGAAAACAATTAGGAATAAAATATGTAATAGCATTAGCTACAACTATGTGTTTTATGTATATAGCATTAATTCCTATGTCTATTCAATATAGTAGTGTATTTATAATAACTTTAATTGCAATGATAGCAATAATGTTAATATATAAAAAAGGAAAGCAAAAATATATACCAATTACATTTTTTATAATTGGAGCATTTGCAACATATTTTGATTTATTAACATATCCATTAGTTACATTAGGATTACCTCTAATATTGGCAGTATTATTAGAAGATAAATTATGTGAAGAAAAAAACAAAATTATACATTTAGTAATCTATATAATAAAATTAGGTATTATATGGGCAATTGGATATGGACTAATATTTTTTACAAAATGGGTAATTGCATCTATAATATTAAAAAAAGATGCAATTACATTAGCAATAGAGCAATTACTATTTAGAGTAAATGGAAATGAACAATATCCAGTAAAGAGATTAGAAGTAATAAAGAAAAACTTTGAAATATTTTATATTCCAATAGCAAAATATATATTAATTGGAATTACAATAATTTGGGCTATAATGTTTGCTTTGTATAGAAAGAAAGTTAAAAACTTTAAAGTAATAATACCATTACTATGTATATCAATAGTTCCATATATTTGGTACATAGCATTTGCAGGCCATTCATCAATACACTGTTGGTTTACATACAAAATTCAAGCAATGAGTATATTTGCAATTTTAAGTGCAATGTTTTATACTATTGATGAAAATCAAATAGGAAAATTTATAAAGAAAATAAAGGAGGAAAAGTAAAATGAAAACAGCTGTATTAATACCATGTTATAATGAAGAAATTACAATAGAAAAAGTTATAAAAGATTTTAAAAAAGAATTACCAGATGCAGAAATTTATGTATATAATAATAATTCAAAAGATAAAACAGCAGAAATAGCAGAGAAAAATGGAGCCATTGTAAGACATGAATACAGACAAGGAAAAGGCAATGTAGTAAGAAGTATGTTCAGAGAGATTGATGCAGACATTTATGTAATGGTAGATGGAGATGACACATATCCAGCAGAAGAAGTACACAAATTAATAAAACCAGTTGTTGATGGAGAGGCAGATATGGTAATAGGAGATAGATTAACAAATGGAACATACCAAAAAGAAAATAAACGTCATTTTCATGAATTTGGAAATAATTTGGTAAAAAAATCAATAAATGTTGCATTTAAAACAGATTTAAGAGATATAATGACAGGTTATAGAGTATTTAATAAATTATTTGTAAAAACAATGCCTGTAATGAGTCCTAAGTTTGAAATAGAAACAGAAATGTCTTTACATGCACTTGATAAAAAATTTATAATAAAAGAAATTCCAATAGTATATAGAGACAGACCAGAAGGAAGTTCTTCAAAGCTAAATACAGTAAGTGATGGAATAAAAGTATTAAAAACCATTATAAAAATGTTTAAAGATTTTAAACCACGACAATTTTTCTGGTTAATATCACTAATATTTGTAGTGATAGGATTACTTGTTGGAATACCAGTAATTACAGAGTTCTTTAGGACAGGCTTTATAACAAAAGTTCCATCAGCTATTTTAGCTACAGGAATAATGATATTTGCATTAATAATAGCACAATGCGGTGTAATACTAGATACAGTTGTAAAGCAAAATAGAGAAAAATATGAATTAGAATTATTAAGATATACTCAAATAGAAAATTTTAAAAATAAGG
Source organism: uncultured Clostridia bacterium (assembly GCA_934130935.1). Taxonomy (GTDB): domain Bacteria; phylum Bacillota; class Clostridia; order TANB77; family CAG-508; genus CAG-269. The sequence goes on along the minus strand of CAKOYQ010000009.1, from coordinate 37,188 downwards.
AGAACTAAAAGTGAAAGTATTAATAATAATACCAGCATACAATGAAGAACTTAACATTGAAAAAACAGTAAATGATGTAAAAAATAATACAAAATATGATTATGTTGTAATAAATGACTGTTCAAAAGACAATACGAAAAAGGTATGTGAAAAAAATGAATTTAACATGATTTCATTACCAGTAAATTATGGGTTAACAAGTGGAATTCAAATCGGAATGAAATATGCTTATGAAAATGATTATGATATTGCAATACAATTTGACGGAGATGGGCAGCATCAAGCAAAATACTTGAAGGATTTAGTTGAAAAAATAGAAAAGGATAATTGTGATATAGCAATAGGTTCAAGATTTGAAAAAAAGAAAAAGCCACATTCAATGAGAATGTTAGGAAGCAATATAATTCAATTTGCAATAAAATTGGTAACAGGAAAAAGAATAACAGATCCAACTTCAGGAATGAGAGCATATAACAAAAAAGCAATAAAAGAATTCATAACAAATACTAGTTTAACTCCTGAACCAGACACAATAGTGTATATGATAAAAAAAGGATTTACAGTACAAGAAGTTCAAGTTGAAATGAAAGAAAGAGAATTTGGAGAAAGCTATTTAAATGCATTTAAATCAATAGAATATATGTTAAGTATGATGTTTTCAATTATATTCATAAGAGCTTTTACAAAAAAAGGAGGAAAATAGAATGTCACTTGTATTAAGAGTAGGATTGATTATTTGCTCTTTACTTTCTTTCATATTATGTATAAAGAAAGTAAAGCAGTGTAAAATGAGAGTTGCAGATTCAATAATATGGATTATCGGAAGCTTTTTATTAATATTAATGAGTATATTTTCTAATGCAGTAGAATGGATTTCAATAAAATTAGGATTTATGGCACCTGTAAATTTTGTGTTTTTAGTAATAATAGGTTTTCTATTAGTAGAAAATTTTATGAATAACTTAAAAATATCAATGCTAAATGAAAAAGTAAAAAATTTGGACCACTATATAGCATTAAAAGAATATGAAAATAAAAAGGAGAACTAGTTATGGAAGAAAAGATAAAAGTAAGTATAATTGTACCAGTTTACAAAGTTGAAAAATATTTAAATAGAAGTATGGATTCATTAGTAAATCAAACATTAGATGGTGTTGAAATAATATGTATAAATGATGGGTCACCAGATAATTGTTTAAATATATTAAAAGAATATAAAGAAAAATATCCAAACAAAAACATTGTAATAATTGATAAACAAAATGAAGGAGTTTGGAAAGGGCGTTTTGATGGAATAGCAATAGCAAAAGGGGAATACATAGGATTTACAGATTCAGATGATTACATATCAACAGACTATGCTGAAAAATTATATAATGCAGCAAAAGCATCAGATGCTGACATATCTGTATGCGGGTTTGATAGAGTGGATGTTGACACAGGACATGTATATTCTACAGAAATGACTCAATTTTCTGGTAAAGTAATAGACATGAAGAAAAATCCAGAAGACATATTATCTATAAATACAGCATTATGGAATAAATTATATAAAGCAGAAGTATTAAAAAATATGCACAATTTACCAAATCCACCAAGGATATTTGATGATATGATGTTCTTACTAATGGCATATTTAAATACAAATAAAATATCTTTCATAAGTGATAGTTTATATTATTATATGGTAAGATCAGATTCAATAATGGCAACAATAAAAAAAGAACAATTAGAATCAACAGAAAAAGCAATGTTAGATGTTAAAAAAATATATGAGAGTGAAGAGGCTGGAAAAAGATTATTACCTGTTTTAGATGCAATGGCATTCTTACATTTTGGAATTTCATTAATGTTTAGAATTTCAGCAGACAAAACAAGTAATTTTAAAGAAGAATTAAAGAAAAACAAAGAATATTTAGATTCTAATTTTTCAAGTTGGAAAACATCAGAATATTTAAAATTATCATATTGCATGAAACATAAGTCTAATACTAAAGTTGCAATAATGAGAAAAATATACAAATCTGGATTGTTTAGAGTATTTTTAGCATTATATAACTTTATGATAAACAAATTAAAAATAGATATAAAATGGTAAAAGAGGTATAGGTATGAAAAAATATGATTATTTAATTGTTGGGGCTGGATTATATGGAGCTGTATTTGCATATGAAGCAAGTAAAAAAGGTAAAAAATGTTTAGTTATAGATAGAAGAAATCATATAGGTGGAAATATATATTGTGAAAATATAAATGATATAAATGTACACAAATATGGTGCACATATATTTCACACAAGTGATAAAGAAATATGGGAATATGTAAATCAATTTGTAGAATTCAATAACTATGTAAATTCTCCAATAGCAAATTATAAAGGAGAGATTTATAATTTACCTTTTAATATGAATACATTTTCTAAATTATGGGGAGTTGTAACACCAAAAGAAGCACAAGAGAAAATAGAAGAACAAAAAGCGGAATACAATATAACAGAACCAAAAAATTTAGAAGAACAGGCAATATCATTAATAGGAAAAGATATATATTTAAAACTAATAAAAGAATATACAGAAAAGCAATGGGGAAAAGACTGCAAGGATTTACCTTCATTTATTATAAAAAGATTACCAGTAAGATTTACATATGACAATAATTACTTTAATGATAGATATCAAGGAATTCCTGTTGGTGGTTATAATGTAATAATTGAAAAAATGCTTGCCAATGCTGATGTTGAACTTGGTGTAGATTATTTAAAAAACAAAGATAAATATAATGAATTGGCAGAAAAAGTATTATATACAGGAATGATGGATGAATTTTATGATTATAAATTTGGAAACTTAGAATGGCGTTCATTAAAGTTTGAAAATGAAATTTATGAAGATATTGATAATTATCAAGGAAATGCAGTTGTAAATTACACAAGTCATGATCAGAAATATACAAGAATAATAGAACATAAACATTTTGAATTTAATAAATGCAAAGGAACTGTAATTACAAAAGAATATCCACAAGATTGGAAAAAGGGTGATGAAGCATATTACCCAGTAAATGATGAAAAAAATAATAATTTATTTGCTAAATATCAAGAATTAGCAGAACAAGAAAAAAATGTTATTTTTGGAGGCAGACTTGGAAACTATAAATACTATGACATGGATAAAGTAATAAAATCAGCATTAGAAAAGTGTAAAGAAGTCTTAGAAAAGGCATAAGGAATTTGGCAGTTTTTGCCAAATTTTTTTTACATCAAAAATATTGATTTTCGATAAATAAAAATATATAATATAGGTAGAAAATTTGGAAGAAAGAAAGGAAGGATTTTTATATGAAGAAAGGATTGTTGAAAGTTCTAAGTGCGACAATAATATTTATGATGATTTTCACAGTAGCTTTTCCAACCATTAATTATGCATATTCAAATATAAATGATATAAAAGAATATACAACAAATGAAAATTTAGAAAATGAAAAAACAGAAAAATTGACAGAAGAAAATGTTGATGATAAAAAGGAAAAAAACATAAAAGAAAATGAAAATAAAGATGAAAATGCAATTAATGAAGAAGATACAAGAGAAGAAGTAAAAAAAGAAGAGGAAACAGTGACTGAATTAGAAATAGAAGAAACAAAAAATGAAGACAATGTTATTAAAGAACAAAGTAATGAGGATTTAAAAGGAACAGGAATAGCAAAGCAAGATAATAAACAACTTGAAGATGGTATATATACTATTGCTTCAAAAATAGATGAAAATATGGTTATAGAAGTTCCAGATAAATCGAGAGAAGATGAAATTAAAATTCAATTAGCACAAAAGGCAAGAGGAATAAATAAGAGTCAAGAAGTTAAAATTACAAGTATAGGAAATGGTTATTATACAATAACATTTGAACATTCTTTAAAAGTATTAGATGTTCCTGGTGCAAGCACTGAAAGTGGCGTAAAATTACAACAATATACAAGTAATAACACAATGGCACAGCAATGGATTATAAAAGACGCAGGTGAAGGATATTATTATATAATATCAGGTTGTAGCGGTTTATACATAGATATCCCTGGTGGACGAGCTGTTGAAAGAGCAAGAATCCAATTATACCAAGGAAATGAGACAGATGCACAAAAATTCAGTTTTACTAAAGTGGAAGAATTAAAAACAGATAAAATTGAAGATGGAACATATTATATAGAATCAGCGTTAAATGAAAGAAAAGTAATAAGTATTGATGATGGAAAATATGGAGACGTAGCTAATGCTCATATATGGGAAAATAATAAAAAAGAATATCAGAAATTTGATATAAAATATAATAAAGATGTTGCAGCCTATATAATAACAGCAGTACACTCAAATAAATCATTAGATGTATTATATGCAGGACAAGATAATTATGCTAATGTAATACAATATAGAACTCATAATGGTGCTTCAGAACAATGGATATTAAAAGAAACAGAAGATGGATATTATAATATAATATCAAAATGTAATTATTTGAATTTGGATGTAAATGGAGGAAATAAAAACAATGGAGCAAACATCCAAATGTATGAAGACAATGGAACAAAAGCACAGAAATTTAAATTTGAAAAAGCAGAAAAAAATGAAGGTACAAGAACAATAGAAGATGGTGTATATGCTATTGGTACTAAAATAGACAGTGAAAAAAGCTTACAAATAGAAAATTCGTCTATATCAGATAATTCAAGAGCAAAATTCGAAAAGAAAATAAATAGAACAAATAAAAGTCAGTCATTTGAGATTAAATATTTAAATAATGGATATTACCAAATAAAACAACAAAGATCATCAAAAGTTTTAGAAGTATATAATGGTAAACACACAAATGAAGCAGAAATTGTACAAAATTCAGAAGATAATGCATTAACAATACAACAATGGATTATAAAAGATGCAGGAAACGGGTACTTTTATATAATCGCAAGATGTAATGGATTATTTATGGATATCCCAGGAGGAAATGTAGAAAAGAATCCAATAATACAAATGTATGAAGGAAATGGAACAAATGCTCAACAATTTAGCCTTACCAAAGTTGAAGAATTAGAAACAGACAAGATTGAAGATGGAACATATTATATAGAATCAGCATTAGATGAAAGAAAAGTAATTAGTGTTGATGATGGAAAATATGGAGATGTTGCTAATGTACAAATATGGGAAAATAATAAAAAGGAGTACCAAAAATTTGACATAAAATACAATAAAGAGGTTGAAGCTTATATAATAACAGCAGAACATTCAAATAAATCATTAGATGTGATATATGCTGGACAAGACAATTATACTAATGTAATACAATATAGAACTCATAATGGTGCTTCAGAACAATGGATATTAAAAGAAACAGAAGATGGATATTATAATATAATATCAAAATGTAATTATTTGAATTTGGATGTAAATGGAGGAAATAAAAACAATGGAGCAAACATCCAAATGTATGAAGACAATGGAACAAAAGCACAGAAATTTAAATTTGAAAAAGCAGAAAAAAATGAAGGTACAAGAACAATAGAAGATGGTGTATATGCTATTGGTACTAAAATAGACAGTGAAAAAAGCTTACAAATAGAAAATTCGTCTATATCAGATAATTCAAGAGCAAAATTCGAAAAGAAAATAAATAGAACAAATAAAAGTCAGTCATTTGAGATTAAATATTTAAATAATGGATATTACCAAATAAAACAACAAAGATCATCAAAAGTTTTAGAAGTATATAATGGTAAACACACAAATGAAGCAGAAATTGTACAAAATTCAGAAGATAATGCATTAACAATACAACAATGGATTATAAAAGATGCAGGAAACGGGTACTTTTATATAATCGCAAGATGTAATGGATTATTTATGGATATCCCAGGAGGAAATGTAGAAAAGAATCCAATAATACAAATGTATGAAGGAAATGGAACAAATGCTCAACAATTTAGCCTTACCAAAGTTGAAGAATTAGAAACAGACAAGATTGAAGATGGAACATATTATATAGAATCAGCATTAGATGAAAGAAAAGTAATTAGTGTTGATGATGGAAAATATGGAGATGTTGCTAATGTACAAATATGGGAAAATAATAAAAAGGAGTACCAAAAATTTGACATAAAATACAATAAAGAGGTTGAAGCTTATATAATAACAGCAGAACATTCAAATAAATCATTAGATGTGATATATGCTGGACAAGACAATTATACTAATGTAATACAATATAGAACTCATAATGGTGCTTCAGAACAATGGATATTAAAAGAAACAGAAGATGGATATTATAATATAATATCAAAATGTAATGATTTGAATTTAGATATAAATAGTGGAAATAAAAACAATGGTGCAAATGTACAAATGTATGAAGACAATGGAACAAATGCACAGAAATTTAAATTTGTAAAAGCAGAGAAAAATGAAAGTACAAAAATAGAAGACGGAATATATAATATAATAGCTAAGTCAAATGAAAATAAAGCTCTACAAATAGAAAATAATTCTATTTCAAATAATGCAAAAGCAAAATTTGAAAATAGATTAAATGTAGTAAATAAAACACAAGCATTTGAAATCAGTTATTTAAACAATGGATATTATACAATAAAACAATATAAATCTCAAAAAATACTAGAAGTAAAAGATGGAAAACATACTAATGGAACAGCAATTGTACAAAATTCCAAAGATAATACATCAACAATACAACAATGGATAATAAAAGATGCAGGAGATGGATATTTTTATATAATAGCGAGATGTAATGGATTATTTATTGATATTCCGGGAGGAAATGTGGAAGGTAATCCAATAATACAAATGTATGAAGGAAATAAAACAAATGCACAAAAATTCAAATTAGTAAAAGCTGAACAAGAAATTGAAGGAGAACAATTAATTGAAGATGGAGTATATAAAATAAAATCAATTTTAAGTAATAATAAATATATTGATGTTTCTGCTGGTTCATATGATAATGGTGCAAATGTACAACTTTGGACTAATGATAATGTACAACAACAGAAATTTCAGCTAACATATAATAAAAAAGAAAACTATTATGAAATAATGTCTGTAAATTCTGGAAAGGTATTAGATGTTCAAAGTAATGGAAAGACAGATGGTTCTAACGTTTGGCAATATGAAGAAAATAACACAGATGCTCAAAAATGGATTTTACAAAGTGCAGGAAATGGAAATTATTATATAGTAGCTTATAATTCTTATTTATATTTAGATGTAAATGGAGGAAATGCTAGTAATGGAGCTAATGTTCAAATATATGAAGGAAATGAGACAAATTCTCAAAAATTCAAATTTGAAAAAACAAAAATGATAGATTCAGATTCATATAATATATCTATAAAACAAGATGAAAGCAAAGTTATAGATATAGATGCAGGTTCTATGGACAATGGTGCAAATGTGCAAATTTGGACATTTGATAGTGTAAATCAACAGATATTTAAAATAGAATATGTTGATGATACATATTGTAAAATAATAGCAAAACATTCAGATAAAGTATTGACAGTGCAAGGAGATAATGTTGTACAAAATGATTATAATGGAAATGATAAACAACTATGGAGTTTCGAAATAGCAGGAGATGGATATTATAAAGTAAAATCAAAATCAACAAATTTATATTTAGATGTTGCAGGAAATCAAACAGTAAATGGAACAAATGTAAAGATATATGAAGGAAATACGTCAAATGCCCAACAATTTAAATTTAAAGAATTAAGTTTAAGATATGGTATAGATGTTAGCTCACACAATGGAAATGTTGATTGGGAGGAAGTTAGAAAATCAGGTAAAGTAGACTATGCAATAATAAGAGCAGGATATAGAGGATTTGTAACTGGAAAAATAGTAACAGATGGAAAATTTAAAAGAAATGTAAAAGAAGCAACAAAAAATGGAATAGATATTGGATTATATTTTTTCACACAGGCTGTTAACGAGCAAGAGGCAGTAGAAGAGGCAAATTATGTTTTGGATTTAGTTAGAAAATATGATGTTAATGTAAGATATCCAATTATAATAGACACAGAATATTCTACGTCAAAAACAAATGGAGTATTAGATTACGAAGGAAGAGCAGACCAATTAGATGTAGCAACAAGAACAGCTGTATGTAGAGCATTTTGTGATACAATAAGAAACGCAGGATATATACCTGCTGTATATGCAAGCAAATACTGGTTCTATGATAACCTAGATGTTAGTCAACTAAATAGTTATGACATATGGGTAGCACATTATACAACAGCTAAAACAACAGACTATAAATACAAATACAATATGTGGCAATATACAAGTTCAGGCTCAATACCAGGAGTATATGCTCCTTTTGAAAATGGAAAAGTAAATGTGGATATGAGTATTTGTTATAAAAAATATTAATTAGTATATTAAGTAGAGGGCAAAAGGCTCTCTACTTTTTAAAGGTTACTAAATAATGGTGCAAGTAATACACACACTTTTACTACCTAGAGATGGGACAAAAAATGGATTGTATAAAAACCATTACAGATTTTGGATAAGCCAATCTTATCACAGCTGTTCTAATAAAATCAAATGAGCCTCAGGCTCAAACTTATAAGTTTGCCCGTGAACATTCCTCATTTGATTCTATAAGAACCGCTAGTGCTAAGATTAGATACACAAAATCTTCATTTATTTTATACAATCCATTTTTTGTCCCATCTCTAGGTAGTAAAAGTGTGTGTATTACTTGCCCCATTATTTAGTAACTTTTGAAGTTTAAATAACAATAAAACTATTGAAATTATTATTATTTAGTGATACAATACAAGTGCTAAAAAAGGGGAATTAAAAACTAAAAAAGAAAGAAGGAAAAAATATGTCAATTTTAGTAACAGGTGGTGCAGGTTATATAGGAAGTCATACAGCAGTAGAATTATTAAATGCTGGGAGAGAAATAGTAATAATAGACAATTTTTCGAACAGTAAACCAGAAGTATTAGAGAAAATAAAAAAAATAACAGGAAAAGAATTCAAATTTTATAAAGTAAACTATTTAGATAGAAAAGCATTAGAGCAAGTGTTTGAAGAAAATAATATAGAAGCGGTATTGAACTTTGCAGGATATAAAGCTGTAGGAGAATCAGTACAAAAACCATTAGAATACTATGAAAACAATATATCAGGAGCAATAGTCTTATTAGAAACAATGAGAAAATATAATGTTAAAAAATTTATATTTAGTTCATCAGCAACAGTATATGGAGAGCCAGAAAGAATTCCTCTAACAGAAGACTGTAAGATAGGAGGAACAACAAATCCATATGGTGCAACTAAATTATTTATAGAGCAAATATTACAAGATTTATATAAATCAGACAATACATGGGATATTGCAATATTAAGATATTTCAACCCAGTTGGAGCACATGAAAGTGGATTAATAGGAGAAGAACCACAGGGAATTCCAAATAATCTAATGCCATATGTGGCAAGAGTTGCTTCAGGACAATTAGAACAATTATCAGTATTTGGAAATGACTATAATACACCAGATGGAACAGGAGTTAGAGACTATATTCATGTAGTAGACTTGGCTAAAGGACACATTAAAGCATTAGAAAAATTAGAAAAAGAAGAAAAAGGAATATATATATATAATTTGGGAACAGGAATAGGATATAGTGTTTTAGATATGGTAAAAGCGTTTGAGAAAGCAACAGGAAAAACAGTCAAATACAAAATTGCACCAAGAAGAGCAGGAGATATAGCAATATGTTACTCAAATCCAGAAAAAGCCAAAATAGAACTTGGTTGGCAAGCTGAAAAAACATTAGATGATATGTGTAAAGATTCTTGGAGATATATACAAAATCAAACAAGAGAAAACAGTTAAAATTAACAAAAGCAGAAAACAAGAGGTGTAGTGAATGAGAAAGAGAATTGCATGTATTGTCATTGTAGTATGTCTTTTGATTGCATTTGGAGCAACAGTTACAGTTGATTGGTTATATGAGACATTCGGACATTTGTCAATGGATGAAATAATTTTTCATTTAAAAGTGCCGATGCAAGGAACAAACACAGATATAATAGCTACATTTATGAAACAATGTTTATGGAAAGTAATACTACCATCAGCAATAATAGCATTAGCATTAATATATCCAATGGTAAAAGACATAAAAATAATACATGAAATACATACATCAGAAAGAAGAAAAACTATATTAGTAAGTATTACTATTTCTATATTAATATTAATAATAAATATAGACAAAATACTTAAAACAACAGATATTAAAGAATATATAGAGAATCAGACACATGATTCAAATTTTATAGCAAAAGAATATGTAAGACCAGAAAAAACTAAGATTGAATTTCAAGAAGAAAAAAGAAACTTAATATATATTTTTTTAGAATCAATGGAAACAACATATTATTCAGTACAAGATGGAGGATTATCACAATATGATTTAATGCCAGAGATATCTAAACTTGCAAAAGAAAATATTAATTTTTCTGACACAAATAAATTAGGTGGAGCATATACATTATATGGAACAACTTGGACTGTTGGAGCAATGGCAGCGCAAACTGCTGGAGTTCCATTAAAATTAAGCATCGAAGATAATGCTATGGAAGAATATAGTACATTTTTAGGAGGAGCATATAGTATAGGACAGGTTTTGCAAAAAAATGGATATCATAATTTTTTATTGTTAGGTTCTGATGCAACATTTGGAGGCAGAAGAAATTTATTTGAACAACATGGAAATTATGAAATATGGGATTTTGAATCAGCAAAATCTGAAAATAAAGCAACTGAGCAAATTTGGTGGGGATTTACAGATGACCAATTATTTGAATATGCAAAAGAAAAAATATTATATTTATCTGAACAGGAACAACCATTTAATTTTACAATGCTAACAGCTGATACACACTTTCCAGATGGATATAAATGCAAAGATTGCCCAGACAAATGGGATGAACAATATAAAAATGTAATATCATGTTCAAGCAAAAGGGTAGGAGATTTTATAAAATGGATACAAAAACAGGAATTTTACAATAATACAACAATCGTAATTTCTGGAGACCATTTAACAATGCAATCAAATTTTTTTGAGTTGGAAGAAGGGCAAGAATATCAAAAAAAAGTTGTTAATTTTATAATAAATCCAGATGTTGAACCTGAAAGCAATAACAGAGAATATTCAACAATGGATTTATATCCTACAACATTAGCAGCACTTGGAGCAGATATAGATGGGAATAAATTGGGCCTTGGAACTAATTTGTTTTCAAATGAAGAAACATTAATAGAAAAATATGGACTAAAATATGTTAATGATGAACTAATGAAAATTTCCAGATACTATAATAATAACATATTAGTAAAATAAAATTAATTTATCATAAGTTTTAATTTGAAAATAAAGTTAGAAAGGAGCAAAAAATGAAAAAAATTTCAGTAGTAGTTTCTTGTTACAATGAAGAAAAAGCATTGCCACTATTTTATGAAGAAATGGAAAGAGTAAGAAAGCAAGACTTTGAAGGTATTGCAGACTTTGAATACATATTTGTAAATGATGGTTCAAAAGACAAAACAATAGACATAATAAGAGAATTAAGAGCAAAAGATAATAAAATAAGATATGTTTCATTTTCTAGGAATTTTGGAAAAGAAGCTGCAATGTTTGCGGGTTTAGAAGCATCAGAAGGAGATTATGTTACATTAATGGATGCAGATTTACAAGATCCACCAGCATTATTAAAACAAATGTATAATGCAATAATAAACGAAGGATATGATTCTGTTGGAACAAGAAGAGTAACAAGAAAAGGTGAACCACCAATTAGAAGCTTTTTTGCAAGAATGTTTTACAAAATAATAAATAAAATATCAGATATAGAAATGGTTGATGGTGCAAGAGATTATAGATTAATGAAAAGACAAGTAGTAAATAGTATAATTTCATTAAAAGAATATAATAGATACTCAAAAGGGTTGTTTAGTTTTGTAGGATTTAATACAAAATGGATTGAATATGAAAATATAGAAAGAATTGCAGGAGAAACTAAATGGTCATTTTGGAAATTATTTAAATATGCTTTAGAAGGAATAACAGCATTTTCAACTACTCCACTAATAATATCATCTATATTAGGACTAATATTCTGTATAATTGCATTTTTGGCAATAATATTTATAATAGTAAAAACATTAGTATATGGTGATCCAACACCAGGTTGGCCATCACTTGCATGTATTATAGTTTTTGTTAGTGGTGTACAGTTATTTTGTATGGGAGTCATTGGACAATATTTGTCTAAAACATATTTAGAGGTAAAAAATAGACCTATATATATAATTAAAGAAACAGAAAAAAATTACCAAGAAAGGGAATAAAAATGGAAATAAGGAGAAAAGATATAATGAAGATATTAATGATTATTTTTTACTTGATATTCACAGTATCAGGGCTAATATTAATGAAAAAAGGTGGAAATGCGGGAAAAATTTCACTTTCAGCAGGCGAATTTGATTTTAATATAAGTTTAATAAGTGCATTAGGGTTCGTATGTTACATAATTAGTTTTTTACTATATACAAGAATTGTTATGATGTTTGAAAATTTAAGTTTTATTTCGCCAATATGTAATGGAGTTGCACAAATAATGATATTAATTGCATCATGGCTAATATTAAAAGAGCAACTAACAGGGCTAAATGTTGGTGGAGCAGCATTAATTATTGCAGGTGTTATTATAATGAATTTGAATAAATAATATAGTGTAAAATTAAAATCGATATTAAGACAAGTAAAAAATATAAAAATCAGCAAAATAGAAAGGAATGCATAAATATGTTTAAATTTGGGTTAGGTCAAGATATAGGAATAGACTTAGGAACAGCAACAGTAATAGCATATGTAAAAGGAAAAGGGGTTGTATTAAGAGAACCATCTGTAGTTGCTGTAGACAGTAATACAAAAGAAGTATTAGCAGTAGGGCAAGAAGCTAGAAGAATGCTTGGAAGAACGCCAGGAAACATAGTAGCGACAAGACCCCTAAGAGAGGGAGTAATATCAGACTACACAGTAACAGAAAAAATGTTAAAATATTTTATTAATAAAATAAATGGAAGAACATTATTTTCGCCAAGGACCATGATATGTATCCCATCAAGAGTAACAGAAGTAGAAAAAAAAGCTGTAATAGATGCTGCAACACAAGCAGGAGCACGTAAGGTATTTTTAATAGAAGAGCCAATAGCAGCAGCAATAGGTGCAGGAATAGATATTGCCAAGCCATGTGGAAATATGGTGGTAGATATTGGAGGAGGAACAACAGACATTGCAGTAATATCACTTGGAGGTTCAGTTGAGAGTACATCTTTAAAGGTTGCAGGAGATAAGTTTGATGAGTATATCGTAAAATATATCAAAAGAAAACATAATATAATGATAGGAGAAAGGACAGCAGAAGATCTAAAAATAAATATAGGATGTGTATATCCAAAAATTCAAGATAAAGAAATGGAAATAAGAGGAAGAGATTTAGCAACAGGGTTACCAAAAAACATAACAGTATATTCAAGTGAAATGCTAGAAGCACTTATAGAACCTGCCATGATGATAGTTGACGCAGTACATTCAGTGTTAGAAAAAACACCACCAGAACTTTCAGCAGATATAAGCAATAGAGGAATATATATAACAGGCGGAGGCGGACTGGTAGATGGACTAGATAAATTATTACAAGAAAAAACTGGAATAAATGTTATGATTGCAAATGATGCTGTTTCATGTGTGGCATTAGGAACTGGAAAAGCATTAGATAATTTAGATACTTTAGATAGATAGAAGCTTTGAATCGATTCCTTGATAAATTAAATAACTTGAAATATAAGCTTTATAAGATATATTTAAGCATATATTTCAGGTTATTTTTATATAATAGAATCACATTATATTAAAAAAATTTTAAAAAATATAGCAAAATCTATGAAAAGTGTGATAAAATAAAAAGGATAAAAATTACTATAAACAGTATATAAAACACAAAGGAAGTGATGATAAAATGGTAGCTCATAAAAACAAGCCAAAGAGTAAGATTAATAAACAAAGAGAGATAGAACAAAGAAAGAGAAAAAACAGAAAAATTCTATTAATAATATTATTAGTAATAGTGATATCAATATGTTTAGGAGCATATTTACTAACATCACCAACTTTTAAGATACAGGAAATATCAGTAAAGGGGAATGAACAGTTACCAAAAGAAAAAGTAGAGCAATTAGCAGAAGTAAAAAAAGGAGACAATATATTTTCAAAAGTAGGAGAGGTTCTAAAAGTAAAATTAAAACAAAATGGATATATTGAAGATGCAAAAATAAATAAAATATATCCTAATAAAATTGAAATAGAAATAAAAGAAAGAAAAAAAAGGTTTCAAATAAAAACAGAATCAGAAAAGTATATATACATAGATGAACAAGGATATATTTTAGATTGTTCAACTGAAAAACTTGAAATTACAACAATAATTGGTATGGACATAACAGAAATATCAAATAAAAAGAGATTAGATGAAAAAGATTTAAATAAAGTAGAAAACATATTACAGATATTAGATGAATGTAAGAAAATTGAGATAGCAGATAAAATAACTCAAATACAAGTAAAAGATGACTACATATTGGAATTAGAGAATAATGGAATAACAATCAATTTGGGAGATGTTACTAATTTAAAAAATCGAATGTATTATGTAAATGCAATATTAAAACAAGAAGCAGGAAATACTGGCACAATATATGTAAATGGAAATTTAAATGAAGGTTTTTTACCATATTTTAGTGCAAATTAGAGATTTTAAAGAAAGTTAGACTATATGGAAAGGATTGTATTAATATGAATAAAAAAATAATTAGTTTAATACTAGGACTTATGTGTGTGTTATTATCATATGGAATAGCAGCTCAAATAAAGACCATTAATGGAACTGGCTCTATAATGAGTACAAATGCAAAAGAAAATGAACTGAGAGATTCAGTATTAAAATCAAAAGAGAAATATGACAACCTGTATCAAAAATTAGAAGAAGCAGAAAACCAATTAGAAGTAGAAAGAGCGAATTCAACTCAGAATAATACAGAATTAACAGATTTAGAAAATGAAATAAAAGATGGGAATAAAATACTAGGACTATCAGAAGTAACAGGAAATGGATTAATAATAACAATAAATGATAACCAAGATATATCATTAAATAGCTGGTTTGCAGACCCTAATTTATTAGTAGTCCATGATGCAGATTTAATAAGTGTTGTAAATGAATTAAAAAATGCAGGAGCAGAGGCAATATCTATAAATGAACAGAGATTAGTAACAACATCAGCAATAGAATGTGATGGAAATATAATAAAAGTAAATGGAGAAAAAATAGGAGCACCATTTACGATAAAAGCAATAGGATTACCAGAAGTTTTAATTAATGTAGATAGATTTGGTGGATATTTAGATAATCTAAGAGAAACACGATATTTAAAGGTATCAATAGAAAAAGCAACAGATAAAAAGACAATAACAATACCTAAATATACAGGAATATTAAAATTTCAATATGCTGTAAGTAAATAAAATAAGCTAAATTCAAGACAAATAACTTGAAAGGAATTGATAAAATGAAAGTTAAGGTAAGCAAAGAAAAGCTAGTAATGTCAATTACAATAGGAATTGCATGTTTTGCATTAATGCTTGTAATGTTTATGCAATTTAAAGTTGTGCAACAGACTGATATAACAGCAATAGAAACAATGAGAGAATCTGAGCTTAGGCTAGAATTATCAAGTTGGAATGAAAAATATAATGAATTGAACGAAAGGTATGAAGAAATATCAGCTAAAATACAGGAATATAAAAATGAAAAAGAGTCAGATGCAAAAACAGCTCAATTATTAGAAGGAGAATTGGAACAATTAAACGAAGTACTTGGAAAAACCGATGTTGAAGGAGAAGGTATTGTAATACAATTAATTGATAAAGGTGGAACTCAACTTTCAGAAGATGTTACAGTAGACAATATAACATCATCAGAACTTTTAACAATAGTAAATGAGCTATTTTCGGCAGGAGCAGAGGCAATATCAGTAAATGGACATAGAATTACATCTATGTCAGCTATTTATGAAATAGGAACAGAATTTTTAAAAGTAAATGGAGAAAAAATATCTTCACCATATGTAATAAATGCAATAGGAAATTCAGATTATCTAAAAAGTGCGGTATCAGGAAAAGGTGGAGGAGTTGATGAACTGAAAGAATTGGGACATGAGACAAGTGTTAATACAAATAAAAAAATCAAAATTGAAAAGTACGAAAAAGATATGAACACAAAGTACATAAATTAGAGGAGGAAAAGAAATGATTATTATAGCAATAGTTATTGGATGTATTGTTGGAGCATTAGTAGGAACAAATGCTCCTGTAATACCATATACATATTCTACATTTTTAGCAATAGCTGTAGTTGCAGCCTTAGACTCAGTTTTTGGAGGAATAACATCAGTATTAAAGAAAAACTTTGATTTAACAATTTTTATATCAGGATTTTTCTGTAATAGTATACTTTCAATAGCACTAACATATTTAGGACAAAAATTAAACTTAGATATATATTTAGCAGCATTGGTAGTATTTGTTGGAAGAATGTTCACAAATTTGACTATAATAAGAAGACATTATATTGAAAAATGGCTACAGAAAAAAGAAGGCAGAAAAAAAGAGATAGCATAGTAAAAATTACATTACAAAAACATTACAAAATGTTTCGAAAATATTACAAAAGTATTTCGAAAATATTTCAAAAATATTTCAAATTATATTGACATTTTTGTCAAAATGTAATATATATAACACTAAGGAAAACACATAAATAAATGGAGGAATTATCTTGGCAATAGGTGATATCATAGTTGGTATTGATATAGGTACATCTAAGGTCTGCACTGTTGTTGGAGAAGTAAACAATTTCGGACAAATTGAGACAATATGTAGCACATCAGAAAAATGTAAGGGACTAAAAAAAGGCAAAATAATCAGTGAGGAAGAAATAAGTTTAAGTATTGCAAAAACAATAAAAGATGCTGAAGAAGAAGCAGAATTTAAAATCAATTCAGCATATGTAACGATTCCAGGTAAATATGTAACAATAGTTCAAAACAGTATTTTAAAAGAACTAAAAGACAAATTTGCTGGAATTGCTTTGAAAGATGTTCAAAGTGCAATAATGCAAGCCAAAGACATAGAAATACCAGAAGGAAAAACAATAATAGATATAGTACCATCAGAAATAGTGCTTGATAATGGAAAAGTAGTATCAGATCCAGTTGGAAACTTAAGTTCAAACTTTACATTAAAAGCACAAATTATTTTGGCTGACAAAGAATATGTCAGACAATTAGCTACCATCTTTAAAAGAGTTGGAATAGAAATAGATGGAATAGTACCAACAGCATTAGCTGAAAGAAATCTAATGTTAGATACTAATGAATTATATGATAATGTAATGTTGTTAGACATAGGCGCAGGAAACACTGAAATAGGTGTATTTGAAGGAAATAAATTTACATATACAAATACTATTCCTTTAGGAGGAGACAACATTACAAATGATATAGCATTAGTGTTAAATATTTCTGAAGAAGAAGCAGAAAAATTAAAAAAGCAATATGGATTAGCACTAAAATCTTTTATAGATAATGATAATGAAATAATGCTAAATACTTGTAAAGATGAAAGCAGAAATAAAGTTATAAAAAGTTCTGAACTAATCGAAATTATAGAAGCAAGAATAGAAGAAATATTTACAATAATAAACAAAGATATAACAACTCAAAATGTGAAATCAAGCATAAATACAGTAATATTAACAGGAAGAGGTATCACTAATATTAATAAAAGTGATGTAGCAGGCAAAATAAATTTAAATATTCCTGTAAAAATGTCAACAGGAAGAGCTGTAAGCACAGTAAAACCAGAATTTAGAACCAGTTATGCACTTGTAAGATATATTGCAGCAAGACCATTTGCAAAATCAGTTTCAAGTAGGATTGATTCACAATCAAACGAAAGTGTATTTAAGGTAATAATTGAACGAATAAAAGAATTTTTTTATTCTTAATAATTAGAAAAGCATTAAAAAGAGCTTTAGAAAAATCAAAAAATATAGTTTTAATAGGGAGGAAATCTTTATGATGGAATGTGAAGACGTTACAATGATGGACGGTACAGCTACAATAAAAGTAATAGGTGTAGGAGGTGCTGGAAATAACGCAGTAAATAGAATGATAGAAGCAGGAATAAAAGGAGTTGACTTTATTTCTGTAAATACAGATAGACAAGCATTACAAAAATCAAAAGCAGGAACAAAAATCCAAATAGGAGAGAAAATAACAAGAGGACTTGGAGCAGGAGCAAATCCTGACATTGGTGCTCAATCAGCAGAAGAAAACAAATCAGAGATTGCTGAAACACTTAGAGGTTCAGATATGGTATTTGTTACAGCTGGAATGGGTGGAGGAACAGGTACAGGTGCTGCACCAATCGTTGCTCAAGCAGCAAAAGAAATGGGAATATTAACAATAGGTGTTGTTACAAAACCATTTACATTTGAAGGAAAGAAAAGACTTTCACAAGCTGAAAGAGGAATTGAAAGTTTAAAAGGAAAAGTAGATTCATTAGTAGTAATACCAAATGATAAACTACTACAAATAATAGATAGAAAAACATCAATAAATGAGGCATTTAGAATGGCTGATGATGTTTTAAGACAAGGTGTACAAGGAATATCAGATTTAATAGCTGTAACAGGAACTGTAAATCTTGACTTCGCAGATGTTAAAACAATAATGTTAAATACAGGTATGGCTCATATGGGAATTGGTAGAGCATCTGGTGAAAATAGAGCAGAAGATGCTGCAAAACAAGCAGTACAAAGTCCATTACTAGAGACCTCAATAGAAGGAGCTAGAGGAGTTATTATAAATATAACAGGTGGAGAGGATTTAGGATTACATGAAGTAAATACAGCTGCTGAACTTGTTCAACGCAGTGTAGATCCAGAAGCTAATATCATATTTGGTACTGTTACAGATCCAGATATGAAAGATGAAATTCAAATTACAGTTATTGCAACAGGATTTGAAAAACCAGAAGCTCGTACAGCTTCAACAGTGGATAGTTTTATAAATAAATCACCTTGGGAAAAGAAATCAAGTTCAATCCCAACATCTGATGTTAATTCTTCACAAGGAGATTTAGATATCCCAGCATTTTTACGTAAAAACAAAAATAAAAATATGTAGTAAGTTAATAAAAAAGAATCGACTATTTGCCATGGGCAAATTGGGGTCGGTTCTTTTTTTGCCCTTTTTATACATATTTTTCCATATAAGTTGATTTTTATGTAAACATATGATATAATATTTGACGTAAAAACAACTTTACATAAATGACTTTTGTGATAAAAAGGAGAGAATAAAAATGAATAGAAAGAAAAATTCTTATACAGAAGTATATACAATTTTACAGGACTTAAATGAAGAGGAATATAATAAAATTCCTGTTGAAGTTATTGAAGCAATAAAGATAAATAGAAATGAAGAATATAATTATGAATTAGATGATGAATTAGAATTAAAAGAACAACCAATGTTATTAGAAACAAAAGCTATATTATTTAATCTATTTAGAGATTATTTAGCAACACCAGAGCAAAGAAAAAAAATATTGAAGATGCAAAATGAAGAAAGACAAAAAGAAGAGTTAAAAAAACAACAAAAATATGATGTAGATATATTTAAAAATAGGAGAAATAAAAGATGAATCAAAGTACAGGTAGTAAAAGTATACAAAGATTTATAGAAAAATTAGAAATATTAAAAGGCCTAAGAATAGATATTACAAAAATGACTCAAAAAGATACAATACAAACATTAGCTGAAAAATCTGGAGTGATAATAACAGAAAAGAAAGCAGAAGAGTTAGGAATAGAATTAATTGATAGAATAGGCTATACTAAGATGAGTATAGCTAGTGCATCCAGAGGAATAGGATCACGCGAGAAACCAACCCAAGAGCAAATTCAGAGATTGTCAGAATTAGGAATTAGCTTAGAGTTAGTAAAAAAAAGAAATATAATACAAGAATTTATAAAAAATTTAGAGACATTAAAAAAACAAGGAGTAGATGTAACAAAAATAACTCCAAAAGACACAATACAAACATTAGCTGAGAAATCAGGAGTAGTGTTAACAGAAAAGCAATCAGAAGAATTAGGTATAGAATTAAATGATAAAATAGGTCAAACTAAGACTGGTATAGCTAGTGCACACAGGGGAAAAGGAACATATCAAAAGCCAACACAAGAGCAAGTTCATAGATTGTCAGAATTAGGAATCAGTTTAGATGTATTGGAAAGAGGAACTATAATACGAAAATTTATGAAAGAATTAGATATATTAATTGAGCAAAAAATAGATATTGCAAAAATGACTGAGACAGATACAATACAAACATTAGCAGAGAAATCAGGAGTAGTAATAACAAAAGAGAAAGCAGACGAGTTAGGAATAAGATTAAATTATAAGATAGGTGGAGCTAAGAAGTACATAGCTAAATTATATAGAAAAGGCGGTATGAAGACAGAACAAGAGCAAGAGCAGAGATTGCTAGAATTGGGAGTCAGTTTAGAGCTACCAGAAAAGAAAAGTATAACACAAGAATTTATAGAAAAGCTAAAAATATTAGAAAAACAAGGAATAGAGGTATCTAATATTCAAATAAAAGATACTATACAAACACTGGCCCAAAAATCAGGAGTAGTAATAACAGAAGAGAAAGCAAAAGAGTTAGGAATAAGATTAAACGATAAAATAGGCCAAACTAAGATGAGTATAGCTAGAGCATACAGAAGGAATGGTAGTGGTGAAAAGCCAACCCAAGAGCAAGTACAGAAGCTACAAAAATTAGGAATTAGCCTTGAAAGAAGAAATATAACACAAGAACTTATAGAAAAATTATGTATATTAAAAGAGCAGGGGATAGATATTACAAAGATTACTAAAACAGATACAATACGAACATTAGCGGAGAAATCTGGAGTAATAATAACAGAAGAGAAGGCAAAGGAATTAGGAATAAACTTAAGTGACAGAATAGGACAAACCAAGACGAATGTTGCAAGTGCACACAGAGGAGATAAAACTCGCGAAAAGCCAATAGAAGAACAAGTACAGAGATTATCAGAATTAGGAATCAGTTTAGAACTATTGGAAAAGAGAGATATAACACAAGAATTTATAGAAAAGCTACAAATATTAAAAGGACAGAAAATAGATGTTTCAAAGATAACTCTAAGAGATACAGTAGAAACATTAGCAAAGAAATCTGGAGTAGTACTAACAGAAGAAAAAGCAAAAGAATTAGGAATAGAATTAAGTGATAGAATAGGCCCAACTAAAGCAAACATAACTAGCGTATATAGAGGAAACATGAGAGGTAAAAAGCCAACTCAAAAGCAAATACAAAAATTATCAGAATTAGGAATTAGTTTAGAAAAAAGAAAAAGGACAGGAAAAGAAGTAGTAAGAGCATCAATAGATTCAATAAAACATATGGAAATGTTAGATAATGCATATAGTGAAGTGAAAATATTGGAAGAAGAAGTAAGAAATAAGAGAGGCAATCAAAATAGAAAAGGTGAGGAAAAAAATGAATCAAAATATACGTGGTAACAGTATACAAAAATTTATAGAAAAATTAGAAATATTAATAAAACATGAGATAGATGTTACCCAAATAACTAAAACAGACACAATAGAAACATTAGCAAAAAAATCAGGAGTAACAATAACAGAAAAGCAAGCAGAAGAATTAGGAATAGAATTAAGTGATAGAATAGGCATATTTAAGATGAATATAGCTAGTGCACACAGAGGAAAAGGTAATTATAAGAAGCCAACTCAAGAGCAAGTACAGAGATTATCTGAATTAGGAATCAGTTTAGAGCCATTGGAAAAGAGAGATATAATACAAGTGTTTATAGAAAGATTAGAGATGTTAAAAGAGCAAAAAATAGATATAACAAAAATAACTCAAAAAGATACAATACAAACATTAGCAGAAAAATCTGGAGTAGTTCTAACAGAGAAACAAGCAAAAGAATTAGGAATAAAATTAGGTTATAAAATAGGTAAAGCTAAGATGCATATAATTAGTATATGTAGAGAGAGGAAAGAAAATAAAAGGCTAAGTAAAGACCAAGAGCAGAAGTTGTTGAAGTTAGGAGTTAGTTTAGAGTTAGTGGAAAAGGAAGATACAATAAAAAAATTTATAAAAAATTTAAAAATATTAAAGAAACAAGGAATAGATGTAACAAAAATAACTCAAAGAGATACAATACAGACATTAGCTCAAAAATCTGGAGTAGTTATAACAGAAAAGAAGGCAAAAGAATTAGGAATAGAATTAAGTGATAAAATAGGTATAACTAAGACGTATATAGCCAGTGCACACAGAGGAAAAGGCTACGGTAAAAAGCCAAGTGAAGAGCAAGTACAGGAATTACATAATTTAGGAATTAGCCTTGAAATAAGAGATACAACACAAGAATTTATAGAAAAATTAGAAATATTAAAGGAACTGAAAGTAGATGTAACAAAAATAGCTCTAAAAGACACAATACAAACATTAGCCGAGAAATCAGGAGTAATACTAACAGAAAAGCAAGCAGAAAAATTAGGAATAGAATTAAATGATAAAATAGGTCAAACTAAGAAAGGCATAGCTGATGCGAGTAGAGGAAATGGAGGTTATAAGAAACCAACCCAAGAGCAAGAACAGGAGTTACGAAAATTAGGAATTAGCCTTGAAGTAAGAGATGTAACACAAGAATTTATAGAAAAAATAAAAATATTAAAAGAGCTAAAAATAGATATTGCAAAAATAACTCGAACAGATACAATAGAAACATTAGCAAAAAAATCAGGAGTAATAATAACAGAAAAACAA
Source organism: uncultured Clostridia bacterium (assembly GCA_934130935.1). Lineage (GTDB taxonomy): Bacteria > Bacillota > Clostridia > TANB77 > CAG-508 > CAG-269. Next base: position 14,085 of record CAKOYQ010000009.1, on the reverse strand, counting down.
GCAGAAGAATTAGGAATAGAATTAAGTAATAGAATAGGCGTGACTAAAACTGGAATAGCTAGTGCATACAGAGGAAATGGGAACCGCAAAAAACCAACCCAAGAGCAAGTACAGGAGTTACAAAACTTAGGAATTAGTTTAGAAAAAAGGAAAAGAACAGGAAAAGAAATTGCAGAAGCATCAATAAGTTCAATAAAAAATATGGAAGTATCAGACAAAGCAGACAGAGAATTGAAAGAAGTAGTAAAAGAAGTAGAAAATAAGAAAAGTAATCAAAAATAAAAATGGAGAGATGAAAAATGAAGCAAAATATACGTGGTAACAGTACAGAAGGATTTATAAAAAAACTAGAAATATTAATAGAACATGGAATAGATGTTACAAAGATAACTCAAAAAGACACAATACAAACATTAGCTCAAAAATCTGGAGTAGTTATAACAGAGAAGAAGGCAGAAGAATTAGGAATAGAATTAAGTGATAGAATAGGTACAACTAAGACGTATATAGCTAGTGCATCCAGAGGAAAAGGTTGCGGTAAAAAACCAAGTGAAGAGCAAGTACAGAAGTTACAGAATTTAGGAATTAGCCTTGAAGTAAGAGATATAACACAAGAACTTATAGAAAAATTAAAAATATTAAAAGAACTGAAAGTAGATGTCACAAAAATAGCTGTAAAAGATACAATACAAACATTAGCTGAGAAATCAGGAGTAATAATAACAGTAGAGCAAGCAGAAGAAATAGGAATAAAATTAAGTGATAAAATAGGTCAAACTAAGAAAAGCATAGCAGATGCATGTAGGGGAAATGGAACCTGTAAAAAACCAAAACGAGAACAAGTGAAGGAGTTACAAGAGCTGGGAATCAGCCTTGAAGTAAGAGATGTAACACAAGAATTTATAGAAAAATTAGAAATATTAAAAGAACAGAAAATAGATGTTACAAAAATAACTAAAACAGATACAATACAAACATTAGCTGAAAAATCAGGAGTAATAATAACAAAAGAGCAAGCAAAAGAACTAGGAATAAAATTAAAATATAGAATAGGTGAGATTAAGAATGGAATAGCTTGTACACATAGAGGAAAGGGAAATTACAAAAAGCCAACAAAAGAGCAAGTACAAGAGTTACAAAAATTAGGAATTAGCCTTGAAGTAAGAGATGTAACGCAAGAATTTATAGAGAAACTAAAAATATTAAAAGAACAGAAAATAGATGTTACAAAAATAACTGTAACAGACACAATACAAACATTAGCTAAAAAATCAGGAGTAGTGCTAACAGAAAAAAAATCAGAAGAATTGGGAATAAAATTAAGTGATAGAATAGGTCAAACTAGGGTAAGTATTTCTAGGGCATATAGAGGAGACAGAAGTCGAAAGAGGCCAACCCAAGAGCAAGTTCAGATATTGTCAGAATTAGGAATTAGTTTAGAAAAAAGAACAGGAAAAGAAATTGCAAGAGCATCAATAGGTTCAATAAAAAACATGGAAGTATCAGACAAAGCAGATAGAGAATTGAAAGAACTAGTAAAAGAAGTGGAAAATAAGAAAAGTAATCAAAAATAAAAATGGAGAAATCAAAAATGAAACAAAATAGAGGTAGTAATGGTACGCAAAGATTTATAGAAAAGTTAAAAATATTAAAAGAACAGGGAATAGATGTTACGAAAATAACTCAGAAAGACACAATAGAAACATTAGCTAAAAAATCGGGAGTAGTAATATCAGAGGAACAGGCAGAAAAATTGGGAATAGAATTAATTGATAGAATAGGCAATGCTAAGATGAATATAACTAATACATACAGAGGAAATGGTAGCTACGAGATGCCAACCAAAGAACAAGTACAGAAATTGTCAGAATTAGGTGTTAGTTTAGAACTATTGGAAAAGAGAAATATAGTACAAGAATTTATAGAAAAATTAGAAATATTAAAAGAAAAAGGAATAGACGTATCTGATATTCAAACAAAAGATACAATAGAAACATTAGCTGAAAAATCTGGAGTGGTAATAACAGATGAACAAGCGAAAAAACTGGGAATAAAATTAAGTGATAAAGTAGGCAAAACTAGGGTAAATATAGCTAGAGCCTACAGAGGAGAAGGAGCCTGTAAGAAACCAACCCAAGAGCAAGTACAGAAATTGTCAGAATTAGGTGTTAGTTTAGAACTATTGGAAAAGAGAAATATAGTACAAGAATTTATAGAAAAATTAGAAAAATTAAAAGAAAAAGGAATAGACGTATCTAATATTCAAAAAAAAGATACAATAGAAACATTGGCTCAAAAATCAGGAATAGAGCTAACAGAAGAGAAGGCAAGAGAATTAGGAATAAAATTAAATGATAAAATAGGAGTAGTTAAGTATGGAATAGTGTATGCATATAGAGGGAAGGGAAACTATAAGAGGCCAACACAAGAGCAAGCACAGATGTTACAAAACTTAGGAATTAGCCTTGAAATAAGAAATACAACACAAGAATTTATAGAGAAACTCAAAATATTAAAAGAACTGAAAGTAGATGCAACCAAAATAGCTCTAAAAGATACAATACAAACATTGGCCGAGAAATCAGGAGTAATAATAACAGAAGAGCAAGCAGAAGAATTAGGAATGAAATTAAATGATAAAATAGGTCAAACTAAGAAAGGCATAGCAGATGCATGGAGAGGCAATGGAACTTGTAAAAAGCCAACTCAAGAGCAAGTACAAGAGTTACAAAAATTAGGAATTAGCTTAGAAAAAAGGAAAAGAACAGGAAAAGAGTCAATAAAAAATATGGAAGTATCGGACAAAGCAGATAGAGAATTGCAAGAAAAAGAGAAATCAAAAGTGGAACAAAATAGAGGGAGTAAAAGTACACAAAGATTTATAGAAAAACTAAAAATATTAAAAGAGCTGAAAGTAGATGTTACAAAAATAATTCAAAAAGATACAATACAAACATTAGCCGAGAAATCTGGAGTAGTGATAACAGAAGAAAAAGCAGAAGAATTGGGAATAAAATTAAGTGATAAAATAGGCTACACTAAGATGAGCATAGCAAGAGCATACAGAGGAAAAGGAGCTTGTAAGAAACCAAGCCAAGAGCAAGTACAGGAATTATTAGAGTTAGGAATTAGCCTTGAAGCAAGAGATGTAATACAAGAATTTATAGAAAAGTTAAAAATATTAAAAGAACAGGGAATAGATGTTACGAAAATAATCAAAAAAGATACAATAGAAACATTGGCAGAGAAATCAGGAGTAGTGTTAACAGAAGAAAAAGCAGAAGAATTAGGAATAGAATTAAGTGATAAAATAGGTCAAACTAGGGGAAATATTGCTAAAGCATACAGAGGAAATGGAGGTTATAAGAAACCAACCCAAGAGCAAGTTCAGGAGTTACAAAACTTAGGAATTAGTTTAGAAAAAAGGAAAAGAACAGGAAAAGAAATTGCAGGAGCATCAATAAGTTCAATAAAAAATATGGAAGTATCAGACAAAGCAGATAGAGAATTGCAAGAAGTAGTAAAAGAAGTGGAAAATAAGAAAAGTAATCAAAAATAAAAATGGAGAAATCAAAAATGAAACAAAATAGAGGTAGTAATGGTACGCAAAGATTTATAGAAAAGTTAAAAATATTAAAAGAACAGGGAATAGATGTTACGAAAATAACTCAAAAAGACACAATAGAAACATTAGCAAAAAAATCGGGAGTAGTAATATCAGAGGAACAGGCAGAAAAATTGGGAATAGAATTAATTGATAGAATAGGCAAAGCTAAGATGAATATAACTAATACATACAGAGGAAATGGCAGTTACGAGATGCCAACCAAAGAACAAGTACAGATATTGTCAGAATTAGGTGTTAGTTTAGAACTATTGGAAAAGAGAAATATAGTACAAGAATTTATAGAAAAATTAGAAATATTAAAAGAACAGGGAATAGATGTTACGAAAATAACTCGAACAGATACAATACAAACATTAGCAGAGAAATCTGGAGTAGTGCTAACAGAAAAGAAAGCAAAAGAGTTAGGAATAGAATTAATTGATAGAATAGGCAATGCTAAGATGAATATAACTAATGCATATAGAGGGAATGGATGTTATAAGAAACTAACCAAAGAAGAGGTGCAGAAGCTACAAAATTTAGGAATTAACCTTGAAAAAAGAGATATAACTCAAGAATTTATAGAAAAGCTAAAAATATTAGAAAAACAAGGAATAGATGTATCTAATATTCAAACAACATATACAATACAAACATTAGCCGAGAAATCTGGAGTAGTGATAACAGAAGAAAAAGCAGAAGAATTGGGAATAAAATTAAGTGATAAAATAGGCTACACTAAGATGAGCATAGCAAGAGCATACAGAGGAAAAGGAGCTTGTAAGAAACCAAGCCAAGAGCAAGTACAGGAATTATTAGAGTTAGGAATTAGCCTTGAAGCAAGAGATGTAATACAAGAATTTATAGAAAAATTAGAAATATTAAAAGAACAGGGAATAGATGTTACGAAAATAATCCAAAAAGATACAATAGAAACATTGGCAGAGAAATCAGGAGTAGTGCTAACAGAAGAAAAAGCAGAAGAATTAGGAATAGAATTAAGTGATAAAATAGGCCAAACTAAGAAGAATATTATTAGTGCATATAGAGGGAATGAACAGTATAAGAAACCAACCAAAGAAGAGGTGCAGAAGTTACAAAACTTAGGAATTAACCTTGAAGCAAGAGATACAACACAAGAATTTATAGAAAAATTGGAAATATTAACAAAACTAGGAGTAAACGTGGCTAAAATTAATTCTAGAGACACAATTAGAACATTAGCTAAAAAGTCTGGAATAGTACTGACAGAAGAGCAGGCAAAAAAATTAGGAATAAAATTAAGTGATAAAATAGGCCAAACTAAGAAGAATATTATTAGTGCATACAGAGGAAAAGGAGCTTGTAAGAAACCAAGCCAAGAGCAAGTACAGGAATTATTAGAGTTAGGAATTAGCCTTGAAGCAAGAGATGTAATACAAGAATTTATAGAAAAATTAGAAATATTAAAAGAACAGGGAATAGATGTTACGAAAATAATCCAAAAAGATACAATAGAAACATTGGCAGAGAAATCAGGAGTAGTGCTAACAGAAGAAAAAGCAGAAGAATTAGGAATAGAATTAAGTGATAAAATAGGTATAACTAAGACGTATATAGCTAGTGCACACAGAGGAAAAGGCTCCGGTAAAAAGCCAACCCAAGAGCAAGTTCAGGAGTTACAAAACTTAGGAATTAGTTTAGAAAAAAGGAAAAGAACAGGAAAAGAAATTGCAGGAGCATCAATAAGTTCAATAAAAAATATGGAAGTATCAGACAAAGCAGATAGAGAATTGCAAGAAGTAGTAAAAGAAGTGGAAAATAAGAAAAGTAATCAAAAATAAAAATGGAGAAATCAAAAATGAAACAAAATAGAGGTAGTAATGGTACGCAAAGATTTATAGAAAAGTTAAAAATATTAAAAGAACAGGGAATAGATGTTACGAAAATAACTCAAAAAGACACAATACAAACATTAGCTCAAAAATCTGGAGTAGTTATAACAGAGAAGAAAGCAGAAGAATTGGGAATAAAATTAAGTGATAAAATAGGTATAACTAAGACGTATATAGCTAGAGCATACAGAAGGAATGGTAGTGGTGAAAAGCCAACCCAAGAGCAAGTACAAGAGTTACATAATTTAGGAATTAGCCTTGAAGCAAGAGATGTAATACAAGAATTTATAGAAAAATTAGAAATATTAAAAGAACAGGGAATAGATGTTACGAAAATAATCCAAAAAGATACAATAGAAACATTGGCAGAGAAATCAGGAGTAGTGCTAACAGAAGAAAAAGCAGAAGAATTGGGAATAAAATTAAGTGATAAAATAGGATATACTAAGATGAACATAGCAAGAGCATACAGAGGAAAAGGAGCTTGTAAGAAACCAAGCCAAGAGCAAGTACAGGAATTATTGGAGTTAGGAATTAGCCTTGAAGCAAGAGAGATAATACAAGAATTTATAGAAAAATTAGAAATACTAAAAGAACAGGGAATAGATGTTGCGAAAATAATCCAAAAAGATACAATAGAAACATTGGCAGAGAAATCAGGAGTAGTGCTAACAGAAGAAAAAGCAGAAGAATTAGGAATAGAATTAAGTGATAAAATAGGTAAAACTAAGAAAGGCATAGCAGATGCATGGAGAGGCAATGGGACTTGGAAAAAGCCAACACAAGAGCAAGCACAAGAGTTACAAAAATTAGGAATTCGCCTTGAAGTAAGAGATGCGACTCAAGAATTTATAGAAAAATTAGAAATATTAACAAAACTAGGAGTAAACGTGGCTAAAATTAATTATAGAGACACAATTAAAACATTGGCTAAAAAGTCTGGAGTAGTGCTAACAGAAGAAAAAGCAGAAGAATTAGGAATAGAATTAAACGATAAAATAGGTCAAACTAGGGGAAATATAGCTAATGCATACAGAGGAAATGGGAGAGGTAAAAAGCCAACACAAGAGCAAGTACTGGAGTTACAAAACTTAGGAATTAGTTTAGAAAAAAGGAAAAGAACAGGAAAAGAAATTGCAAGAGCATCAATAGATTCTATAAAAAATATGGAAGTATCAGACAAGGTAGATGGTGAATTGGAAGGATTAGTAGAAGAGTTGCAAAACAAGAAAAATAATCAAAAATAATTGTAAACAAATTTCAACAGTCTTTTTATGAGTAAAGCTATATAATATATGGTAAAAAAAGAAGGTGATTTACCATAACAATATATATAGATGTGATATTTTTTGAAAATTTAATAATGAATGCTATAATATTGTATGCAACAGCAATTATATTAAAAATAAAACCAAGTTGTATCAGAATAGTATTAGCAAGCACACTTGGAAGTATATATGCAATAATTACATATATATCAGAAATACCAATATACACTTCAGCAATATCAAAAGGCATTTTATCAATAATAATGGTATATATAGGTTTTAATCCTCAAAACATGAAAAAAATGTGGAAACAAATCTTAATATTTTATTTAACTTCATTTGTTTTTGGAGGAGTTGCATTATATTTAATATATGTTATAAAACCACAAAATGCTATGACAAGAAATGGAATGTTTGTTGGAGAATATGTTTTAAAAGTTGTTTTTTTAGGAGCAATAGTAGCAGTTACAATAATAAAAATTTCAATAAAAATAATTAAGACTAAAATTAATTCAAAAGACATGTATTGTAATATAAAAATTAAGTTAAATGGAAATGTAATAGAAACAAGAGCGATGATAGATACAGGAAATTTAGTAAAAGAACCAATAACAAATACACCTGTAGTAATAGTAGAAAGCAGTTTGCTATATGATATAATTCCAAAACAAATACTAAATAATATAGAAAAAATATTAGGTGGAGATTTAAGTGAAATTCCAGAAGAAATTCAAAAAGAATATGTAGTTAAATTAAGATGTATTCCATTTTCATCTTTAGGAATGCAAAATGGAATGTTATTAGGAATTAAAGCAAATGAAATAGAAATAGAAAACGAAGAAGAAAAGAAAATCTCTACAAACGTTATAATAGGGCTATATGATAAATCTTTGACGAAAAGAGGAGAATATAGAGCTTTAATTGGTCTTGAATTAATTCAATAATATTATTAGGAAAAAATGTGTAAGAAATAATCGTAAAACAGCGATTATTTCTTTTTTTCTACAATAAGAAAGGACAGTATTTGCATATGAAAAGCTGTACAATTAATAAAAAAAGAGAGGTGATGAAAATTGATGTAGAGAAAAAATCTATTAGGGAGGGAATTAAATTATATGAAATTAATAGAATTTATAAAAAAAAGTATAGATTCAATTTGTGCAAAATACATAGAAGGAAATATTGATGAAAATGAAATTTTACCAATATTTTATGTAGCAGGAAGTCAAACATTACCACCACCATTAACACCAGAAGAAGAGGAAGAAATAATAAGAAAATTAGATTCAGAAGAAAATTTAGAAGCAAGAAAAATACTTGTTGAAAGGAACCTAAGGTTAGTTGTTTATATAGCGAAAAAATTTGAAAACACAGGGATAGGTATAGAAGACTTAATTTCTATAGGAACAATAGGATTAATGAAAAGTGTAAATACTTTTAATTCTGAAAAAAAGATAAAGCTTGCTACATATGCATCTCGATGTATAGAAAATGAAATTTTAATGTATTTGAGAAGAAACAATAAAATAAAGTCAGAAGTATCAATAGATGAACCATTAAATAAGGATAGTGATGGGAATGAACTTTTATTATCAGATATTTTAGGAACAGATCCAGATGTTACATATAGAAAATTAGAAGATGAAGTAGATATGAAGCTGTTAAAAGAAGCAATAAAAAAATTAAATGATAGAGAAAAAAACATAATGGAAATGAGATTTGGATTTATTAGCGGAAAGGAAAAAACTCAAAAAGAAGTTGCTGATGAACTTGGAATTTCACAAAGTTATATTTCAAGACTCGAGAAAAAAATTATCAGTAAGATGAAAAAAGATATAATGAGTAAAACTGGATAATAAAAAAGAAAAATGTTTAGATTAATTAGTTAAGTTTAATAGATAAAAAGGTTGACAAATTATGTTAATTATAATATAATATTTAGGTATAAGCGTATAAGCTTATTTTATATAGAGTTATCCTCATTTCCAGCTTAAATATGAGCTGTTATTAAAAAAATTTTTTGGAGGAAAAAGTATGAAAAAAAAGATGTTTGTAGCAATGACACTGGCAATGGTTACGATTCTTGCAACATTAACAGGTTGCACGATTCGGTCGAGTTATGATGAAAGAATCATTAACTCGGCAGAAAGAACCTGGGAAAACCTGGGCTATGCCAGTGTAGAGAATCCATACGAAACAGGAAATAGGATTTTTGAGGTGAAAGAAGAGAGTGAAGGCAAGTTCGAAGTCAATTTAGATGGTACAAGATCTATCATCCTGAATGAGGGCAAAGTACAAAGAGGAGAATACTCTCCGAAGAGTAAAAAACCCTTGGATAAAAGAGAAAAGAGTCTCTATGAAAGCAGTAAGGAGAAGGTGGTTGAATATATCGAAAGCTCAGAAATCCTTGAAAATAAGGAAGAATTGAAGAATTTCCTTGATAAAGTGACTATTAGGATGGCCACTTATTCAGAAGATGAGCTTGTTGGGGCTTATTATGACAATAAGACGAACACAATTTTTGTAAATGAATTGAGCGAAGATCAAGTATGTGAGTGGATGTTCACACATGAACTTATCCATGCGTTGGCATACAAAACGCATGGGGAAAGCGAGTATACGTATATGTATACTCAGTTTACTGAAGTGATGACTGATATTATTACTTCGTCCTTAGATCCAGAACTACTGGAAGATGAACTGGTTATATCTGGCTACGTTCCCCAATATTGGCTAGTATATCCTATCTTTACTATCTTTCAGGACGAGGCCCTGAAGGGTTATTGGTACGGATGGGAGAAGTTCTTTATTGATGAGAAACTCGATAAAGACGAATTTGATTTGTACGTTCTCGTAGTGGCCAATTATGGCCAAGAGAACAGTGAAGCTTACTTTAACAACCTCCTGCTCAAGTGGGAGGCAGCTGCAAACAAATAAAAAGTGGGGGTGTCCTAAATAGGACACCTCTTCTATTTGTCTTTATATTGAAAAATCTTATACAGTTTTGTATTAAAAAAATGTTCCAGTAATAAGAAAAGCAAATTAACCAAAGAATAATATCAATAATAGGATTAGCAGTTGCAAAAAAGAAAAGAATGAGCTAAAATAAGAGAGGACTAGAACTTTCTAGTTCTCTTTTAAAAATAAAAGGAGGATTATATGGCAGGAAAAAGAACTAATACTAAAAAGAAAATAAAGTAATTGTGGATTTAAAAATAAAAAGGAATTGTTAAAATACATAAAGGCTGTATTCGAACTAGCTGATAAAGCAAGGTAAATAGTTGGTTGATAATTATCTGCTTTTATGATATAAAAAAGAGACAAATAGTAATCTGATGTGGAGATATTTATGAGAAAAAAAATTATATTAACAGTAGCATTTTTAATTAGTTTATTACCAATGCTATTAAATCAATATGGAGGAATGAAAGGCGTACAAGAAATTAGTGGTTTAATTAATTTATTTAATCCAATAGGTATTATATCTGTACTATTATTTATTGTGGGGGTATGGGTATCATTTAAGCATAAAAAGATAAATAAAATACTAGGTACATTAGGGACGATAGGAATTGTAGTTTCAGAAATATATAACTTCTTTACTTGGCACATAATGAATATAACAGGAAAAATGAGTATTCATAATAGTATAGAATTTGTTTTTCCGGAATTTTATGTTGGTTTAGTAATCTCTTTAATTATGATATTTGTTTATCTATGTATTGATAAAATAGTAAATTATTAGAAAATAATAATTAGCAAGTTAACATTTTATTAATTGGAGGTTAGGCAAGTAATGAAAAAGATAAATTACATATTGATAATTGTTGCAATATTAGGAATTGTATTTGCGTTTTCTCTTTTTAGTAAAGAAGGCATTGCAATAAATGTAAATTCAAAAAACAAAGATTTAGTCTATCAGTCATTAAATGGAGAAATAGAAAATACAGATAATGTTACTAAAATTATACTAGGACAAGGTTGGAACTCTGGTAAATTAACAATCTATCACTCTTTTGGAAAAACAGAAACATTGTATATTACAGAGGGAATGTTTAAATTAGGAGAATTAGAAAGATACATTAAGGAAAATGGTCATAATTTAGATAATATAGGTTTTGGTTTAATAGGAATTTCTAGCTTAATTATATTATATTTATTTGGTTGCAAATATGTAAATAAAAATAAAACCAAAAGATAAATTATAATTTTAAAGATAATAAAAAACAGGGTATATTTAGAATACCTTGTTTTTTTGCGAAAAAAGTGGTATAAATATATATTAGTATTATCTAATACTATTTAGAATTTTTAGGTCACAAAGGGAGGAAAAATGTTTAAATTACACTCAGAATATAAGCCAACAGGCGACCAGCCACAAGCAATCGAATACTTATCAAAAGGAATAGAAGAAGGCAAAAAATACCAGACGCTTCTAGGAGTTACGGGCTCTGGAAAAACATTCACAATGGCAAATATAATAGAAAAAACACAGAAACCAACATTGGTGTTAGCACATAATAAGACACTAGCAGGACAATTATATTCCGAATTCAAAGAGTTTTTTCCAGATAACAGGGTTGAATACTTTGTATCTTATTATGATTATTATCAACCAGAAAGTTATATAGCACAATCAGATACATACATAGAAAAAGATGCTTCAATAAATGATGAAATTGACAAATTAAGACATTCAGCAACAGCATCATTATTTGAAACAAGAGATGTAATAGTTGTTGCATCTGTTTCATGTATATATGGGCTAGGAGACCCTATTGACTATGAAAATATGATTGTATCATTGCGTCCAGGAATGACAGTTGAGAGAGACAAAATGTTAAAAAAATTAGTAAACATACAATATACAAGAAATGAAATTGACTTTAAAAGAGGAACATTTAGAGCGAAGGGAGATATTGTAGAGATTTACCCATCAGATAAAGGAGAATCAGCAATAAGAGTAGAATTTTGGGGAGATGAAATAGAAAAAATAAGTGAAATAAATCCGTTAACAGGAAAAACAATAGGAACAAGACAACATGTAATGATAGTCCCAAATTCACATTATGTAACATCAAAAGAAAAAATGGAAAGAGCTATAAAAACAATAGAACAAGAAATGGAAGAAAGAGTGCGATACTTTAAAGGTCAAAATAAATTAATAGAAGCACAACGTATACAAGAAAGAACGAACTTTGATATAGAAATGATGAAAGAAACTGGATTTTGTCAAGGGATAGAAAACTATTCAAGACACATAAGTGGAAGAGAACCAGGAAGTCCGCCATATACACTATTTGACTACTTTCCAAAAGATTTCTTATTATTAATAGATGAATCACATGCAACAATTCCACAAGTAAGGGCAATGTATAATGGAGATAGGGCACGTAAAGAATCACTTGTAAAGTATGGATTTAGGCTTCCATCAGCATTTGATAATAGACCACTTACATTTAATGAATTTGAAGAAAGAGTAAATCAAGTAGTCTTTGTAAGTGCAACACCAGCGGAATATGAAAAAGAACATGCAGGAAACAATGTAGTTGAACAAATTATTAGGCCTACAGGTTTACTTGACCCTAAAATAGAGGTTAAACCAGTTGCAAATCAAATAGATGATTTATTAGAGCAAATAAGAATAAGAGTTGAAAGACAAGAAAGAGTATTGGTAACAACATTAACAAAAAAAATGGCAGAAGATTTAACAGAATATTTAAAGAGTCTTGATGTAAAGGTAAATTATATTCACTCTGATACAAAAGCATTAGAAAGACTAGAAATAATTCGAAAGCTTCGCTTGGGGGAATTTGATGTATTGGTAGGAATCAACTTATTAAGAGAAGGATTAGACATTCCAGAAGTATCATTAGTTGCAATACTTGATGCAGACAAAGAAGGATTTTTACGTTCTGAACGTTCATTAATTCAAACAATAGGACGTGCTGCCAGAAATACAGATGGAACTGTTATAATGTATGCTGATGAGCTTACAGATTCAATGGAAAAAGCTATAAAAGAAACAAACAGAAGACGTGGAATTCAAGAGGCATATAATAAAGAACATAATATTATTCCAAAGACAATTACAAAATCTATTCGAGATTCTATCAAAGCTACTCAAGTTGAAAATATAGAGGTAGAATACAAGTTTGAAAAAGAAGAAGATATAAAAGAGACAATAAATAGATTGACAGAAGAAATGTTAGAATATGCGAGTAAAATGGAATTTGAGCAGGCCGCTGAAATTAGAGATAAAATTAAAGAATTAGAAAAATTGGTATAGTAGCAAAAAAATATGAGGAAAAATGCTTCGTGGCTTGACAAGTAATGGTAAATATGTTAAAATAGATAACTGTAATCCGCTTAGTCAAGGCGAATAAATGTTATATTAGGCATTTGCTAATATAACTGCCTTTTTTAAGGATTAGCGAGTATACGAATAAGGGAGGTGCATTTTAAATGTACGCAGTAATTGAAAGTTGTGGAAAACAATACAAAGTAGCAGAAGGAGATGTAGTATTTTTCGAAAAATTAGATGCAGAAGAAGGAAAAAAAGTTGCATTTGATAAAGTAATCTTAGTATCAGAAGACGGAAAAGTACAAGTTGGAAATCCTTATGTAAAAGGTGTAAAGGTTGAAGGAAAAGTTGTTTCTCATGGAAAAGCTAAAAAAATCATAGTTTTCAAAATGAAAGCTAAGAAAAATGAAAGAAAGAAACAAGGACATAGACAACCATACACAAAAGTTGAAATAACAGGAATTAAAACAGCAGCTAAAAAAGCAACTACAGCTGAAAAAGCTGAGAAAACAGAAAAAACTGTTAAAGCAACAAAAACTGAAAAGACAGAAAAATCAGAAAAAAACAATTAATTAAGATTTTAATGAGAAAATAAATAAATAATTGTAAAGCTGAAAGGAGTGAGAATAATGGCACATAAGAAAGGTCAAGGTAGTATCAAGAACGGTAGAGATAGTGAATCTAAGAGACTTGGTGTCAAAAGAGCTGATGGTCAATTTGTTTTAGCTGGAAACATCTTAGTTAGACAAAGAGGAACAAAAATGCATCCAGGAACTAATGTTGGAAAAGGTAGTGATGATACACTATATGCATTAGTTGATGGAACAGTTAAATTTGAAAGAAAAGGTAGAGATAAAAAACAAGTAAGTGTTTATCCAGTAGAGGAAAAGGCTTAAATAAAAGGAATCGATAAATTGCATTATGGCAGTTTGTATCGATTCTTTTTATTTATTACTAGAATAATTTCGCTAGTTTAGAAACCATAAATCCGTAGGTATAAAATTTGTAATAAAAATGTAACGACATGAAGTT
>CAKOYQ010000008.1 GCA_934130935.1 uncultured Clostridia bacterium | reverse complement strand
TTTGCGGTTGGCGACCACATCTATTATATCAAAAAGGAGGATTTTTTCTACCCATAGCTAGAAGCTTTTAGAACCCCGCGTAAAACACGGGGTTTTCATAAGCCAAAAAAGTAAAGATGCAGAAAATCTGCATCTTTATTTTTTATCTTTAACAAACTTCATATATATATCATTTTTATTAACATTTCTATCCTTGGATATTTTTTTTATAATTTCCTTTTTATCAATTCCTTGATTTTCATAATATTTATAATGCTCCTCTAAAGTTAAATTATTTAATTTATTTTCTACATTATTTTTTTTCTTTATTCCTTCTATTATTAATATCATTTCTCCTTTAAGATTATCTACAATCGTTAACAATTCTTCTATATCTTTCCTAACAAATTCCTCATGTACTTTTGTCAACTCTCTTGCCAAAACAACTTTCCTATCTTTTAATATGTATTTTAAATCCCCTAATGTATTTTTCATTTTATGTGGTGCTTCATATATTATTATTGTTTTTTCTGCATTTTTTATTTCTTCTATTTTTTCTTTTCTTAGCTTTTTATTTAATGGTAGAAAACCCAAAAAACAAAATTCTTTAGTATCTACTCCTGAAGCAATAAGTGCATTAATCATCGCACATGGTCCAGGTATTGGTATGACTTCTATTTGTTCTTCAATCGATTTTTTTATAATTTCTTCTCCTGGATCACAAATTCCTGGAGTTCCAGCATCTGAAACTAATGCAATATTATTACCTTTTTTTAACTTTTCTATTAATATATTACTTTTTATTTCTTCATTATGTCTATGATAACTCATTAAAGGTTTGGATATCTCAAAATGATTTAATAATTTTAATGTTTGCCTTGTATCTTCGGCAGCTATTATATCAACATCCTTTAATATTCTCAATGCCCTTAATGTTATATCTTCTAAATTCCCAATCGGAGTCGCCACTATATATAATTTTCCATTCATTTTCATTTTCCTCTCAATTATTATGTATATATTTTACCATACTTTTTAATAAAAATGAACTATTTTTATTTTTTTTCATATAATAAAACAAATAAGAAAAAAATAAAATTTTTCTTTAAATAGTTTTAAAGAGAGCGTGATTTTTATGACTAATTTTTATAAAAATTATCATTATCCCCATTATCGATCACAAAGAAATTACTCTTATAATAATACTAACATTCAACATAATAATCAATATAAAAACACTCCTCCTATATTTCCATCCCGAAATGCTAGCACTCTTGATGTTCCTAAGTCTCCACCTCCTCCTTGCAAACCTCCAAAAAAGAAAGGCCCTCCACCAAAAAAGAAATTAACTTTTAAATCAATAAAGAAAAATACATGCACTTCTTTAAATGATGTTGAATGTTTTTTGAATAACTTTAGTAATTTTATAAAATATGTAAAATTAATACATTTACTAAAATAATTTCTATTTAAATAAAAATTAGAAGGCATTCAAAATAGTAAAGTTAACAGAGAATTAATATATAAAATTTTTACTGTACAAAGCATATCAAATATTGCCTTCTAAAATTTTTTAATTATTTTTTATTTATTAAATGATACTATAAAATAAAAATAATTTATTTTTTATTATTTTAAGAAATTATTTATTTTAATTTATATATTATTTTTTTATTTATATTTTTTATTATTTTTCTAACATTTATTATAATAATATTATCTATTTTATTATAGTGAATCAAACTTTTGTTTTTGTAAAAGTATTCATTAAAATTTATAAGAATAAAGTTCTTTTTAATGTCCAAGAGCTTTCTATCTCTTTATAGATTCTTTAATAACTTAATACGTTTATCATATTGCACTCTAAGTTGAATATTTATCTTTTTTTACTTGATTGATATTCCAAATCCCTTGCATAAAGAAGTTTTCCAATATAAGTCCAAATATATGCCTGGAAAACATTTACAATAAATTATAATGCTTTTTATATTATTCCAAACATCTAAATATTTTTTTATTACAATAAAAGCACATCTTACTTTCGTCATTTTAATATCTTAATATTAGAGCATATAATTCATAAATTTATTAATCTCTCTTATAAATATTAATTATTTATTTAATATTTTTTTATTATAAATATATATTCTTTATCTTTATAATATTTTTTATTATTTATTTGTTTATTAAATAATATTATAAAATATTAATAAAAATAATTTATTAAATATTCTTTTTGTATTAAAATTTATTTTTATTATTTCAGAAAATTTTTATTTATATATTATTTTAATTATATTTTTTTATTTTAATTTTATTATTTTAAATATTTTTTAAATTAATTATTTTATTTTTCATTTATATTTATTATTTAATTTATTTTTATTATTCTAAATATTTTTTTAATTAATTTTTTTTATTTTTAATCTATATTTATTTATTATTTAATTTTTATTAATTTAAAAATTATTTTTAATACTCTATAAATAAATTTTTATTTAATCATTTCTCTCGCATTTATTATAATATTGTCTATATTATTATAGTAAGCCAAACTTTTGTTTCTACAAAAATATTCATTAAAGTTTATAAAAAATTAAGTTCTTTTTATATTTAATAGCACCCTCTTTCTTTATGATTTTTTATAAATCAATGTATTTATCATATTCTATTTTAAGTTAAATATTCTCTATCTTTTTACTTGATTAATATCTCCAACTCATTGTGTAATGACTCTTTCAAATATAATCCTATATATATGTCTGGAAAACATTTACATTTAATTATAATTTTTTCACATTATAAAAAGCATATAAATATATTTTTTACTACAATAAAAAAATATATGCCTTGCATAACTTTACTAATCTTATATTAGAGCATATAATTCATAAATTTATTAATCTCTCTTATAAATATCAATTATTTTTTATTAAGAATATATTATATTTATTTTTATAATATTTAAAAATTATTTCTATTAAATATTACTATAAAATAAAAATAATTTATCTAATATTTTTATTTTATAATTTTTTTATTTTAATTTATTTATAAATATTTTAATCTTATTATTCTAAATATTTTTTTAATTAATTATTTTTGTTTTCAATTTATATTTATTTATTATTTAATTTATTTTTTTTAATATTTTAATTTTAATATTTTAATTTTATTATTTAAAATATTTTTTAATTAATTATATTTATTTTTAATTTATATTTAATTTTCATTAATTAAAAAATTATTTCTAGTTTATACATAAATTCTTTTTTATATAATTATTTTCACAGCGTTTATTATAATAATATTATACATATTATTAACCAACCAGAACTTTTGTTTTTATAAAACTATACCTTAAAATTTATTACAACAAATATTACTTTTGTATAAATTCCCCTCCTATCTCTTTATAGATTTTTTAATAACTTAATATTTTTATCATATTGTACTCTAGGTTAAATATTTATCTTTATAAGATTTTAAAATTTTTTATAAAATAAAAATAATATATTTACCATTTTTATATCATAATTTCTTTATTGTTCGGAAAATTATTTAATTTTATTATTCCAAATATTTTTTTAATTAATTATTTTTATTTTTCATTTATATTTATTATTTAATTTATTTTTCAGAATATTTTAATTTTATTATTCTTAAGATTTTTTTAATTAATTATTTTTTATTTTTAATCTATATTTACTTATTATTTAATTTTTATTAATTTAAAAATTATTTTTAATACTTTATAAATTAATTTTTATTTAATCATTTTTCTCGCATTTATTATAATAATATTGTCTATATTATTATAGTAAGTCAAACTTTTGTTTCTGCAAAAATATTCATTAAAGTTTATAAAAATTAAGTTCTTTTTTATATTTAATAGCACTCTGTTTCTTTATGATTTTTTTATACATCAATGCATTTATCATATTCTATTTTAAGTTAAATATTTTCTATCTTTTTACTTGATTAATATCTTCAACTCATTGTGTAATGACTCTTTCAAATATAATCCTATATATATGTCTGGAAAATTATTACATTTAATTATAATTTTTTCGTATTATAAAAAGTATATAAATATATTTTTTACTACAACAAAAATAGATATACCTTTCTTAACTCCATAATCTTATATTGAGCATATAATTAATAAATTTATTAATTATCTCTTATAAACATTAATTATTTATTTAATATTTTTTTATTAAACATATATTATATTTATTTTTATAATATTAAAGATTTTTTTATTTATTAAATAATACTATAAAATATTAATATAATAAAAATAATTTATTTACGACTTTTTTATATTAATATTAATTTTTATTACTTTAAAAAATTATTTATTCTAATTCATATATTCTTTAATTTATTTTAATTTATATTTTTGTTTTAATTTATTTATAAATATTTTAATTTTATTATTCTAAATATTTTTTAAATTAATTATTTTTGTTTTTATTTACTATTTAATTCTTATTAATAAATAATTATTTTTTATTAATGTGTAAATCATTTTTTATTTAATTGTTTTTCTATCATTTATTATAATAATATTGCCCATACTATTATAATTACCCAAACTTTCGTTTTGGCAAAACTATTCATTAAAATTTATAAGAATTAAGTTCTTTTTTATGTATAAGAACTTCCTATTTCTTTATAGATTCTTTAATACATATAATATATTTATTATATTGTACCCTAGGTCAAATATTTTTCTTTTTTACTTGATTAATATCCAAAACACCTTGAATATTAACGTTTTCCAATATAAACACAAATGTGTACTTGGAAAACATTTACATTAAATTATAACACTATTATACATTTAAAACATTTAAATATTTTTTCTATTAAAATAAAAATAGATCTCATTTATGTCATTTTAATAGCTTTATATTAGAGTGTAAATTTATTAACCTCTCTTATAACTATTAATTGCTTATTTAACTTTTTTTATTAAAAATATGTACCCTTTATCTTTATAATATTTTTTATTATTTATTTGTTTTTTAAATAATATTATAAAATATTATTAAGAATAATTTATTAAATATCCTTTTTGTATTAAAATTTATTTTTATTATTTCAGAAAATTTTTATTTTAATTTATATATTATTTTATTTATTATAATTTTATTATTCTTAATATTTTTTTAATTAATTATTTTTGTTTTTAATTTATATTTAATTTTCATAATTAAAAAATTATTTATAGTTTATATATAACTTCTTTTTTATTTAATTATTTTTTTTAGTATTTATTATAATAATATTATTATACATATCATTAATTGAACTTTTGTTTTTATAAAACTGCCCTTTAAAATTTATCACAAAAAATGCCCTTTTTATATACATTACCATTCCTATTTCTTTAAAAATCTTTTAATAAATATAATATATTCGTTATATTCCATTTTAAATCAAACTTTTATTTTATTCTACCTGATTAGTATCCACAATTCCTTATATAATAATGTTTTCCCATATAAGCTCAAGTATATTTTTGGAAAACATTTACATTAAATTATAGTCCTTTTCTATTATCCAAAACATTTAAATATCTTTTATTAGAATAAAAATAAATTTCATTTACATCATTTTAATAGTTTAATATTAGAAAATATAATTCATAAATTTATTAATCTCTCTTATAAATATTAATTATTTATTTAATATTTTTTCATTATAAATATATATTCTCTATCTTTATAATATTTTTTATTATTTATTTGTTTATTAAATAATATTATAAAATGTTAATAAAAATAATTTATTAAATATTCTTTTTATATTAAAATTTATTTTTATTATTTCAGAAAATTTTTATTTTTATTTATATATTATTTTATTTATATTTTTTTATTTTAATTTTATTATTTAAAATTAATTATTTTTATTTTTAATTTATATTTATTTATTATTTAATTTTTATTAATTCAAAAATTACTTTTAATAATATATAAATAATTTTTTATCATTAACAAAAACATACAAATCTTTTTTTTACTACAATAAAAATAGATTTTTCCTGCATAACTTTACTAATTTTATATCAAAGGATATAACTTATAAATTTATCAATTATCTCTTATAAATATTAATTATTTATTTAATATTTTTTTATTAAACATATATTATATTTATTTTTATAATGTTTAAAATTTTTTTTGTTTATTAAAAAATACTATAAAATAAAAATAATTTATCTACCATTTTTTTTATATTTTTTTATTATTCCGGAAAATTATTTATTTTAATTCCTATATTATTTAATTTATATTTTTATCTTAATTTATTTATAAATATTTTAATTTTATTATTCTAAATATTTTTAAAATTAATTTTTTTGATTTTTATTTATTTATTATTTAATTTTTATTAGTTAAATAATTATTTTTAATTAATATATAAATCATTTTCTATTTAATTATTTTCACACCACATATTATAATAATATTGTCTATATTGTTATAATGACCCAAACTTTTGTTTTAGCAAAACTATTCATTAAAGTTTATACAAATAAAGTTCTTTTTTTTGTACAAAAGCTTTTTACCTCTTTATATATTCTTTAATAAATCTAATATATTTATTATATTGTACACCAGGTTAAATATTTATCTTCTTTTACTTGATTAATATTCCAAATCCCTTGCATAATAACGTTTCCCAGTATAGTTCCAAATGTGTTTCTGGAAAATATTCACATTACATTGTAGCACTTTTTATATTATTCAAAACATTTAAATATTTTTTTATTAACCATATATTATATTTACTTTTATACTATTTAAATTTTTTTGTTTTTTAAATAATACTATAAAAATAATTTATTTACTATTTTTATAGTATAATTTTTTTATCATTTCAAAAAATTTCTTATTTTAATTTATTTATAAATATTTTGATTTTATTATTTTAAATATTTTTTAATTAATTATATTTATTTATTTTTAATTAATATTTAATTTTCATTAATTAAAAAAATATCTTTTTAACAAAATAAATACCATATTTATTTAATATCAAAAAAAACTCTTATAAAAGAGCCTTTTTATTATCTATTATTGAGCATTTTTTACATAAACACCTGACAATTTTTCATTTTGCTCACCATTAACCAAAAATTTAATAGATTTAATTTCTTTTAAATTAGTTAATGTATTTACTATACTATTAATTATTTTTAATTTATTTTCTTCATTTTCATAATTTAAAAATTCATTTGATACATTAATAATAGCACAAGACTTTTCTATTTTAATATCATGTAATACGGTTCCTTCTGGAATTAATTTTTTTAAATTACTACTTTGAGGTCCTTTAATTAATAAATTAATTAATTCTTCTTCTGGATTGTTTATCAATATATTGGCATCCATTACTTTTATTTCTGTTTCTAATTCTCCTGTATCAATATTTTCGAAATATAATGTTACTTTTGTTTGCCTACTCTGTTCTTCAGATATTTCTTCTTGCGGAGTATAGTCTTGATATTCATCTTTCTTTTTTTCAATGCTTATATTTTTATATACAAAAAATGCAAGCATCAGTATTAATAAAAATGTTATAATTGCTATTAATCTTTTTCTTTTCATTTAATCCGTCCTCCTTGTCTACTCAAATAATATTATTACAATATCATTTTTAGAACTAAATACTTTAAAATTGTTCATCAAAAAAGTGCTAACAAATTTTATACTTTGTTAACACTCTAAAATAATATCATTCTTATAGATTATGTGATAGTGTATATATAATCTGTGGTATGGCTGTTCCCGAAAATAATAAAACTGCACCTATTAAATACGGAACCATACTTTTTTTGTATTCCGATCTTTCTTCTACGCTACCAAGCATGTATTTTATTCCTATTATCATAAGAACAATAACAGATATTATAGTTCCCACAGTTTGAATTACCCCTAATATAATCTCTGCTTTAGTTTGCAATTTTGTTGAAGTTCCTCCACTTCCGACCATTATACGAATTAAGCGGACCTAATGTTGATGTTCCACTTGTAGAATACACTATACTACTATAAAATATATTGCTTATTACCATTACACTTAATATTATACAAACTATTCTTTTTAGCATTTTTAAATATTTCATATATTTATCTCCTTAAATAAATTTATACATTTTGTAATATCGTTACAATCAATTTCCATATTCCAAATCCACAAAATATCATTACACATCCCACTACATATGGTACTAATAACTGTTTAGCTTCAACTTTTCCTTCTATTCCTGATGCCATTAATTTTATCCCTATGACCGCTCCTACAAGTACTGCTGCTATAACACCAACTGTTAATAAAATATTATATATTGTATTTGATACATCTGATAGGCCATTACCATACTTTACTTCTCCTTCTTGTATAAAACTATCCGCATCATTTATTGAATCATCCAAACTTTTTCCAGCATCTGTACTATCTTCTTTTTTAGGTTGTTTATATATCGTTCCAACCAAAATACAATTCTTAGTAATATCCTCTGCCACTGCAGATTCATCTATCTCCGCTACTGTTTCCTTAGCGTTTACAAAGGAAATATTACCAATTATAAATATCATAATAATACATATGGATAAAATTTTAAAAATATATTTCTGCATAATATCCCCCTCCTTCTTATTCTCTATATTAATTATAACTTATTTCTTCTATTTTTTCAACTTATATATTACATTCTTTATGTTGTTTTTAATTTTTAACTATATTTAATCATAAAAATACACCAATAAAGATATAAAATCTTTATTGGTCCATGCGAGATTAGTTGGAAGATTATTATTTGACAGCTGCGAGTTCAATCGCAACCCCAACGATAATCAACCACATCATTGTGGCAGGGGATTCCTCCCCTTTGTAGAGACCGTAGATGCCACTACAAATCAAGCCAATGCCTGCCAAAACCAAAATAATACCCAACAACATATTGTTTACCTCCAAAAAATATTTTTCTTGTTGATTTTTACTTTCTCTAAACGCGAGGACAATATACTAAATAGGACATACCTATATATATATTATTATACCACTTTATGTTAATTTTGTCAAAATTAATACAAATATACTAGTGTAATTATCATTATTTTTTATTAAATATTAATATAAAAAATGAAACATAAAGACAACTTCTTCTATCTTTATGTTTCATAAATTTATATATTATCGAATTATTCTCATAAACTTCTTGATGCTAATTTATTACTTAATAGTAAATGACATTACAAAATCATAATTATCTTTTAATTTCATTATTATTGAAGACTCTATTTGTTCTTGATTTTTCTTGTCTTTAAGTATTATATCTTGTACATGTACGCCATTTTCTTCATTATATGTAGAACATTCAAAATCATACGTTGATGGATATTTTTCATTAATATAATTTTGAAAATCATTCAATGTTGGAAAATTATTTTTCTTAAATACATCATCAAGTTTGCTATAAATATATTTACTATCTTTGACATTCAAAGCCTGAATTATTTTATCAATATTCATTGCAACTTTTTTTGTATTATTTACACTATCATATTTTTCAGTAAACTGTGGAAGTACTACCGTGTATGTATCTAATATTACAGAAAAATTCATAATAGACTTGTCATGAAATATATATAAATTTCCTTCTGCATCTGCACATATATATTCTTTATATTCATTATAGTTATTAACCAAATATTTTGAAAAACTTAAAGCATTTATTTCTTTTATATTATTGTCAATATATTTACTAAATGTATTATAATCTCCAAATCTTTTTTCCCTATATTCTTTATCTAATAAAGCATATGCATCTTCCCTATTATACAAAACTGCATACTTATATTTCATTAAAAGATCACTTACTATTTGTTCATCACTAATAATTTGGTATTTATATTTATTATATGTATTTTCTTCAATTTCATCAGTCGAAACATTAATTTTGTCTTGCAATATTTGTTGACTTGTTATTTCTTTAGGTATTATAGAAAACAAACTATTTTTTCTATCTAATTTAGCAATGACTACTTTATTGTTATTTGTTTTTTTATATTCTTTTAATAGTGATATCTCTGCCCACATAATTGTTGTGTTTTCATCAATATCTTGAGAATACATTTTATTAATTTCAAAATCATCAGATTCTTTATACGTGATTAGCATTTTTTTTATATAATTGTCCTCAATACTATTATCCTTAATATACTCACTATCCAAAAGCTTACAAATAGTTTCATATGTGTCTTGTTTTTCTTCTGGAGTAACTGTAATCTCACCTTCTAATCTCGAATAATATGTATCTGTATTATATTGATTAATATATTCATAATATTTTCCACAAATATTTTTCATACAATAGTACAAACCTTTTTCTGCTACTTCATGTATATCTTCTTCAAGTTCAATCGGTGTTGTATCAGTAGGTAACTCTTCATTTTTTCCGATTGGCATTATGATTTTTTATAATAATAATGCACGCTGTCAAAATACAAATCATTATAATTAAAAGACATATTAATATGTTTATTATTTTATATTTATTATTCATTATAAACTCCTTAATTAAATCTTATTATACAATATACATCAGCTCTTAAAGACTTTTTATATGGATTTTTTCTACGTGTTGATGGAGTGTCTCCACAATTATACCATAAGCCATCTCCTATATATATATCTGTATGGTCTGAACCTCCACTACCATAAAATAAGATATCTCCAGGTTGTAACTTATCTAGTGTTGGATTCATTATTTTGTTTCCGCCATTCTTAATTAAGAATGGTAATAATGACGCACAAGCATTTATATTTGGACACTGTTCCATCCAATCATATCCTGCTTCATATAATGTCCATGATACAAATGTTGCACAACAAACAGATCTTGTATTTTTTACATTTTTTAAAGAACTTGGCAAACCTCCTCCTCCATCTGTGTAATATAAATATTCATTTGAAGATATATAATCATGCACAGTTGCAGCTGCTTCTACTATATTTCCTCCATAAGAATCAGAACACCATTCACCTGTATATGTATAATAACCTGTTTTAAATAAAATCCATTCTGATCTCCTTCTTGTTTCGAGTCCAGGCACATAACCACTTTGAGAAGTAACTGGCTTATTCATGTAAGTTTCATAGAGTTTATGTTTATACATGCCTTCATTTTCAGTCACTTTATATTCATCATCTTTTTCTTGGTCCCAATAACGATTATATGCTTCAACAAAATTCTTGTTACCACCACGTGAGTATAATAATGCTCCTGCATGACCACAATTAAACATTCTGGATACCAATGCATATTTTTGATATTGCGTTAAATCTAATCCCAATTTATTTACTTCATCTAAGTCTTTTAAAACTATTTCTTTTACTATACCGTCTACAAATTCTTTATCAACATACTCTCCAGCCCTTATTTTATATCCTGCATCTTCAAATCTTTTCCTGTATCCACCATATGTCAAATCAATACCATGTGCTAACGCTAAACTGCCTGCATTTGTATCAACCCCTATTACATATTTAGTTCCATCTGGAGATTCACCAAAACTACCTTCCATTTTATTTAAATATCTTATAAATGCATCTAATCCTCCCATTGATATACTATTAAATTGCTCTAAATCAAATATACTAAAATCGAATTCCAAAACTCCCCAAGGAATATTAGTTGCTTTATAAATTAAGTATTTAGTTAAATCTAATAAATCTGCTGTTCTCTCATTATTTTCTATAATCTTAAATAAATAATCTGATGTTCTAACCTTCATTATCATATTATGTTTATTATATAATTCTACAAATACACTTTCTCTACCTTCTGTTTTGTATTCTCCTCTCTCATATGAATTAGAAATCGTATGTATATTTGATAATTTTTGTTCATATGTCTTATAAT
This sequence comes from uncultured Clostridia bacterium, assembly GCA_934130935.1. GTDB lineage: Bacteria > Bacillota > Clostridia > TANB77 > CAG-508 > CAG-269. The sequence goes on along the minus strand of CAKOYQ010000008.1, from coordinate 61,664 downwards.
TATAACTCTTTTGTACTTGTGTTGAATTACCATTAGCATCTGTTTCTATCTCATTATATGTTTCACTGCCACTATTAACAACCTCTTCCGTTGTAGATGAATTTGATGTTGATTCTGTAACTTTACCTGGTACATCTATAATTTTTTCTTCTTCGTCTCCTAGTTGTAATACTGCCTCACTATAACTATTTTCTTGATATGCCTTTACACACCAGTTTTGTACATATGTTACATTCACAGTAGTACTTACGTTTTCGGTTAGTGTAGTCTTTTTGTTTGTCTCGTGCCAATCTTCATCAAACTTATCAACATCTGCATCCTTTTTTTGTTTTGTTGTTTCAGTTGTATTAGTAGTGCTTATATTATCTTGTACAGCCATAACTATTTCAGTTTTCATAACTTCTTCTTCCAAATCATCTACAAATTTTTCATAATCTGTATCAATGTAGAAAAATAATAAATATTCATATGGCATTACAAATTTTTTTAATGCTGTTTTCAAATTCATAGAATTATTAGTTCTTAATTCAATACTTCCATCTTCTCCTCTTGACCAAGTAACAATTACTAAATTTTTTTCATCATCTATTGTATATGATTTTAAAGCGTTTTCAAAATCGCCACCATCTACATATTTTTGTAGCTTCTCTGGAGATACATACTTCATATTAATAATTCTTGACTCTGTACTATCTTTATAAGTTGTATTCACATCTTCTGTTGATGTACGTCCTGAATAATCTGCTTTAAAATATTCATCTATACTGTTAACTATCGCTTGCGCATATTTATTAACACCATCTCCAGCAATAACACTTGCATCAGGGTCCTTAGTTAAATTCCCCCCCATCGCTACAACTGATGGGAATCCTGTTACAGCTGCATTATCTATAATACTTAAAGATGCACTTGCTCCATCTGCATCTTTACATTTAGTAGTATCTGCTCCGGCACCTAAATTTTCAAGTCCCATTGAAGAAGACATGTTTTTAGCTAATATTTCTGCAAGTTGTTGTGAAATATCGTCTCCCTCTTTATATATTGTTTCAACACCAACATCATTACCATCTCCAAAATATATCTGAATACATAAATTTGGATTTACATCTCTAGTTAGCTGTGCTCTATCTTTATTCTTTACTCCTCCTAGATTATTTGACGTACTTCCAGTTTGTACAACTTTAATATTTGTATATCCACTTAGAAGTTCCTTTACTTTTTCTGCAACCTTAATTGTAAGCTCTTCTTCTTTTAAATTTTTTTCTTTATTAGTTATACCCTTTTCATCTTCATTGTTTCTTCCTGCCGCTATTGCTACTACATATGTTTCTTTATCTTGTCCTATTGTTTTTCCCGAAACCTTTGCTCTGGAAGTTACATTACTTTTTAAATTCTGGTTTGTTATCTTTCCTGTTTTAGTATTATCATTATTATTTAGTACAAGTTCCACTGTAGATAATTTAACATATCCCTCTTTTTCATCTTCTGTTGTAACCTTTAAATATGCGATTGTCTCATCTGTAACAACATTTTTAAAAGTCTCATACTCGCCTTTATAAGTAACTATATCACCCTTTTGTAATTTTATTTGCTTATTAGGATCTTTTTCATCTGTCATAGGTGTCCAGTATCCTTTAATATTTTTATAGAGCGGTGCGTCTATTGGAATAATTCTAAGTTTTGATCCATTAGACATATTATTTAATTTATTTAAATCATTTCTATCTGTAATCTCAACAGGTTCGTCAACTTTAGCTTGCTCGATAGTAGAAGTTTCTCCTTTGCCAGTATTTTGCATTTCTCCGTGGTTTTTTATTCGGTGTTACCCTTCTAATATTTATTGCACCTTGAAATCCATCTTTAGATTCACTTGGTATATTTCCTTTCAGGTTTGGAAGCTGAGTAAATACTTCTGCTTTTAACATCTTTTTTAAAAAATTAACATCTTCTGGAAGATTATGATATTCAGCAGATTTATTATATTTATCTATAACATCTTCAAGTTTCTTATCAATATCATCAATAAAATCCAAATAGTAACCATTTTGTTCATCACCTTTAATCTCAATCAAATCAGCAACATTTTCAATTTCCAGTGATTCGTATATTAATTCAGGATTATTTTCAGAAGTAAATATTTCTACAACCCAATCGATAAGCCCAAGGACCACCAATCCTCCTATTCCAATTAATAAAACTGGTAACAATGTATTCATTATTGACAACAAAGCACTTAAAACAGCTTTTTTTACTACTTTTTTAGCTTGTTTTTTTGCTTCGTCTTCTGCTTTATTTTTAAAATTATTTATTATTCCCAAATATTTCACCTCTTTATTGGCTTTATTTTTTCTAAATATCTATTTTAAAGTTTTCGCCTTTAATATTAGTATTATTGTTGTATTCCGAACTATATACTATATCTGTAAAATTAATACTTTTTATTTTCATATTTGACCTATTAGCATCACTAAATTTTATTTGTATTGTTTTTACCTCATTCGGATTAAATATTAGGTCTTCATCTTTATTTTCATACAAAAGTGCCTCAAATTTATTATCTAAATTGTCTTGAACGTAACAAGTATTTGTTTTCCTTTTAGCATCTAATATTAATTTTTTGTTAGTTTTGTTTTGGATATTTATTGTATAGATTTCATAATCTAAATACCTATCTGCCCTAACTACTTGAACCGCTAATTTATCATCTTCGCTTTTTTTATTTATTGTATTTCTCCCTAAATAACTGTTTATGTTTAGCTTATATTCTCCATTTTCAACCTTTAAAGCTACATATTCCTCTATGTAATTATCATTTGTATTCCCTGTAGAAAGCATATTGTCAAATATTTTTACTTGATAAATATATACTCCATCAGTATTTGACCATGATTGAAATGAAAACTGCTTATCTCCTGTAAATTTATTTTCATAATAATTTTTCTCAAAAAGCTTTTCAGTTTGATATAGCTCCTGTTTAGTATCATTTGACAGCATGCTATATGCTGTTTTTATATCATGTTCTATGCATGCTGTAAAAAATTGATCTATAAAACTTCCGAATTTATCTTTATACTCATTTGGAATACTTTTCCCAGATACCATTGATTCGCTTTCGTTACGATAAGAAACAACATTTGATGTTGTTTCTTTCTTTGTTTCTGGCTTTTTATTTCTCGCCTGTATATTTAATATTTTTATTAGAGAATATACTAATATTATTGTTATTATTACAGTCCATACTTTTACTCTATTTTGATTATAGTATCTCCATAATTTATACATACTTCATCCTCTTTCCTGCAACTTATAATAATATATTTTTATATCAATTATTTTTTTATCTCTGCATCTTATATTTATCACCTAAACTATTACTATCAAATCCCAATGCCTCTGTATATAAATCCCAAACTTTATCTTGATTTTTTGCACCTTTAACTTTTGATTTTATTGTATCTTGCATTGAACTACGTTTTTTATCATCTAAGACATAATCTTTTCCATAACTACTAGCCATATTAACAATATCAATCATGTTTTCGTGAATATTTTTATTATCCTTCCCATATTTAGCTTCCATTTTTAGTCCATTCTCGATTTGTTTTTCATCTGTAATTCCTGCTAACTTATAATCAAATGCAGCACTCATTAAATCTTTTGCACTTACATCTTGTTGTGTTGCCCTACTAATTCTTCCTGCCATTTCTTCATACTTTTCTTGCTCTTCTTTACTCTTCATAAACTCTCTTCTTGCTCTTTTATTTTGTTTCATCTCTGCTTTTTCGGCAGCATATGCAATTCCGTATTTTGCTTTGTCTTTTTCATATCCCAAACCTTTCATGCCAGCTACAGCCGAATCAATACCTCTTTTTGATAAATCAGCCCCCGCTTTGCCAATGGTATTTCCTGTCATTGCTCCAACTCCCATATATTGTAAGGTTTTAGAAAAGTCTCCAGTTGCAGCACCCATAGCTAACCCAGCCACACCTCCCACTGTAGCACCTATAGCTCTAGGTACTCCAGCTCCAAGTGCTTTAGCTCCTTTAAATGCTGTTTTACCTATTTTCTTAGCTCCTTTTATGGCCATTTTCTTTGCTAACTTTCTTCTCCATTTATCCTGTTCTTTAGGCGTACTGTTGTTATTTTGTTGTCTAATAGTTGGTACATTTCCTGGCTCTCGTCCTTGCATATTTTGATCTATCTGATCAACTTCTCTTTGAGCATCATTTCTAACCTGTTCTATCTCATTTGGGTCATTTGCCATATCTTGCCATACTTGTCTGTCATTCATCATTCTTTGTGTTTCATCATCTTGTTCATCTCCATTGTTATCCTGTCCGCCATTTAATTGTGGATTATTTTGATTGCCTCCATCATCAGCAAATGATTGTGCAAAATCTCTGTCTTGAGTTCTTATTTTATTATTAGACTCGTCGTTATTACCTGAAGAACCTGATTTATTCGAACCATCTCCTGATTTGCCTCCCTTGCCAATTTTAGCAACTCCTTTATCAAGTAAATTCTTGGCAAACATTCCTCCTGCAAAAGTACCAAGTCCTCCTGCTGTTTTTGCACCACTTCCTATATTAAACATTTCCTTAATTAATTTTTCTGCTGGTATCAAAAATCCAATTGCAACTATTCCATATAAAATATTATTCTTTACCAAATCCATTGCTGATGATACAAAAGCAACATATAATATCAAATGTACTGGTTGTAATATTAAATGTGTAACATATTCCTTAAACCATGCATTAAATGCTTGTGCTTTACCATCTCCCATTTTATCTAGTGGATATGTTAACGCAACTAATGGTGCAATCATTGTTAAAAATGCCATATATAAAAATCTCTTAAAATACATAAATGTAAATCTACATGTGTAAACAATTAATATCAAATATAATATTGAATATGCTACTGTATCATATGCACTTGCTGATTGTGCATTAAATCTTACAAAACCAATAAGATTAGTTCTAAATTTAATTTCTGTTTTTCCTTTATGTTCATAAAATGATTGAACAACAATTCCACTATTTGCAGTATTTTCAAATAAATTATTGAATTTATCTGTTATCATTAATAATCCTGACATTATAAAATGTATAAAAAACACTAAGCATAATGCGACTACCCAATTTTGTAAATTTTCTTTATATTTAGCTTTTTCTACTGCTGTTGAACTAATTACAATTCTAATTCCTAAATAAATTAATACTGATAGCAATCCTACTATAGCAATATTTCTAAAAGATATATACCAGTCAGAAATTACTTTTCTTAGTCCATCAGTTCCTGCAGCTGAAACTGAAGCTTCTTGTGCCGCCTTACTTTCTGAAACTGCTGTGTATTTATTGGGATTTAAAAAGTTAACATCCAAAGCAGCTATATTATTTGAGAATATTGCTTCTGGTGAATATAAAAAATTAGGGACTTCATATTTATCATTACCAAACAATGCTGTATTTATAGTATTCTCTCCATAATCAAAATCTGGCTCTCCTAAATTTTCTGTTAACCATGAACCAGAATTTGGATCCAAGTTTTCATCATCAACTGATAACATTGCAGAAGAAAAACCGTCAGCCCCTAGCATAAACTTATTCAATGTTCCCATTATAACATCACCCACAGAGTCAATCAGTTGTATAATTTGTTTTAGCAGCGATCCCATTATTCTACTCCCCAAACTTTCATCAGGCAAATCATCTTCCTCAACTTTTGTTGGCTCTGCATAAACACTATAACACTGTGATATTGCAAATGTTAAAGACAGTGCTATTAGTACAATTATTAATATCTTTCGTGCTATACATTTTTTTCTAAACATAAGCTTCATTATTCCTCCTCGAATTAAAGATTTCCTACTACTCTTCTTTTATTTACTAACTTATTCAAGTTAGTTTCAACAAACTCAAATTCCTTTTGGGTAGGTGTAATCTGTAAAATAGCAGACTCAGGTCCAACCTTCAACAAACCTTCACCTTTTCCACAAGTTACTAAGAAACTTGATTCTCCTTCGCTTAATTTAAATACTTCTTTTAAATATTGTATTTCCGATTTATCTTGTGCTAAAAATAATTTCGTATCAGAAGATGTAAGTACTGCCTGTGCTTCTGGTCTCTCATAAAAATCTTGAAATCTTTGTGAAACTACCGCAAGAGAAACATTTCTTTTTCTTGCACGTCTTGCCATTGTATTTAAAAAGTCAACAGCCTCTGGGTATGGAAGTAACATCCAAGCCTCATCTACAATTACTCTTTTCTTTGTAGCTTTACTCCTATCTTCACTATTTTTCTTAACAAATTTTTCCCATATCCAAGTTAAAAGAATTTGTTGTGCAAGTGGTCTTGCAAATTTTTCCTCTAATTGAGATATGTCTAAATTTATAAATGGTGCTCCTTCAAGTAATTCAAATGTAGATTGTCCATCAAAATAAGCCATTTGACCATTATATTCTCTTATATATTGCTTCATTACTTTTAATAAGTAACTATAATGATACCTATAATCATCATTTAAATTATCTTGTGCTTTCGCTTGTATCCTTCTATACCAAGACCCTATTGTTGGCATTTTTTTCTTTTCTCTATATAACTTATCACCCCTATTGAAATTGCTTGTTGCTTCATACAAACTATTAGGGTCACCTGTTATTCCCAATGCAGCATATTCCTCTGCAACTGATTCTGCTATAATTTGTTTTGTCAACTCATTTACTTCTGTACTTCTTGTGCTTCCTCTTGCCATTGTTAATAATGATTGTGTAACGTCTTCAACTTTATTTTCAATATTAAGTACTAACCTTTCTCTTCCTGTTATCTCATCTTTGGCTGTTTCAGTTTCTACATCAAACAAATTTATAACTGTTTTAGAATTTGGACTAAGCACTACATTAATGCCACCTAAAGACTCTGCTACTATCTCATATTCTCCCTCGGCATCTAGTGCTAAACTTTCAATTCCCATTAATAATGATGATCTACTTATTAATGTCTTCATCGTTACAGATTTACCAGCACCAGATTTTGCAAATATTACCATATTATAATTTGTAAGTGAACTATGGAAATTATCAAATAATATTGGTGTCCCTGTTTGTTTGTTAAATCCTAATGGTATTCCTGTTGAGTGTCCAACTTCTGACGTTACAAATGGAAATACTGTCGACATTGAACGCCTATCAAATGTGTGTGTTTTTTTAATTTTGTCCTCCATTAATGGTACATTGGATTTAAATGCATCTTCTTGCATTGCCCATGAGGTTTTTATTCCTACTAATGATTTTGACATTTCAGTTGCTAATAATTTGGTAAGTCTATCAAGATCACTTAAGTTATATGTAAAAATTGTAGCAACAACAGATGCTTCATATAATTTATTATATCCTGCAGCAATTTCATCTCTTAATTGCTCTGCCTCAAATCTTTTTTGTGTTAAATTACTTTCTCTATTTATGTTTCCTCTGTCTGCTGCAACTATTCTTTCAGTTTCTAGTTCATTAATAACTTTGTTCAACTGATTTTGTGATCTAGCTTCTTGTATAGGATTTATATATATTGATGTATTTATATCACCGAAAAAATACATATCTCTAAATAATTCGGGAAATGTACACATTCTTGGTAATGTAGATACAAAAAAGCTTCTTGCATATTTTTTTACATTTGAAATTATTTCCAAATGATCTATATTACTTGCATCAATTCCAGAAGGTGCAATCAATTCTTTTATTGTTTGTCTTTTTAATAATTGTGGTTCATTGTTATTTGGCTGTTGTCTTTTTTCTACCTCTTGTCGTTTTTCTTTTCTCATTTGCATTACCTCCTTCTTTTGTCTTTTCATCATCTATTTTCTCAATCGCTTTGTCTGTTAATTCTGTTCCTAAGTATTGCTCATTTTCTTGTATAATAATTTTTGCCATTTGTGCAATTAAATCATCCATGTTGTTTTCTTTTTCTTCAACTTGTCTTTCTAGTTCTGTTTTAGCTTCATCCACTTTCATATTTGCCATTTTAACTGCTCTATCTTCTATCATTTTATCTATCTCTGCCATCTTTTTCTTCAATACATTTGGTGCTGTTACATAAATTTCATCATAACCTGCTTTCATCGCTTTGTCTAATCCAAAAGTCTCTGCTTCATCTCTGTTATATGCCATATATAGCAATTCAATCAGTTCGTTTGATTTAAGTATCTTTCCTCTAACACCACATATTGAAATCGATCTTATTAATGATTGTGCTCTTGTATATAATTCTGAAAAAGCAATACCCTCTAACTCAGCTTTATCTAAATTATCATTTGCAGCTTCAGCTGAATAATATGGAATTACTAAATAATATTTTTTATTTAATATATTTTTATTTAAACTCATTCTTTCAGTATCTTGCAATACTGATTTTCCATATTCATATAAATTGGCTTGTTTTGTAACTTCAAAAAATGCTCTTCTTAATTGTTCTTCTGAGTATTCTCCTGATTCCCTCATTTGTTCATACTGCATTTGCATATTTGTTAATTTCATTTCTACAGCTTTTACCTTTTCTCTATATACAGACAAACTTGATTCAAGATTAATTGATCTTGTCTGGATATATATCTGTACAGGATGTCTTAATGTATTTAAAAATTGTACAAATCCTTCTTCTACGCTAGTTTTTTCTACTCCTGACATTAAATCATAATTTATCCCTTGACATTCTACTACCATTAAATATCTGTTACCATTTTTTTGTATAATCATATTATCTCTTACTGTATCAAATTCCATGAAATTAAAAATTGATTGTTTATTTTGTGCTTTTGTATTTTTCTCATTGGAACTTACATTCTCATTTTTATCAGTTCCTTTTTCTCTTTTTTCTTTAAAATGAAGATATACTAAAAAAGATATTAACGCAATTATTGCTACAACAATTAAGATTAAAAAAATTGAAAGTACACTTACAATTTGTGTAGTTGATTGACTATCCATTTGACTTTTCCTCCTTTGTATATACATATAATTTTTTATTATTTCTTTTAAATTTTATATACCTTATTATAACATCATCTATATTCTCTCCACCTGTCTTTTTGGTCAACTCAAATCCATTATTATCTGGTATCTTAAACATTCCTATTGAATATCCTATTAGAGCAAAAATTAATGTTATTATGAAACCCACCATTGTCAATCCTAAAAGCTTGAATATAAAATAAAATACAAGTCCTACTGCACATCCAATGCAAGTTGTTATTAATGATTTTGTCGAAAATATAAACAGTATTCTTCCTTCTCCTTTTACATTTCTTGGTAAATTATATGTTCCCATATCTTCCTCCTTTGTTTTTATACAATTATCTTATTTTATTATAGCAAAAAAAATCGATAAATGGAAGTATTTATCGATTTTTTTTTTTAAGTTTTTTAATTTTTATTAACTATTTAAACCATTTGCAAAATTATATACTGCATTTGCTATAGTTGTTGCACCAAATATCAATACAGCACCAATAATATATGGAATCATTGTTTTCTTGTATTCTGCTTTTTCTTCCGCAGAACCCATCATATATTTTATACCTAATATCATTAATATTACAACAGCAATGACAACTCCAACTGTATTTATAATTCCCATTATTTTTTGCCCAACAGTTTGTATATCTCCTGTTCCTTGATATGATGGCTTTAATTTATCTGGAGTAATTCCATCCGCATATACAACAGAAGCTCCCATAGATATAATTAATAATATTGTTGCGATTGTTGTTAATATTTTCATTGTTTTTGTGCTCATATCTTCTCCTCCTTTTTATTTTACTTTATTTATTATAATCTGGTTCTTCCAGAATGTAAATAACTTAATATTATATACCTTTCTTCTTTCATTATAAAACATCTATTAATTTTTTGCAAGTTTTTTGCAAAATTTTGTCATTTTAAGCATATTTTGATATTGTTTCTATTAAAAAAAGATATAGAAATCTTAAAATTCCCATATCTTTTTTATTTTTTGGCGGAGATGAGAGGGTTCGAACCTCCGCGCCGTGTTACCGACCTAACTGTTTAGCAAACAGTCCCCTTCACCACTTGGGTACATCTCCAAATATAATAAATCCAGTAAACAATTTTTATTATAATATATTTTTAAAAATGAGTCAACATATTTTTTAATAAAAAACATATCACTTTTTCAGATGATATGCCCTTTTATTCTTTTGGCGGAGAGGGTGGGATTCGAACCCACGGTACGCTACAAACGCACGCCAATTTTCAAGACTGGTGCCATAAACCAACTCGACCACCTCTCCATGTCTCGCGACAGTAATAATCTTAACACATTTTGCTGCCGCTTGTCAATACTTTTTTGCAATTATTTTTCATTTTGGTTTTATGTTTACTTTGTTAATTTTCCTTAATTAAATTTAACATTCTTTCTAAATCTTCATTATTATGATATTCTATTATAATTCTTCCTTTTCTTTTTCCTTGATCTAATTTAACTTTTGTTCCAAAAAAACCTTGAAATCTATCTTCAATATCTTCATACAAATATTTATACTTAGGATCAATCTTTTTTTCGTTTTTAGTTATTCTATTTTTACTTTCTGCTTGCCTTACAGATTCTCCTCTATCAATCATTCTAAGAGCTGCTGCATATTGACGATCTGCATCTTCTATTCCTGCTAATGCTTTACAATGTCCTTCTGTTAATTTACCCTGTTTTACTAATTCTAATACATCTGGAGCTAAATATAATATTCTAACTGTATTAGAAATACTACTTCTACTTTTTCCCAATTTCTTTGAAACCTGTTCTTGTGTCAATCCGTATTTTTCCATTAAATGACGTATACCTAACGCTTTTTCAAAAGGATTTAAATCCTCTCTTTGTATATTTTCTATTAAAGCAATTTCTTTATTTGTTTGTTCATCTGATTCTCTTACTATTGCTGGAATTTCTTCCAATCCTACAAGCTTAGCAGCTCTCCATCTTCTTTCTCCTGCAATAATACCATAATATCCATCTTGTTTAGAAACAACAATCGGTTGTATTATACCATATGTTTTTATTGATTCTGCTAATTCCTCTAAAGCCTCTTGTTTAAAGTTTTTTCTTGGTTGATCTCTATTAGGTTCAACTTCTGTTATTTTTAAAGTTTTTAAATTTTCGTTATTTTCTAGTTCTTCTGTATCATTATTATTATTGTTATTTTGCATTTCTATTGGTGCACCACCAAATAATGCATCTAACCCTTTACCTAATCCTGTCTTTTTTGGCATAGTTATTCCCCCTAATCTTTTTATTCAATTTTTCACATTTTAAAGTTTATGCATTATTCTTCAAAAATTCTTTTGTCAGTTTGTCATATGCCTTAGCTCCTTTAGATCTTGCATCATATATAGAAATTGGCATTCCATAACTTGGAGCCTCACTTAATCTTACATTTCTTGGTATTACTGTTTTATATACTTTATTCTCAAAATATTTTTTAACTTCTTTTACTACTTGGTTAGAAAGATTTGTCCTCGCATCATACATTGTTAATAAAGCTCCTTCTATTTCCAAATTTTTATTTAAGTGTTTTTTTACTAAATTTACAGTATTTAATAATTGTCCTAATCCTTCAAGAGCAAAATACTCACATTGTACTGGTATTAAAACACTATCTGATGCAGTAAATGCATTTAATGTTATTAATCCTAAAGATGGCGGACAATCTATTAATATGTAATCATATTGATCTTTAATTACATCTAATTTTGTTTTTAGTCTTTGTTCTCTGGACATCATAGAAACAAGCTCTACTTCAGCACCCGCCAAACTTATGTTTGATGGACAAATTTTTAGATTTTTAATTGCTGTTTCTTGTATTGTCTCATCAAATCCTATTTCACCAACTAATATGTCATATACCGAATTTTCCAACTCTTTAGTAACTCCTAATCCGCTTGTTGCATTTCCTTGTGGATCAGTATCTATTAACAATACTTTTTTTCCTTTTTTAGCTAATAAAGTGCTTAAATTAACTGTTGTTGTTGTTTTTCCGACTCCACCTTTTTGATTTGCCACTGATATTACTTTTCCCATACTTTACGTCATTCCTTTCTTTAAAAGCATAGATTTTACTTTTGTAAAATTTCATTATAATGATATATAATTTTTAAAAATATGTCAATAGATTTTATATTTTTAATTCATTTTTTTGTTTTTAAATAATAAGTTGTACACTTGAATTTGTAACCTACAGCAGTGCCTATAAATCCAATGCATAAAAAACATTCCAGATTTTGGGTAAGCCAATCTTACCACAGAAGTTCTAATAGAATCAAATGAGCCTCTTTCACTCAGGCCCAAACTTATCCTTAAGTTTGCCCGTGAACATTCCTCATTTGATTCTATAAAAACTTCTAGTGTTAAGATTAGATACACAAAATCCTTCATTTATTTTATGCATTGGATTTATAGGCACTGCTGTAGGTTACAAATTCAAGTGTACAACTTATTTTTAGAATCTATTTTTTTACAATTTCTCGTCTATTGGATTGGTTCTTTGCTTGGTATTCCAGCCTTTCTTGGATACTTATTAGGAGTAATCTTTTTCTTATCAATAACTATTATTGTTCTTTTTATATTACTCTGTGGTAAATAAAATTCATCAATTTTTTCTATTCGCCCTCCTAATATCTCTATAGCCTTTTTAGCTTGATTTATTTCCTCTTGTGCATTAGCCGCTTTCATACTAATAACTTTTCCATTAATTTTCACAAGCGGTATTAAATACTCTGATAATGTAGATAAATTTGCTACAGCTCGTGATGTTGCAACATCAAAACTTTCTCTATACTTTTTGTTTTGGCCTAAATCTTCAGCTCTTGCATGAATTATTTCTATATTTTTTAACCCTAAATGTTCAACTACCTCTTGTAAAAAAATCAATCTTTTATTTAGTGAATCTACAAGAGTTGTTTTAATTGTAGAATTCATAATGCTAAGAGGGATACCTGGAAATCCTGCACCAGTTCCCACATCAACTAATTTTGAATTATCTTTTATCTCTTTTAAAATTGTAATTGAATCTATAAAATGCTTCAAAATAATCTCTTCTGGTTCAACAATAGTTGTCAAATTCATTTTTTTATTCCACTCAATCAATAATTTCATATATTCGAAAAACTGTTCTTGTTGCTCCACAGAAAAATGAATATTTAAATCTTCTGATTTTTTTTGAATACTTTCAAAAAATTCTTCTTCTTCCATTATTTACTCTCCTTTTATTATATATATTTAATTAAACACTCTTTTTTAAAGATTTTTATTAGATAATGTACGTAAAAATACAAGTAATACAGATATATCAGCTGGAGAAACTCCAGAAATTCTAGAAGCTTGTCCTATTGAATTAGGTTTATGCTTGTTAAGCTTCTGCCTAGCTTCTAAACTGATTCCTTTTATGCTGTTATAATCTAAATCTTCAGGCAATAACTTTTTTTCCATTTTCTTAAACTTTTCCACTTGTTCTTCCTGCATCTTTATATATCCATTGTATTTAACCTGAATCTCAACCTCTTCTTTGACTTGCTCTCCTAGTTCTGGTCTGTTTTTATCAATTATTGCAAGTGAATCATATGTAATTTCTGCTCTTTTTAATAACTCTGAAAGTCTTGAACCTGTAGTTAATTCAGATGTTCCATGCTCTTTTAAAAAAGTATTAACTTCTTGTGTTGGTTTTACTATAGTATCTTCTAATCTTTTCTTTTCTGTTTCTATTTTTTGTTTCTTATCTAAAAATTTAGCATATCTTTCTTTTGAAATTAATCCAATTTCATATCCTTTTTCAGTTAATCTCAAATCTGCATTATCTTGTCTTAAAAGTAGCCTGTATTCTGCTCTTGACGTCATCATTCTATAAGGTTCATTTGTTCCTTTTGTAACAATATCATCAATTAAAACACCTATATATGCTTCTGTTCTATCTAAAATTACTGGTTCTTTCCCCTTAATTTTTTGAGTTGCATTTATTCCTGCAATTAATCCCTGGCAAGCAGCCTCTTCATACCCTGATGTTCCATTTGTTTGACCAGCAAAAAATAGTCCATCAATTTTCTTATATTCTAATGACAATTTTAAATCTGCTGGGTCTATACAATCATATTCTATTGCATATGCAGGTCGCGTAAACTCACACTGCTCTAATCCAGGAATTGTCCTGTACACTGCTATTTGTACATCTTCTGGAAGAGATGAACTCATTCCCTGTATATACATTTCATCTGTATCTCTTCCTATTGGTTCTACAAATACTTGGTGCCTTTCTTTATCTGCAAATCTAACAATTTTATCTTCTATTGATGGACAATATCTTGGACCAGTACCCTCTATTTCTCCTGCATATAATGGTGATCTGTGTAAATTTTCCATTATTATTCTACGAGTTTCTGCATTTGTATAAGTTAACCAACAATCTACTTGTTCAAATTCTTTCATTTTATCTTCAAATGAAAATGGTATTATATCTGTATCTCCTTTTTGTACTTCCATTTTTGAAAAGTCTATACTTTTTTTATTAATTCTTGCTGGTGTTCCAGTTTTAAATCTAACTAAATTCACACCTAATTTTTTTAAACATTCAGATAGCTTATTAGCTGGAAATACGCCATCTGGGCCACTTTCTTTTGAATAATCTCCTATGAAAATTTTTCCTTTTAAATATGTTCCAGTAGCAACTATTATAGATTTTACATTATATATTGCACCAATATCCGTTTCTATTGATTTAACTTTATTATTTTCTATCTTTATGTCAACTATTTCAGCTTGCTTAACATCAAGATTATCTTGTTGTTCTAAAGTATGTTTCATCTCCATTTGGTATTTTTTTCTATCTGCTTGCGCTCTTAAAGAATGGACAGCTGGACCTTTTGAAGTATTTAGCATTTTTATTTGAATCATTGTTTTATCTATATTTTTCCCCATTTCTCCGCCCAAAGCATCTATTTCTCTTACTAGATGTCCTTTTGAACTTCCACCTATATGTGGATTACATGGCATATTTGCAACAGCTTCTAAACTTATTGAAAATATAGCTGTTCTCATTCCAAGTCTTGCTGATGCTAACGCAGCTTCACATCCTGCATGTCCTGCTCCTATTACTATTACATCATATTCTCCCGCATAATATGTACTCATTTTTTTCATTCCCTTCTTATTATTTCTTATTTTAATTTTTATTTTTCATCATATATGTCTATTTGTTTTCAAAATCGTCATATTTGTATTTTTGTTTTTTTGCAACAAACTATCCGTTTTTTATTTCAAAACGTCTGATTTTTGATTCTGATGGCTCTATAATATTTTTTATTATTAGTTTTTTCAAATTATTTTCCTAAACAAAATTTAGAAAAAATTTCATTAATTATATCTTCAGTTACAACCTCTCCTGTAATCTCTCCTAAATCCTCTAAAATGTCTTTTATATAAATAGTAATAATATCAATAGGCATATTCATATTTAATGCCTCTATGGCCTTTCTAACATTTTCTATGGCTTTTGAAATTATATTCTTGTGACGTATATTTGTAATTAATATTTCATTTTCCAAATTAATCTCATTTAAATTAAACATATCTGCAATTTTTTGGTATAATAAATCTATTCCTGTTTTATTTAATGCAGAAATCTTAATTATATTTGGAGTAATAGATGTAAATCTTTCATCTTTTTCAGAAATTTTCGAATTTAAATCTGATTTATTTAATAAAATAATTGATTTTTTATTTTTTATTAAATCCAAAATCTCTATATCCTCTTCTGTTAATTGCATTGAACTGTCAAAAATTGCAATAATTAAATCAGATTCTTCCGCTTGTTTTAAAGATTTCGCTACTCCAATTTTTTCAACCTCATCAGATGCCTTTCTTATTCCAGCAGTATCCACTAATTTTAAAGGAACCCCATTAACTGTTACATACTCCTCTATTGTATCTCTTGTGGTTCCTGCAATATCAGTTACGATCGCTCTATCTTCCTTTAATATAGCATTTAAAAGTGAAGATTTTCCTGCATTTGGCTTTCCAATAATTGTAGTCTTTATTCCTTCTTTTATTATTTTTCCATTATCAAAAGACTTTTCTAATTTTTCTAGCTTACCTCCTACGCTATCAAGCATTTTCCTTAATTCGTTTTCTTGAACTTCTGGAGTATCATATTCAGGATAATCTATTGTTACTTCTATATTTACAAGAACATCTAATATTTCTTTTTTTATATTTTTTATTTCTTTTGATAAATATCCCTCCAGTTGCTTTATTCCACTTCTAGCCTCTTTATCTGACTTTGCATTTATTATATCTACAACAGACTCTGCTTGTGTTAAATCTATTCTCCCATTCAAAAATGCTCTTTTTGTAAATCCTCCTGGTTCCGCTAAATTTGCACCATACTTAAGACATAATTCAAGAATTCTCTTAACTACTACATTTCCCCCATGCGAATTAATTTCGCACATATCTTCTGTTGTATAGCTTTTGGGCGATTTAAAAAAAGATACTAAAACCTCATCAATTATTTCATCATCTTCTACAATATGCCCATATTTCATGGTATACCCATCTATTTCTTCTATTTTTTTTGGTATTTTTGCCTTGAATATTTTTCCTAATATTTCAAATGTTTTTTCTCCACTCATTCTTATTATTCCTATACCTCCAATACCTGGTGCTGTAGATATTGATACTATTGTACTCATGATTTTCCTCCTTTTTATATAATAAAAAGCCAAAGTTAAATTAATCTTATGCATTTATCTTATGCATGATTAAAATCTGAACTTTGACTTCTGATTTTTATTATTTTTTTGAAATTACAATTCTTCTTCTTGGATCTTGTCCTATACTTCTAGTCTCTACATTTGGATTATCTTGTAAAAAACTATGAATTACTTTTCTTTCATACGCCTGCATAGGTTCTAGTGTTATCATCTTTCCAGTTTTTTCAACAATTTTTGCTTTTTTGCTGGCAAATTCTTGCAATGTTTTTATTCTTTTTTCTTTATAATTTTCTATGTCTAATCTAACAATTACTCTATTTTCTGAATTTTGGTTAGCCATTGCTTTTAAAATATTTTCTAAAGCATATAATGCTTCTCCCCTATATCCTATAAGGTTTCCCATATTTTTACCATTGATTGTTACATATAAACATTTTTCTTTAATTTCAACTTTATAAGTTGCTTCATTATTTAATTTTTGTACAAACTCTTCTAAAAACTTTTCTAATTTATTTTTTGATGTCTCAAGTTCTTCCTCTGTTGTTTCTATCTCAAATTCCTCAGGTTTTTTTGCTTCCTTTTCTTTTAATTCTACTTTTACAACTTTTGGAGCTAATATGTCAAAAAAACTTTTTTTATTTTCTTCTATTACTTTAATATCAACTAATTCTTTTGGCAAACCGATTGCTTTTAGCCCTTTCTCTATAGCTTCTGCTGTTGTTTTTCCTTCTGAAATTATACTTTTTGCCATCTTAATTTTCCTCCTCGTCTTTTAAAAGCTTATTTAAAATTAATTTTTCTATAATCATTAATAAACTATTCATTAACCAATATAATGCTAGTCCTAAAGGTGCTATAAGTGCTACGGCTAGGTACATAACTGGAAACATCATATTCATATTTTTATTCATTTGAGCCATTGGATCAAAATCATCTTCTGGCTTTGTTAAAGCCTTTTCGTCTTTATTTTCTTCCTGCTCTTCTTTTGATACCTTTTTATCTTTTAATTGAGTTGAATTTGCAACTCTTAACGAAATTACAGCTGTTATTACATATAATATTGGAATTATATATGCCTTCCAATCTGAGCTTTTTGTTGGTACTTGAGCTAAATTAAGTCCTAAAAAGTCCATATTTATATATAAATTATTTAATTCTTCATCATTTATTTCTGATAAATCTTTTATTTTTTCATCTACCTGTTGTTGTTCTTCTGAACTTTCATTGCCTTCATTTGCCTCTACTGGTGTTTTTTTATTTTTTAATTCTTTAACATTGTCCAATTCTCTAAGTATTTCTATTTGTGGATATGCACTATTTGTACTTAAATCATTTTCATGAATTATTTTTGAATATTTATTTATTACATTCTCATCTATTTTTTTCATATACGTAAGAGGTGAACGTACTAAATAAAATACCGCAAATAGCAAAACTATTTGTACAATAGCACTAAAACATCCACTAAATGGACTCATATTTTCTGATTTATATAACTCCATTGTAGCTTGATTTAGTTGTTCAGGATTATTTTTATATTTGAATTGTATTTCCTTCATTTTTGCTTGTATTTTTGCTGATTTTTTCATTGTTTTCTGCTGTTTAAGTGAAATTGGAATCATTAATACCTTCACTAATATTGAAAAAATTATAATTGCAACACCATAATTTTTAACAACATTATATATAAAATTTAATACATATCCAAATAAATTGGCAAAAAATGCTATCATTCAACTTCCCCCTTCTATTTTAATGGGTCATATCCTCCTTTAGAAAAAGGATTACATTTTAAAATTCTTACAGTTCCCAATCCACATCCTTTTAATACTCCATATTTTTTTATGGCTTGTTTTGTGTATTCTGAACATGTAGGATAATATTTGCATTTTATATTTTTGCTTTCTAAAAATTTTGAAATATTCTTTTGATACCATTCAATTAAATATATACATATTTTTTTCATATTTCATCTTCTTTGTTTAAAATTTTTGCCTCTTCAAATATATTTTTCATGTCATTAAATATCTCTGAAAATTGTATATTGTCTATGCAAAATTTCTTATTCATTAATATTACAATATTATTTCCTTCAACTAACTGTTCTTCTAGCCTTGTATAACATTCTCTTATTAATCTTTTAGCTTTATTTCTCTGGAAAGCTTTTCCATTTTTTGTACCTATAGCAATTCCTAAAAAATTCCTTTTTCTATTGTTTTTTAAAATACAAATTCCTATTTCTTTCCCAATAAAAAATTTTCCTTTTGACAATACTGTTTTAAACTCATAATTCTTTTTTAGCATTTTTGTTTTCTTCATTTTCTACTCCCTAAAATAAGAGCTTTACTAAGAAGAAGAAAACAACTAAAGGCCTAGACCTTTAGTTTGTTGCTAAGCACAGATTTTCTTTCTTCCTTTTGCTCTTCTTGCTTTTAATACATTTCTTCCTGCTTTTGTTGACATTCTTTTCATAAATCCATGTTCCTTTTTTCTTTGTCTATTTTTTGGTTGGAATGTTCTTTTCATTAATAATCGCACCTCCTACTGTTTTAGTTATATATTAATTCCATTTCGGAAAATTGTTACAAAATAACAAGTATATCGATTATACATCATATTTCTCGCATTTGTCAATACTTTTTAATAAAATTTAAATTTTTTTAATTTCTATAATTTCCTCTATTGCTTTTTGAAAAAAATTATTATATAAAAAATTAAAATTTTATTTTTTTGTAATAATTTTGTCATAAAACTATAGTTTTCCACAAGATTTTTCATAATTATCCACAGTTTTTTTTAATTTATCCACAAACATCTTGACTTATTGTGTAAAATTTTGATATTATACTGAAAAAGAAAAGATAGGGGATTTATAAAAAACACTGTTTAAAAATGTCTGTTCGTAGAAAATTCCTTGTTTATTACATTATTATTACAAAGTTATCCACATCTGTGGAAAACTTTGTGGATAACTTTATATTTTTTTATTTGAAAGGATGTTTTAATATGCAAATTGAAAAAGACGAACTATTAAATCAAGCAAAAGAACTGCTAAAAGAAGAAGTAACTCAAATTGCTTATGAAACTTGGTTTAGTCCTATGACAATCACTGAGATGACTAACAACAAAATCGTCTTAAAAGCTAGTTCACCTTATGCGAAAGAAATGTTAGAAACTCGCTATGCTGATCTAGTTCTTAATACTTTCAAATTTATTACAAATAAAGATTGGACCGTTTCTGTATTTGCCTATGAAGATGGAAAAAGTGGCGAAAGTGAAGGAGTTATAGTTTCAAACAATCAATATTCTCAAGAACCAGAAATTGAAACTTCAAATAGAACTCTTAATCCAAAATATACTTTTGACACATTTGTTGTTGGAAACAACAACCGTTTTGCACATGCTGCAGCTATAGCAGTAGGTGACAAACCTGGTGAATCTTACAATCCATTATTTTTATATGGTGGTGTAGGACTAGGAAAAACTCATTTAATGCAAGCAATAGGGAACAGAATTTTGCAAAACAATAGAGCTGCAAAAATTCTATATGTAACCTCAGAAAAGTTTACTAATCAATTAATAAATGCTATTAAAGATAATAAAAATGAAGTATTTAGAAATAAATATAGAACAATAGATGTTCTATTAATTGACGATATTCAATTCATTGCAGGAAAGGAAAGAGTTCAAGAAGAATTTTTCCACACATTTAATGCTTTGTATGAAGACAAAAAACAAATTATCATTTCAAGTGATAAACCACCAAGAGAAATACAGTTTCTCGAAGATAGACTAAAATCAAGATTCGAATGGGGATTATTAGCAGATATTTCTTGTCCAGACTATGAAACTCGTTTAGCAATATTACGAAAAAAAGCTCAAGAAGAAAAAATTCTTGTAGATGACAACATATTATCAAGTATAGCTAATAAAATTGATTCAAATATTAGAGAATTAGAAGGTGTATTTAATAAAATTATAGCTACAGCATCTCTAACACATACTCCAATAACAATAGAATTAGCAGAAAATACTATAAATGAGTTTAAAGCAGCAAGTGAAAAAGTTCTTTCATCAGAATTTGTGAAAGAAACTGTTGCAAAATACTTTAATATTAATAAAGATGATTTATCAAGTAACAAACGTTCAAATGAAATTGCTTTTCCAAGACAAATTGCAATGTATCTTTGCAGAGAAGTAGCAAATATGTCTTATCCTAAGATAGGAGAGGACTTTGGTAATAGAGATCATTCAACTGTAATGCATGCTTGTAAAAAAATTGAAAAAGAAATAAAAGATAAAAACAATACAAAGTTAATTGTGGAAAGTGTGAAAAACATAATTATAAATGGTGAACAATAGATAAATAAATAGTTTAGTTGCTATTTTAGAAATTTTGTTCATAAGGACAACTGTTTGGTTAAAAAAAAGTTATCTTTACTTACGGGAGCAATAGCTTGGATATCCACACCCAGTTGTTGAAAGTGTGTTGATAAACTGTTTAAAACTTATCTATCCACATTTAAAAATTTTTCATGTGGACAAAATTGTAAGTTATCCACCAAGTTATTCACACAAATTTTTCTTAGGGATAAAATGTTTCCACATAGTTTTCCACATTATCCACAGCACCTAATACTATTACTACTAATAATATTTATATTATATTTAATAATTAATAAAGGAGAGATTCAAAATGAAAATTGTTTGTTATAAGGATAATATCCTTAAAGCATTAAATTCCGTAGTTAAAGGTGTTGCATCTAAAACAACAATGCCAATACTAGAAGGAATACTTATTCAAACTAATGATAATGAAATAAAATTAACAACTTATGACTTAGAAATCGGAATAGAATATGTGATGGAATGTGAAGTAAAAGAACAAGGAAGTACAGTAGTAAATGCAATAATGTTTAGTGAAATAATAAGAAAATTACCAGATACAGAGATTTATATTACCTTAAACGAAAATAACTTATTGGAAATTGAATGTGAGGGAGCTCTATACAAATTAACTACAATGAATCCAGAAGAATTTCCAGAATTACCAAAGATAGAAGTAGAAAATTCAATCGATTTAGAACAAAATATGTTAAAAAATATGATTAGAAGAACTATATTTGCAGTTAGTAATGAAGAAAATAGACCAATATTCACAGGTTGTTTATTCGAAGTGGAAAACAATAAGCTAAATGTTGTTGCAGTTGATGGTTTTAGATTAGCACTAAGAAGTATTTATTTACAAACTAAAGTAAATGATTTTAAAGCAGTAATACCAGGGAAGGCATTGAGTGAAATTAATAAAATTTTACAAGATTCATTTGAACATATAAAAATAGGAATTTCAAAAAATCAAGCATTATTTGAAATGGAAAATTGTAAAGTTGTAACTCGTATATTAGATGGAGAATTTTTAAATTATAAATCTGTAATTCCAAATAGTTGGGAAACGAGAATAAAAGTTAATAAAAGTAATTTACAAAATAGTTTTGAAAGAATTAGCTTAATATCAGCATCATCTATAGAAAAAGAGAAAAAATATCCTGTAAAAGTTTCTATAGATATTGGAAAAATGACTATATCTTGTACAAATCAAACAGGGGAAGCTAAAGAAGAATTGTATGTTTCAACAGAAGGAAAAAATATAGAAGCAGGATTTAATCCAAAATATTTTTTAGATAGCTTAAAAGCAATAGATGATGAAGAGGTTTTTGTTGAATTTGGAACAAGTATTTCCCCATGTTTAGTAAAATCTGTAGAAAATAATGATTATGTTTATATGATTTTACCAATAAGATTAAAAGAATAAAGGTTTGGTCAGAGAATGTTTCTGGCCAAATTTATTATTTAAAAAATAAACATAATATAAAAAACAAAAAATAAAATAAATTAAAAATAAATTAACTAAAAAATAAATGAAAAACAAATAAATTAGAATAAAATAAAAAAAAAAAGAATAAAATAGAATAAAAAAGATTTTAATAAATTTTATAAAACAAAAAAAGGTTTACTAAAGTTTACTTAAAATAAAAAAGAAAAATAAAAAATATTTTTTAAAAATAAAAAAAATTAAATAATTAATTAAATAAAAAAATAAAAAAATTTATTTTAATTAATTAAAAAATAATAAAAAAAATAAAATAAATATAAAAAAATAAAAAAATGCAAAAAAAACGACGCACGAAAATCAAAAATAAGACGTTTTTATTTTTTAGTAATATAATTTTATATTAAAAAATAATAGAAAATAATAAAAAATACAAAAAATTATACACAAATGGAGAATAATATGTGGATAAATAATATTAAATTAAATAATTTTAGAAATTATAATAATAAAGAAATAAAGTTACACGAAAATATTAATGTTTTTTTTGGAGAAAATGCTCAAGGAAAAACAAATATTATTGAATCAATATTTTTGTGTAGTATTGGAAAATCTTTTAGAACAAATAAAGAAAAAGAATTAATTAAATTTAATGAAGAAAAAACATTAGTAGAAATTAATTATGAAAAAAGTGATAGAACAGGAAATATAAAAATAGAAATTGGTGAAAAAAAACAAGTTTATTTAAATGGAATAAAAATAAAAAAATTAAGTGAATTATTAGGAAATATAAATATAGTAATTTTTACTCCAGATGATATAAATATTTTAAAAGATGGACCACAAAATAGAAGAAAATTTTTAGATATTATGATAAGTCAATTAAGACCAAATTATATGCATATATTATCATTATATAATAAAACATTAGAACAAAGGAATAATTATTTAAAACAAATAAAAACAGAAAAAAAAGATGAAAATTTATTAGATATTTGGGATGAAAAATTAATTGATTATGGAATTAAAATATATGAATATAGAAAAGAATTTTTAGAAAAAATAAAAAATAAAATAAAAAATATTCATAAAGATATAACAAATGGAAGAGAAGATATAGAAATAAAATATATTTCTGATGCTATAACTAGACAAACTTTTATAAATGAGTTAAAATCGAGAAGAAAATTAGATATAATAAAAGGATTTACAACAAAAGGAGTTCATAGAGATGATTTTATTATATATATAAATAAGAAGGAAGTTGGAACTTTTGGATCACAAGGACAAAATAGAACAGCAATGCTATCTTTAAAACTATCAGAATTACAAGTTATATATGATGATATTGGAGAATATCCAATATTATTATTAGATGATTTTATGTCAGAGTTAGATTCTAAAAGAAGAGAAAGCTTTTTAAATAATATAAAAGATATTCAAGTTATAATAACATGTACTGAAAAATTAAGACTTGAAAATTTAAAATATTTTTCGTATAATGTTATAGACGGAGATATAATAGAAAAAAATTAAGTGCATTTTGAAAATTTTTCCAATAGTGTGCTATTGAAAGGAAGGAAAATAAATGGAAAAGTATAATCATGAATATGGAGCAGATCAAATCCAAGTATTAGAAGGATTGGAAGCAGTTAGAAAAAGACCAGGTATGTATATAGGTAGTACATCAGTAAGAGGATTGCATCATTTAGTTTATGAAATTGTTGATAATTGTGTTGATGAGGCTATGGCTGGGTATTGTACAGAAATTAATGTAGAAATTGAACCAGGTAATGTTATAAGTGTTGAAGATAATGGTAGAGGAATACCTGTAGAAATACATCCAAAAACACATATATCTACAGCAGAAACTGTATACACGGTTTTACATGCTGGTGGAAAATTTGGTGGAGATAGTGGATATAAAGTATCTGGAGGTCTACATGGAGTAGGTGCATCTGTTGTAAATGCTTTAGCAACTTGGACAGAAGTAACTATTCAAAGAGATGGCGGAATTTATCAAATGTATTTCGAAAAAGGAAAAACTGTGAAAAAACTTGAAAAAATTGGAAACTCAGAAAAGACAGGAACCAAGGTTAGATTCCTTGCAGATGATACAATATTTGAAACAAGAAACTATGATTATGAAACATTAGAAACAAGATTTAGAGAAATTGCTTTTTTAACAAAAGGCTTAAAGATTACAATAGAAGATAAGAGAGATGAAGAAAATATAAAAAAAGCAGAATTTTGTTTTGAAGGTGGATTAAAATCTTTTGTTGAATATTTAAATAAAAATAAAGAAAAATTACATAAAAATCCTATATATATAGAAAGAAATGGAGAAACTCCTGTTGAAATAGCTATACAATATACAACAGCTTATACAGAAAATATTCATACATTTGTAAATAATATTAATACTATTGAAGGTGGAACTCATCTTGAAGGCTTTAAAAGAGCATTAACAAAAGTATTTAATGATTATGCACGTAGCCATAACTTCTTAAAAGAAAAAGATTCAAATTTACAAGGTGAAGATATAAGAGAAGGAATTACAGCTGTAGTTTCTGTAAAAGTTAGAGAGCCTCAATTTGAAGGACAGACAAAAACAAAATTAGGAAACAGTGAAGTAACAGGTGTTGTACAATCAATGGTAAATGAGGCACTATCAACATTTTTAGAAGAGAATCCAAATGTTGCAAAAGCAATTTTGGAAAAATGTGTAAGTGCATCAAGAGCCAGAGAAGCTGCAAGAAAAGCGAGAGAGCTTGTTCGTAGAAAAAGTGCATTGGAAACTTCTACATTACCAGGAAAACTTGCAGATTGTAGCAGTAAAGTTGCAGAGGAATGTGAAGTATATATAGTAGAGGGAGATTCAGCTGGAGGAAGTGCAAAACAAGGAAGAGACAGAAAATTTCAAGCAATTTTACCATTATGGGGAAAAATGCTTAATGTTGAAAAAGCAAGAGCTGATAAAATATATGGAAATGATAAATTGAATCCAGTAATTGTCGCTATTGGTGCTGGAATTGGTAATGAATTTGATATTACTAAAATTAGATATGGAAAAGTAATAATAATGGCTGATGCTGATGTTGATGGAGCACATATTAGAACATTAATGCTAACATTTTTCTTTAGATATATGAGACCTCTTATAGAAAATGGAAATGTTTACTTGGCTCAACCACCATTATTCAAATTATCTAAAAAAGGAATGAAGGATATTTATTGCTATACAGATGAAGGATTAGATCAGGCATTTGCAGAACTAGAAGCAAAAGGAATTACAAGAGATTCACTTTCAATTCAAAGATATAAAGGTTTAGGGGAAATGAATCCTGAACAATTATGGGAAACAACAATGGACCCAGAAAAAAGAACTTTAATACAAGTAACTATGGATGATGCAATTAAAGCAGATGAAATATTTAATATATTAATGGGGGATGAAGTTAACCCAAGAAGAGAATTTATAGAAAAAAATGCAAAATTTGTAAAAAATCTTGATATTTAAAATAATATATAATTTAAAAAAAGAAAAAAATTAATAGGATTCCATATCAAGTGGAATCCTATTATCTATAAAGCCAAAACCAATCTTAACTCAGACTAATATATATAGTGGTTTGATCTAATGCATATTGCTATACAAATAAACCATACACCACATATATTAATCAGTTGCTCGACTACAAATGCACTAGTAGAAACCATATTCATCCTCGAGGGACTAATAACAATCCCATATAATACAAGAATAATCTTAGTTCAAATATATTACATATAATTTAACCATATATAAAATATAAAAATAATCCTTGAAAATTTAAATAAAATACAGCTTACATACATATAATATATTTTTATCGCCGACATATATTAATCCATAAAAATGAACCAATATACATCTTTGCTCGAATATTAACAAACTAATAAATAATCCATCAATACTCTTCACTCAACTGATGTTAACCTTATACACATATTATGTGCAGAAAAATTTTTTCTATACAAAAAATTTAAAATTTTTTTGAGGGACATTTGGGGTCGGTTCCGTTTTTGCCCTTTTGTCGATTTTTGTCGAACGATTTTTCTTGCTTTTTTTACTAATTCATTATATAATAAAAATATCATATAAATAGTTTTATTTTTCTTTTAATTATAAAATTAATTCTTAAAATTTTAATTTATTTCAATATTTTTTTATGTTGCAGCTTGGTATATTGGAGGTGAGAAAGATTAGATCTATACAAAAGTGGATACCCATAGAAAGAATTTTAGAAAGAGGTATTATAAAAGTAAAAAAAAATAAATATATAAAAATATTAAAGGTAATTCCAATAAATTTTAATTTAAAAACTCAATTAGAAAAAGAATCGATTTTAAATTCTTATAAAGTTTTTTTAAAAACATGTAATTTTGATATTCAAATTTTAATTCAAAGTAAAAAAGAAGATTTAAGTGAACACATAGAAAATATTCAAAAAATATCTCAAAGAGAAAAAAATAAAATAATAAAAAAATATTCACAAAATTATGTTGAATTTATTAAAGAAAAAAATAATAAAAACAAATCTGCATCAAAAAATATTTATTTAATTATTAAAAATAATACAGAAAATTTAGAAGAAAATATTATTCAAGAATTAAATGAAAAATATTTTAAAATAAAAGATTGTTTGATAAGATGTGGAAATATAGTTTTAGAATGTAGTAGAGATGAAACAAAAAATATTTTATTTTCATTTTTTAATTTAAAAAAATTTTTGGATAAATATTAAAAAGGTAGAAAGGAAAAATATGAATAAAAAAATAATAAACAATATTAAAGATAAAATATTAAAAAAAGAGGGAGAAAAAAATAATATAAAATTATATGAAGGATTTTTTAATGAAAAGGATTTTATTTCTCCAACATATATTAATTTAAATAATCCTAAATTTTTGGAGATAGATGATTATTTTTATTCTGGAATAATTATAGTAAATTATTATAGAGAATATAATGAATTAATTTTAAAATCTTTAATAGAAACAAATATAAATATGAATATTTCAATATTTTATGAAAAACAGGAAACAGCTAAAACAATTAAAGAATTGACCTATAATATAGGAAATGTTGGAGTTGAATTAAAACAATCAAGTGAAAACAGACAGGATATAGATATAGCAGCTTTTACATATAATGATGCAAAATATATAAGAAAGGAAATTCAAATAAATAATGAAAATATATATTTTTTATATATTTATTTAAATGTTTTTGCAAAAGATAAAAAAGAATTAGAATATAATTTAGATAAAATAGAAGGAATATTGCAAAGTAAAGGCTTACAAACAAGAAGAGCAAATTTTAGACAAGAGCAAATTTTTATTTCATGTTTACCTATATTAGAAAATCATGAAGATTTAAAACAAGTTGGAAAAAGGAATATTTTGACATCTGGATTAATAAGTACATATCCGTTTTTGTCATCATCAATAGTTGAAGAAAAGGGGATTTATATAGGGAATAATATGTATAATAATTCTTTAATTTTAATTGATAGATATAATACCAGTAAATATAAAAATGCAAATATGTGTATTTTTGGAACAAGTGGAGCTGGGAAGTCTTTTTATACAAAATTATTAATTTTAAGAAATACATTATTAGGAATTGAACAATATGTAATAGACCCAGAAAAAGAATATAATAATATTGCTAAAAAATTAAATGGCACAATTATAAAAATAGGACCTACTTCTGAAAATTATATAAATATTTTTGATATTAGAAAAGAAAGCATAGAAGAAAATGAGCACGGATATTTAGCAACAAAAATAGGAAAATTAATTGGATTTTTTAATTTAATTTTTGGAGAGTTAAATGAGGAAGAAAAAGCAATTTTAGAAGAAAAATTAATTGAAACATATAAAAAGAAAAATATTACATTTAATGATAAAACATTATATAAAAAGGGTAAATTTAAAATAACAAAAGATATGCCAATATTGGAAGATTTATATAATAATTTAAATGATGAAAAAACAAAAAAATTTAAAATAAAATTGATACCATTTATTAAAGGCTCATTGAAATTTTTTAATAATTATACAAATATAGAATTAAATAAAAAATTAATTATTGCTGATGTATATGAATTAGGTGAAGAAAATATGAAATATGGAATGTATTTATTTACAGAATTATTTTGGGATAAAATAAAAATAAATAGAAAAATAAAAAAAGCAATTTATTTAGATGAGATATGGAGATTAATAGGTGTTACATCAAATAAAGAAGTTGCAAAATTTATTTATAAGATTTTTAAAACTATTAGAAAATATGGAGGGAGTAGTGTTGCAATTACACAAGATATTTCAGATTTATTTAGTTTAGAAAATGGAACTTACGGAAAAAGTATTTTAAATAATTCTAGCATAAAAACATTTTTTTCCTTAGAAGAAGAAAATATTAAGGTATTATCACAATATTCTAATTTATCAGAAAAAGAAAAAATAGAAATAAAATCTTTAAGAAGAGGAGAATGTTTGACATTTGTTGGTGATGAGCATATTTTAATAAATATTGAAGCAAGTGATTTTGAAAAAGAAATTATTGAAGAAAAAAATAAATAAAAAAGGAAAGGAAAAATATATGGAAATAGAAAATCAAATAAATAATAATATTAATATAGAGAAAAAAAATTTTTTAAATAATGTTATTGGAAGAACAATAAATAGTGCTTTGGATATAGGACTAAGAGCAATATTACCAGATTTAATAGAAAATCAAATAATTGATATAAAAAATGCTTTATTACAAAATGGGTTAAAATCAGGCATAGATACAGCAATAAATTCTGCTATAGATTTTTGGAAAAGTGCTAATGGAATAATTAGTGGAAATTTTGAAAATATTGAACAAGTAAAAATTGCAATAGGTAGTGGAGGAATTATAGATTCAATTTCAGGTGTATTAGATAAAGTAATAAATAAAACATATCAAAATGGGTATATAAATAAAAATGTTAATAATCTTATAAAAAATGGAAAAAATGTATTATTAAATAATGTAACTAAAAATATAAAAACTGAGTTAAATAAACAGACAAATACTATTGAGAAATTAGAAAAATATTTAAAAAACTGGAAAGAATATTATAACCAAAGAGATTTTGAGAAAATGACAAAAGAATTAAAAAAGATTGAGCAGGAGTCAGAAAAAATAATTCCATTGGAAAATATTATTAAAGAAACAAAAAGGGTTAAAACACTTCATAATTTAATAAAAAATAATGGGCAAAATTTTAATATCACAGAAAATGAGATAAAATTAGCAAATAATCTTGCAAGCTAAAATACATGCAAAAAAGGTGCATGTATTTAGTATAAGTTCTTATTTATTTTCTTCTAAAATTTTTTTACAGAAGTCATTTGAACACATAACAATATGATAAATAAAATCAGATGTTGCATCAGAATTTACTGTTAAAATATTATTTATTTTTTGAATTGTTTTATTATTGTTATCTTGCCCGAATAATAAATAATCTGCGGAAACGCCAGTATATTTTACAACTTTTTTTAAAGTTTTTACACTTAAAGCACGTTCACCTCTTTCAATTTGACCTAAAAAAGAATCTGTAATGTCAATTTTTTCAGAGAATTGTTCTCTAGTCATGTTCATGCCCTCTCTTATACTACGTAGCCTTTCACCAATATCGATATTTTCTCTATTAAATTGCATATGCTCACCTCAAAGATTTTTCTACATTATATAGCGAAAATTGTCAACATATAATAAGCAAATAGCATATTTTTCACATACACAGTAATTATAGAGGATAATAAGAATTAGTGGGAATAAAAATAAATTATATGTAAAAGATAAAAAATAGAATATAAAATATAGGAGAAAAATATGTTTGATGATGAAATGTTAAATAGAATTTTTGAAGAAAGATATGAGGATATAGAAGAAAATATACAGAGAGAATATCACTATAAAATAAAACAAATAAAGGTTAATAGCGAAGAAGAAAGGAATAATATAAAAATGAATATAATAAGTGAATTATATTATAAACAAGGCTTTAAGGATGGAGTTAGATTTATAATAAAAAGCTTAAAAAAATAAGTAAAAAATGAGAAAATAATTACCCAAAACCCTTGCAAAATAAGGATTAGTATAATATAATACAAAAGTATAAGAAAAAAGAAAGAGGTAGAAAACTATGGATGAAAGACAAGATGGAAATATAATTCAAAGAGATATTGAACAAGAGATGAAAACAGCTTACATCGATTATGCAATGAGTGTTATTGTATCAAGAGCATTACCAGATGTAAGAGATGGATTAAAACCAGTACATAGAAGAATATTGTATGCTATGCATGAAGATGGAATTACCTCAGACAAGCCATATAGGAAATGTGCAAATACAGTAGGTTCTGTATTAGGAAGATATCATCCACATGGAGATGCATCAGTATATGATGCGATGGTAAGAATGGCACAAGACTTTTCAATGAGATATATGCTAGTAGATGGACATGGTAATTTTGGTTCAATAGATGGTGATGGTGCTGCTGCGATGAGGTATACAGAAGCAAGAATGTCAAAAATAGCTGAGCAAATGTTAGTAGATATAGAAAAGAATACAGTTGACTTTATGCCAAACTATGATGATAGATTGCAAGAACCAACAGTTTTACCTTCAAAGATACCAGCATTATTAGTTAATGGTTCATCAGGAATAGCTGTAGGAATGGCAACAAATATACCACCACATAATTTAACAGAAATTGTGGATGGAATAATAAAAATTATTGATGATGATAATGTAACAGATGAAGATTTAATGCAAATAATAAAAGGACCTGATTTTCCAACAGGAGGAATGATTCTTGGTTTAGAGGGAATTAAAGAGGCATATCGAACTGGAAGAGGCAAAATTATAATGAGAGCAGAAGCAGAGATAGAGGAAATGAGTGGAAATAAGCAAAGGATAATAGTTTCATCATTACCATATCAAGTAAATAAAGCTCGTCTAATTGAAAATATTGCAAGATTAACTAGAGAGAAGAGGATAGAAGGAATCTCTGAATTACGTGATGAATCAGATAGAAAAGAAAGAGTTAGAATTGTAATGGAACTTAAAAGAGATGCTAATCCTCAAGTAGTATTAAATCAATTATATAAAAATACACAAATGCAAGATACATTTGGAGTAATAATGTTGGCTTTAGTAGATGGAGAGCCAAAAATATTAACATTAAGACAATGTTTAGATTGTTATATTGATCATAGAAAAACTGTTATTTTGCGTAGAACTCAATTTGATTTGGATAAAGCATTAGCAAGAGCTCATATATTAGAAGGTTTAAGAATTGCTATTGATAATATAGATGAGGTAATTGCAATTATCCGTAACTCTTATGATGATGCAAAAGAAAGATTGATGGAAAGATTTGGATTAACAGATATACAAGCACAAGCAATTTTGGACATGAGACTAAAAACACTATCAGGATTGCAAAGAGAAAAGATTGAAGAAGAATATAAACAATTAATGGAATTAATTGAACATTTAAGAGCAATTTTAAATAGTGAAAAATTAGTATTTGATATTATAAAAGAAGAACTTATTGAAATTAAAAATAAGTTTGGAGATGATAGAAAAACAAAGATTGTAGCAGCAGAGGGAGAAATCGATGTTGAAGATTTGATAAAAGAAGAACAGACAGTTATAGCTTTAACACATTTTGGATATATTAAAAGAATGCCAATAGATACATATAGAAGTCAAAAACGTGGAGGAAAAGGAATAACAGGAATTGCTACAAGAGAGGAAGACTTTGTAAAACAAATATTTACAGCCTCTACACATGACACTATTTTATTCTTTACTAATAAAGGAAAATTGTATAAACTAAGAGGATATGAAGTACCAGAAGCAGGTAGAACTGCTAGGGGAACAGCGATTGTAAACTTATTAAGTTTAGACGCAGGAGAAAAAGTATCAGCAGTTATACCAATTCAAAATTTTGCAGAAGGTAAATACTTATTAATGTCAACAAAAAATGGATTAATAAAGAAAACAGCTTTGGCTGAATATAATTCAGCACGTAAGACAGGATTGCAAGGAATAACATTAAAAGAAGATGATGAGTTAATTGCAGTTAGATTGACTGATGGAGAAGATAATGTAATTCTTGTTACAAGAAATGGAATGTGTATTACATTTGACGAAAAAGATGTCCGTCCAATCGGTAGAGTTTCACAAGGTGTTATAGGAATTAGGATTGATGAAGATGATGAAGTTATAGGAATGGAATCAATTATTGCAGGTGGAAAAGCAACATTACTTGCAATTACAGAAAACGGATTTGGAAAAAGAACAGAACTTGATGAATACAGAGTACAAATTCGAGGAGGAAAAGGTGTTATAACATATAAGGTAACTCAAAAAACAGGTAAATTAGTTGGAGCAAGAATAGCAACAGATGATGAAGATGTAATGCTTATAACTGATAAAGGAACAATAATAAGACTTAAAGTAAAAGATATAAGTGTGTTAGGACGCTCAACACAAGGTGTAACTTTGATGAGAACGACAGATGGTGGAAAAGTTGTAAGTATGGAAACATTAACTCCAGAAATTGCTCAGTCAGAAGAAAGTAAATAAAAAAATAAAAAGGGTTCCGAGTTAGGGAATCCTTTTTTGTAGAAAATTTTATATAAAAAGCAAGATAATATAGTAAGTGCAAATAAATACACTATATAAGAACTATATATTATGCCTTTTGTCTAATTAAAATGTTTTGGCTTAAGTCTTAAATCATCACCAAAAAAATAATAAATGTCATAAAATCCAGCAATACGAGAACCAATTCTTTCTTCATAATTTTTAAAAATATTATTAATATTTAAATTAGTAGAAATTATAGTTTTTGTTACTTTATTATTAAAATTTAACAAACGAGTATTTAAAATTGTAAATAATTCACTTAATTTCATGCTATTTAAACATTCTGTCCCTAGGTCATCAATAATTAATAAATCTGACTCTAAAACATTTTTATAAAAATCATCTTGAACAGAATTTTTATACTTATTAAATTTTTTGTCAATAACAGTTTCTAATAAAACAGGGGCTGTTTGATAAAGTACGCTTTTTCCATTCTTTATTAATTCATTTGCTATACAATTACTCATAAAAGTTTTTCCAAGTCCAGTATTTCCTGTAAATAATAAATTATGAGTATCAGGATTATCAAAGTTTTTAACAAAATCTATGCATTTTGATTTTATTGTTATAATATTTTGACGTGGTGAAATATTAATTCCAAATTTTTCAGTTTCTATTTTATCTGAAAAAATATTTTCATTAAAAGTTGCAAAATTTTCTTTACTAAGGTTAGAAATATTTGATTTATTATAAGATATATCTAATAGTTTCTGTTTTAAACAAGAACATAAACTAGATGCTGAAGTACCAGTTTGAATATATCCAGTATCTTTGCAAATGTTGCACTCGTAGAAAGGTTCTAAATAAGTACTTGGTATATTATGTTCTTTTAATATTCTATTTTTTTCAATTTTTAAATCTGCAACTTTGGAATTTAAAGCCTCTAAAGAAAGGGAAGAAGACCCTTTTAAAATGTTTTTTGCAGTATTAATAGCAAAATTATTTAATTCAATTTCAATTTCTTGCAGACGAGGAATTTTTTTATAAAGTTCTTCTTTACGCTCTTGTAAATCAAGTTCTGCTCTACGTTTTTTTTGGTCATATTCTGCTATTAATTTAGATAAAATTTCATTATCCATTTAAATCTCCTTTAATATTAGAAAAAACTGATGCAGATGCTTGAGGTTCATTCGCATTTGAATTATTTGGAAATTCTACAGGAGATATTCCTGCATTTGCGTATAAAAATGCCAGATTATCATATTGTCTTTGATCAAAAGACGCTTTTGCAACTTGTTTTTCTAGTTTTTTAGTATCTTTCTTTTGTTTATTACGTTGTTCTATAAATGCAAGAATTTCATTTGATGTTTTTAAATTCCTATCATGCCAGTCTGTAATTATATTATTGAAATATTCAAATGTAGGATTTGATTTAAAAGTGGTTCTTTTAAGAGCGATTTCAATAATATTTAAATCATAACCAAAATCAATAACCCATTTTTCAATATATGCTTCTTCATATTGAGTAAGAGAAGTTTTTCCAAGTTTCTTAGTAATTGTCCTTTTTATTTTCACCAATTTTTCCTGTTTTTGATAGTATAAATCTAAGTCATTCCATGTTTGAATATTATTATTTCCCCAGGCTTCTGCAACTGTTTGTACATACTTTTTATGAAGTGCAGAACGGTTATAACAATAATCAAAAAGTGCAATCATAACTTGATCATCAAAATTATATTTTGTGAACCATAAATCAATATCATTGTACCATGATGGTCCCATAATTCCCTGAAAATATGCATTATTTATATGAGTTATAACTTTAGCACGAGCTTTGTTTTTGGCAATATTAGCAACTTTTTCAGGAGATGCGGTTAAATTTGGTGTATATAATTTATGAAGAGTTAATTCTTGTAGATTTACAACAATATAACCAGCCTCTTTTTTTATAATTAATCCATTAGTATCCAAATATAAAATAGCATCATTTATATCTTTTAGCGGAAGTGCTAGTTTTTTGGATAAATCATTTAATTTTATATCTTTTTTATATTTTGATAGAAACATCATATATAAATAAACTTTAACACTATTTGATGGCATCTGAGATAAATATTCAGCAAAAAATATATCTGAAACAACTGTCTCAGAAAATAACAGTGGAATTTCTGGTTGTTCTAATTTCATTTAATCATTCCTCCCCCCAAAGGAACGAATATAGTTTAGAAATAAAGCTAAACTATTTTCTCCTATAAGCTAAATAGAATTATATCATTTTACAAAATAAAATCAAGTCTAAAATAAAAAAATAGGAGATAAAATTAAAATTTTTTAAATAAATATAGTTTTGGCCTAAGTAGATATTTGATAACATATTTAAGGACATAAACAACAGATTCTCCATTAAATCCAACTAAGCTAAATAAAGTTAATGGAAGACATAGAGAAATAAGAAAAAATATTTTTATGTTCCAGTTGTTAAAAAATAAGTTAAGTATAATAAAGTTAAGTGTATACCAAAATAAATTTAAAAAAGCTGTTGAATAATCTAAAATACCAAATATTTTATTTTTAAAATTATAATTTTGAGGAATTATAAATTTCATAAAAGCTCCTTTCCTATAGATTTAATATAATTCCAAGACTAAAATATAATCCTGAAATGGAATGACGAATATGATTGGAGAGATTTTAGAAATTCTTATGAATTTTATGGAAAGAGTTCACGAGAGTGGAAGGGTGCCATAAAATAAATTAGAATTTCTTAAATCTCGAAATGAATCGAGGAATGTAATGGAAGGATTATATTTTAGTCTTGGAAAATATTAAACTATATTAATGTGATTTTTTAAATAAGTTTTCCACATTTTGAGTAAAAGTTGTGGAAACTCCACCGATGAAATCACGAACAAAAGAATTTGATTTTATTAGAGCATAAATTGCTCCAATATAAATGAATTTAGTCATTAAATTATTAGAAGAATAATCCATAGAAAATAATATTAATAAAACAATAGAGACAATAATCTGTATAAATAATAAAGAAAATAAGTTGCGAACCCAAGCTTTAAAAAACCATGAAGTATGTTCTAATATTAATGACAAAATTGCAAAAGGTGTAAGTAAAATAAAAATTTTAATCATTACATATCTAAAAGAATATGTAAAAACTAGATTTAATAAAGACATTGTAAGTGAAGCTTTAATAATTCCATCTAATGAAAAAATATCTAAAGAAGAGGAGGTTATAGAAATATCATTGTTTATTTCTAAAATCAGTTCAGAAAAGCAAATGTTTTTATGAAATAAATCTTCTCCAATCCCTCTAATTGCAAGAGATATATTAGATAAAAAATTTAAGGCTTCTCCGACAAAAAAATATGAAAAATTAATACAAATACCAAAAATAATAGATTTAAAAATAAATTGCGAAGGCTTTTCTATTTGTTGAAATGTAAAATGTGCAAATAGGTATTTTATAGAATAATATAATAAAAAACCAAAAAGTAGAGAATTTGATATTAATAAAATTCCATTGGATGCTGAAGTTCCTAATATTTTTTCAAAATAAGAATCATTAATTATATCTGAACTTATAAAAGTAATGTCATCAAGAACATTATAAACATTGCTATCTATTGAAGAAAATAAATTTCCTAAGATAGTGTTAACTGCTTCAATAATATTTGAAGTTATATTTGAATTACTCTCCATTTAATCACCTATCCAATTAAAGATTGAATTGCAGATAATATTAAATCTATAGCTAATATAAAAGCATAAGAAAATAATGAACCTGTAATTAATTTCTTTCCAGTTCTGATTTTTTCTTCATCGCCAAAGCTGAATTTTCTCATAAGTGCACCTGTACAAACAGCCACAGCAGCTGCAGGTGTTGATATTTTTATAATCCACCCTTCAATATCTTTAAAAGCATCATTTAATTTATTTACTAATTTAGGTGTTGCTCCTAGGACAATAGGGGATAAAATTAATATAATATAAATAAAAAGTGTAATAATAAATAATAATTTTTTCATAGTGACTCCTTATTGAAATATTTAATTTTTTAAGCAAAAATTATAAAACTAATTTTCAAAATATGGAAACATTTTCAATTTTGATGGTTTTAATATATGTGAGCCATCTGATAAAAAGGCAAGAGATGAAAAAGTTTCCAAATTTTGAGTGAAAAAATTTGTATCATAAATGAAATCCTTTTGAGTGTAGGTATTTAAACTTTCTGTGATACTTGAATTCTGCGAATTTAAAGAATTTGTTATATAATTAAACTTTGTTTCTTTAGCATTTTCTGAAATACTTTTTGATGTATAAAATTTTTCTTCTTTTCCTAACTGCTTTTGAACCTCTTCGATTGTGAAGATATCATCAGTTCTAAACCAAATTTTATTGATTAAGTTTTGAATAATAACTTTTACAGAAGTTTCGTCTTTTAGTGTATTTTTTAGGGAAGAATAACTTTGAGTTGAAACAATATTTATGCATTTGGCTTCACGACTGAGAGAGAAAAAATCTGCATCTGTTTTTGTAACATATTCTGAATACTCGTCACATATAAAAACAGAAGGTCGAGTTTTTGCATGTGATAAATTATACATTATTTCTGACTGGAAATCTAATTTTAAATATGCAGCAATAATTTTTGAAAGATTTTTATATTCTGCAATATTCATATTTAAAATTACAATTTTTCCTTTTTGAATCATTGAACTAAAACTTTTGAAATTTAAATCTTTTTTTTCTGGACAAAAAGTTTTTGAAACATTGTAATCTGAAATAAATATATTGGTAATTCTAGAAATTTCTGATTTTAGAATAGCTAAAGTACGTTGATCTAAAGAGTTAAATTCTTTTTCAAAAAACTCAAGAGCGGTATTAAGTTCATAAATGTCTTTATGAGAAAACTTTGATTGATAAAATAAATTTTTTAATATTTCAATTTTTGATTTATAATAATCAGGTTCAGTAATTAATTTATGTAATTCTATAAAAGTGACATAGCCATTATTATATAATCTACAGAGTTTAATACATTCGGTTAAAATTTGTTCTGCTTTATCAAGCCAAAAAGATTCAGAGTTATTTTCTGAAAATAATAATAAAATAGTTTTAAGTCTATTAGCTAAAACTATTGGATTAAGGTTTGGTTTATGCAGAGGATTGTATCGTATTTTAGAGTGTAAACCAATTTCTATTATATCTTTTTCTAAATGATATTTTGTGGCAAATTGTTTTACTTGTTTGAAATAATTTCCTTTTACATCTAATATTAAAATACCTAATTTTTTAGTGGGGTGTAAGTAATTATACTTGATTAATTGTTCTGTAAAAGGGTACATTGCAGAACTTGTTTTACCAGTACCTATAGTGCCAGTTATTAAAAAGTTTTGATATAATCCTGATTCTGGTAAATATATTTTTGAGTTATTAGAAACATTGTAACCTATTAATAATTGTAAATCTGTTTTTGATAGTTGAGTTGTATTATTAATTCCCGTAGCTGGTTTTACATGTGTAATATTTTTTTCAAAAATATGAAATCTTAAAATTATTGAATTAATTATAATAAAATTTGAAAATATATTGAAAAAAATAAAACTAATTTTTATAAATTTCCAAATTAAAGGATTATCGTAACAAATGTCTGAGGGATTTAAGCCAAAGGAAATAATAACTTCTGTTGCTTGGTATAAAGGTTGAAAAAAATGATAAGAAATAAAAGATGTTAATACCAAAAAAATAAGTGTAAAAATAAAACGCTTAATAATTATCACTCCTGTTATTCAGTTTTTTGTTTGATTTTTAACTTTGAACCTTGTAAATTATGAAATAATTTTATATCAAAAAAAGTATAGATTGAATATAAAGTAATAAAAAAACTAATAATATAAATAATAAAAAAAATATTAAATAATGTATTTAATGCCATATTTTATATGACCACCGCTCTTTCGATAAACATAATACAACAATTTTTTAAATTTGTCTATACTTTTTTTAAAATTTGTGATAAAATATTTATGCATAATATTTTTATAATTTTATGGGATGCTATTTGCTATAAAAGTAAGGTTTATAGGTTTGCCTGTTAAAAGACCTAAAAATATATATAAGGAATGAATGTAAAATGAAATTTAAAAAAGACACTAAAATTGGAGAAATATTACAAGTTGCTCCAGAAAAAGCAGAAATCCTAATAGAATGTGGTATGCATTGCATAGGTTGTCCAGCTTCTCAAATGGAAACATTACAAGAAGCATGTGAAGTTCATGGGATAGATGTAGAAGAAGTTATTGAAAAATTAAATGCATAAAAAACAATTTTATGTAAAAAAATAAAAAAAATTTGAAAAATGTATTGACAACAGAGGAAAAATAGTGTAATATAAATAGGCGTTGT
Source organism: uncultured Clostridia bacterium (assembly GCA_934130935.1). Taxonomy (GTDB): domain Bacteria; phylum Bacillota; class Clostridia; order TANB77; family CAG-508; genus CAG-269. The sequence continues at coordinate 21,964 of CAKOYQ010000008.1, read as the reverse complement.
GCAATACATTGCATATGGGCTATTAGCTCAGGTGGTAGAGCACTTGACTTTTAATCAAGTTGTCCCGCGTTCGAGTCGCGGATAGCTCACCAAAGAATTCTAATTTATTAAAATTAGAATTCTATATATGGCCCCGTGGTCAAGCGGTTAAGACACCGCCCTTTCACGGCGGAGTCATGGGTTCGATTCCCGTCGGGGTCACCATTGCCACTTTAGCTCAGCTGGCCAGAGCACCGCACTTGTAATGCGGGGGTCCCCAGTTCGAATCTGGGAAGTGGCTCCAATAAAGGTCAATAGTTTTGAGATAACTCTTAATTATTGGCTTTTTTAATTTAGTTTAGGAGGAATAAATGGTAATATTAATAACAGGAGCATCAAGAGGAATAGGAAAAGAAATAGCAAGAAGGCTAGCACAAGATGGAAATGCTGTAATAGCAAATTATAATAAATCAGAAGAACAAGCTCAAAAGTTACAGCAAGAAAACCTAAATATAGAAATTTATAAAGCAGATGTATCTCAAAGGGAAGAGGTACATAAAATGATTGAGAATATATTAAATAAATATGGAAAAATTGATGTGTTAGTAAATAATGCAGGAATATCAGAAAGTAAAGTATTTACAGATGTAACAGATGGAGATTGGAACAAAATAATTAATACAAATTTATATTCCGCATTTTGCGTAACACAAGAGGTATTACCTAATATGATACATAATAAAAAAGGGTGTATAATAAATATTTCATCAGTGTGGGGAATTGTAGGCGCATCATGTGAAACAATATATTCTATTGCTAAAGCTGGAATGGATGGAATGACAAAATCATTAGCAAAAGAATTGGGGCCATCAAATATTAGAGTAAATTCTATTGCACCAGGAATTATAGATACAGATATGAATAAAAAACTAACATCTAATGATATAAAAAATATAGAAGAAGAAATTCCGCTAGGGAATATAGGAAAAACTATAGATATAGCAAGATGTGTAAAATGGATTATAGAAGATGAATACACAACAGGACAAATTATTTCAGTTAATGGAGGATGGGTAATATAATATTAATAAACAAAAAGAGTAAATTATTGCAAAATTTACTCTTTTTAAACGCGCTATATTAAACAGGTTCAAACTTATTCATTATTTGAAGCCTTTTTTTTGTAATTACCTGAAATTAATTTTGGCAAATAAGTGATAATTTTATATACTGCCAAACGTATTTTTTTACTCCAGATATAGGATTTTCTTAATTTTCTTGCACTTCCTAAAGAAACTGGTTCATCACTTAGAACTATCAATTCAACTGGCTTTTTTTCTATAGGAAAACTATAATTATTTCCATAATTATTATCCCAATTTCCATTTTCATTAAAAAAACAAAAATTAAATGTTTCGCCAGAACCAAGTTCTACTTCTGTTTGGAATCCAAGTTCTGTTTTTTCCATTTTTACATCTTTGACATTATTCCAATTATTTCCAAATCCATAATGAAAAAATACTTCTTTAGAAGAGTCCTGGAAGAATGTTCCTGTATATGAAATTTTTACTTTACTATTTTCTACTAACTTATCAGTATTAAAAAAAATGTTTTTTGTTAATTCCATTTTAAAAACTCCTTTATCTTTTGTTAGCTTTATTATAATATTAAATTTTACAATATTCAAGTATTTTTTTAAAAAAAATGTAAAATTTTTTGAAATGTAATAAAAAACCAAAAAAAACATATATATTATTAAAGAAATTTTGCTAAAAAAATTGTCAAAATTACAAAAATATGGTATTATAGAATAAGGGGGAAATGTGTAAAATGAATGAAATAAAAGATGAAACAAAAGAAAAAGAAAATAATGCAGTTCAGACAATAGACCAAAAAGAAATTGAACAAGAAAACAAAGAATTAGATTTTCCAAAAAATAATAACATAAAAATAGATTTAATATTGATACTAATTGCAATAATAGTTATTACATTGGCATTGTGTTCTACAATGTTTGCAGTAATAAACAGAAAGAGCTCTAAAATAGTAAAAGGAGTTTCGATAAGCAATATAGATGTATCTAATCTTACAAAAGAAGAAGCGATTAAGAAATTAGAAGAAGTGTATGGATCTAAGTCGGAAAAGAAAATATATTTATCATATGGAGAATTTGATTCATCAATTACATATGAAGCATTAGAAGTAAGGTATCAAATAGAAAATGCAATAAAACAGGCATATGACGTAGGAAGAGAAGGAAATATATTTCAAGAAAATTTCGAAATATTAAAAACATGGTACAAAAACATAAACATAAATATAGAAGTGACAATAGATAATGATATGATAGATCAAATTGCTCAAAATATAAATAACAGTATTGATGGAGCAGTGGTTCAGCCAAGTTACTATGTAGAAAATGATAATTCTAAATTAATAATAACATCAGGAAAAGAAGGTGTTAAAGTTGATGAAAAGAAATTATTAGAAGAAATATACAAAGTACTTGATGAAAATACAGATGATGAACAAAAAATAGAAATACCAGTAGTTCAAGATATACCAGAGAAAATAAATATAGAAAAAATACATGATGAAATTTATAAAGAAGTAAAAGATGCGTATTATACCAAAGATCCATTTACAATACATCCAGAAGAAAATGGAATAGATTTTGATGTAGAAGCAGCAAAAGCAATGTTGCAAGAAGAAAAGCCAGAATATGAAATTGCATTAAAAATTACGAAACCTAAAAAAACAGTAAAAGATATAGGGACAGAAGCATTCCCTGATTTGTTAGCAACATTCTCAACAAATTATCAAGCAAGTAATGTAAGTAGAACTACAAATTTGAAATTAGCGTCAAATAAAATAAGTGGAACAGTAATATTACCAAATGAAGAATTTTCTTACAACAAAGTTGTAGGAGAAAGAACAATAAGTGCAGGATATAAAATGGCGGCAACATATTCAAATGGTCAGGTAGTAGATGGATTAGGAGGAGGAATTTGCCAAATATCTTCAACATTATATGATGCAGTTGTAATGGCAAATTTAAATGTGACAACAAGAAGAAATCATCAATTTGTAACATCATATGTACCAGCAGGAAAAGATGCAACAGTAGTATGGGGAGCGCAAGATTTTAAATTTGTAAATTCTAGGAAATATCCAGTAAGAATAGTGGCAACTGTAGAAGGAGGCGTTGCAACAGTTCAAATATGGGGAATTAAAGAAGAAGTAGAATATAATATATCAATAGAAACAAAAAAGGTAGCAACCATAGAATATACAACACAATATGTTCAAGATGCAAGTTTACCAGTAGGACAACAAAAAGTGATTCAAGCTGGGAACAACGGAAGAAAAGTAGAAGCATATAAAGTAACAAAACTAAATGGTCAAGTAGTTTCAACTACACTATTATCAAGAGATACTTATAATGCAATGAAAAGAATAGTACACGTAGGAGCAGGTCAATAGTAAAAAATATAGAAAGGGAGGGATAAAGATGAAGAAAAAAATAATTAAAAAGATATTATCAGCATTAATGATAGCAATGTTAATATCAACTGACTTTTTTGCACTTGGTTCAAATATAATAAGTTATGCAACAGAAGTACAATCAGATAAAAGTGCAACAAATAATAAAAATATTAAATTCTTCACTTACTTTAAAGATGAAAAAGGAGAAAAGGTAGAAACACTTAAGACAAGTATAAAAAAAGAAGATTTAAGATTATATGCTGAGATTACAGTAAAAAATGAAGGGTATTTAAATGATGCCACTTTAGAGTTACAAAATAGTAATTTCAAGATAAAAAATAATATTTTATCTAATTCGATTGCAAGCATAGAAGGAAACAAAGTGAAATTAAAACAAATAAATGCAGGAGAGACAGAAACTATTGAATTAGCTATAGAACCAGCAATCGGAGATACATTAACATCAGATATGTTATTAAAATCATCTGACTTGAAATTAATGGGAACTTATATGGAAACATCATATAAAGGATTAAAAATTGATGCCACAAAACAAGTTAACTTAGATTTACAAGCAGATCAAAACACATCAGCAGAATTGACAACAGATATAATAACAAACAAAATATTTTCAATAAATAATGAAAATAAAAGAATTGTACAAGCACTAGTAAAATCAAGATTATCTGATAATCAATATCCAATAAAACAAACAACTATAAATGTGGATGTTCCAATACTAAGTGAAAAACAACCAGAGAAAGTTGATGTTATATCATTAGGAACAATGGCTACAAATGGTAAAACATCATTATCAGCAAAAGATTGGAATAATAAAGATGGAAAAGTTGAGATAATATTAAAAAATGAGGATAGTACAATAAAATGGAATAAAAATTCTTTTGATGAATTGGTAGTAACATTTGTATATGATGAAAGTGTTGATGCAAATAAATTAGAATTAAATGTAAATTCAGAAATAATAGTACATAATTCTGGAACAAAATATACTGCAAAATATATGAAAGGGATAGAGAATCAAGAACCAAATGGAATTATAACAACACAGTCAAAAATAAGTTCACCTGGAATATATAAAGGGCAAATTGCTTCAAATACAGATGCACAATATAATACTACAACTACATTAAGGATAGCAAATTCACAAATACCAGAAAAAATAACTATTAAAGAAGTACCTGATGTATTAATATCAGAAAACAGTGAATTACCAGTAAATACAAAACATATATCAACAAAGATTAATAAAGCAAAAATGCTAGAAATATTAGGACAAGATGGTAATATTGAAATTAAAAATGGAACTTCAACAGTTTTAGTTAATCAAAATTCGGAAACAGATGCAAATGGAGATATTATAATAAATTATCAAAATTCTAGTAGTGAATTATTAATTACAACAAGTAATCCAAATGCTACAGGGGTACTAGAAATTGTTCATACAAAAGCAATAGCTGAAAATACATATACAATGTCACAATTAAATGCTATAAAAACTCTAAAAACTAAGAATACAATAACAGGAACTGCATCAGTAGACAAACAAGAGCAAACAGTAGTTGAAAATTCTAGTGAATCAGAAATAGAAGTAAAAAACACTGTATCAAAAGCGGAATTTACAGTAAATAGAGATGCATTGTCAACAATGACTGCAAATAAAGATGTTGTATTAGGAGTTAAATTAATAACAGATGGAGTACAATATGATTTATATAAAAACCCAACAATAAGAATACAATTACCATCATCTGTGGAAACAGTTGATATAAATGGAGTAAAACCATTATATGCAGATGAATTTACAGTAAATTCAACATATGATAGTACAAAAAAAGTTATAGAAATAACATTAAAAGGTGAGCAAACAGCACATCCAGAAACTGAAGCTACACAATTATATTTACAACTTGATTTAGATATAACATTATCAAAATTAGCACCAAGCAAAAAAGATAAGATGGTAATGACATATACAAACGAAAATGCAACACAATATGACAATGGAGCAGTTGAAAATGGTTCTATTGAGAAAGAAATAGAAATTTCTGCACCAAGTGGAATGATTACAATGCATAATTCAAAAACTTATAATGTAGCAGGAATAAAAGGAATAAATGAAGAAAAACAATTAGTACAAATATCAAATTCAGATGCAGGAAAAGAAGTGAACTTTGATATAGCATTAGTAAACAATATAGGAGAAGATGCTAAAAATATAAGAATATTTGGAAAGTTGCCAACAAAAGGAAATACTATAACAGGTGAAGAGATAGCAAATACATTAGATACAATATTAAAAGGTATAACAGCTCAAGATGCCACAATATATTATAGTGAAAATGCAAATGCCACAACAGATATAGAAAATACATCAAATGGTTGGACAACAAATGCAATATCAAATGCAAAGGTATTTTTAATAAAGCTAAATGAATTAAAGGCAGAAAGTAATTATACTGCAACATATAATATACAATTACCAACTCCAATACAAAAAGATGCAATATCATATGCAGAATATGAAGTTACTTATGATACAAATTCAGATAAAAATGTAACAACAAAATCTATAGCAATAGGATTTGCAACACCAACAGAAATAAAATTAGAAACAAACATATCTGCACAAGTTGGAAAAGATGCTATAAATAGCGGAGACACAGTAAAAGCTGGAGAAGTAATAAAATATACAATGACTGCAAAAAATAATGGAGCTCAAAAACTTGAAAATATTGAACTAAAATCAAATATACCTACAGGAACAGTATATGTAACACCAGAAGAAAATTATCAACATTCAGGAACATCATATTATACAGAGCACCCAGATATGACTGAAGTAAAAGCAACAATACCATTACTTGCAGTTGGAGAGACATATACAACAACATATGAAGTAAGAGTAAAATCTGATTTAACATCAGAAACACAAATATCAAATAAAGCTATAGCAACATGTAATGACACAAATATAGAAAGTTCTGAATTAGTAACAAAAGTGGTATCATCAAATATAAGAGTTACAATTAAAAACATTGTAGAAGAAGGAAATGAAATAGTTTCTGGTGGAACTATGGAATATATGGTTATTGTAGAAAATCTATCAAATCAAGATGTAACAAATTTACAATTACAATTAATAAGTGAAAACTTTAAAATGACATGTTTGTCTTCAGGATTTGACATGTACTTAATAGATGATGAAATTCCAGAAGTAGTAAACATAGATAAAATAGCAGCAAATGGAAATACATGGTTTAAATTAGAAGGAGATACAACAGAAAATTCTGACAAAGTAAGTGCAATGGCAGTTGTAAAAGATTCAAGTGGAAATGCTTATAGATCAAATATGTTAGAAAATATATTAGAAAAGGTAGATGCAAAAATATCATTAACAAGTCCTCAAGATAAAGCATATGTCAAAGAAGGGGATATAATTGAATATAATATAGAAGCAGAGAACACTGGAAACATTGAAGAGGTTATTGAAATTGTAGATAATGTATCAGAATATTTAGAGATACAAGCAGTATATTTAAATGGACAACTTGTATTACAATCAACAGAAACTGCTAAATCTGATACATATGCAGAAGAAATAGTAAATAATTTATCATATAAAGTAAATGTTGCAGTTGGAAACAAAGCAATGTTGAAAATTGTTGCAAGAGTAAAAAATACAACTGAGAATATTGATGCAAAAACAATAACTAATAAGGCAGAAGCCAGATTATATGAAATGACAAAAGCTACATCAGAAGAGGTAACACATATATTAAAGATAACTTCAGAAAATATTAAGAATGTAATAAATGGTAAAGCTTGGCTAGATGAAAATAGAAATGGTGCAAAAGATGTAGACGAGAAAATTTTAGGCGGAATAAAGGTAAGACTATATGATGTTTCTACAAATGACTATTTAAAAGGAGAAAATGGAGAAATAATTGAGACAATAACAAATGAGAATGGTGAGTATGCATTTACAAAAATACCAAATGGTCAATATATAGTCTTATTCGAATATGATACAAATGAATATGAGCCAACTTATTACATGAAAGATGGAGTAGATGAAAGTATAAATTCAAAGGTAGTATTAAAAAATATTTCAATAAATGGCGAAGATAAAATGTATGCAGTGACTGATACAATTAATTTAGAAGATAATATTTCAAATATTAATATAGGTCTAAAAGAAAAATTGATTTTTGACTTACAATTAGACAAATATATTAGTAGAATATCAGTACAAAACAGTAAAGGAACCAAAACATATGATTATAATGATTCTACATTTGAGAAAATAGAAATACATAGAAAACAATTTGTAGGTTCTGTTGTAGTACTAGAATACACAATAAAAGTTAAAAACAACGGAGAAATAGTAGGATATGCAAATAATATTGTAGATTACTTATCAAATGGACTAATATTTAACTCTGAATTGAATCCGGATTGGTATTTGTCAGGAAATGAGTTATACACAAAAAGACTTGCAAATGAGCCAATTAACCCAGGAGAAGAAAAAGAAGTTAAATTGGTATTGACAAAAACAATGACAAATGAAAATGCAGGTGTAGTTAATAATAGAGCAGAAATTGCAGAAGATTATAACGAATATGGAAATTCAGATATAAACTCAACTCCAAATAATAATATATCTGGAGAAAATGATATGGGAGCAGCAGATGTTATTATAGGTGTATCTACAGGAGGTTCTATGGTAGCATATATAGTATTAGTAATGATAAATACTATATTAATAGCTATTGCAATAAGACTAATGATAAAAAACAAGATAATAAGAATCAAAAAGGAAAGGAGGTAATCTTATGAGCAAAATGAAGAAATTTATATTAGCAACAATATTTGTTACATTAGTACTTATTTTAAGTATGTCAACTAAGGTATCAGCAAAGACCACTCAAAAGATAAATTATGGTGGAACAATAAATCTTTCATTAACTGATATGGAAAATTCTAATAATGTTTATTGTGTAGCACATAGTAAAAGTTTTACAAGATATGACAAGCTTAGCTTTAAAGCTATTGCATATGTAGATATTACTGGAAAACATGCAGAAGGGAAAACATCATCTGGAAAACAATTATCAAAAGATAGTGATAAAAATGCAGTGCTAGCAGCAATATTAGGAGGGGCTTTATCACCAAGAGGATATGGTACTCAAGGAAATTATACTCCATCACAACAAGCACTATATAGTTATTGGAATGATTGGGTTAGAGATGTAGGTAGTAAATATGGTTTTCAAAAAGATAGTAGAGATTCTAAAGTAGATGCGGATAATTATATAAATACTGCAAAAGCTGCAGCAAAAAGAACAGACTACAAAATAAGAATATATTTACTTCATTCTAATTCGTCAACTAATCCACAAGAACTAGTTTTAGTTGATGTAAAAGAACCTGATACTCCTGAACCAAAGCCAGGCCAAACAACAGTTAAAGGATATATAAATATAAGTGGATATGTTTGGGAAGATATTGCAAATTCAAAAAGCAATACAATAAATAGTAAATATGAAGAGGGAGATATAAGACTAGAAGGAATAATAGTTCATTGGAAAGCTAATGATGGTTCAGAGATTGCCTCAACAAAAACAGGAAAAGATGGTTCATATGAATTGAAAACAGATATTGATTTGTATAACCATCCATACGGAATAAAAGATAAAACAAAATATGATAAAATAAATAATTCATATATAGAGTTTGAATATAATGGACTAAAATATACAACAGTAAAATATAATGGAACACTTTCAAATGATAATACTTCTAAAGGCAAAGAAAATGAACAAAAAAGAACAATATTAGATGAGAAGTTTGACAAAGTTGAAAATAAAGCTGTTTATGATGGAGATAAAGCAATAATATCAGAATTACCAAATACTAAAATTACAGACTCAAATTATGCATCAGAATTTGCAGTATCAGCTTCAACGCAAGGTATTACTACAAAAATATTGACAGATACTGAAAAAAATAAATGGATAGAAACTAAAAAGTTCTGTGCAGACCATTGCGAAGAAAAAGATGGACATCATGTAGTTTACCAAGAAACACATGGAAGTTCTTATCTAAAGATATATTGTGATCAACAAGTTGAGATGAATGATCCAAGTGGATACTGGGCAGATGGAAACAATAAACCATCAATAAAGAAGATAATAGGTGATGCAATTAATACCTCTAAGGGTAGTGAATGTCATTATTATTCAGCAGATGAAAAAGATGGGCCAATAAATAGAGATTGTAGAAAGAGTGTAGATGGAATTTATGTATGGAACATAAAAAATATGAATTTAGGATTAGTAAGAAGAGAACAACCAGATGCAGCAATAACATCAGATATTGAAAAAGTTAGAGTTATAATGAAAGGCCAAGAATATACATATAAATATGGAAATAGAGGAATACAAGATAACGAAGAATTATTTGATTACAAAGTTAAATTTGGAAACAAATATACTCAAACATATAGTAGACCTGTAAATCCATCAGATATAGCATATGTAAATTACAACAACACAGATGATTTAAGAGTATATGTAACATATAATATAATCTTAAAAAATCAATCAAATACATTGCCAATGACTATAAATAGTATAGTAAATTACTATGACAGTAATTATACGATATATACAGGACAAGGAACAGCAACATCATCTGGATGGCAAGAAGCAAGTGGAGATAATAATGGATATAAAATAGCATACAATACAAATAAAGTTGAATTACAACCAGAATCAAAATCAGAAATAATAAAAATTGAATTTGAAGTAAATCAAGATAGAATAAAAGGACTACTAAATGACGATGCAACATTATTTAATGTTTCTGAAATATTCTCATATACAACACATTATGGAAAAGATACAATATGTGCAGAGAGAGAAACAGCAGAAGTAAAAGGAAAAGTTGGTAAACAATATGCAGGATTAGATATTGACTCAACACCAGGAAATGCAACTCCAGGAAATGTAGACACATATGAAGATGATACAGATAGAGCACCATCATTCTTATTAAAGAAAGATCCTAATTATAAGACACTATCAGGAATTGTATATGAAGATACACAAACACAAGAAAGTCAAAAGGATAAAGAAAGATTAGGAAATGGACAAAAAGAAGAAAATGAGAAAGGCGTAGAAAATGTTAAAGTTGAACTAATAGATCCTAATACAGGAGAAACAGCATATTTATATTACAAAGATACATCTGCTGAAAAAGGAGCAAATAAAAAACCAGCTATAACATATACTGATTCAAATGGTAATTATACATTTGGAGAAGCAGGAACTTGTGGTGTAGTAGTAGATGATTACATTATAAAATATACATATGGAAATGCAGATGAAGACAGAAAAACAACAATAGATGGAGGAAAGACATTTATAAATGCAAGAAATTACAAATCTACAATAATAACAGAAGATAATGTTAAGAGCGTAATGCAAGGCAAAGATTCAAATACGTGGCATTTATATATGAATGAAAATGTAGATACATCAGTTGCAACAGATGATTTAAAAGAAAGATTAGAAATTGGAACATTAAAATATGACAACTATAATAATGGAATAAATATGTCAGCATATAGTAAGGAATTTAATGTAAAAGTTGAATATACACAATCACAAGAAGCACAAGTTGATGAAAATGGTGGAGACTTTCAAAGCGATTGGGGAGTATTTGATTTTGGAATAATTGAAAGAGCAAGAGAAGATTTAAAAATAGAAAAAACTATTTCTAAAATAAAACTAACATTAGCAAATGGACAAATACTATTAGAGGGAGATCCAAGAAAAGACAAAATGAATTATGTTAAAGCTATAGGATTTAAAACAAATACAGATGAAAATGGTAGAGAGATAGCTGAATTTTCAACATTAGATAAAATGCTAACAATAGAATTAGACTCAGAATTGACACAAGGGGCAAAATTAGAAGTTTGGTATTCAATAACAGCTACAAATGACAGTGAAAAAGATTATGATTATGAAAAAGATTATACTGATATTATTAACAGTAAAAAAGAAGAAAACCAAAAATTGAATTTTATAACAACAGACTCACAAGCAAATTACTATTATTATGGAGATAAGAATGGTTTAAATATAATAACAAGATCAGCAGAGACAGTAGTTGATTATATGAATTCAAGACTTAATTGTAAAGTTGGAAGTGACTATGAAGGAGATCCTGAAGGTGTAAATAATGGAGATTGGTTCAGACAAAAACAAGAAGATAATGAAACACAAATAATAAATGCTGATTACCTAAAAGATAATGGATATATATCATATAAAGAGAATGACACAGATGGAGATATGACATATGAGACTATAAAGAACAGAGAATTGCAAACTATTGAAACAAATACATTTGCGGATTTAGGACCAGGCGAGACAAAAACAAGTACAATATATGCAAGCACAACATTAGCAAATCAGGAAGATAATTCTATATATGATAATCATGTTGAAATAATAGGAATTAATAGCAAAATAGCTAGGACAATAAAGAAAGTAGAAGATAATACAAGAGCACAAGAGGATAAAGAATATCAACCAGGTAATTATATACCAGCTTTAGGAAGTGAGCATCAACAAGATGATGATAGAGTTAGAATAATAGTAACACCACCAACAGGTATAAAGACTTATACAGCAATATATATAATATCTGCAGTAGTAGGATTAATAGTTATAGCAGGTGGAATAGTTTTAATAAAGAAAAAAACTATGAAAAAATAATATAACATAAGCTAAGGGAACTCATATTAGGCGAGAGCTAAATGTGTAGTTCTCTTTTTATTGAAAAATTTGTTAAAATATGATAAATTGTAAAAAGAAAGGGCGAAGAAGATGAGAGAAAAAATGAAAGATAAAAAAATAATTGTTATATTTTTAATAATAGCTATATTAACCTTTACAAGCATCTCCATATATAAAAATCTTTTTAGAAAAAAAGATAAAGATATAGGAGAAATACAGATTGAACAAGAAATTAATGAACCAAAATCTGATGAAGAAAATATGGAACAGGAGCCCAAAAACACATATATTAAAATGACTGTTATAGGAGATATAATGTGCCATAATTCACAATATAAAGATGCATATAATTCAACTACTGGAACATATGATTTTTCATATGTATTTTCAGATATAAAACAATACATAAATTCAGCAGATATATCAATAGGTAATTTAGAAACTACATTTGCTGGCAAGGAAAAAGGATATAGTAATTATCCAAGATTTAATACACCAGAGCAACTTGCAAAAAATCTAAAGGATTGCGGAATTGATGTGTTATCAACTGCAAACAATCATTGTATGGATACAAATTATGCAGGACTTGTAAGTACACTAAAATATCTGGATGAAGCGGAAATTGCACATACAGGAACAAATGAGACAGAAGAACAACAAAATAAAATTCTGGTAAAAAATTCAAATGGTATTAAAATAGCATTTTTATCATTTACCTACGGAACAAATGGAATACCAGTCCCTAAAGATAAGAGCTTTGCAGTTAATTTAATAGATGAAGAGTTAATATTAAAACAAATAAAATTAGCAAAACAAGAAGAGCCAGATCTAATATGTGTTAGCATGCATTGGGGAATAGAATATCAAAATAAACAAAATTCTGAACAAGAGAAATTAGCGGATTTTCTATTTAATAATGGAGTAGATATTATATTGGGAAGTCATCCGCATGTATTACAACCTATGGAGAGGAGGACTATAAAACTAGAAGATGGAACTGTAAAAAACTGTTTTGTAATATACTCTTTGGGAAATTTTATGTCAGGACAAACCAAAGAGAACACAAGGAGTTCAGTCATATTGAACATCGATATTTTAAAGAATGAAAAAGATAAAAAAACGGTTTTAACTAAAGTGGAATATGTGCCAATATATATGTATAAAATGCCTACAGGTATTTCTCAAAGATATAAAGTTTTGGACATAAAAAAAGCAATTACAAATTATGAGAGTGGACAAGATATGTCAATCGGACAGCAAACATATACAATGTTACAAAAAGAATTAGGTAAGATTAAAGCAACTATGGGAGAAGACATAACTTTTGAGTAGAACATTTTGGGGACATATGGGGTCGGTTCCGTTTTGGCACTGGGGCATTTGGGGTCGGTTCCATTTTTGCCCTTTTTAAATACAATAATTATTAATATTAAATATCTATGTTATAAAAAGGGCAAAAATGGAACCGACCCCAAATGTCCCAGTGCCAAAATGGAACCGACCCCATATGTCCCCATTTTCCCCTATTGCCCTAAGAAAAAAGGCATAATTTGGTATAATTTGTAGCAAAAAAGATAACAAAATGTAATAAAAATGAAATAATTCCAGAAAAATGAAAATCCGTAAGCACATGAAAAGCAACTACAATCTTGGCAGGAGTAAGCTTATTGACTAAAACTCCGAAACATTTTATCATATAATTATATATTATATTATATAGCAAAAATGGAGGAGAAGAAAGATGAAGAGAAAATTGTGTTGCATTTTTATGCTAATGATTTTTTTACTAAATAGTTCAATTATGATTTTGATATCAGAAGCAGTTGATGCTATTCAAACAAATTTAGAAGAAAAAGTAAAAGCATTAGCAGAAATTAATTTAACTAAATATGAGAACTTTGATACTACTACAGAGAGCAGTGATACTGGAAGTAAGGGAGTTCTTGTTCAATTTAATCTAAAAACAGGGATTGAATTTGCAGAAGGCGAGGAATATGTACCTATACAAAAAACTACCACAAACATTGATTTACCATGGATAGGTAATTATAAGCCAGAAAGAGTTGAAGTTTTAACAAAATCAACACAAGCTACAAATGGGGGAAAAGAGGCAAGTTATGAATACCATGCAAGTACAGGAACTCTTTCAATAACAGCAGAAAACAATGGATATACCGAAAAAGTTGCAGATTCAAGAGATGAGTATGAAATAATTTGTATTTATAATAGTGAGTGTTATACTAATAATCAAGAAAATGCCCTAAAAGTACAATTAATTACATATGAAATGCTTAATGATGAGCAAAAAACAACAATATCAAACAAGGTAGAAGAGGAATACACTTGTACAGATAATATTAGTGGAGTTGTATCAATAGAACATAAAACAGATAAAGTATATGATGGATATATAACAGCAAATACTTTAAATACTGGAAATAATTATGATACAGCATATAATGAGACATTAAGAATAATGGTAAGTAATAAGGATATAGCACAAAAAATAGAAGTAAAGGAAAATTCTGAGATATCATTATATAAAGAAACGAGTGTAGACAAAAATCAAATGTTAGATATGCTTGGGGATAAAGGAAGTATAGATGTACTTGATGAGAATGGAAAGGTTTTAAAAACAATAAATAAAGATGCAGAAACAGATGAAAACGGAAAAATAAAGATTACATATAAAAATAGAGTACAAAATATAATAATACAATTAAAAGATTTAGCTAAAGAAGGGATTATTGAATTACAAAATTCAAGAGTTATAGAAGCGAGTGCTCAAATAACAGAAAAAACAATTCCAACACAAGTTTTTATAAAAGGAATAAATACAATAACAACAGAAGTTGAAAAAAGTAATGGAGAAAAAGAAACAGAGACATCAGATTTAGTAAAATATGAACGCAATGGCAAAATTAATACTGAGATTAGACAAGCAGTTTCTAATATGGATGTAAAATTAGATAAGGATACATTAGTTAATAATACACAAAATGATGTAATAATTACAGCAGCATTAAGAACAGATGGACCACAATATAGCTTATTTAAAAATCCTAGTATATCTATAGAAATGCCAGCAGAAGTAGAAAACATTAATATAGGTACTCCTGAGATTATGTATGATAATCAAGTGTTTAATATTGTAGACTCAAAAGTTAGCACAAATAGTAATGGAAATAAAGTTATTAATATACAACTACAAGGAAGACAAACAGCTTATGGACAGGCTTCTGTAGTTGAGGGAACAAATATAAGAATACCTGCAACAATTAATGTAACAAAACAATTAGAAAATAAAGTTGGAATTATAAAATATACATATTCAAATGAAATGACATCTACAACAGAAAGTAAAGAAACAGATATTGCACTTTTAAATAAGGTTATAAATATTGCTCCTCAAATATATACTACTACAAACCAACAAAATTCAGAGGATAATGGACAAAATACGAGCACATCAGTTTTTGAAAAAGATGGAGTGAAAGTTGAAATAATAGAAGAAGTAGGAACTAATAAAATTCCTGATGATGGAACTGTATATGAAGAACAGATTATAAAACATAATGTAAAAGTTACAAATAATAATACAACATCTAAAAAAGTTAATTTAACTATTAATGTTCCAGATGAAATGACATATGTTAAATTAGAAACAGGAGGGTCAATTAAAAACCAAGAAAAGGGATATTATGAATATAGTGATGTATATGAATATAAACCTCAAGAAAACAAACAAGTTAAAATCGAATTAGATGTAAATGCAGGAGAAACAAAAACAGATTTTATAGAATTAAAAGTAAATGATTTAAATAATGATGTACAAGAAAAACAAACAAATATAAATTATGATTTACAAATTAATGGAGGTGTTGCAACTCAATTTAATGTACAAAATACAATAAAACAAGCAGAGGTTAGCGTAGAATTACAATGTTTACTAGGAATCAATACAAGAAGATCATGGATATATAGACTTTTAGTTACAAACTTAACAGACAAAGAATTGAAAAATATAAAAGTAGCATTTGAGACAACTCCTGGATTTGAGATAAGAGATGTTCAGGGAATGGCTGAAGAAATAGATGAAGGAACAACAGGCGAAGAGGAAATAAATGAAGAAGAAATAAGTGAGGAAGTAGAAGAAGGAAAAGAAGATGAAACAGGAAGTATTGAACTTGGAACAGCAGAAGGAAATGTTTGGTCTTATACAATGGACAAATTAAATGCTATAAAAACAAACGAAGATGGTGAAATAGAAGATGGATTTTATGAATTTATTATAACAGGAAAGATGGGAGATATAGGAGAACCAGAAAATGGAGAATATGAAATGAATGGAATTTCATCAATTTCTGTTAATAATTCTACATATTTATCAAATGAGACAAGAATGACTGGATATATAGAAGCTGTTGATGTTAGTATGACATCAGATAAAGAAACTTTAAAAGCAGATGAAGAAATAACATATACAGTAAATATAAAAAATACGGGAAAAACATTTGGAGAATTTTCTACATACACAAAAGTAAATGCACAAGATATTATACCAAGAGAGTTAGAGCCAATTAGTATTACATATAATGAATTTGATTTAGAAGAAAAGACGGTTCAAGACGAAGAATTTCCAGAGTTAGAACATACAGTACAAGTTTTTACAGAGCAAGAAGTGACAGAAGATTTGTCAGTACTGGAAATCCCAGAAGGATATGATGAAGAAGATGCTCCTAATGTAAATCAAGATTGGTTAATTCCTGAAGGAAAAACAATAACGATGACAATAAAAGCAAAAGTAAAGGCACTTGATGAAAAAACAAAAATTACTAATACTATGGCTGTTACAGGTGATTACATAAAAGATAAAGCAGCTAGTGTAACAACTACGATTTTAAAGAATGGAGACTCAGGAGAACCAGATAATCCAGACAATCCAGACAATCCAGACAATCCAGATAATCCAGATAATCCAGACAACCCAAATAACCCAGATAACCCAGATAGCCCAGATAGCCCAGATAATCCAAACAATCCAGATAACCCAGAAAATCCATCAAAGTCAAAAATATCAATATCAGGTATAGCTTGGATAGATGAAAATGAAGATGGAAAAAGGACAACAAATGAAAAAACATATAGCAATATGACAGTTATGTTATATGATTATAAAAATAGTACCTTTGTTAAAGAAAACAATGAAAATAAAAAGGTTCAAACAAATTCAAATGGAGAATATGAATTTACTAATATAAGTAAAGGACAATATATTGTAGTATTTTTATATGATACAAATGCATATACATTAACAGAATATCAAAAAGAGGGAGTAATCGAATCTAAAAATTCTGATGCAATTACCAAAACTATAGGAATAGATGGTAATACAGTAACAGCTGGATTAACAAATTCACTAACAGCAGAATCAGATTTAAAGAATGTAGATATTGGATTAATAGAAAAAAGAGATTTTGACTTAGGATTAAAAAAATATATAAGTAAAATTACAGTACAAACAAATGATGGAAAAATAAAAACATATACATATGATAATAAACAATTTGCAAAAGCAGAAATACATTCTAAAAAAATTAATGGAGCAACAGTAATAATAGAATACAAAATTGTTATTACAAACAATGGAGAAATAGATGGAAAAGCAGTTCAAATAGTAGATAAATTGCCAGATGGTTTAAAATTCAAATCAGAATTGAATAAAAACTGGTATGAAAGTAATGGTAATTTGTACTCAAACAGCTTATCACAACAAACAATAGGTGTTGGAGATAGTAAAGAAATAAGTTTAGTGTTAACTAAAGATATTAATAGTAATAATGTAGGTACAATTACTAATATAGCATCAATAGGAATGAGTAATAATGATAAAGCTATAGAAGATGGCAATGCAGAAAATAATTCTTCAAATGCACAAGTAATTATTGGTGTAGCAACAGGTTTAATGAGATGGTTAGGTATTACAATATTTACTATTGCAGTATTAGTAATATTAGCAATATTAATCTGGAAAGATAGAAAAATATTAAAACGAGCTTTATTTGTAATTGTTTTTGCAATATGCTTAGTAGGAAATATGCAACAAGTTTATGGAGCTGATAAACATATAAAAATAAGAGGTGTTCTTGTAAATGGAAAGATAAAGTATGCTAAGGGAAGTGATGGCAAAATATATCATTGTAACCAAAAAGGTAATAGATTTTGTAATCAATGGCATGCGGCAACACTTATAAAAACAAAAAAATCGAAGACCTATACTAGTAGTTGGAAAACTAAGTCAGGTGTGACTACAATCAAATTAAAAAATAATACAGGTGAAACTGGTACATCTGTATTAGATGATAAAAATAATATAATAGGACCATTTAAGATAAATTGTAATGTTAGTACTACGGAATCTACAATTAAAATTAAATATGGAGGAAAAGAACACACAGCAACTACTGTAGACAGTAAGGGAAAAACTCTAACAATAGGAGACTTAAAAGGAGATAAAGAGTTTTATATAAAAATAAGTAATGATGTTACAGGTGTTGAATACATAAAAATTACAGGAAGACAAACAATTAAAGACTATAAATATAGAACATATAAAAATAATATTACATATATATATGATACAAAAAAATTAAGCCCAGATTATTGTCCTAAAAAAGCTAATAGTGTAACACAAGATATGAAACGTACAGAGAGTAAATTTGGTAAAGAAAGCAAAGATACAACTATTTCAAAAACAATAACTATACCGGTTAGCTATGATGTAAAAGGAGATTTAATAATAACAAAAGTTGATTATGATAATGAAAGTGTTGTACAAAAGAATGTAGATTTTAATATAAAAAATGCTGACAATAAGTATATAAGTATATCAAAAAATGGCTCAAGAGTAGGACAAATTGTTGGAAATGAAATTGTACTAGATGACAATGGAAATGCAACAATAAATGGAGAGGCAGGATATAAAGTTGAATTTAATTCAAGCCCAAGTACAATTACAACAGATAGCAGTGGAAAGATAGCAATAAGAAACCTACAATGTGGAGAATATACTATTTATGAAACAGCAAATAATAATTATGGTTTTACTAAAATGATAACAAGTGTTGTAGATGGAATGTCACCATCTGAACCAACTAATGAAGTTATAAAAAATGAAAAACAGGTTGGAGATTTGCATATTATAAAAGTAGGTAAAGCCTCAGAAGGAACAGGAGGAATAGTAGAAGTAGATGAAGATGAAGATCAAGAAGAAGAAAGACTTGAAGGTATAAAATTTAAATTGAAAGCAGATGATGGAAGCGGAAAGAAATATGTAAAAATAAAAGGAAATGCAGTTGAAGGAGAACAAATCGAAAAAGGAGAAGGTGGTTGGATAAGACAAGTTACTGGAACAGTAAGAATAGATGATACAGATGATATTATAAATAATCCAACATACACATATACTACTGAAGATGATGCTACAGTATTTATAACAAATACAACAGGAGAAATTAAGATTAATAACTTATTAAAACAAATTAATGGACGAACTATTAATTATTATTTACAAGAGGGAGAAAATAGTAGTTATGCATTTGTACAAATACAAGATGATTTGCCAATTAATGATATAGAAAAAATACAAAAGGTTATAAATATTTCTCAGGTAGGAGAAATACATATAATAAAGAAAGATGAAACAGCTATAAATAAAGTATTACCAGGAGTAGAGTTTGTAATAAAATCATCGGCTTCAGACGGTAATTATATAAGAGTAAAAGCAACTGTTAATAATGAAAATGATGAAATAACAGAAGAAAAAGGATTATTAGAAAAATATGAGGATGGATGGACAAAAAGAGCTGTTGGAACAGTAGCGATAAATGATACAAATGATACTGTAAGTGATCCAACACTAGAATATACATCAGATATAGACAAAGCAACGAGATTCGTAACAGATAGTAATGGAGAACTACGTATACAGAATGTATTAGCTAAAGATAGTAAAGGACAATGGATAAAATATCAATTACAAGAAGTTGCAAATCCAAATTATGGATATTTAGTAAATAAAATATTAAATAAAGGAGCATACAATGTAAGATATGAAGGTGAATCAGTAAATGCCAGTGGATTGATTGAGAAATTAGAAATAAATGATACAATCGATGTTATTGCATATAACCATCAAACATATACACGTTTAGAAGGACGTGTATGGGAAGAACAAGCAATAGGAAAAGACAATTCAATAGATAACATATATGACAACACAGATGTATTAGTAGAAGGAATAAATGTATATTTATATAGAGACGGAAACCAAGTGGCACAAACAAGAACAGATGAAAACGGATGGTATCAGTTTGGAACAAAACTAGAAGACGGAAAAGCATATACAGATGACTCTTATGTTGAGGAAAATGGAGATATACTAATAGATTATTTGGATGAATATTATGTAGAATTTGAATATGATGGTTTAAGATTTACATCTGTCGATGCTATTGTAGAATATTTAAATGATAAATATGATAATACATCAAAAGCAAAAGAAATATATAATGGAAGACAAGATAGAAAAGACAGAGAAAGTGTAAATAATGATTTTGCGGAGATTACATATAATAAATCAACAGCATATGAATTAAGCTATAAATTTGAAGATAATAAATCAGGTTATCAAGACAAGTGGGGATACGAATATAATGGTAATAAATTAAAAGTAACACCAGCTAAATATTATGAAATAATAGCATCAACGAAAACAGCAGGATTTGATTTGAAGACAGCATGGGAAGAAAGGTGTGGAAAGACAGGGGATGAAAGCTTAACAGGAATAAACTTAGGAATAAAAAGAAGGGCTCAAGCAGATTTAGCATTAAGTTCAGATTTAAATACAGTAGATATTAGCATAAATACAGGTTCAGGAGTTTATATGAATACATATACATATGCAAAAAGAAAAATAGAAGATGATACAAATGATTTTGGAATAGAAACAAAATTTGGAAACTCAACAGGAAGTTACAGTAATAGAAATTTAAACTTATATACTAGAAGAATTTATGAATCAGATTTAGCATATAATGAGAAAAATCCAGGATTAATGGAGATATATGTAACATATAAAATAAGAGTTAAAAACCAATCAACAAAATTAATCTCAAGAGTTAACGAAATAGCAAATTACTATGACGATAGTTATGAAATATCAGCTTCTTGGCTAGAAGGTGGAACCGAAGTTAAATGGAATGGAAACACTTCAAAAGGTAGTGGATATAATGTTGCATATACAAATACAATAGCTGGTACAGAAATTGCACCAAGTGGATATATTGACATATATGTAAAATTTAAACTAAATAATGAAGCTGTAAGAGCATTAATACAAAAACAAACAACACTAAATAATGTAGCAGAAATAACTTCATTCTCAACGGTTGAAAATGGAAAGCCATATGCAGCAATAGATGAAGATTCTAATCCGGGAAGTGCTGAAATAAAATTGATAGGAGATACTAGACCAACAGAAACAACATTACATGGAAGAACATATTACATAGAAAATAATAAATTAGATACAACAACTTATGAAGATGATACAGATATGGCACCATCATTGGTATTAGGAATAGAAGATGCTAATCCTACAAGAGGCCTAT
>CAKOYQ010000007.1 GCA_934130935.1 uncultured Clostridia bacterium | reverse complement strand
TATATGGGAATATTAAAGGGCAAAAGCAGCCTCATAATTTTCCAGAGGTGGTCAAATTTGAAATACAAATTTGGCCAACGAAGTTTCTTGTGACGTGGTTACTATGTAGACACGGTAGGTAAAAATGCTAAAAGAATAGCCGAATATGTGAGAAATTAATTGCAAGAAGATATGATGTATGACCAAATATCAATAAAAGAATATAAAGACCCGTTTAACGGGTCATAGGAGACGCATGCATTTAAACATAAAATTAGGAGATGATTGTAAATGAATAAGTTGGAAAAAAATAAAAATTATAGTAATCAGAATTTTGAAGATATTAAACATATTGATGAAAACGAAATTGAATATTGGTATGCTAGAGAGTTGCAACTAGTTTTAGATTACAAAGAATGGAGAAAGTTTGAAAATGTTATAAAGAAAGCTATAGATGCATGCGAAAATAGCGGCATTAGTGCGTTTGAACATTTTGTCGGCGCCGACAAGTTGTCGAAGCGTGCTAATAATGCAGGAGTTAAAAATTTTGATAAATTCCATAATGCTGGATATAAAGGTCTATATAATGGAAAAACTGCTGATGACATTGCCAAAAGAAAAAGTTTAAGATATAGAGAAGATATCTTAGATAATATGGGAAGTGAAGAACTTGCAGCTAATCTATTCCGTATTACGCAGACTGAATCAAAATTAAAAAGGGATAATATTTTTACAGAAAAAGATGAAAATAAGACTCATTATAATATTGGAAAAAATATTAGAGAAGTAATTTCAAAAAATGGTGGCACTATGCCAGAAGATTTATCAACGCCTAAGAAGAGTTTAAAACAATTAGAAAAAGAAAATAAGAAAAGTTTAGTAAAAAGATAGTGAGAGAAATTTATGGAAAATATTGAAATTAAATTAACAAATAATAAAATAATAAATTGTGAAATAAAGCAATTTGAATATATTTTAGGAATGACAGCTTTAATGACTAGCAATGAAGTAGACAAAAATGTAAAAGCAATAAACCCTATTACTAAAGAGGAGGTAAAAATTATAAAGGGCAATGTGAATAAAATTATTTGTCCTGCACATGATGAACAGGATTATAAAATAGCTAAAAAAGAAGGATTAGAAATACGTCAAGTAATAGCACCATATTTTGCAGGGGAAGAAAAGCAAAAAATTAGTTTAGACAAAGAGCTTCAAAAAAGAAGAAGCGTAATAGTAATAGTAGCAAATAAAGCAAAAAACAAAGTTTTATGTATGGATGGCAATAATACAAAAACAAGAAGTTTTGTAATGGGTGGAATTGAAAAAGGAGAAAGTCCTAGTGAAGCAGCTATAAGAGAAGTAAGGGAAGAAACAGGATATAATGATATTAATGTTGAATTTGTTAGTAACTACAAAGTTGTAAGACATTTCTATGCAGATTATAAAGGTGTAAATAGATATGCACACTTAAATATAATTTTCGCAGCATTAAATACATAGATGTTTTAGACTTTATTAATGTTGAGAATAATAAATTTGCATTTGAAATGTATCTACATGGTGAAAATGCTTATATCGGAAATGGCAGAATTGTTGATGTGCCTAATGCAGAGAAATATGAAGAAATGACTAATATTGAGGCAAGAAAAGAAATCGAAAAAATTTTATATTAGGGAAAGATGAATAATTTAAGTGTAGTTAATACAAAATTTTAAGTAATTGTTTCAATTTTTGATAAAATATGATATTATAATTATATTGATTGGTAAATACAAAGGAGGATATATGGATAGAGAAGAATTCAGACAATTATTGAAAGAGACTGATGATAAATTAAGCATATTGGGGAATGTAGAAATACTCAGACAATGTAAAATGAATTTAGGAGAATTGTATGATTTGATTAAAATATTTCTTACAGACAGAGAGATTTCAAAATTGCTAGAATATAAACATTTTCAAAAATGGCCTAGTTATAAAAGAAAAGAATTAATTTTGATGATTTCAGATTCTGAAATATTACTTAAAATGTTACAAGATGAAGAAAAAATGGAAGGCTTTAAAAGTTGGGACTTAGAAAGTTTTATAGAAAAACTTAATGATAGTGATAAAGAAAAACTATTAAATACACCTGGTTGGTTTGAAAGTCACGGTTTTTTACCATATGAAGTAAGTAAAATTATAGCTGAAATGGAAGATAGTATAAAATATAATATTGTATCAAATCCAGATTTAATATGTAATATGTTACAGCTGGACAATATAGATATTTCAGATATAATAGTAACATTAAAGAAAGAAGAAGATAAAGATAAACTACTTGATACTTATCAACTAGAAGAAGTGTTACAAGATAAAATAGTGGCAACTTATAGTGACGAGGGAAAAGAAAAATTCTTATCTGATACACAACTTGGAAAATATAGAAAAATATTAATTTTAAAAAGTTTTAATATAGATAATTTAATCAAATATATAAATAATCCAGAAACAGATTTATCAGATTTAGGTATATATGAAATAATTATGGAATTAGATGAAAGCCACCAAGAAGAATTTATATCTAAATTAGACACTGTAAATTTGACAGAAGATGAAAAAAGGGAAATTTTTGTAACATTAAAACCAGAGACAAAAGAAAAAATTGATATATCGCAACTAAAGCCTTCTTTTGTAAATGCTTTGAATATGAAAACTACAGAATATGGTGGGAAAATTATTTTAGATTTGTTTGCAGATGTACAACAATACAGAGGGTTAGATAGACTATTAAGTGTGAATCCAACAAGATTATACGGACAAGAAAAGGCAAAATTTATGCAATTATGTGCTATTTGCCCCGAAATGACAGTTCTAAGTAGTTTGGATAGTAAAGATGATGAAAAAGTGATGTACAAATTAAAACCAGAGTATACAGATGCACAAAAAATTGCTATCGTTGATAATGAAATTGGACAAAAAATCAGTTATAGTCCAGATTTTGAAACAGAAGTATTTGATAGTAATGATTGCAGAGCTTTATATAAAATAATTAGTTCTGGATATGGTGTATGTAATGGAATTGCAAGAGTTGAGCAGTATTTAATTGAAAGAGCAGGTTTAGATATAGAGTGTGAAATTGTTAGTAGTGGTAGACATGCATTTATAAAATTAAATAATATGGAATTTGAACTTAGTAATGGAGAAAGGGTAGTTGGGACTACAATTTTAGACCCAACTTGGAATTTAACAGATCACAGATTTAATTGTAGACCAAATAACTTTTGTGTGAGTTATGAAGAGGCAAGAAAAAATGATGTAGATGATGAAGGAAAAGATCACAACTGCCACAAAAATGATGAGAAATTGCATGATGCAACTTTTAATTTAGATGATGCAAGCTTAAGAAAATTATTTAAAAGTGTTGGACTTACAGATAAAGATGGGAATTTTCCAATAAAATATTTAATAGACAAATCTAGTGAATTAAATCAAAGATATAAGAATAACCCATTAAAAAATTTGGAAGAACAATTTTTACTGTTAAAAAAAGTATGCCCAGAATTTGCAAGTTGCCAAAATTCAACAATGTCAATTTTATATGATTTGATTTTAGATAACGAATTTCTTAAATATGATAAATGTGAAGTTAACAGAGTTTATAACAAGTCTGATAAAAATAAAAGACCTATTACATTTGTATATATTAATTTTGAAGAATTAGGAGAAAAATTCTATTATGCTGACAAAGAAAAAGGTGAATTTATATATATATCTAAGGAAGAATTTTTAGAACAATTTGAATGCTATAAAGCAGATTTAGAAAAAAGTAACGGAATTAGACCATGGGAACAACAATCAAGAGATACTAAAAAACAAATTGATTTAGCTAGTAGCTCAGGGACTGTAGCTGTCCAGAAAGAGGAGGAAAGATGAGGATAATACAAGAAATTTTTTCATTAATAAAAAAATTTTTTAATAAAGAAGAAACAAAATTGTTAGAAGCAAATACTCAGAATTATAATAGTGACAAAAAATCAAAATTTATACAATCTTTAAAAATAGTGAAAACTAAAAAAAGCAAAAAAATTCAAACTTTGGTGTGTGATGGAGATGGATTAGGGATACAAAAGAAAATATCATATTAAAATTTATAAAATATTTTGCTATTTCACGTATATTTTGTAGCTTAAATTTAGAGAAATAATTGACTTTTAGCTTATACTTTGGTATTATATAATATGTAAACTAATAATACTACCTAATAAGGAGGAAATTATTTTATGTTGATTTTCTTGTTTGCTTACGGTGTTTTTGTCTGGTTTGCTCTGATTATTCGGAGTGCAATTAACCTTAATATCTTTATTAACGAGACAGAGAAATTTCTGTTTGTCTACTATGGGTATTTGCAAGATCTCATAGACCAATTAAAGGCAGAGGATATCAATGAGGATGTGTATCATTTTTGCATTAAAGAAGAACAAACGATAATTTTTGAGTTCGATTTTACGGGCTACGAAGACGTCTTGTGGCAGACTATTATGCATATCGACTGGTTAATACTGAAGTATGAGAGAGCAAAGTGGTTAACAAGAGGAGCTATCGTATTACCAGAAATGCGGTACATTCTTGAGAGTATTTACGCTTCGTGCGTAAGTAGGATAGAAGAAATTGAGAAAACAGAAAGCAGCTGAAAATTACAAAAATACTAGCTATAATAAGCTAGTATTTTTCAAAGAAATAATTATGATTGGAGGAAAGTTATGTCAGAAAAAGA
Organism: uncultured Clostridia bacterium; assembly: GCA_934130935.1. GTDB lineage: Bacteria > Bacillota > Clostridia > TANB77 > CAG-508 > CAG-269. The sequence continues at coordinate 72,252 of CAKOYQ010000007.1, read as the reverse complement.
TAAAATGTTGGCAGGAGAATTATATGATGCTAACTATGATAAAGAATTAATAAAAGATAGATATAAAGCTAAAGATAATGTTGTAATAGGTGCAGGGAGTGTTGTAAATAAAGATATTCCATCAAATAGTGTAGCAGTAGGAAATCCTTGTAAGGTTATAAAAGAAATATAATAACATGGGAGGAAAAATAAATGCCCCAAATATTAATAATAGAAGATGATGAAAAATTAAGAGAAGAACTAAAAATCTTTTTGAACAAAAATGGATATGAAGCCACAACACTAATAACATTTGAAAACACAATACAAGAAATATTAAAAATAAATCCTGACTTAATATTATTAGATATAAATTTGCCAAACACAGATGGAGAATATATTTGTAAAGAAGTCAGAAAACAATCCAACATGCCGATAATTATTATAACAAGTAGAGATAATGAATTAGACGAATTGCTTTCAATCAATAATGGAGCAGACCACTATATTACAAAGCCATTTAACATACAAATCTTACTTGCTAAAATAGGATCATTATTAAAAAGAACAAATATGCAAAAAATAAATGATAAAATAGATGTTAAAGACTTTATATTAAATACATCAAATAATACTATAGAAAAAGATGGAAAAATAATAGAACTTACCAAAAATGAATATAAAATCTTAAAATATCTAGTACAAAATAGAGAAAAGATAGTATCAAGAGAAGACATAATGGAATGTTTATGGGAAAGTGAAAGCTTTATAGATGATAATACATTAACAGTCAATATTACTAGATTAAGAAACAAATTAGAAGAATTAGAATTAAAAGAACTATTGGAAACCAAAAGAGGACAAGGATATATTTTGAAAAAGGGAGAAAGCTAAATGAATTTCAAGTTATTTTTTAAAGAGAAAATCGTAACTATTTTGTTATTACTATTTGGCATTATTACAATAGAAATTTTTCTAATGGCATATAATGTAGGAATGTTTATAAAGATATATATTCTATTTATAATAATGGTATTATATTTGGTTTCAATTACTATAGAATATTTTAGAAAGAAAAAATTTTATGACAATTTATTAAATATGTTGGAAGAATTAGAAGAGAAATATTTAATTACAGAAATAATAAAAACTCCTTGTTTTTTAGAAGGGAAAATTTTAAAAAGTACACTAGAACAAATTGATAAATCAATGTTAGAAAATGTTTGCAAATATAAATATATGACAGAAGATTATAAAGAATACATAGAATTGTGGATACATGAAATAAAAATACCAATAGCAGCTAGTAAAATGGTAATAGAAAATAATAAAAACATAATAACCAAAAGTATAGATGAAGAATTAGATAAAGTAGAAAATTATGTTGAACAAGCCTTATTTTATGCAAGAAGTAATACTGTAGAAAAAGATTATTATATAAAAAAAGTCGAATTGAAAGAAATTGTAAATGAAAGTATTAAAAAGAATAAAAGTAGCTTAATACAAGAAAAGATTTCTATTAATATTCATGATTTAAACATGGAGGTTAACACTGATAATAAATGGGTAGTATTTATACTAAATCAAATTATACAAAATAGTATTAAATATAAGAAAAAAGAAGAATCTGTTATCGAAATATATGCAAAACAAGGAAAAGAAAATGTGATTTTATCTGTTAAAGATAATGGAATTGGAATAAAAAAAGGAGAGATTACGAGAGTTTTTAAAAAAGGATTTACAGGTACAAATGGAAGATTATCAAACAAAAAGTCTACAGGAATAGGACTATACTTATGTAAAAAGTTATGCGATAAATTAGGAATGGCAATAGAATTAAATTCAGTTCAAAATGAAGGTACAGAAGTTAAGTTAGTATTTCCTAAAAGCAGTTATATTGAACTAAAGTAGAAAAACCTTATACAGACAAATTATACAAAATAGAAGTACAAAAAGGGGACTGTAAGAAAGTCCTCTTTAATTATAACTCTCTCTATATAGGGCTTTTGCAATATAAGGGACTATTTCTTTAAAATTATACCAACCCGAACTTTTGCTATCATTTTTTCCGCCATTGGGATTTGAAATATATACCATATCTTTATTATCAGCAGCAAGTAAAACCATATAGTGAGAAGCTGTAGTCCAAAGATTATCATGAGGCTTATTCCATACACAAACTAAAATAGGTCTATTTATATCCACTTAAAATAATTGGAAGAGCAGTTAACCGCAACCATTTTCAGACATAGTACCACTCCAATATTGATTATTGCTCCAAGAAGAGTCTCCGTTTTGTTTATATTCGATATAAGTCTTTTTATAATTTTCAGTAGTTGTAAATGTAGTGAAATAACAATCTTTACCTCTAATATTTTCTTATGTTAAAAAGAAATATAGAAAATATTAAGCAATTATGATAAAATACAAATAATTATGAAAATAATAATATTAAAATTGAAATTATGAGGTGATTAAATGCATGACAAACTTTATGATATGATTTTTAAAAGAAAATCATTCCATTTATTCAGAAATATTGGTAACGAACATATTACGGAAGAGGAATTAAAAGATATAGAAGAAGAGTTTAATAAACTAAAACCACTAGTAGCTGGTATTAATGTAAAAGTAAAAATAGTAAAAGATAAAACAACATGTAAAAGAGGACAAGAATATTGCATATTGTTTTACTCTGAAAGAAAAGATAATTATCTACAAAATATAGGATATTTAGGAGAACAACTAGATTTATATCTTGTATCAAAAAATATTGGAACACTATGGTTTGGAATTGGTAAGCCAGAAGAAAAACGATATGAGGGATTAGACTTTGTAATTATGATTGCAATAGCAAAAATAGATTCAGAAGATAAATTTAGAAAAGATATGTTTAAAAGTAAAAGAAAAAATCTTGAAGAAATATGGAATGGAGACTATTATTTAGATATAGCAAATATTGTAAGGTTTGCACCAAGTGCTTGTAATACTCAACCTTGGGTAGTAGATGCTTCTAAAAATGAACTTAAAGTATATAGATATAGAAAAGAAGGAAAAAGAGGAATTATGCCAATAGATATGGTTAAATATTATAATCAAATTGATATTGGAATATTCTTATGCTTCATAGATTTATGTTTAAATAAAAATAATCTTAAATATGAAAGAACATTATATATAGAAGAAAATACTGATAACGAAAAGTATTTAACTGCTACATATAAAATTAATTAACAAATTACAAGATAGCGGTTTACTAAAACAATAGTAATTCGAGGAGGGAAAATTATGAATTTGATTTTTAGCATTATGGGCTTAATTGGTGGCTTATTTGTTCATTCTTTATTATGTATTCAAGCAGTTATCTATAAAAGAATATCGTGAGAGTGTAGGAATGAAACAGGCAGAATTAGCAGAACTTGTAAATGTTAGAAGAGAAACGATTGTATGCTTGGAAAACGGTAGATATAATCCATCCTTGAGACTTGCAATGGATATTGCAAAAGTTTTCAATGTGTCTGTTGAAGAATTATTTATATTTGTTGAGAAATAGGAAGGGTGATGTATTATGAAATATATAGCATTATTAAGAGGAATAAATATAAGTGGTAAAAATAAAATTTCAATGAGCGAATTAAAAAAAGAATTGCAAGATAATAAATATCAAAATGTTATTACTTATCTTAATAGTGGTAATGTTATTTTTGAATGTAACACAGATAACAAAGAAATTATAATGAAAGATATTTATAAAATTATAAAAAATAAGTTTAATCTTGAAATACCAATTTTTATTATAAGTGAATTGGAACTTGAAGATATATTAAGTAACAATCCAGAATGGTGGGGAACAGATAATAAAGAAATATATGATAATTTGATTTTTATAATTCCTCCTATCAAGTATGAAGATGTTTACAATGCTATTGGAAATCCAAAGGAAGATATTGAAAAAATAAAAGACTATAATAATTCTATATTTTGGTCTTATGATTTAAAAAACTATAGAAAATCAAATTGGTGGAGTAAAACAGCAAGTACAAATATAAAGGATAAAATTACAATAAGAACAGCTAATACCATGAAAAAAGTATTAGAGATATGTAAAAGATAATTTTTATTGGAGTTGAAAAAGGAGGATATTATGTTAGAGAATATAGAAGTTTTATATCATAGTAGTATAAGAATTAATAAAAATAAAGTGATTTATATAGATCCATTTAAAATTGATAAAAATTATAACGATGCAGATATTATTTTTATAACACATAATCATTATGACCATTATTCTGAAGAAGACATAGAGAAAGTTATAAATAAAAATACAACTATTGTAATACCAGAAGAAATGTTAATAAAATTATTAAAAAAAGGAATAGATAAAAACTCAATTATTGCAGTAGAGCCAAATAAAGAATATATGGTACAAGGAATTAGATTTGAAACAATACCAGCATATAATGTAAACAAGAAATTCCATCCAAAAGAAAGTAACTGGGTAGGTTATATTATTACAATAAATAATGTTAGATATTATATTGCAGGAGATACAGACATAACAAAAGAAAATAGAAAAGTAAAATGTGATGTTGCATTTGTTCCAGTTGGCGGAACTTATACAATGGATTTTAAAGAGGCAGCACAATTAATAAACGAAATACAACCACAAATAGCAGTGCCAATTCATTATGGCAGTGTAGTTGGAACAGAACAAGATGCAATAGAATTCATTAGATTATTACATCCAATAATAAATGGTATAATTTTAATGAAAAAATAAGAAAATATGGCAATATGCAGAAAATGATGGAGAGATAACACAAAAAATTACAAGTTATAATTTATAACAAAATAGTTTGCAAAAAATTATTGCAAAAATTAAAAAAATATATTAAAATAACTATATCGAGTAGCGAAAGCGTAAGTCCAGAGAAAAGGACTTACGTTATTTTTTTGCTCAAAAAATAGAAGGAGTGTGTAAAAAGGGAGCTATTGCAAATCAAGCATTAACATTAGCTTTTCCAATTCAAATTTTAATTATAGCAATAGGAGTGGGAACAGGAATAGGATTAAACGCATTATTATCTAAAAGTTTAGGAGAAAAAAAAGAGAAAGCAAACAAAGTAGCTGGAAATGGAATATTTTTAAGTATATGTATATTTATAGTATTTTTGCTATTTGGTTTATTTGGCTCAGAATGTTTTATTTCTTTATTCGTAGCAATGTTTTTCCACTATACAAAAAACAAAGAAATAAATGGAAATTTAAAATATATTAAGCCTGATATTGGTATAATTAAAGGAATATATAAAATAGGAATTTCTGCTGCAATTATGCAAGCATTATTATCTGTTATGATGGCGGGAATGAATGCGATATTAGGAGGAGCAAAAGCAGATCTTACAATTCTAGTTGGTTCATTTGGAATATACTATAAAATTCAACAAATAGCATTATTCTCAGCATTTGGACTATCTAATACTATAATTTCTATATTATCTTTTAATTATGGTATGAAAGATAAAGAAAGAATAAATGATTGTATTAAATATGGAATTATTGATACCGCAAAAGAACATACAAAGAAAAAATACCGAGAACTTTTTAAAGAGAGGCTGTTTTTTAGAACAATTAGAGTTGGTTCAAGATGCTTTCAAAAGCTTTTTTTCTTGGGCCAATTTTGTCCTTTTCCTCTGGAGAAAGTTCAGAGAGAGTTTTGCCAAAGCCTTTGGCTTTGAAATACTGGTCAAATCCAAACTCTCTTTTTCCTGCACATGTACACATATCGCCATTCAATGATTCTTCTGCAAGGATTGTCCTGTCAGAATCAATATATGCCATTGCTGAAATCCAGTGAGCTGTGGTATCAGCAAAGCTACTCTCTTTCATAAGTTCAAGAAGAATAGGATATAGCTCAGCAGGTTTATCAGCATTTACAATTGTACCTGGGCGAAATTTTTCAATACAACGTTTAGTGTAAACACCAGGGTATCCATTTAATGCATCAATTACAATACCAGAATCTTCAGCAAGTACAGGCATATTGATTTTTTCTGCCCAGTATTTTGCTTTGATTATGGCATTTTCTAAGAATGTAGTTCCATTCTCATCTGCTTGAGGTATATTGGCTGCTTCAGGAAAATCTTTTAAACAAAGTAATTCAATCCCATCAGGTGTCATACGCTGCATTTCAATAGCTTTTTTCGAATTCCAGCTTGCAAAAACAATAGTTTTCATATGTTTTCCTCCTTAAAATAGTAATATTTTTAACATGTCTTAAAGACATAGTAAGACTATAACACATCATACATAAATAATCAATCGTGATAATAAATAAAAATTTATAAAGAATGTATTGACAATAGTTCTATTTCTTACTAAACTATCAACACAATAGTAAAAGAATTAAAAGAAAAAGGTTTAATTATATTTGAAAATGGAGAAAATTTAAAAGAAAAAAATTTAGCATTAACAGAAAGAGGAAAAATATGTGCTGAAGAAATAACAGGAGAGCTTAAAGATATTGAAAAAATAGCAATGGAAAAAACATTAGAAAAATATTCAATAAAATTTATAGAGGCATTTGAGTATTTATTAGAGAGTATGGAAAACGAGATAAAGATTCGACTAGAAAATAAGAAAGGAAATGATAAAAAAGTATGAAAACAATTTTACATTTTATAAAACCATATAAAAAATTAATATTATTTACAATTATTCTAATTGCGACAGTATTTGCAACGAAATATGCCTCAAGAATATTTGAAAGACTACAAAAATTTCTTGATAAGATGTATGCAGTAATAAGAGAAAACATAACAGGCGTAAGAGTAATAAGAGCATTAAGTAAAAATGCGGATTTATATATTTTTGATGACAGTCTTTCAGCATTAGACTTTAAAACAGATAGAAATTTAAGAAAGGCTTTAGAAAAAGAAATGAAGGATTCAGCAGTTATTATTATTGCACAAAGGATAAATACTATAATGAATGCAAAGCAGATAGTAGTATTAAATGACGGAAAAGTTGTAGGAATAGGAACACATAAAGAACTTATGAAAAATTGCGAAATATATAAGGAAATTGCAAAGAGAAAATTAGAAAATAAAGAGTAGAAAAACAATAAAAAATAAAGTATAATACGTAAGGAGGGTTTGAAAATGGCAAAAATATTAATTGTAGAAGATGAAAAACAAATGGCAGATTTTATAAGCCTTGAATTAAAACATGAAGGATATGAAGTAGACATCTGTTATGATGGAGAGTAAGGATATGAAAATGCCATAAACACCAATTATGATATTATACTTTTAGATATTATGCTTCCTAAAATAAATGGAATGGAAGTATGTTGAAGATTAAGAATAAAAAAACATACTCCAATTATAATGCTCACAGCAAAAGGAGATATAACAGATAAAGTAAATGGGCTAGATATAGGAGCAGATGACTATCTGACAAAACCTTTTGAAATAGAAGAATTACTTGCAAGAATAAGAGTGATTTTAAGGAGAAAATCACAAGCAATAAATCAAAGTAAAATAATACAAGTAGTAGATTTAAAATTAGATTTAGAAAAAAAGCAAGTATCAAGAAATGATAAAAATATAGAATTAACCAAAAAAAAATATGAACTTTTAGAATATCTTATGAAAAACACAGGGAAAGATATAGAATTAAAAGTATTATCAGATTCATTTGATAAAATGATAGAAAGATTAGAAATATCATTTAATAAGCAAAATCAATACAAGCTATAAAAAATGAAACTAAAAATATGAATGAATTAGTATCTAAATTATTGTATATTACAAGAGCAGATATAGGTGAAGTGCATTTAAAGAAAACAAAAATAAATGTTCAAGAGCTAATAAATGAAATTATAGAGGAAACTAAATTAATGGAAACAGGTAAAATTATTTGTAGTAGTAGCAATGAAATATGTTATATTGAAGCAGATATTAGTAATGTAAATGGAAAGAATTAATTAGAATTTTTATCGATAATGCTATTAAGTATACAGAAAAAAATGGTAAAATTGATATATATTCAAGAAAAAATAATGGTAACGTGTACATAAATATAAAAGATAATGGAATAGGAATATCAAAAGAAGAACAAGAAAATATATTTGACAGGTTTTATAGAGTTGATAAATCAAGAAATAAAGAAACTGGAGGAGTAGGACTTGGACTTGCTATCGCAAAATCAATATCTAACGTAAATGGTGCAGAGATTAAATTAGAAAGCGAATTAGGAAGAGGGTCAAATTTTATATTAGTGTTTAAAGAAACAAATTTTAAATAATAAAAGAGGTAAAGATGAAAGAAAAAATAAAAGAATTTATTGTAAAAAATTTAAAATGGATTATATTATTTATTGGTTTAATTGGATTTTTTGCACTAGCGGAAGATGTATTTAATAAAGAGATAATGAATGGAGATATAATAGGTTATAAGATAGTGTCAAGATTTTTAATATCTGATTTTACAACACCAATAGTAAAGTTTATTACTAATTTTGGAGGGGCAATATTTTTAATAACATTAACAATTACTTTATTTATATTAATAAGAAATAAAAAAATTGGATTATCAATATTTTCAAATTTAGTGATAATTACAATATTAAATCAATTATTAAAAAGGATATTACAAAGACCTAGACCAACAGAATATAGAATAATTGAAGAAACAGGATATAGTTTTCCATCAGGACATTCTATGATAAGTATGGCTTTTTACGGATACTTAATATATTTGATTTATAAATATGCTAAAAATAAATATATTAAATGGACTTCTATTATATTATTAAGTATATTGATATGCTCTATTGGAATAAGTAGAATCTATTTAGGTGTACATTATACAAGTGATGTTTTAGGGGGATTTCTTATATCAATATCATATTTAATTATATACATAAGTGCTGTTAATAAATTTTTTATAGAAACAATTACATGAAATGACAAAAGACCATTATATTTCATTTATTGCATATGTTACTAATAATAGATGTGAAATTGTGAAGTTATATCTAGAACAAAATGTAGAAACTAGATTCCTAAAAAAAGGTAAAGGAATAATATATGCATATTGTAATAAAGATGGATTAATAAAAAAATATATATAAGGTTCATACCACTGAAGCAGAGAATATTTGCTTTTTTTGTACTGTTAAAGCTACAGAATAATGGCTTAGATTGCCCTTTTATAAAAAATCAAAGATAGGAGGTATTTATTGATGAGTAAATATGAGCCATTATGGGATTATATAAAAGAAAATCAAAAGGATAATTATATATTGACTTACGAAGAAATAAAAAGTATTTTAGGATTTGAAATAGACCATTCATTTTTAACTTATAAAAAGGAATTAAAAAATTATGGATATCAAGTTAGTAAAATATCTATGAAAGAAAAGACAGTGATTTTTAACAAAATATAACAAAAAATGTTACCAAATAGGCACGGAAAATTTGGTAAAAAATATAACAGTAATTAATACTTATGATAGAATAAAAATAAATTAGAGAAAAAGGAGAAAACGTAATATGGAAGAAAACAAAAGAAATAAAATATGGATGATAATTTCTATTGTATCTGTAATAATTATTATTGTTCTATCGGTAATGCTTATAAAAAATAACAATAATAATGGTAATAGTAATAATGCTAATGATAAAGTGGAAAAGGTAGGAGACGAAGTGAAAAAAGCAGATGTGAAAATAAAAGAAAGTGAAACTAAAGCTATTAAATATACAGATTTTGATAATGGCTTAGTAAAAATGAAATTACCAGAAGGATGGAAAGTAGATGTCTTAGGAGATTACATACATTATACGATAAAAGCATATGACCCACAAAGACCTACTTATCAATTCTTTTTTAACTTAAAAACAGAGGGGTATAATAAATCTGATGAAGCAAAAGCATTTCAACAGAGATATTATCCAGATACTATGTTTGCAAAAACATCAGTGATAGCAGATAAAACAACAGAGGGATTTTACAAAATATTTAATGATTTAGGACCTTTAAATAATACTGCCGCTTTTACGTTCCCAACTTTAAATGACTTTACAGTTGTTGAAAACTTGGGAGCAGGAACACTTGGAGGGGACATATTAAGAGCATCATTCAAAGATGAAAATGGAAAAGAAGCAGAAGGTTTATTTACAGCTTATGTATATGATCCAGGTCCATATTATGTACCAGAAAATGTAATTTCAGGAAAGCAAATAGATATATATTACTTAAATGTATATGATGCTATTTTTGTTACAGCACCAAAAGATGAGCTTGTAGATTGGGAGGAAACTTTAAATACTGTGGCGTCTTCAGTAGAATTTACAGATACTTTTATGAGTGGGTTTAATAGTCAACAAGATGCAGTAATGAAAAACTTCCAAAATGTTAGAAACATATGTAATCAAATTTCAGATGGAATAATGGACTCATGGGAAAAAAGAAGTACAAGTTATGACATAATGAGTCAAAAACAAAGTGATGCAACACTTGGATATGAGAGAGTCTATGATACAGAAACAGGAGAAATATATAAGGCATATAATGGATTTACAGATGATTATGACGGAGAAAGATATAAATCTATAACAGATAATATGTATACAAAAAAGACAAGTGGATATATAGAAAAATAAAACAAAATATTTAATATGGAGGTAATGAAAATATAAAGCACGGACAAAAAAGTATATAAAAAACCGGGAATAAAAAATAATAAGGTAATAGATATAGCTTTAAAATATTCTTATGATTCACCAGATAGTTTTACTAAAGCATTTACAAGATTTCATGGTTCTACACCGATTTCAGTTCGTAAAGATGGGGCAACAATAAAAGAATTTGCACCACTAAAAATAAATATAGATTTAAAGGGAGGATATACTATGGAGTATAGAATTGAAGAAAAGGAAAGTTTTAAGGTTGTTGGAGTATCAAGAAAATTTAAATATGAGAATGCATATGAAGAGGTGCCAAAATTATGGAAAGAATTTAATATGAGTGGGAACAAAGATATTTGCTCAATGTATGGAGTCAATTATGATGAGACATGGAATGTGATGAATTCACATATATGATTTGTGACAATTATAAAGAAGGTATGAAAATACCAGCAAATTGTGTAGTAAAAGAAATACCAAAATTTACTTGGGCTATATTTCCTTGCTATGGGCCATCATTTAAAAGTATGCAAGAACTAAATGAAAAAATATTTAAAGAATGGCTACCTAATTCAAATGACTTTGAAATAGCTGGAGGATATAATATAGAAATGTATACAGATCCATCTAAATATGAAAATGGAATTATGGATGAAAAATATTACGCAGAAGTATGGGTACCTATTAAAAAGAAATAATGTAGAATAGAAACTGTATAATAAAAATAATGAGCATTGCAAGCTCATTATTTTTTGGCCTAATTATAGCAATATATATAATGTTCCAGAGAAAGTTAAATAGTATAGACAAAATTAGAATAATATTATAGAATAACAAGCATAGGAACGTACAAATTACAAAGGAGGCCATGGTTTTAATGAAAATAGATAGAATAAATATAAGTAATATTCCTTCAATAATATGGGGAAAAAAAAGTAATAGGGTTTTTATAGCAGTACATGGAAATATGTCTAATAAAGAAGATGATGTTATAAAAATATTAGCAGAAAAAGTTATAAATAGAGGGTATCAATTATTAAGTTTTGATTTACCAGAACATGGAGCAAGAAAAGATGATACTAATTACTTATGCAAAGTTCAAAATTGTGTAAAAGACTTAAAGCAAATAATTGAATATGCAAAGAAAAACTATCAAGAGATAAATTTATGGGCTTGTAGTATGGGAGCATATTTTAGTTTATTAGCATATAAAGATGAAGATATTAAGCAATGTTTATTTTTATCTCCAGTTGTAAATATGAAAGTTATTATTGATAATATGATGTTATGGAGTAACACAACAGAAGAAAAGTTAAAAGAAAAACAAGAAATTAAAACAGATTGTGGACAAACATTATATTGGGATTACTATGAATATGTAAAAAATAATCCAATAACTAATTGGAATAAAAAGACATATATCTTATATGGAAATAAAGATAATATGCAAAACGAAGATATAATTAAAAACTTTTCAAATAATTTTAATTGTGATTTATCTATACTAGATGGAGGAGAACATTATTTCCATACAGAAGAACAATTAAAATTTTATAAAGAATGGCTAAGTAAAGTTATTATATAAAGATGAAGGAGTAAGTCAATGAAAACAGAATATGAAATTATGAAAGATAATAATATAGATATAGAGTTAGTAAAATATGTAGAGAATGAAATATTTCCACTATATAATAGAAATGAAGAGGGACATGGAATTGAACATATAAAAACAGTAATAAAAAGAAGTTTAGAACTAGCAAAAAAATATGATGTTAATCTGGATATGGTTTATACAATAGCTTCTTATCATGATTTGGGACATTATATTAATAGAAAAACACATGAGATTATATCAGCAGAGATATTCATGAAAGATGAAAATATAAAGAAATGGTTTACAAAAGAACAATTAAATGTAATAAAAGATGCTATAGAAGATCATAGAGCATCTAGTGATCATGAACCTAGAACCATATATGGAAAAATAATAAGCACAGCAGATAGGACGATTATTGATATAGACAATACAATAAAAAGGTCATATTCTTATGGAAAAAGAAATTATGTAGGATTATCTGAAGAAGAACAAATAGAAAGAATTTATCAGCATTTAACAGAAAAATATGGAGAAAACGGATATGCCAAAATATATTTAGAGGACAAAGAGTTTGACAAGGCTATAAAAGAATTAAGACAAGCTTTATCACATAAAGAGGAATTTATTAAAAGAGTAAAAAGAGTAGTTGGGAAAATATAAAAATTAATAAACATCTTTTAAGAAAGGAAAAAGGTATGGAATTGATATGTAGAATAACAGATGAAGACATTGGAGAGAGAACTATTAATATGGAAAATCCTAAATTGAGATTAGGTGCCAGAGGAATCGTTATAAGAGAAGACGGAAAAATTGCAGTATTTAACAAAAGCAATAAAAATGAGTACAAATTACCTGGTGGTGGACTAGAAGGTAATGAAAAACCAGAGGAAGCATTTAAAAGAGAAGTACTAGAAGAAACTGGTTGTGAAGTAAAAATTATAGAATGTTTAGGAACAACAGAAGAATATAAAACATTAAATAATTTTAAACAAATTTCTTATGTATTTGTGGGAAAAGTTTTAAAAGATACTCAGCAATTAAATGTAACAGAGAAAGAAAAAGATGAAGGAGCAAAAATGTTGTGGGAAACTCCAGAAAAGGCATTAGAACTTATAACTGAATGTTTTGGTAAACTAACTGCATCAAAATATTCTTCCATATATAGTACAAAGTTTGTTGTTTTAAGAGATAGACTAATTTTAGAAAGGTATCTGGGAAAGAAAGATGATGGACAATTAAAGCTTTGGAATGAATTAAATGAAAATAATACTGTACAAGAAGTACAAAAATACATAAAAAAAGTGATTGAAATTAGAGGGTTTGCAGATCAAAAAATTGAAAAGACAATGTTATTACTTTTAGAAGAGGTTGGCGAATTAGCAAAATCTATAAGAAAAAATGCTACTAATATGAGAATAGATAATGATAAAATCAATCACTATGACACAATAGAAAGTGAAATAGCTGACGTTTTTATTGTTTTAAGTAGTATATGCAATAAATTGGGAATTGATTTATTTAAATCAATAAAAGATAAAGAAGAAGAAAATATAAAAAGAACTTGGAAATAGAAAAAATAATAGCATTATTAAGGATTTTATATAGCCTAATCAAAAATCATTAAAAGTAAATTTTCTAGCTTACAAAAATGTAAGGTTATTGTAATGTAAATCGATGGTAAAAAATAAAAAAAGAGATTACAATAAATATAACAAAACAAAGAAAGGAAAGATGATAGAAATGGAAAATGTATTAGAAGCTAGAAATATTGAAAAATATTATGGTAGCAAATCCAATCTAACAAAAGCTATTGACAATATTAGCTTTGAAGTAAAAAAAGGAGAGTTTGTTGGGATAATGGGGGCAAGTGGCTCACGGAAAAACAACACTTTTGAACTGTATTTCTACAATAGACAGAGTTACAGCAGGAAAAATAATAATTAATGGGATAGACATTACTAAATTAAAAGGAAATCAACTAAATAAATTCAGAAGAGAGCAATTAGGTTTTATATTCCAAGATTTTAATCTGCTAGATACATTAACAGCTTATGAAAATATTGCATTAGCTTTAACTATTGCAAAAACAGATGCACATGAAATAGACAAAAGAGTAAAAGAAGTTGCAAAAAAACTTGAAATATCAGAAATATTAGGTAAATATCCTTATCAAATATCTGGAGGACAAAAACAGAGAGTAGCATCTGCAAGGGCAATTATTACGAACCCACAAATAGTATTGGCAGATGAACCGACTGGAGCATTAGATTCAAAATCAGCAAGGCACTTGTTAGAAAGCTTTGAATTGTTAAACAAGAAACTAAATTCAACTATTGTTATGGTCACACATGATTCTTTTACAGCAAGTTATGCAAGCAGAATATTATTTATAAAAGACGGAAAAATTTTTAACGAATTAATAAAAGGAAATGATACAAGAAAGCAATTCTTTGAAAAAATAATAGAAATCCAAACCTTATTAGGAGGTGAACTTGGAGATGTTATTTAAATTATCAATAAAAAATATGAAAAAAAGCTTTAAAGATTATGCAATATATTTCATTACTTTAGTTTTAGGAGTAGCAGTATTTTATATGTTTAACTCTCTTGACAGTCAAGAAGCAATGCTACAAGTATCAAGTTCTACTAAGCAAATGATAAAACTTATGATTAATATGCTTAGCATGGTATCAGTGTTTATTGCTGTAGTATTGGGGCTTTTGATTGTATATGCTAATAACTTTTTAATAAATAGAAGAAAAAAAGAGTTTGGAATATATATGACTTTAGGAATGGGAAAAAGACAAATTTCTAAAATTTTATTAATAGAAACAGTATTTGTAGGAATTATTTCTCTTGCAATAGGTCTTATATTGGGAATTTTTGCATCACAATTTATGTCTATATTAGTTGCAAAATTATTCCAAGCAGATATGAGCAAATTTGAATTTGTATTTTCTAAAAATGCTTGTATTAAAACATGCATATATTTTGCGGTAATGTATTTAGCAGTATTATTTTTCAATGCATTTACAATATCAAAATATAAATTAATAAATTTATTAACAGCAGTTAAAAAGAATGAAAAAATAAAGATGAAAAATCCAATAGTATGTATTATAGTTTTTATACTTGCAGCAGTTGGTTTAGGATATGCTTATTGGATGGTAACAAAAGGGATTTTTAAAATGACAAATGCTGATGAAACAACAAGAGCTGTTGGAATTTCAGTATTAATTGGAATAATTGGAACAGTTTTAGTATTTTGGTCTTTTTCAAGTTTATTATTAAGATTAGTTCAAGCTAAAAAAAGCATATATTTAAAAGGAACAAACATGTTTGTGTTAAGACAATTACACAATAAAATTAATACAACAGTAATTAGTATAAGTGTAATATGTTTAATGTTATTTATGACAATTACAGCTTTATCTTCATCGATCGCATTAAAAAATTCTATGCAAGCAGATATAGAAAAAATGACACCAGTAGATTTAAATTTATACAAAACAGCCAATTTGCCAGAACAAACTGTAGATAGTAATGGGAATGAAATGTATACAAAAGAATTACAAGAAGATTCTAAAAAATGTATTTCATATACTCTTACTCAAAATGGTTTTGATATGGATAATTTAAAAGATGTTATAGAAGCACCAATTTATATGCTAGATGGATTAACATGGGAAACAACATTAGGAGAATCTTTACCTCAAGTAAAAAAACAATTCCCGATGATGAAATTAGAAACACCAGAGCAAATAATGAAAATATCTGATTATAACAAGATTGCAAAATTATATGGAAATGAACAATATTCTTTAGAAGATGATGAATATATTATAATTTGCAATTATGAAAATATAGCAAATATCAGAAATTTAGGATTAAAAGAAAACACAGTAATTAACTTAAAAGAAAAAAATTATAAACCAAAATATAATGAATGTAAAGATGGATTTGTACAGATATCAACAAGCCATACAAATGTAGGAATTATATTAGTTCCAGATAGTTGCAATTTAGGCGAAAAAGACCAACAATTATGGTTTTTAGCTGCTAATTATAATGCTAAAACTGATGATGAAAAAAAAGAGATTGAAAAAATTTTTTCAAGAGAAGACTCTAGTTTAGTGCAAAAACTAAATAATAAAAATAGTACATTAGATGGCGAATCAAAAATAAGTATAGTTGAAGCAAGTGTTGGGTTATCAACTATAATAGTATTTATTGCTATCTATTTAGGAATTATATTTCTTATAGCAAGTTGTGCTATTCTAGCACTAAAACAGCTAACAGAAAGTTCAGATAATAAACAAAGATATATTATTTTAAGAAAAATAGGTTGTGATGAAAAGATGATAAATCAGGCTTTGATTAGACAAATTGGAATATTTTTTGTATTACCACTTTTACTAGCAATAATTCATTCAATATTTGGAATACAATTTGCTATGTCTATATTTGATTCACTTGCATCTAAAGAACAATTATTACCATCAGTTATAGCAACTGTAATTGTTATAGGAGTAATTTATGGATGTTATTTCTTAGCAACTTACATTGGAAGTAAAAATATTATTAAAGAGGAAGAATAATTTAACAGGAGGAAATAAAAAATGAAATATGAAAAAACATTGAAATATGATACTGATTTAATCAATCAGAAAATTATGGGACCTAACCCATTGGAATTAGAAGAAGAACTTATGAAAGATAATAAAATAAAAAAGGTTCAATCATTATGGATTTAGGAAGTGGGCAAGGCATTACATCTGTTTTTCTAGCAAAGGAATATGGATTTAAAGTATATGCAGCAGACTTATGGAGTAATCTATATAGCAATACCAGGAATGAAAAAAGATTGCCATGATAATATTCACAAAGAATTACTACTATCTTGGACACCAGAACAGTTAGATTATATTCACGATATAGAATATTGGAAAAACATTATTTCAAAATCAAAGAACAGTGAAATAATTTCAATTTATGAAATGGAAAGTAATGAAGAATGTTGGAATGATTGGATACAATGTGATAATGAATATTCTAAAGGAGACAAAAAAGCTATTGAAGCAGCAGCATGTAAATATTTAAATTTTATTGCTATTGTTTTAAAGAAAAAATAAATTTTATTGATATATTTAATAAAATATAGTAAAATAAGAAAAGAAAATAAGAGATTTAGGGTATAAATCATTAATGCTGAATTAAAAGGAGGAAAAAACGTGAGTAGAGAAGAAAAACTATATTCCGAAATAAAACATAGAGGTTTCGGCTGCAAAACTATTACAACGAGATGATTGCTATAAAGTTGTAATAGTAAATAAAATAGCATATATCTCGTTATACTTAGAAGTAATTTAATATAAGGAGATATAAAAATGATAGAACTAGAATTAAACAATATAAAGAAAAATTATGGTTTAAAAAATGTTTTAGATGGTGTAAACTTTGAAGTTAAAACAGGAGAGAGAATATCTTTAATAGGAGAAAATGGAACTGGTAAATCAACCATTTTAAAAATTATAAATAGAGAAGAAAAACAAGATGAAGGGACTATTAATATAAGGAATAATTCTACTATTGGATATTTGAAGCAATTTTACAATAAAGAACAAGAAAATTTAATAGTTGAGCAGTATCTAAAACGTAGTTTTGAAAAATACACAGAAATTGAGACAAAACTTAAAGAATTAGAAAATGTTATGGCAAACAACCCAGATAATCTGGATATAACATTAAAAAAATATGGAAACTTACAAGAAAAATATATTGCATTAGGAGGATATGAATTAGAGAGTAAATTTAAAAAGATATGCTCTGGATTTAAATTTGATAGAGAATTTTTAAATAAAAAATATAATTCTTTAAGCGGAGGAGAAAAAACAATAGTAAATTTAGGTACAATTCTACTAAAGAATCCAAATATACTACTTTTAGACGAGCCAACAAATCACTTGGATACTGAAACATTAGAATGGCTTGAGAATTTTTTAGTTAATTATAGAGGAACAATACTTTTAATTTCACATGACAGATATTTTTTAGATAAAGTATCTACAAAGACAATATTATTAGAGAATGGGAAAACAAAAATATATTTTGGAAATTATTCATATTTTCTAAAAGAAGATGAAAGAAGAACTTTATTAGAATTTGAAGCTTACAAAATACCAATAGAATTAAATGCTTCAGAACGTTCGGGTAAAGAAGTATTAACTATAAGGAATTTAACAAAAGAATATGATGAAAAAGTTATATTTAACAATTTAAACTTAGATGTTCATTATGGAGAAAAAATTAATTTAAAAGGAAAAAATGGTTCAGGAAAATCCACATTAGTAAAAATTATTATGGGTAAAGAAAAAGATTTTACTGGGGAAGTAAAATTAGGACCTTCCGTAAAAATTGGGTATATACCTCAAGAAATAAAGTTTATAAACGAAAACAATACTGTATTAGAATATTTTTTATCAGACTATACTGATAATGAAACAAAAGCAAGAACATTTTTGGCTAGATATATGTTTTTTGGAAATAATGTGTTCAAACATTTATGTGAGTTATCTGGAGGAGAAAGAGTAAGGCTAATACTAGCAAAATTAGTGCTTCAAAAATCTAATTTTCTAATATTAGATGAACCTACAAATCATTTGGATATTTCTACAAGAGAAATATTGGAAGAGACTTTGAAAAAATATAAAGGAACTATATTATTTGTTTCGCATGATAGATACTTTGTAAACAAATTAGCTGAGAGAGAGATTGAAATATAAATACTTTCTAGTTCTCTTTTTTAAAAATAAAATTTTCATTCCACTCTACACCTATATCTATTGCATCATGGGCAATAAAATTTGCGGCAAACTTGGATGGAGTAATTACAGTATTATCAGGAATGAGTAATATTGAACAAATGGAAGATAATTTATCATATATGAAAGACTTTACAAAATTATCAGAAGATGAAGAGGTAACAATAAAAGAAGCACAAGAGGTATTAAAAAGTATACCGTTAATCCCATGTACAACATGTAATTATTGTGCAAAAGTATGTCCAATGAGAATAGGTATATCAGGCTCTTTTACGACAATGAATATTTTAACACTATACAAGGACAAAGACGCAGCAAAACATCAAGAAGAATGGTTATCATATAGAGATTTCCAAAAAGATTAAAAATGGAATAACAGGAACATATATAGAAGATATTAATAAAATAATAGACAATTCGTCACTAGATGAAAAAGTAAAAGACTTATCAAAAAGAATATTTATGAGAGTTGCAAATGCGGAAAGCAAAGTTCATAATAAACCACTTGAAGAGGTACATTTTCACGAAGTAGGAGCATTAGACTCAATAGTAGATATTGTAGGAACAGCAACAAGTGAAATATTTTCAGCTTCTAATGTAAGATTTAGACAAATAGATATAGACACTGAACTTGTTACTCCAACAGGTGCAGCAATAATAGCAGAATTAGCTGATGAATTTACAGTATTACCTGAAATGAATGTAATGAAAATAGGATGGGGAGCAGGTTCAAAGGAATTGAAGATTCCTAATATTCTGAAAGTATATTATGGAGAAATGGAAAGACCAAATGAAGATATTGTTGTAATGGAAACAAATATTGATGACTGCACAGGAGAGGTACTTGGATATACACAGGAGTTGTTATTCAAAAATAAAGCATTAGATGTATTTTTTACACCGATTTACATGAAGAAAAATAGACCAGCATATAGAATGACAGTTGTATGTAAGAAAGAAGATATGACTAATTTACAAAAAATTATTTAAAGTAATTAATGATAACGAAACTTATATTTATCCAGAATATGAAAGTATAAAAGAAATTGCTTTAAATAACAAAATACCTCTAAAAGAATTATATAAAATTAATGAGTTTATATTAAAGGATGAAGAAGGGGCTGTAAAAAAAGCCCCTTCATTTATATTCTTTACAAAAATAATAATTTAAACCAAATGATGACGGAATAGTTATATCTGAAAGATTAGCTGCAATTATGGATGCATATGAAAAAATATATAACATAGACTATAAAACAAATGCATATATGTTTACATTAAAAGACAATAGTACTGAAAACACAGAAAATGTATCAGCAGTAAAAGGTGTAGTACAAAATACTACATTATATAATCAAATAAACACTAGTGTTAATTCTTTAAATAAAATTATGATTATTTTAATAATATTATCAGCAATGCTTACTATTGTTATATTATTTAATTTAACAAATATAAATGTTGAAGAAAGAATTCGAGAATTATCTACAATTAAAGTATTAGGATTTAGAGATAATGAAGTAACAATGTATATTTATAGAGAAACAATTTTATTATCACAAATTGGTATAGCTGTTGGTTGTTTATTTGGAATATGGCTTCATAATTATATTTTAACAATAGTACCACCAGACCAAGTTATGTTTGATCCAAGTTTATGGATAGGAGCTTATATAATACCAGTTATTGTTGTAAATATAGTTACATTTGCATTAAAATTCTATATAAATAAAAAATTAATAAAAGTTGATATGATAGAAGCCTTAAAATCAGTTGACTAAGTATTGTTAATTATCTGCTTTTATGATATAAATAATATGAATTAAAAGCAGATTTAATTTTAAGGTTAACATAGGTGAGCAAAATGAAAGATAAAATTAGATGTAAATGGTGCAATTTACGAAATCCTTTATACGTAAAATATCATGATGAAGAATGGTGTAGACCTAATTTTAATGATAAATATTTATTTGAGATGCTAGTATTAGAATCTTTTCAGGCAGGACTTTCATGGGAGTGCATCTTAAACAAACGAAATGATTTTAAAAAGGCATATGATGATTTTAATATCGATAAAATATGCAATTATAATAGTTTAAAAATACAAGAGCTATTATCAAACGAAAAAATAATAAGAAATAAATTAAAGATAAATGCTAGTATAAATAATGCAAAAATATTTAAAAATATACAAAGTGAATATGGAACATTTTATAACTATTTAAAGAAGTTTACAGGGAACCAAATAGTTTACGAAATTAATAAAACAACATCTGAATTATCAGATAGAATTTCTGAAGATTTGAAAAGACGAGGAATGAAATTTGTTGGTTCAACAATAATATATTCATATTTACAAGCTATAGGAGTTATATATTCACATGATAAAGAATGTTTTCTGTATAAAGATTAACAATACTAATAATTGTATATAAAGTTAAATAAAAGGAGATAAGTAAAAATTGATTAGATTATTTTTTATAAAAAATAAATTAAAAAATAAAAATTTAATAAATAATAATGACGAAAAAATATTAGAGAAATATAAGAAAATTGCTCAAAAAGAAAAACAAAAAATAATACAAGAGTTTAAAACCGATATTGAAAAAGGATTAACAAATAAAGAAGCAGAACAAAAATTAGAAGAAGATGGAGAAAATATTGTTGTAAAAGATGATAAACATTCATGGTTTTATTTTTTTATAAATTCATTTAAAGATAAATTTATTTTAATTTTAGTTGTTTTAGCAATAATAAATAAATTTATTGGTGATGATACATTAGGTACTGTTATTATCTTAGCGATTGGATTTGTAAGTGCAATGATAAAATTTGCTCAAAATTATTCAACGTATAAATTTAATAGAAAATTAAAGAGTGAAATGTTTTCAACAGCGATGGTTGTAAGAAATGGAAAGGAACAATCAATAAGAACGGAAAAAGTTGTAAAAGGTGATATTATTCATCTAAATGCAGGCTCTATTATTCCAGCAGATGTAATGATTATAGAAAACAAAGACTTGTTTCTAAATCAATCTGTTTTTACAGGAGAAAGTGCACCTGTTGAAAAAACAGATAAATTTAATAATTCAAATGAAATATTTTCACTTTCAAATATATGTTTGATGGGAACAAGTGTAATAAGTGGGGATGCAACTGCAATGGTAATCAATACAGGTTTTTCTACATATCTAGGAAGTATGGGAAAACAAATTGATAATAAGAGAGAAACAACAAATTTTGAAAAGGGTATGAATGGTATTACAAATTTGTTAATAAAATACATGGTCGTGGTTTCGATAGCAGTATTTATTATTTACGCATTTATACGAAAAGATATATTAGAAGCAGTGTTATTTGCGTTATCAGTTGCTGTTGGAATTACTCCAACAATGTTGCCTATGATAGTAAATGTTAATCTAACTAAAGGAACGAAAACACTTGCCAAGAAAAAAACATTGGTAAAAAATATTCAAGCAATACAAAATTTGGGAGCAATAGATGTATTATGTACAGACAAAACAGGAACATTAACATTAGACAAAATTGTATTGCAAAAATACATAAATGTAGAAGGAAAAGAAGATTTATCTATATTGGAATATGCATTTTTAAATAGTTATTATAGTACTGGAATGAAAAATCTAGTAGACAAAGCTGTAATAACATATGGGATTCAGCATAAAATAAAAGAAAAAATTATTGATTATGAAAAGATTGACGAAATTCCATTTGATTATATTAGAAAAAAAGTGAGTGTTGTAGTAAAACATGATAATCATTATAGAATAATTACTAAAGGAGCATTAGAAGAAGTACTAAAGAGTTGTAATCAGGTAAAAATAAATGGAGAAAATAAAGACCTAAATCAAGAGATGATACAAAATATCAATAAAAATGCTGAAGATCTTGCTAAACAGGGAATGCAAGTAATTGCGTTAGCATCAAAAATGGAATATAGAGGAAAAGATATATTTAATAGTGATGATGAAAGAGAAATGATATTTATAGGTTTTGTAGCATTTTTAGACCCACCAAAAAAAGAGGTAAAAAGTACTATAAAAAAATTAAAAAAATACGGAATAACGACAAAAATTTTAACAGGTGATAACCAATATGCTACTGAAAATATCTGTAATTTGGTGGGAATAGAAAATTCAAAAATATTACTAGGTACAGATATTGATAATATGTCAGATGAGGAACTTGCTAAAAAAGTTGAGGAAGTAAATGTTTTTGCTAGAATGAATCCTTTACAAAAAGAAAGAATAATAAGAGTTCTTAAAAAAAATGGACATGTGGTAGGATATATGGGAGATGGAGTAAATGATGCACCATCATTACATAACGCTGATGTGGGAATATGTGTAAATACGGCTACGGACATTGCTAAGGAAGCAAGTGATATTATTTTGTTAGAAAAAAGTTTAAAAGTAATATTCAATGGAGTAATAGAAGGAAGAAAGGTATATGGAAATATTATAAAATATATGAAGATGGCTTTAAGCTCAGATTTTGGAGATGTATTTAGTATATTTATTGCAAGTATTTTCTTACCATTTTTACCATTATTGCCGATTCAAATGTTAATTCAAGACTTTTTATATGATTTTTCTCAAATAGGAATACCATATGATAATGTTGACGACGAATTTTTAATAAGGCCGAGAAAATGGAATACTAAAGGATTAGGTACATTTATGAATGTAATGGGACCAGTAAGCTCAATAATAGATGTTTTAGCATTTTTAGCGTTTTGGTTTATATTAGGATATAATGGAACTGTGAGTGAAAGTTATTTCCAAACAGCATGGTTTATCGAATGTTTAATAAGTGAAACATTAATAATTCATTTTGTTCGTACTGCAAAAATACCTTTTGTACAGTCAAAGGCAAACCCAATATTAACTTGCTTAACAATGTTTACAATAATAGGAACAATATTTGCACCAATATTATTGCATAATATTAACTCATTTCATTTTGAAATAATGCCACCATTATATTATTTAATAGTAGCAGGATTAACTATCCTATATGTAATTTTGGTTCAAATTGTAAAGAAAATATATATTAAAAAAGTTGGAGATTGGTTATAGAAATAAGTAGTATAACTATTTATTATAAATTTATGTTAATAGAAAATGGAGGAATTGTATATGATTAAATTAATTTTAGTTAGACATGGACAAAGCATGTGGAATTTAGAAAACAAATTTACAGGATGGACTGATGTAGAATTATCTGAACAAGGAATAAAAGAGGCAAAAGAAGCTGGAAAGATATTAAAAGAAAAGGGGTTTCATTTCGATTTAGCGTACACATCAGTATTAAAAAGAGCAGAAGATACATTAGATTATATATTAAAAGAAATGGGAGAGAAAAATATAGAAATAAAAAGAAATTGGAGACTAAATGAAAGACATTATGGAGCATTGCAAGGATTAAATAAAGACGAGACAAGGGAAAAATATGGAGCTGAACAAGTATTACTTTGGAGGAGAAGCACAGATGTAAGGCCACCAGAATTAGAAGAAAATGATTCAAGATACCCTGGAAATGATGAAAAGTACAAAGACTTAAGTAAAAATGAATTACCAAAAACAGAAAATCTTATAGATACAATAAAAAGAGTTTTAGAATATTGGAATTCAGATATAAAACTAGAACTAGAAAAAGGCAAAAGAATTATAATAGTAGCACATGGAAATAGTTTGAGAGGATTAATAAAATATTTGGATAATATAAGTGATGAAGATATTATTAAATTAGAGTTACAAACTGGTAATCCAATTTGTTATGAATTAGATGATACATTAAAACCAATTAGACATTATTATTTAAAAGAGGTGTGATTGAAGGAGAAGAAATGAGATACATCAGGCTTTTGGTGGTGTGGAAGGTATGGAATGCATAAATGGGATATGCCAATAGAAGATATAGACATGGATTTAAAGTCATATAAAAAAATAGTAATAGTATCTCCTATTTGGGTATTTAGTGTTTCAGCACCAATTAGAGAATTTTGTCACAAATACTCAAAAGATATAAATAGTGTTGAATACATATTTACACATTTTATGAATGTAAGCTTTAAAAATGTTGCTGATGAGGTTGACGGAATATTAAATAAGAAAAGAGAAAAATTCACATCAGTGTGCACCAGATTAGGAAAAGTTAAAGAAAGGAAGATTTTATGACATATAAGTATGTGTACAAAACACCAGACTGTTTTTCAAACATGATTATGAATAGTGATGGAAAATACTTAACAGGCTTATGGTTTGAGGATTCTAAAGATTCTGATAAACACATACTATGCTGTGAGGAAAAAAATTTAGATATATTTATAGAAACAAGTAAGTGGTTAGACATTTATTTTAGCGGAGAAAAACCTAATTTTACACCAGAATATAAAATACATAACTTAACACCATTTAGACAAGAAGTAATCAATATAATGAACTCTATTGAATATGGAAAAACTTTAACATATAAAGATATATCAGAAATAATTGCTAAAAAGCAAAAAATGAAAAAAATGTCTGCACAAGCAGTTGGAGGAGCAGTTGGTTGGAATCCTATTTGCATTATAATTCCTTGCCACAGAGTGGTTGGGACAAATGGAAGTTTAACAGGCTACGGAGGAGGAATAAAAAATAAAATTGCATTATTAACATTAGAAAAGAATGATATGAGCAAATTTTTTGTTCCAAAACGAGGTACTGCATTATAATGGTAAATATTATAATTTCCTTAAAATTTGGGCAATATAATTATGGGTGATAAAAATGTTTAAACCAAAAGCGTTATATTGCGAAAAAGAAATAGAAAATTATAATCTTGGTAGAGAATTATTAGAAAAATATGCAGATGTTCCTAAAATAATAATAGATAATCATAACAATATTGAAGAAATGAGAAAAAAACAAAATTCAGAATTTCCAGATATGAAAAGGAATTTAATAATTGGTGTAAGAAAAACGCATAAGTTTGTTCCAAATCATAAGACATCAGATTTTCTTGTATCATATACATCATCAGGTTGTACAGCAATGTGTATGTACTGTTATTTAGTCTGTAATTACAACAAATGTGCATATTTGAGATTATTTGTAAACAGAGAAGAAATGTTAAATAAAATAATAAAAACGTCTCAAAATTCTGAAAAAGACTTGACTTTTGAAATTGGAAGCAACAGTGATTTGGTTTTAGAAAACACAATTACAAATAATTTGGTATGGACGATTGAAAATTTTGCGGATACTAAAAAGGGATATTTAACATTTCCGACAAAATTTGATATGATTGATGATATTTTACAGTTGAAACATAACAGAAAGATAATTATTAGGATGAGTGTAAATCCAGAAGAAATAATAAATAAAGTTGAATTTGGAACATCAAGATTACAAAAGCGAATACAAGCTATAAATAAACTTGTAGAAGCAGATTATTTAATAGGGATATTAATTGCACCTGTAATATTCGTGGAAAATTGGAAAGAATTATATTCGGGGCTGATAAAATATTTATCTGAAAATTTAAGTCCAAAAGCAAAAAAAGAAGCCTTTTTTGAAATTATATTTATGACATATAGTTATGTGCATAGAGCAATAAATACAGAAGCTTTTCCTAATGCGATAGATTTATACAATAAAGAGTTAATGACTGGACGAGGAAAAGGAAAATACATGTATAAAGAATATGCAAGAAAAGAGGGAGAAGTCTTTTTGCGAGAGGAAATGAATAAATATTTTAAAGATAATGAAATAATGTATGTAGTTTAAAATATAAAGCAATCTTTCGATAGATTTTCATATATACAAATAAAGAAAAGACGAATTTTGTAAAATAAAAGAGCTTTTTTGTAAAAAATACTGTTAATTCTGATATAATATTATATCCTATTAGTAAATAGGGGAGGTAATATAATATATGAAAGATTTAGAAACAGAAAATTTGAGAATAAGGAAATTTAAGATTGAAGATGCGGAAGATATTTATAAAAACTTGGCTACAGATAGAAGATTAGAAGATTGCTTGGGATATAATGTTCACCAAAGTGTTGAGCAAACAAGGAAAATGATTTCATCATATATTTATGAATATGAAGCAGACGAATTAGTTTGGGCATTAGAAGAAAAACAAAATAATTCAGTAGTAGGATATATTAATGCACTAGAATTTTCGGATTTTAATAAATATTGTAATATAAAATTTGGAATAGCACTTAAGTTTATTGAAAAACATTATATGGAGGAAGCTTTAACTCGTGTTTTGGAATATATTTTTAATGAAAAAGATTTTAATATGGTAGTTTCTGAATTCTACGATGGAAATAAACAAGTAAATGATTTTAAGACTACGATATTAGAAAAACTTGGAATGAAAAAAGAGGCAGTATTACGAAACAGAAAGATTAACGAAAAAACGGGATTGGAGGAAAATCAAGTTATATATTCCATTACTAAAGATGAATTTTTAGAACTTAATAAAATAAGAGAACATCAATGCGTATTATTATAATATTTTGATTTAAATAATCAAGAGATTGCAAGATTGCTTTCTCTTGATTTTCTTTTGTTGGTTTATGAAACTTTCGTCATATTTCTATTGATTTTTCATATTTAAATATATATAATTTAGAACAAGGAGGAATGAGATGATAGCAAAAATGAAAAAAACAGGAGATAAATGTAATTTGTCAGAGTTGAGTGTAGGACAAAAAGCAAGAGTTCTAAAATTAAATGAAACTAATAAAGCAATAAGAAGACATCTATTAGATATGGGAATTACAAGAGGAGTTGAAATTACAATAAAAAAAATTGCACCAATGGGAGATCCAATAGACATTAGTTTAAGAGATTATGAACTATGTATTAGAAAAGAAGATTTACAAAAAATTGAGGTGGAGGTGTTATAATGAAAATTGCATTGGTAGGAAATCAAAATAGTGGAAAAACTACATTATTTAATGTATTAACAGGGATGAATGCTAAAATTGGGAATTGGCCTGGAGTAACAATAGAGAAGAAAACAGGCAAGATAAAAGGAACAAATCATGAAATAACAGATTTGCCAGGAATATATTCATTAAGCCCATATAGTGTGGAAGAAGAGGTATCCAGAAAGTTTATATTTGATGAAAATCCAGATGTAATTATAAATATAGTTGATAGTACGTCACTTGAAAGAAGTTTATACTTAACAACTCAACTTTTAGAACTAGATGCAAAAGTAATTGTAGCACTAAATATGGCAGATATTTTAGAGCAAAAAGGACTAATTATAAATGAAAAAAAATTAGAACAAATATTAGAAACAAAGGTTGTAAAGATTTCAGCATTAAAAGAAACAGGTATAGAGGAGTTAATAAAGGAGATAGAGTTGCCACAAAGTGCCAACAGATTATACATTTATGATGCAAAAATGGAGCAAGCAATAAAGCAAGTTGAAAATCAGATACATCCAGAGATTAATCATAAAAGATTTCTTGCAGTTAAATTATTAGAAAATGATGACAGATTCGAAGATTTAAATACATACAAAATTAAAAATATTCAACAACAGTTAATACAGAATTATGATACAGATTTAGAGGAAACAATAGCAACTGAAAGATATCAGTTTATAGGACAAGTTAAAAAACAAACAGTAGATAAAAAACAATTAAAAGAAACAATATCAGACCAACTAGATAAAGTTTTTTTAAATAAATGGCTTGCATTCCCAATATTTATTGTAATTATGTTTTTGGTATATTATTTATCTGTTGGAGTAGTAGGAAGTTTTACAGTAGATTGGGTAGGAGACATAGTGAATAATATTAGTGATGGAGTTAGAACAGCATTAGAAAGTATAGGAACATCAGAATGGATAAATAGTTTAGTTGTAGATGGCATAATTGCAGGTGTTGGAGCAGTTTTGGGATTTGTGCCACAATTAATAATTTTATTTATATGTATATCAATACTAGAGACTACAGGATATATGTCAAGAATAGCATTATTGTTGGACAAGATATTTAGAAAGATTGGATTAAGCGGAAAAAGCTTAATACCATTTATAGTAGGTTCAGGATGCAGTGTACCAGGGATAATGGGAACGCGAATAATAGAAAATCAGGATGAAAGAGAAATGACAACAATATTAACACCATTTATACCATGTAGTGCCAAATTACCAATTATAGCATTATTTTCTGGATACTTTTTTGGAGAAAAATCAGGATTTGTGTCAGCATCATTATATTTTTTGGCAATAACTATAATAATTATAAGTGCAATGGTAATGAAAAGATTTATATTTAAAAACACAAGTAGTACATATATATCAGAGCTTCCAGAATATAAATTACCAAGTGTTAAATATGTTGCAAAAGATGTATTTGACAAAGTAATAGCATTTATAAAGAGAGCTGGAAGTATAATATTAATCTGTTCAGTGGCTATATGGTTTTTACTTTCATTTTCATTTAAATTTGAATATGGAGTAGATGTAGAGAATAGCATATTAGCTACAATAGGAAAATCAATATCTTGGATATTTTATCCAATGCTCGGAATAAATAGTTGGGGAGCAACTGTATCAGCGATTCAAGGATTAGTAGCAAAAGAACAAGTTATATCTTCAATGTCAGTAATTGCAGGGTTATCAGAAGAAGTAGAAGAAGGTAGTCAGATTTTTAAAAGTGGAATATTTAGCTTTTTTACATCTTCATCAGCATATGCATTCATGGTATTTAATTTATTCAGTGCACCATGTTTTGGAGCAATAGGAGCAATGAAGAGAGAATTAGGCGGAACAAGAAAAATGCTTAAAGCAGTAAGTTTTCAAATAATTTTTGCCTGGTTTTTAGCAACTATAGTGTACCAGATTGGAAGTAGAATTGAAAACAAAACTTTTAATATTGCAAATTTCCTTATTATAGTAGTTATTGCTGGAATTATAATTTCTATTTTAGTTAAAAATACAAAAAGTAAAGGCAAGGAGTGCAGAGCATGTCCATATTGTAACTCATGCAATAAAGGAAAAGAAGATATAAAAATAAATAACTAATAGTGTATAAAATTAATAGAAGGAATGGAATTAAAAATGCAGATACCACAATTTTTTAAAGAAATAATTATAAAACAATATGGAGTAGATATAACAAATAAAATAATAGAAGGATATACTCGAAAAAGACCTGTAACATTAAGAGTGAATACAATAAAAGCAACAACAAAAGAAATAAAAAGCAAATTAGATGAATCAGGAATTGAAGTTGAAGAGGTTGAATGGAACAAAGATGCATTAATTATAAAAAATATTAGAGAAGAAGAGATACAAAAACTTGAGATGTATAAAAATGGAGAGATATATTTGCAGAGTTTGTCATCAATGATACCACCAATCTTATTAGAGCCAGAGATAGAAGAAAATATATTAGATATGACTGCTGCACCAGGAGGAAAAACAACGCAAATTGCAGCACTTACTAATAATGGAGCATTTATAACAGCTGTTGAGAAAAATAAAATAAGAGCAGAGAGGTTAAAATACAATTTACAAAAACAAGGTATAAATTGTGTCAATATAATGATTGAAGACGCAAGAAGATTAAGTGACTTTTTTTCGTTTGATAA
Organism: uncultured Clostridia bacterium; assembly: GCA_934130935.1. Classification (GTDB taxonomy): domain Bacteria; phylum Bacillota; class Clostridia; order TANB77; family CAG-508; genus CAG-269. The sequence continues at coordinate 41,535 of CAKOYQ010000007.1, read as the reverse complement.
GATACTTTTAGATGCTCCTTGTAGTGGCAGTGGTACAATGAATATATTTAATAAAGACTTTGATGGAGAATTAATTGAAAGGTCTTCTAAGATACAAGAACAATTATTAGAAAAAGCAATAAAGATATTAAAGCCTGGTGGAGAAATGATATATTCTACATGTTCTATTATTGCACGAGAAAATGAGGATGTATTAAAAAAAGCCTTAACTAAAACAGGGGCTGAGCTTGTTCCAATACAACCACTATTTTCAGTCCCATTACTACCTTCTAAAATAGAGGGAGTAATATGTGTGTGTCCAAGTGAACTGTATGAGGGATTTTTTGTCGCAAAAATAAGAAAAAAAGTTTGACTTTTACATAAAATCATAGTATAATAAAAAAACGTGGATTTATGTAATCCTGAATAAAAATTTTTATAAGGAGGATATTAAACTTTGCGCAAAAACCTGACTACTAAGGCGGTTCACATCGCAATAAAGAGAAATGAAGGTTTAGAAGCCTTTAAAAGGCAGTACGGATATGAAAGTGACGAAGAAGTCTATCGGAGTTTGAGAAGGATAGCATCAGCAGGAGCTGATGATTTGTTTCGAAAACTTAAAAAAAGTGGGCCGAAGCAACAAGAGAAAAATAGAACTTATTCAAGTACTATTCATACTTCTCAAAAAGAAGAGGAGAATGAAGAGGATTTGCTTGAGAAACTCAAACAAAGAGAACAAGAGTTAGAAGCCCAAACTCCCTCATTAGAAAAGAAACTAAAAGGGCTAGAATGTAGAATGAGGGTAAGCGAGAATGAGTTGAAAGAAAGAGAAGGTAGATATGAGGAACTGAAAAAGAAGCTCCTTAAAGAAGAGGATGAAATGAACATCCTTTCCGTACGTCTTCTCGAGATAGAGAAGAGCAAGGCTAATGTCGAAGAAAAGTTGGCTAAACTAAAGATTGCATTAGCCGAAGTAAGAACAGAATTGATGAAACATGAAGTTTTACAAATCTGGGTCTTCGAAAGTGGAGAGATAGAGTTGGAAAACAATAAAGAGCTTATTGATGTACCAGCTGAAAGGAGCCAAGATGTATTCAACAAATTGATTTTAAAAGATGAGGTCTCTAATTTGACGATTAGAGAGCTCAAAACCTTAGCAACAATCTCTGTTATGTTTGAAAAAGCTAAAGAAGATGAAAAAAAAGCGCAGGTAATATTCGAGAATGAAAGAGCCCAGGAAGTTTGGGATTCCTTTCATGTAAATGATTAAAGCAGATGCCCAGGGATTTTATCCTTGGGTATCTTTATAATTCGACAAATTTACCTGTTTGCCTTGACAAACAGGAATATATATATTATAATGTTAGCCGAAGCTAACAAATCGTATATAAAAAATAAGAGAAAGGATTTAGTCAAGCAAATAGATAATGTTTCTATAAAATTGATTATGCGAAATAGAATATGATATCAAAATCGTTAGAAGAATATTTAAAAACAATGTATGTGCTTAATAAACAAAATGGTAATATACGAGTAACAGATATTGCTAATAAAATGGATTGTAGTAAGCCCAGTGTTAATAAAGCATTGAATAATTTAAAAGAAGAAAAATTAATAAATTATGAAACATATGGAACAATAGAATTAACACAACAAGGAGAAGACTTAGCTAAAAAAATATTAGAAGCATATGATATTGTTTATTTATTTTTAAAAGAGGTTTTAAACTTGGATGAAAAACAAGCAAAAATAGAAGCTGAAAAAATAAAATCAACTATTGGGGATGAAACCATAAATAAATTGGCAAAATATGTCCATAGAGTTTTAGGATTGAGCAATTTAAATTGTAATTATGATATTAATAGAGAGCAATGCAGAAATTGTGTAAAAAGAGCATCTTCAAAAGCGAAAATATAAAAGGAGAATGATAGAGAATGAATAACAAATTACTAGAAATAGAGGATTTACATGTAAATGCAGAAGATAAAGAAATTTTAAAAGGCATAAACTTAACTATAAATAAAGGAGAGACTCATGTAATTATGGGGCCAAATGGCTCAGGAAAAACAACAACAGCAAATGCCATTTTAAATAATCCAGCATATAAAAAGATAAAAGGAAGCATAATTTTCGAAGGACAAGATATAACTAATATTAAAACAGATGAAATTGCTAGAAAAGGTATATTTATGTCATTTCAACTTCCAGAAGAAATACCTGGAATATCAGTAAATAATTTTTTAAAATATGCTAAAAATAAAATAACAGGCAAACCAGTAAAAATATTTAGTTTTAAAGATGAAGTAAAAAAATATATGCAAGAACTAAAAATGGATACAGAATATGCTGAAAGAAGTTTGAATGTTGGCTTTTCTGGAGGAGAAAAAAAGAAAAATGAAATTTTGCAAATGTTAGTATTAAATCCGAAACTTGCTATATTAGATGAAACAGATTCGGGATTAGATGTAGATGCTATAAAGACTGTTTCAAAAGGGATAGAAATGTTTAAAAATGAAGAAAATGCAGTTTTAATTATAACACATAATACAAAAATACTTCATAATTTAAAAGTAGATTATGTACATGTTTTGGTAAATGGTAAAATTGTAAAAACTGGAACAGGAGATATGGCTAAAGAGATTGAGGAAAATGGGTATGGAAGATATAAATGAGAAAACCCATCTCAAGAAGAGATGGGTTTGACGATACTGTTACAAGTACCGTTTATCGATCAGACTGTTTTTTAAAGTCTGATCTAGGATTGTAGTTCGGGTCGTCAGTGTTGTGACGATAATTGCTGGGATTCAGCTGAGCCGGGGTCGGAACCCGATCAGCTGACTTGAGAATTTTTTCAAGTTCGCTTACGCGAACTTCTAATTCTCGGTTTTTTCGTCCAACCTCCCGGATGTACTCGAACAGTTGCTTAAAGGTCATAAGTATACCTCCTAGTATTATACATAAATCTCACTTAGATGGGTTCTTGACCTAGGTGTGAGACAACCCCCATAACAACTATTATATCACACAAAAACAAAAAATGCAAGTAGAAAGGGCAAAATTATGAAAACAAAGATAAAAGAAATAAATAGAAATATATATAATATAAAAAATAAAGATAACTATGAATTTAAAATAAAAAAAGGATTGACAGCTGAAATAATAAACGAAATATCAAAACAAAAAAACGATCCCGATTGGATGAGAGAATTCAGATTAAAAGCATTGCAGGTTTATGAAAATTTGGAGCTTCCAACATGGGGACCAGATTTATCTGAACTTAATATGAATGAAATAGCAACATATGTACGTCCCAAAACAAAAATGACAGGGAATTGGGATGAAGTACCAGAAGATATAAAAAACACATTTGACAAATTAGGTATTCCAGAAGCAGAGAAGCAATCACTAGCAGGAGTAGGTGCACAATATGATTCAGAGGTTGTATATCACAGTATAAAAGAAGAACTAATTAAACAAGGTGTAATTTATACAGATATGGAAACAGCTGTAAGGCAATACCCAGAATTAGTCAAAAAACATTTTATGAAATGTGTTCCAGTATCTGATCATAAATTTGTTGCTTTACATGGTGCTGTGTGGTCAGGGGGATCATTTGTGTATGTTCCAAAAGGTGTTAAAGTTGACATTCCACTACAATCATATTTTAGGTTAAATTCACCAGAATCAGGGCAGTTTGAGCACACATTAATAATTGTAGATGAGGGAGCAAGCCTACATTTTATAGAAGGATGTTCAGCTCCAAAGTATAATAAAGTTAATCTACATGCTGGATGTGTTGAACTATATGTAAAAGATGGAGCATATTTAAGATATTCAACAATAGAAAATTGGTCAAAAAATATGTTAAATCTTAATACCAAAAAGGCCATAGTAGGAAAAAATGCAAAAATGGATTGGGTATCAGGTTCATTTGGCTCAAAAATATCAATGTTATATCCAATGAGCATCTTGAATGGTAAAGGAGCAAAAACAGAATATACAGGAATTTCATTTGCAGGAAAAGGGCAAAATTTAGACAATGGATTTAAAGTTGTGCATAATGCACCAGAGACTTCTAGTGTAGTAAATGCAAAATCAATTTCAAAAAATGGAGGAAAATGCACATATAGAAGTCTAGTAAGAATAAATGAAAATGCTAAAAATTCAAAATCTTCAGTTTCTTGCGAATCGTTAATGTTAGATGACTATTCAATTTCTGATACAATTCCTACAAATGACATTCAAACAGATGAAGTTGAATTTTCACATGAAGCCAAAATTGGAAAAATCAGTGATAAGTCAATATTTTACTTAATGAGTAGAGGATTATCAGAAGAAGATGCAAAAGGAATGATTGTAAGAGGGTTTGCAGACCCTATTGCAAAAGAATTACCAGTAGAGTATGCAGTTGAAATGAATAATTTGATTAATTTAGAATTAGAAGGAGCAATAGGATAAATGGAATATTTAAAATTAAATGAAACACCAGTAAGAACATCAAGAAACTTCAACATAAACAATATAAAATTAGAAAATGTTGAAATTCCTGAAATAATTCCAGAATTCAACAACATAGATATTCAAGGAATAACGTCACAAATAGATATTAAAAAAGAGACTATTAATACTCAATGGGCTTATGGATTAAATGAAATATTAAAAAAACAAGTAATGGAACAAGCCAATCAAATGCTAAAGTTAACAACAAATTGCAAAGCAAATGAACATTTTCAAATAGGATTTAAATTTGATAACAAAAATTCAGTATTAATAGATAATATATCAATTATCGCAAATGAAGACACAAAAACAACTATTATAATAAAATACGCTTCAGATGATGATATCAAAGCTTTTCACAATGGAGCTATAAGAGTTAGTGCAAAGGAAAACTCAACTGTAAATATAATATTAGTTAATTTAATAAATACAAAATCTAATAACTTTATAAGCATAGAAAATGTAATTGAATCAAATGCAACAATTAATTATACAATTATAGATTTTGGGGGAAAACATAGTATAACTAATTATTATTCAAACTTGCTTGGAGAGTGTTCAAACAATAATTTAGATGCAATTTATTTAGGAAAAGAAAATCAAATATTTGACTTAAATTATATTGGTGAACTAAGAGGTGTGAAGTCAAATATAGATATAGAAGTACAAGGGGCTCTAAAAGATAATGCAAAAAAACATTTTAAAGGAACAATCGATTTTAAAAAAGGTTGTAAAAAAGCAACTGGAAATGAGAATGAGGCCTGTATGCTGTTGTCTGATAAAGCAAAATCTATAGCATTACCAATGCTTTTATGTTCAGAAGAGGACGTTGAAGGGAACCACAGTAGTTCAGCTGGGAAAGTTGGAGAAAAAGAACTGTTTTATATTATGAGCAGAGGTTTTGAACTTAAAGAAGCAATGAAGCTTATGGTAAGAGCAAAATTCAACAAAATTTTGGAAAATATCACAGATGAGGATTTAAAACAAAAAATATTAGAAGAAATTGATAAAAAGTTAGATTAATAGAGGGAAAAAGGGCAAAAATGGAACCGACCCCAAATGTCCCTGAGAGGAGATAGAAGATGAATCAATATAGAAGAGATTTTCCTATAATACAAAACAGAAAAATAACGTATTTAGATAGTGGAGCAACTACTCAAAAACCAATACAAGTAATAAAAGCAGTAGAAGAATTTTACGAAAAAAATAATGCAAATCCACATAGAGGTGCATATGGTTTAAGCATTGAGGCAACAGAGGTATACGAAAATGCAAGAACAAAAATAGCAGAATTTATAAATGCAAAACATAGAGAAGAAATAATATTTTCCAAAAATGCAACAGAGAGTTTAAATTTAATTGCATATTCATATGGAATGGACAACTTAAAAAAAGATGATGAAGTAGTTATTTCTATAATGGAACATCATTCAAATTTAGTGCCATGGCAAAAGATTACAAAAGCAACAGGTAGTAAATTAAATTATATGTATATTAACGAAAATTTTGAACTTTCAGATGAAGAGATTGAAAGCAAAATTACTGATAAAACAAAAATAGTTGGAATTGCACAAGTTTCGAATGTTTTAGGAACAATAAACAATGTAAAAAAAATTATAAAATATGCACATAAAAAAGGTGCAGTTGTAGTTGTAGATGCGGCACAAAGTATTCCACATATGAAAGTAGATGTACAGGATTTAGATGCAGATTTTCTAGTATTTTCAGGTCATAAAATGATGGCACCTCTTGGAATTGGTGTATTATATGGAAAAAGAGAGATATTAAATAAAATGGCACCATTTTTAATGGGTGGAGATATGATTGAATATGTTTATGAACAAGATACAACATTTGCACCATTGCCAAATAAATTTGAAGCAGGAACACAAAACGTAGAAGGAGTTGTTGGATTAGGTGCAGCGATTGATTATATTCAAAAAATTGGATATAAAAAAATACAAGAACTTGAGAATGATGTAGTTTCATATGCAAGGCAAGAATTATCAAAATTAGATTATTTGACATTATATCTAACTCCAAATACAGAAAATCATTCAAGTGTAATTTCATTTAACATAAAAGGAGTACATCCACATGATGTTGCTAGTATTTTGGATTCAGAAAATGTTTGTGTGCGTTCTGGAAATCATTGTGCACAACCACTTATGAGATTTTTAGGTATTGATTCAACATGTAGAGCAAGTTTTTATTTTTACAATACTAGAGAAGATGTAGATAGACTTGTACATGCTTTAAATAAGGCATATGATATGTTTAAGAAATTTATTACAATTCAAGGCTCATAAAAACTATATTTAGAACTTAATAATATATTGTTTTTTTATACCTTGCTGTCGCAATCCACATATTAAGAATACTAGGATGTAGATTGCTCCATATCGCACTCGCATAAGCTCGTTTGGTCGCTTACGCGGTATTTCAAAAACAATATATTATTAATTTTCTAAAATACATATAATTTAGACGTGAATTGAGACAAAATTTCATAAAGCGAAAAAAAGTTCGAAAAATATTGACAATTACTACCGGCGATGATATAATTCGTGTAGTGTGTTTGAATAAAGGAGTACCGAATTCTGGCATAAGTGCATAGATTGGTGAGTAACTATGCTATATGCTTGCTAATCTATGCATTTATGCTATTGTGGCTTAAATGTAAATTACAAAAGAAGGAGGTGTCTCTACTATGGAGTTAATAGAGAATCTATTAATGAAATTAGTTTCTTTTGGAGGAATAGATTTTTTGATACATATTTGTTCCAGAAACAAATACATATTTAAATACAGTTCTGAAAAAAGAAAAATTGAGATTTATCCAAACGAGGACAAATCTCATAACAAAACACACTTAGATAAAGGGGGCTAGCCTCTTTATCTTTTTATAAATATATATTAACACACTAAAAAAAATATGTCAAGAAAGAAAGGTAAAAAGATGGAAGATTTAACAGATGTATATAATGATTTAATAATGGAGCACAGTATGAATTCATATAATAAGAAAAAATTAGAAGGAGCAGACTATTCAGAAATAGGACACAATCCAAATTGTGGGGATGAAATAACATTAGAATTAAAATTAAATGAAAATAAAATAGAAGATATGGCATTTACAGGACATGGATGTGCGATATCACAAGCTTCAACATCAATAATGATAGACACATTAAGAGGAAAAACAATAGAAGAAGCAAAAGAAATCATAAAGATATTTATAGAAATGATAAAAAGAGAAACAACTGATGAGGAACAATTAAAAAAATTAGAAGATGCTATTGCATTTAAAAATGTATCAAATATGCCAGCAAGAGTAAAATGTGCACTTTTAGCATGGCACACAATAGAAGATATGTTAAATAAAAATGATGAAAATGGAAAATGAACAATAAATTGTTGCCATTAAGTAAGAAAGCAAAGATATGGTAACTATGGAAGGAATTGAAATGGAAAATAAAAAAGTATTATTAGGAATGAGTGGAGGAGTAGATAGTAGTGTTTCAGCCTTATTGTTAAAACAAAATGGATATGAACCAATAGGAATAACATTAGAACTATTTGCAGGAAGTAGTTGTTGTAATATAAATACATATATAGATGCTAAGAATGTATGTAATTCAATAGGAATACCACACTTTACAGATAATTGTAAAGAACTATTTAAAAAGCATGTTATACAAGACTTTATAGATTGCTATTCAAATTGCAAAACACCAAATCCATGTATAGAATGTAATAGATATATGAAATTTGGGTATATGTGGGAAAAAGCCAAAGAATTAGGGTGTGAATATATTGCAACAGGTCATTATGCAAAAACAGAATATAGTGAAAAATATGGTAAATGGGTACTAAAAAAATCAAATGCAGGAAAAAAAGATCAAAGTTATGTATTATGGAATATTCCAAAGGAATTAATAAAACACGTAATTTTCCCACTTGCAGATTTTGAAGATAAGGAGCAAATTAGAGAAATAGCAAGAGAAAACAATTTAAAAGTTGCAAACAAACCAGATAGTGAAGATATTTGTTTTGTTCCTGATGGAAATTATAAAAAATTCTTAGAAAATAATTCAGAATTAAAGCCTAAAAAAGGAAACATAGTAAATAGCAAAGGCGAAATCTTAGGAAAACATACAGGATTATATAATTATACAATAGGGCAAAGAAAAGGACTTGGAATTTCATATAAAGTTCCATTATTTGTTATAGGACTTAATCCGATTAAAAATGAAGTGATTGTTGGCGAAGAAAGTGAATTATACAAAAAAGAAGTCAATGTAATAGATATTAACTTATTATTAATAGACGAAATAAAAGAACCAATAGAAGTAGAAGTAAAGACAAGATATTCTTCAAAAGTAGCAAAAGCAAGAATAGAACAGAATGGAGAGAAACAAGTAAAAGTAATATTTGATGAACCACAAAGAGCAATCACACCAGGACAATCAGCTGTATTTTATGTAGAAGATATTGTATTAGGAGGAGGCAAAATATGTTAAATCAGTTTTCAAGGACAGAATTAGTAGTAGGTAAAGATGGAGTAGAAAAACTAAATAATACAAAAATAGCAATATTTGGTTTGGGCGGAGTAGGTTCATTTGCTTTAGAAGGACTTGTTAGAGCGGGAATTGGAAATTTAGTATTAATAGATAATGATTGTGTTGAATTAACAAATCTAAATAGACAAATATTAGCAACACACAAAACAATAGGAAAACCTAAAGTTGAAATAGCAAAACAAAGAATTTTAGATATAAATCCAAATGCAAATGTAGAAATTCATCAGGAATTTTTTATGCCAGAAACAGAAGGAATACTTGATGATTCTATAGACTACATTGTAGACTGTATAGATACAGTAACAGCAAAAATAGAATTAGTTGTTAGAGCTGAAAGATTAAATATTCCAATAATATCTTGTATGGGAACGGGGAATAAGCTAGAACCAACAAGGTTCGAAGTGGCTGATATTTACAAAACAAGCATTTGCCCACTTGCTAAGGTAATGAGAAAAGAATTAAGAAATAGAGGAGTTAAGAAACTGAAAGTGGTATATTCAAAAGAAGAACCAATAAAATCAAACAAGAAAGATAGAAATCAAGTTCCAGGAAGTATTTCATTTGTTCCATCTGTTGCAGGTTTAATAATTGCTGGAGAGGTAGTAAAAACAATATTAAATAATTAATGTGTATAATAAGTTCAATAGAAATTCAATAAAAGTTCTATATAATAAATATATGGAGATGATGAAATGAAAGTATTAATAATAGAAGATGAATACAGTTTAGCAGATGCAATATCAGAAACATTGAATAAAGAAGGATTTTCAGTAAAAGTTGAGACAGATGGAGAAAAAGGAGAAGATGAAGCAATATCAAATATTTTAGACTTAGATAATACAGATGACATGAAATTTGGAGATTTAGTATTAGATTTAAAGACAGGAAAGATGAAAGCAAATCAAAATGAAATTGCAATAAATGGTAAAGAATTAGAATTATTAGAATCATTATTATTAAATAAGAACCAAATTATGGGTAGAGAAATATTAGCTAATAAAATTTGGGGCTATGACAGTGAGGCAGAATATAATAATGTTGAAGTATATGTTTCATTTTTAAGAAAAAAATTAAAGATATTGCAATCAAATGTAAAAATAAAGGCTGTTAGAGGACTTGGCTATAAATTGGAGGTAGAAATTGAAAGATAATTACAATTTTGAAATGATTAAAAAATTAAGGTCAAAAATATTCACTTTAATGATGCTTTCATTATCAATTATAGTTATTGGAATTATTATTTTGTTTGCAGTTTTAAATTGCAATAATGCAATACATTTGTCAAGAGAAAATATAGCTAGGATGACAAGAATGAGAGACAAGCCGAATTTTCAGCAATCAATGTTAAATCCAGAAATTCAGGAATATATAAATCAAGAAAATCAAAAAGTAAATACACACATACAAGATATGGTTATATTTTCATGTGCCGCTTCAGGACTTGCTTTGATTATTATATATGTTGTTTCTAAAAAGGTATCAGAAATTATTGTTAAACCTGTTGAAGATACATTAGAAAAACAAAAACAATTTATTTCTGATGCATCACATGAATTGAAAACACCACTTGCAGTAATACAAGCAAATGCAGATGTATTAGAAAAAATTGTCACACATTCTCAAAACGTTTGTGATAATGTGGATATAGTATATGAGCTACAAAAAAAAGACGTTCTATAATAGAGCGTCTTTTAAGCCTTTAGTAATAAAGAAAAAATAAAATAAAATAAATTTAATATAATTAATAAAATTTAAAGAAATATTTGAATATTGTAAAAAAATTCTTGATAAAAATTAAATAAAATGGTATCATAAATATTATGAGATAATAAACAAAAAAGAGGAGAAAATGATAAATTTATTATTATGTGGAAATGAAAAAGTATTTGATGGAGCATTAACAGAACTAATATCGATAATAAACAGAACAAGTGAAGTAATAAATTGTTATATATTCACAGCAGAATTAACAAGGATAAAACCAGAATATACCCCGATTAAAGATGAACAAGTAGATTTTTTGAATGAAGTAGTAAAAAGAAAAAATCAAAAAAACAAAGTAACAAAAATAGATGTAACAAAAATTTATGAAAATGAATTTAAAAATTGTGTAAATGAAGGTGCATATTGCACACCATATACTTTACTAAGATTATTTGCAGATCTTGTTCCAGAGATTCCAGACAAATTATTATATTTAGATATAGATATTATGGTTGGTAGAGATATTGCACAATTATTTAATATTAACATTGAAGAATATGAATATGCAGCAGTTAAAGAAAAGTATGGTTGTTGGTTAATAAGACCAGATTATATAAATGCAGGAATGTTATTATTAAATATGAAAAAAATAAAAGAAACAGGATTATTAAAAAAAGCAAGAGAAAAAATCAAAACAAAAAAAATGTTATTTGCAGACCAAGACGCAGTATATTGGTCAACTACAAAAAAGAAAATATTACCAAGAATATATAATGAACAATCAAAATTTAACAAAAAAGATACTGTAATTTGTCATTTTTGCAAAAGACTGATGTTTTTGCCATATCCACATACGGAAAATTTTAAACAATGGAATATAGAAGAAGTTCATAAAGTACTAAAATGTTATTATTTTGACGAAGATTTAGAAGAATATTTAAGGCTAAAAGAAGAATTTAATGTAAGGATGAAAGAGGAAGTTTAGATGGAAAAATACCAAGAAATAATACCAATATTTTTTGCTGTTGATGATGAGTATATACCATTTTTAGCTGTAACATTACAATCTATTGTAGAACATTCAACAGAAGAAAATTATTATGTGATAAAAATATTATGTACAAATATTAGTGAAGAGAATAAAGAAAAAATTAATAAATATACAAAAGATAATATTAGTATAGAATTTGTAGATTTAAATTATTATATTGAAAAAATAAAGAACAAACTATATACAAGAGACTATTTTTCTATGACAACATATTTTAGACTATTTATATCAAATTTATATCCACAATATAATAAAGCAATATATTTAGATAGTGATATAGTTCTTTTAACAGATGTTGTAGAATTATATAAAGAAGACATAGGAGATAACTTAGTTGGAGCAGTACGAGATGACATAATTCAACAAAATGAAGTGTTTCAGGAATACGTTGAAAAAGTAGTTGGAGTTTCAAGTTATAAAAATTACTTTAATGCTGGAATGTTAATAATGAATTTAGATGAGCTTAGAAAAAATAAATTTCAGGAAAAGTTTTTATATTTATTAGAAAATGTAAAATATTCTGTAGTGCAAGACCAAGATTATTTGAATAGGATATGTAAAGGGAGAGTAAAATTATTAGATGCTTCTTGGAATGTAATGCCAAATGCTACCAAAGACGTGAACGAAGATAATATAAAATTAATTCATTATAATTATCAATATAAACCATGGCACTATGATAATATAGCATATGCGAACTATTTTTGGAACTTTGCCCAAAAAACAGAGTTCTATGATAAGCTACAAGAAGTAAAAAATAATTTCACAGATGAAATGAAATATGAAGATAGAGTTGCAGATGAGAAACTACGTGAACTTGCCAAAACAGAGGCTAGTTGTGTCGGAGATGATAGAATTTTTAGAAATATTGTTGTAACTGAGAAATCCAAGGAGCGAGTGGAAATACTAGAGAAGATAAAACAGCTTGAAAAAGAAGGAAAATTTGATGTAGATGCAGAAAATGATCCTCCAACAATAGAATTAACTCCAGAAAATGTGGACTATTTAAAGACAAAGAGAAAAAACAGATGGAAAAATAAATTTGCAAATAAATTAGGCGAAAAATTCCTAGAGGCAATTATAAAAGACAACAAATTAATTATAAAAGATGTAATAGGCTTAGAAAATTTAAGCAATATTAAAAGTGGGGCAATATTAACATGTAATCATTTCAACCCATTTGACTCATTTACAATAGAAGAGGTATTCTCATTATCAGGACAAAGAGAAAAGAAAAAATTGTATAAAGTAATAAGAGAAGGCAACTATACTAATTTTTCAGGATTTTATGGATTTCTATTCAGAAATGCGGATACATTGCCATTAAGTTCAAATACAAGAACAATGATAAAATTTATGCAAGCATCAGATATAATTTTAAGAAGAGGAGACTTTATATTAATTTATCCAGAGCAAAGTTTATGGTGGAATTACGAAAAACCAAAACCATTGAAAAATGGAGCATATAAGCTTGCAGCAAGAAGCAATGTTCCAGTTATACCAATATTTATAACAATGACAGATAGTGACATAATAGGAGAAGATGGTTTCCCAATAAAAGAATATTATGTTCATATAGAGGAACCAATATATCCAAATCAGAACTTGTCTGAAAAAGAAAACGTTCAGATTATGAAAAACAAAAATTTCGAGATTTGGAAAAATATTTATGAGGAATTTTATGGAATTCCACTAGAATATACTACATTAAAAAAGGAAGTAAATGATGAAATCTAATAAAATCAATTACTATAAAGATGAACTAAATGATGAGTTTTCTGGGGCAAATATAACGCCTAGGGTTATTGATGAAAATTATAAATATATTCACAAAAACCCTTTGTGGAATTTTGCCTCTTTTTTATTGCAAAATGTACTAAGTATGCCAATAAAAATTATATATGGTAAAACTAAATTTAGAATAAAATATATAGGAAAAGAAAAGTTAAAAGAATATAAAAAACAGGGGTATTTTGTGTATGTAAACCATACACAAGTTTTTGCTGATGTATTTATACCTAGTCTTCCAATGTACCCGAAAAGAAATCATTTTATAGTAAATCCAGAAAATGTTTCTATGAAGATTCTGGGAAATAGCGTTCAATTACTAGGAGCAATACCAATTCCAAATAATAAAAATGGGATGAAAAATTTTATATCTGCAATTAAAACACATATAGATAAAGGACATCCTATTACTATATATCCAGAGGCTCACATATGGCCATATTATACTAAAATAAGACCTTTTAAGGCAGTGTCATTCAAGTATCCAGTGCAATATAATAAACCAACTTTTTGTATGACAAATACATATCAATGTTATGGGAAAAATAGAAATAAGGTTAGGATTGTTACATATATTGATGGACCATTCTTTCCAGATACATGTTTAAACTTGCACGAACAAAAAAATGATTTAAGAAACCAAGTTTATGAATGTATGGTAGAAAGAAGTAAAAATAGTAATATTGAATATATTAAATATGAAAAATTAGATGATTGTATAAAATAAATGAGAAATATAGTAAAAAACATTGCATAAACCTAAAAAAACAAGTATAATGCAAATGTAGCAGAATAAACTGTATGGCAAAATAAAATGCTAAAAGGAGGTTTTTTGATGAACAAAGTAAATGTTGTTTTAGGAAGTTTTTATGGAGATGAGGGAAAAGGAAAGATTATTGACTATCTATCACAAAAAGCAGATTTGTCTGTAAGGTGCACAGGCGGAAATAATGCTGGACATTCAATAGAAATAGAAGGAAAGAAATTTTCATTCCATTTAATACCATCAGGAATATTAAATAGCAAAACAATAGCTATAATAGGTAATGGTGTAGTTGTAGACCCAAAAGTTTTGATTGAAGAAATGGAAGGAATAGAAGCAAACGGATATAGTGTAGATAATCTAAGAATAAGTGATAAAGCACATGTAATATTTCCTTATCATATAGAAATGGACAGATTGCAAGAAGAATTAAGAGAAAACAAAATTGGAACAACTGCAAGAGGTATTGGACCAGTATATTGTGACAAATACGAAAGATGCGGAATAAGAATGGGAGATTTTGTAAACAAAAGGTTTGAAGAACAACTAAGAACAAATATTGAGACAAAAAATAAAATTTTTGAATTATATGGACATAAGACTTTAAATGCAGATGAAATAATAGAAGAATACAATATATATGCAGATAAATTAAAGAAATATGTAGTTGACACAGTTAGTTTATTACATAATGCATTAGAAGAAGATAAGAAAATTCTATGTGAAGGAGCACAAGCAACATTACTAGATATAGATTTTGGAAGTTATCCTTATGTAACATCATCAAATCCAAGCATTGGAGGAATTTGCACAGGAACAGGAATTGGTGCAAAATATATAGGAGAGGTTTATGGAGTATTAAAAGCATATTCATCAAAAGTAGGAGAAGGGCCATATTTAACAGAACAAGATAATGAAGTTGGAGATAAAATAAGAGAATTAGGACATGAATATGGAACAACTACTAAAAGACCTCGTAGATGTGGATGGTTAGATTTAGTTGCATTAAAATATGCAGTTATGATAAATGGTATAACAGGGTTAGCAATAAACCATGTTGATACTATAGGAAAATTAGAAGAAATAAAATTATGTGTAGGATATAGAAAAAACGGTAAAATATGTACACAATATTCAACAGATTCAGAAGAAATAGCAAATAGCGAGCCTATATATGAGACATTTGAAGGGAATTTTGGAGATATTAGTGAAATAAAACATAGAGACGATTTGCCAGAAAAGGCAAAAAAATATCTTAATAGAATTGAAGAAATAGTAGGAGTTCCAATAAAATTTATTGGAATAGGAGCTGGAAGGGATGCAATGATAGTATGTTAAATTTATATAATATTTCACCAGTAGATGGTAGATATAGAGAAATGACAAAAGAAGTGCGAAATTGTTTTAGTGAATATTATTTGATAAAAAATAGAGTTATAGTTGAATTAGAATGGTTAAAAAAATTAGCAACTCTTAAAGAATTTGATATAGACAAAAATGATTTAAAGATTTTAGATCAAATAGGAGAAAAATTTGATTTAAAAGAAGCAACAAGAGTAAAAGAGATAGAAGCAACTACAAAACATGATGTAAAGGCAGTAGAATACTATTTAGATGAAAAATTTAAAGAAAAAAATATTGATAAATACAATCATTTAATACATTTTGCATGTACATCAGAAGATATAAATAATTTAGCCTATGGAATAATGGAAAAACAACTTTTAGAAGAAATATATATACCAAATATGAATAAATTGATAGAAGCAATAAAGAGTAAAGCAAATGAATATTATAATATACCAATGTTGTCACATACACATGGACAAAGTGCAACACCAACAACTGTAGGGAAAGAATGGATAATATATGTATACAGACTTAACAAAATTTTAGATAAAATAAAAACAGAAAAAATTGCTGGAAAATTTAATGGAACAGTTGGAAATTTTAATGCACATGTAATTTCTTATCCAAACATCGATTGGATACAAGTAAGTAAAGAATTTGTAGAAAGCTTTGGATTAGAATGTAATTTATTTACTACTCAAATAGAATCACATGACAATATATCAATAATATTTTCAGAAATAAAATTGTTAAATAATATAATGCTTGATTTTAACAATGATATGTGGATGTATATTAGCAGAAACTATTTTATACAAGAAAATGTTAAAGGAGAAGTTGGTTCTTCTGTAATGCCACATAAAATAAATCCAATCAATTTTGAAAATTCCATGGCAAATATAAAGATTGCAAATGGTATTTTGACAAGCTTTATAGATAATTTACAAATCAGCAGAATGCAAAGAGATTTGAGTGATTCCTCTATTCTTAGAAATATAGGAGTAGCTATGGCACATACGATTATAGCAATTAAACAAACTATAAAAGGAATAGGAAAAGTTAAAGCAAATGACGAGTTTTTAAAGGAAGAATTAAATAATACTCCTGAAATATTAGCAGAAGCAGTGCAAACTATATTAAGAAAGAATGGATATAAAAATGCATATGAAATTTTAAAAAATATGACTAGAGGAAGAAACATAACAATTCAAGAAATGAGAGACTTTATTCAAAAACTAGAAATTGATGAAACAGATAAAAACGTTTTGTTAAATTTAAAACCTCAAGATTATCTGGGATTGGCAGAAGAATTAGTAAAAAGAAATGAAAAATGAAATTGTAATAATAGATGAGCGAATGAGAAAAATCGAAAAAGAAAAATTAAAAGAATTAGGATATAAACTAAAAGAAATAAAAAAAAGTGATAATGTATATCCAGAAATATCAGCACATGTGGATATTTTTACGTGCAAAATCGGAGAAAAATTAATAGTGGAGCCGAGTAAGTATATTCAAATAAAAAACGATCTTCAAGAATGGTATAATATAGAAAAAGGAGTAGAATATATAGACAAAAAATATCCTTATGACATAAAATATAATGTTTGTACAATAGGAAAAAAAGCATTACATAACTTTATATATACAGATTATAAAATAAAAGAGGAATTGGTAAAACAAGGATATGAACTTATAAATACAACACAAGGATATACAAATTGTTCAATAGCAGTAATTGACGATAATAGTGCGATTGTTACAGATAAAGGATTATATAAGATATTATTAAAACATAAAGTAGATGTTTTATACCTAAAGAATGAATTAGACATAAAGTTACTGAATGAAAATGGATATAGTAATATAAAAGGCTTTATAGGTGGTGCAATTTCGAGAATAAATAATAACATAATAATTTCTGGAGACTTAAAAAAAATTGATAAAGATGGAAGTATAAAACAGTTTATACAACAAAGAGATTTAAATATAATCGATTTTAGTGGACTAGATGTAATTGATTATGGAGGAATTGTTATATTGTCAAATTAATAAAAGAGAAAAAGAAAGAGAATAAATTAAAAAAAAGGAGAAATAATAAAAACAGCATATAAAATTTAAAAGATTTGAACTATAAAATATTTGCAATAAGTGGAATTATATGCTATCATATTATTAATAAAAAATAAGCAAAAACCCTGCATAGTGCGTATAGCATAGAATTTTTAGAACCTACAAGTTTAAGCCGGGGCCAAAGTCTTTGAGTATGGCGTGCAAGCTTACACTTTCGAGTAGTAAGAAGCCCAGTAGTATTCAAGTAGGCACCCACCTGTCGAAGACAGGTCCTTAAAAATTCAGACAACTTACGGCTAAGGCGGGGATTGCTTTTTTTAGGACATTTAGTGTCAGCTCCGCTTTTTCCCTTGGGGGGACATTTGGGGTCGGTTCCATTTTTGCCCTTTTTTCATTTTTGCTAAAAATAAAAAAACTATTTTAAAATTGAAAATAATGTGATAGAAGTATTCAAAAGGGCAAAAATGGAACCGACCCCAAATGTCCCCCCAAGGGAAAAAGCGGAACTGACACCAATTTGCCCAAGTTATTTAAGGGAGAAGATTATGTCAGAGTTTGTGCACTTACATATACATAGTGAATTTAGTTTATTAGATGGAGCCAATAGAATAAAAGACTTACCAGTAAGAGCAAAAGAGCTGGGAATGAAAGCAATGGCGATAACAGACCATGGAGTAATGTATGGAGCTATTGACTTTTATAAAGCATGTAAAAAAGAAGGAATTAAGCCAATAATAGGGTGTGAGGTATATGTTGCACCACGTTCAAGACTTAACAAAGAACCTAATATAGACAACAAATATAATCATTTAATATTACTTGCCAAGAATAATGAAGGTTATAAAAATTTAAGTAAATTAGTATCAATAGGATTTACAGAAGGATATTATTATAAGCCGAGAATAGATTTAGAAGTATTAGAAAAGTATCATGAAGGGATAATCTGTTTAAGTGCATGTTTAGCTGGAAGTGTAAATCAAGCACTATTGAATGGTCAAAATCAAAAAGCAGAAGAAATAGCATTATGGCATAAAAGAGTATTTGGAAAAGATTATTATATAGAAATTCAAAATAATGGATTAAAAGAACAAGTTTTAGCAAATCAAAAATTAGTACAATTAGCAAGAAAACTAGATATTCCATTAGTTGCAACAAATGATGCACATTATTTAAAAAGAGAAGATGCATATAATCATGAGATACTTTTGTGTATTCAAACAGGAAAAAGAATGAATGATGAAGACAGAATGAAGTTTGAAACAGATGAATTATATGTAAAATCACCACAAGAAATGAGTGACTATTTTTCTGCATTTCCAGATGCAATAGAAAATACAGTAAAAATTGCAGATGAATGTAATGTAGAGTTTGAATTTGGACACACAATATTGCCAAACTATGATGTGCCAGCAGAATATCCAACACATTATGATTTTTTAAAAAAATTATGTGATGACGGACTAAAAAAGAGATATGGAGAAAATCCATCAGAAGAAATTTTAAAAAGAGCAGAATATGAAATTAGTATAATCAAAAAAATGGGATATGTTGACTATTATTTGATAGTATGGGATTTTATACATTTTGCAAAAAGCCATGGAATTCCTGTTGGACCTGGAAGAGGGTCAGGTGCTGGATCAATTCTAGCTTATGCAATAGAAATAACAGATATTGACCCAATGAAATATGGATTACTTTTTGAAAGATTTTTAAATCCAGAAAGAATAAGCATGCCAGATTTCGACGTTGATTTTTCTGATGTGGACAGACAAAAAGTAATTGACTATGTTTCTGAGAAATATGGACATGACCATGTTTCTCAGATTATAACATTTGGAACAATGGCTGCAAAAATGGTAATAAGAGATGTTGCAAGAGTATTAGATTTTCCATATGCAGAAGCTGATAAGCTTGCAAAAATGATACCTACAGAATTGCACATAACAATTCCAAAAGCATTAGAACAAAATAAAGAATTAAAAGATTTATATGAAGCTGATGAGCAAATTCATAAATTATTAGATATCGCAATGGCATTAGAAGGTATGCCAAGACAGGCCTCAACACATGCTTGTGGTGTTGTAATCACAAAAGACCCAGTAGATACTTATGTGCCTTTATATGTAAGAGATAATCAAATTTCAACTCAATATATAATGACAACACTTGAGGAATTAGGACTATTAAAAATGGACTTTTTAGGACTAAGAACTTTAACTGTTATAAAAGATACAATTAATCTTGTGAAAGAAACTAAAGGAATAGATGTAGAATTTGACCAAGAGATGTCAGATCCAAAAGTATATAAACTATGGCAAGAAGGCAAAACATCAGGAATATTCCAATTCGAATCTCAAGGAATGACAAACTTTATGAAAGAATTGAAACCAGATTGTTTGGAAGATTTAATAGCTGGTGTTTCATTATATCGTCCAGGACCAATGGATCAAATACCAAGATATATAAGAGGAAAACAAAATCCAGGCCATAATGAATATACACATCCAAGTTTGGAACCTATATTAAATGTAACTTATGGATGTATGGTATATCAAGAGCAAGTTATGCAAATAGTAAGAGATTTAGCAGGGTATTCTCTAGGAAGAGCAGATTTAGTACGTAGAGCCATGGGAAAAAAGAAGCTTGATGTAATGGCTAAAGAAAGAGAAGTCTTTATAAATGGGCAAGTTGATGAAGAGGAAAATGTAGTTGTACCAGGTTGTGTAAGAAATGGAATAGATGCAGAATCTGCAAACAAAATATTTGACGAAATGTCTGAATTTGCAAAATATGCATTTAATAAATCACATGCAGCGTGTTATGCAGTAGTTGCATATAGAACAGCATATTTAAAAGCATATTATCCAGCAGAATTTATGGCATCAATGCTTAACAGCTATTTAGGAAATTTAGATAAAGTTCCAGAATATATAGACGAGTGTAAAAAGCTTGGAATAGAAATATTAAAACCAGATATAAATAAAAGTTTTGGAAAGTTTACTGTTGAAAATGGAAAAATCCGTTTTGGATTAGGAAGCATCAAAAATGTTGGTGTACAACCAGTAGAAAATATAATTAAAGAAAGAAATACCAATGGAGAATTTACAGGATTTACAGACTTTTGCGAAAGAATGGCTGGGGAATCTGTAAATAAAAAATGTGTAGAAAGCTTAATAAAAGCAGGAACATTTACAGAATTTCCAGAAACAAGAGCAACGCTATTAGTTTCTTTTGAAACAATAATAGATACAATTCAATCTTATAATAAAAAAGGAATAGATGGTCAGGTATCAATGTTTGATTTAGGTGGAGAAAGTAGCGAAGGAGAAAACAATATAAACGAAATAAAATATAATTTTACGGAAAAACCTGAATTAAATGAAAGAGAATTACTTTCAATAGAAAAAGAAATGTTAGGAATTTATATATCAGGACATCCACTTGAAAAAATAAGAGAACAAATAATAGCTACAACAAATATATCTTCATTACAAATGCATGAAATAGATGAGACAAATGATGGGCGACAAGTTAAGATAGCTGGAATTATCACATCTGTAAAAAAGAAATATACTAAAAATAATAAGATAATGGCATTTGTTACAATAGAAGATTTGTATGGCTCAGTAGAAATTATTGTATTTGAACCAACATATATTAAAGCTCAGGATATGTTAGTGGAAGAAAATATTGTTATGATTAGTGGAAGGCTTAGCGTTAGAGAAGATGATGAAACCAAAATAGTGGCAAATGAGATTAAAAATTTTGGAGAGAACAAACCTAATATGCTGACTCTTAATATTACAAACCTTACAGAGGAACAAAAAACAAAACTTAGAGGTGCAATTAAATTTTTTCATGGTGAACAAAACAATATTAGTGTTATGGTTAAAATCAATGAAGATTTAAAATCTTGTGGTGCAATTTATCTAACTGATGATATCTTAAAAGTGTTTGAAGAAATTGTTGGAAAAGAAAATTGTCAATAGTTGCTTCAAGAAAAAAACTTGACATAAAATAGGCGGCGTGATATAATGTATTCATTATTCGTGGGTACAACGAAATACAATTTTGTATCAGGTAGAATGTTTACTGAAAATTTGGTAAACAACGACATGAAAGGAGAAAAAAATGAAAAAGCGGTTAATTGCAATTATGGTAGCAGGTATTATTTGTGCAACTCTTTTAGCAGGTTGTAAAGAAGAAGAAGAGACAAAAACACCAACAATGTGCCCTGTTAGTGGGTCTGCGCTAGAAAGCAGTGAAGTAGTTGAAAAAGACATGAAACTTGTAACAAAGTATGACATTGATTATAGTTTGGATCAGTGGAAAATAACTGATCTTAAGATGATAAATATATCTGCAAAGTTAGAAAATATGCCGAAAAATGCAGAAGTTCTTGTAGAACATGTCCATATAGATATGGCATTAAAATCAACAGATCCATATCTGGATGGATTAGCTGTTAACAGTATGGACGATAGTTTTCTTGGATACTCTCAGGATGGTTTTGTTATAAGCGAAACATATGCATATAACAATAAATTCGCAGTTGGCGGGTTTAATAATGACTTGCAAGTTAGATGGGGAGATGGACATATAAGTTATGACAGTCTTACAGAATATAGCTTGATTAACAATTGCGAAGTGTATGCTAATGAGTTACAGGCAGTATATAATTTATTAATTAAATATGAAGGTGAAAAATACTTTCATACGATTTCTGTAGCCAATAAGTTTCTAATCCCAGTAGCCAGCTAATGCTACAATCTAATGAATAATAATTAACTGTTTGATTCCCTCTGACTGAAATACAGTTGGAGGGAATTCTCTTTTTTATATTTAAATAAATTGATGTATCTAATTCTTAATGTTATAAAAAATAATTGATTAAAATGTTAATTAAAAATTTACAAAAATAAAACCCGAAATATTGAATTATAAAATTTATAGTGATATTATATTATTGTTTAAAAAACAACAAAAGATATATAATAAAAAAGAAAGTTTGTCAATAAAGTCTGTCCATTTTGACAAACTTAAGGAGGTAAAAATGGCAAATGACAAAAAAGAAGATGTAAATGCAGATAAGATATATGGATATTTGTGCAAAACATCAAAAGACGAGTTTATTTCAGAATTTAACGTGAAAGAAGAAGGATTAACAGACGAAGAAGTTGAACAAAAAGTTAGCAAATATGGGCATAATGAAGTAACACAATCAAAGCCCAAAAAATGGTATCATTATTTATTGCGTAGTTTATTTACGCCTTTTAATAGTATTTTAATAGGTATAGCATTAATTTTATGTTATACAGATGTTTATCTGGCAGAAGCACCAAGCTATGCAAATATAATAGTAATCTTAGTATTAGTAACAGTTAGTACGTTTTTGGATTTCTTTTCTGAATATCGTTCGAACAAAGCAGCAGAGAAGTTAAAACAATTAGTATCAACAACAGCTACAGTTGTAAGAAATGGTAAAAAAATCAAAGTACCTTTTAAGGAACTTGTACCAGGGGATATGGTCATACTTTCAGCAGGAGATATGATACCTGCAGACCTTAGAATAATAGAATCAAAAGATTTGTATGTTGGACAATCAACACTTACTGGAGAATCAGAAGCAATAAAGAAACTTGAAAATACTGAATTAAATAAAGATGAGGTAATTGAAAGCCTTTCAGATATAGATACAATATGTTTTATGGGGACAAATGTTATAAGTGGGTCTGCTAAAGGAATTGTTGTATTAACAGCAGATAATACCTATTTTGGCAAAGTTGCACACACATTAACAACAGGAAAGCCTAAAACAGCTTTTCAAAAAGGAATAGAAAATATTAGTAAACTTTTAATAAAATTTATGCTTATATTAATACCGATAGTATTTTTACTTACAGTTCAAAAACATAGCATTATAATATCATTCACATTTGCAGTAGCAATAGCAATATGTATAACACCATTGTTATTACCAGTAATTCTATCCTCTGGTTTATCAAAAGGAGCTTTGCGAATGTCTAAAAAGGAGACAATAGTAAAAAAATTAGATTCAATTCAAAGCTTTGGAGCAATGAATATATTATGTACAGATAAAACAGGAACATTAACAGAAGATAAAATTGTATTAGAAAAATATTTAGATGTTATGGGAAATGAAGACATCAGAGTATTAAAACATGCTTTTTTAAATGCGTATTTTCAAACAGGATTAAGAAGTAACATAGATGAAGCAGTTATAAGTCGTGGAAGAGAACATGGATTAGATGAAGAATCAACTAAATATACTAAAATAGATGAGATACCATTTGATTTTTCAAGACGTAGACTTTCTGTAATAGTAAATGATGGAAATAAGACACAATTAATTACAAAAGGAGCAGTAGAAGAAATTTTAGGAATATGTACATTGATAGATTATCAAGGAAAAGTTGAACCTATTACAAATACAATAAAAGAAAATATTAAAAAAATTGCAAAAGAATTAAATAAGCAAGGACTTCGTGTTGTTGCGGTATGCCAGAAAAATGATTTAAACAAAACAAATGAGTTTGATGTTTCAGATGAAAAAAATATGGTTCTTATTGGATTTATAGGATTTCTTGATCCACCAAAAGAATCAGCTAAATCTTCTATAGAAAAACTTGGAAGAAATGGAATAAGAGTTATAGTTTTAACAGGTGATAATGTAGAAGTTACAAGATGTGTATGTGAAAAGGTTGGTATAAAATCAAAACAAATTGTTACAGGAGCTCAAATAGATAAATTAGCAGACCAAGGTGTAAAAAGATTATTAAAAAAGACAAATATTTTTGCAAAACTTTCGCCAATTCAAAAAGCTCGTATAGTTAGACTATTAAGAGATGGTGGAAATGTGGTTGGATATATGGGAGATGGAATAAATGATAGCCCATCACTTGTAAATTCAGATGTAGGAATTTCAGTTGATACAGCAGTTGATATTGCAAAAGAATCTGCAGATATAATATTACTAGAAAAAGATTTACACGTTTTACTTGATGGTGTAAAAGAGGGACGTCATACTTATGCAAATTTAATGAAATATATTAAACTTGCAGCAAGCTTCAATTTTGGAGAAGTAATGTCAGTTATAATTGCAAGTGTACTACTTCCATTCTTACCAGAGACACCTATACAATTGTTAGTGGAGGGATTACTTTATGATTTTGGGCAACTAACTTTACCATTAGATAATGTAGACGAAGAATATTTAAACAAACCAAAACAGTTTGATGTAAAAGGTTTAAAACACTTTATGCTGTTTATGGGACCATTAAGCTCATGTTTTGATTTAATTGTATTTGCATTAATATGGTTTGTGTTCAAAGCACATGAAGTAGCAGTATTTCAAACAACGTGGTTTACTTATAGTATAGTTTCTAATTTAGTTGGAATGCATGTTATAAGAACTGCAAAAAAACCATTTGTACAAAGTCATGCATCAAAAGCAGTTTATATATCATCAATTGCACTTAGCATAATAGGAATGATCGTTCCGTTTACATTTATAGGAAAATCTATAGGATTAACTGCACTTGAACCTAAATATTTTTCAATTATAATAGGAGTTCCAATATTATATTGTATTGTTGCAGGATGGGCAAAAAAGATATATATCAAAAAATATGGCGAATGGATTTAGTTTTTCTTTACAAGTGGATTTAAACATGGTATAATAAAATTCAAGTAAATTAAATAGTCGCTGGTAAATTTCGAAAGGAATTACGAGAGGAAAGTCCGGGCTCCATAGAGCAATGATGCTAGATAACGTCTAGTGAGGGAGACCTTAAGGAAAGTGCAACAGAAAATAACCGCCTTTAACTTTTGAATGAAAGAATAAAGGTAAGGATGAAAAGGCGAGGTAAGAGCTCACCGCTGGTATGGTGACATACTGGGACAGTGTAAACCCCATCTGGAGCAACACCTAAGTAGAAGATTAAACTTGCTCGGTGTCTTCTGATTTGTGTGGCTTGAGGCATATAGCAATATATGTCCTAGATAAATGACTATTTTAAATGACAGAACCCGGCTTATAGATTTACTTGAAAAATCATGAGA
Organism: uncultured Clostridia bacterium; assembly: GCA_934130935.1. Taxonomy (GTDB): domain Bacteria; phylum Bacillota; class Clostridia; order TANB77; family CAG-508; genus CAG-269. The sequence continues at coordinate 15,665 of CAKOYQ010000007.1, read as the reverse complement.
AATCCTATTTTAGGATATACTCATGATTTTTTTGAATAAAATTCATATCATCAGGCAATTCACATGTAAAATTCATATTTTGATTTGTAATAGGGTGTATAAAAGATATTTTGTAACTATGTAAAGCTTGTCTACTAATTAAAGTTGAAGAGGTACCATACAATGTATCACCTAATAATGGATGCCCTATTGCAGACATATGTACACGTATTTGATGAGTACGTCCTGTTTGTAGATGACATTTAACAACAGAAAGAGAATCAAATTCATTTATAACTTCATAGTCGGTGATAGATTCTTGACCCATAGGAGAAATACATCTTTCAATAATACTGTTTTCTTTTCTGGCAATAGGCAAATTTATTGTTCCAATTTTCTTTTCGAAAATTCCTTCAACTATTGCAATATAATATTTTTGGAACATTTTTTCTGCCATCTGTTTACTTAAAGTTTCTTGAACATATTCATTTTTGGCAAAAATAACTAACCCAGACGTGTTTAAATCAAGTCTGTTTATAGGACGAATTTTTTTGTGTAATCCAATATCTTCAAAATAAAATTTGACTCCATTTGCAATACTATTATTATAATGTTTCATAGAAGGATGAACAGCAATTCCAGCAGGTTTATTTAAAATTAAAAAGCAATTATCTTCATACACAATATTAAGTTGCATATTTGTTGCTATTATATTATCACTTTCCTCATCAAAGTCGAGATCAACAGTGATAATATCATTAATAGAAACAGATGAACGTGTATCGATGATTTTGTTATTTAAATAAATATGTTTATTTTTTATAAGTTTGTGTTGTAATCTTGTAGAAACATGAAATTCTTGTTTTAGAATTTGATTAATATTTTCGTATTTTGTATCTGAAATTACATATTTTAGAATCATATTTTTTGCCTAATCAATAATTTTTATAAATTCTAAATTTATTTAATTGATTAAATCCTTTCTGTAAATAATTTGATAATATAATTTTATCAAATTTTACTAGTTAATTCAAGAAGTTTAAAGAACATAATAACCGTTTCACTATCAAATGAGGCAGTAGTTCAAGTGTCTTTATATCTTAGGAAGGTGCCAATAGATAAATTTCATAAAAGCCATTACAGATTTTGGATAAGCCAATCTTATCACAGAAGTTTTAGTAGAATCAAATGAGCCTCTTTCACTCAAGCTCAAACTTACTTATAAGTTTGCCCGTGAACATCCCTCATTTGATTCTTCAATAACTTCTAGTGCTAAGACTAGATACACAAAATCTTTCATTTATTTTATGAAATTTATCTATTGGCACCTCCCTAAGATATAAAGACACTTGAACTACTGACTTATAACTATTAATCTAATGCAAATACCTTATATTACGCAATTTACTATTAAATTTAAGAAATAATTAATAATTTCTCTATTTCTTCTTAAGAAAAATTTGATATAATATAATCAATGAAAATAAAGAGGTGAAAAAAATGTACAACATATTAGTAGTTGATGATGATAAAGAAATAGTAAAAGCAATAGAAATATATCTTGGAAAAGGAAACTACAAAGTTTATAAAGCTTATGATGGTGAAGAAGCATTAGAACAAATAAAAAATAATGAAATACATTTAGTTATATTAGATATAATGATGCCTAAAAAAGATGGACTGGAAACACTAGAAGATATTAGAAAAGATAAAAACATTCCAGTAATAATGTTATCTGCTAAATCAGAAGATATAGATAAAATAAATGGGCTAAATATAGGAGCAGATGATTATGTAACAAAACCATTTAATCCAATCGAATTAATAGCAAGAGTAAATGCACTAATAAGAAGATATACAAAATTTGGGGCATTTGAAGAGAGTAGTAATAAAAAATTAATAATAAGTGGCGGATTAATAATTGATGATGAACTAAAGAAAGTTATTGTAGATGGAATAGAAGTTAAATTAACACCAACAGAATACAATATTTTAAAATTTCTTACAGAAAATAAGGGAAAAGTTTTTTCAATAGAAGAAATTTATACAAACGTGTGGAACGGTGAATGTTATGCTGCAGAAAATGTAATTGCTGTACATATAAGACACATAAGAGAAAAAATTGAGATAAATCCTAAAGAACCTAAATACTTAAAAGTTTTATGGGGAGTTGGATATAAAGTAGAAGGGTAAATTATATACTAGGGACATTTTTTTCTTTATAATCTATCAGATGATTATTTAATATTAATAACATTGATATACTTTAAAATGAAAGAAATGTCTCTTATACATAATTTCACATAGGAGGTAAGAAATGAAACAAAGCAAAATCTTAAAGATGATAAGTTATATAGTAATACCGATTTTAATAATGGCATTAGTATTATCAATAGTTTCTATAATAATGAAAGAAAATAATTATTATAATAAAGAACAATATTTTGCGTCTGATGAATTTGTATCATCATATATGGGATATTTATCAGAAAAAACTTATGATTTAATACACGATAAAAATACATTTCATTCGACTCAAGATGGCGATATAAAAATACAATATACATCAGATGAACATGACTATTATGATGATTTAAAAAATAGATATTTTTTAATCATATATAAAAATAAAGCATTAACAAATGTACCAATAAATGAACAGACATTTACTATAGATAGCATAAAATCATACATAGAACAAAATAAAGATTCTAAAAAAGTAAATATAATTTATGGAAATATGGAAGCTGATTCTAAAATAATTCAAGACACTGGAGTACGTTATCTTTCTGATCTTAATAAAACTTATTATACCATAGAATCTATAGAAGATACTGAACAACCAAAAAGAGAATATATAACTGCAAAGGCAGAAGATTTTCAAATATTTAGTTCTTATACTGAAGATTTTTATGAATATTCACAAGTTGCAATAATGAATAATATATTAGATAAAATTTCTATATTTAAAGAATATTGTTATTTTATAATACCAGTAAGCACAATATTAATTATACTAATTTTAATGTATTTGATAATATCAATAGGATACAAAAAAGGAGAAGACGGTATTGTTTTAAACGATTTTGATAAAACACCATTAGAAATAATCATATTTTTTGCAATAATAATTGGATGCATTCCGTTTATATTATTAGAAGGAATAACTAGAGATTATAATGGAATTATTTCTTTAGTAGTAACAGGTGGCTTGGTCATTTATGTGTTATGTGCAATAATATTAAATACTACAATAAAAAGAATAAAGTCAAAAACATTTTTTAAAAGTACAATTACTGGTAAGATACTGAAATGGATATGTGTATGTGGAGGTGTAGTGTATCATAAATTAAAAATAGTTTGGGATACATTAACATATTCATCAGATTTAAAAGTAAAAGTTATTATAAAATTTATAATAATAAGTGCATTAGCAATATTCATTTTTTTAGTATTTCATAATAGTGGAATGGTTGTAGTGCTAGAGTTTATACTAATTGCGGTAACTTTATATAAAATAATAAAATTCATTAAAAACTGTTCTCAAATTGAGAGAAAATTAAAAGAAATGTATGAAGAAGATAATTCTAATAAATTGTATGAAGAAGATTTTGAAAATGAATTTAAAAATTCAGTAAGATATTTAAATAATATTTCAAATGGATTTGAAAATGCTATTCAAGATAGAATGAAAAGTGAGAGAATGAAAATTGAACTTATTACAAATGTTTCACATGATATAAAAACACCTTTGACATCAATAATAAATTATGTTGATTTATTAAAAAAGGAGAACATAAATAATGAACAAGCAAAAGAATATATAGAAATATTAGATTCAAAATCTCAGAGATTGAAAAAACTTACAGAAGATTTAGTTGAAGCATCAAAAGTTTCAACAGGAAATATTTCTCTAAATTTAGAAAAAATCAATGTTGTTGAACTTGTAAAACAAGCAACAGGGGAATTTGAGGATAAGTTCAAAAAGCGAGGACTTGAAACTATAATAAATGCTGATAAAAATGAAGTAGATATTATGGCAGATAGCAGATATATGTATAGAATTATTGAAAATTTATTTAGTAATGTATCTAAATATGCATTAGAAAATTCAAGAGTATATATTGATATAAAACAAAGCAAAGAGGATAATTTGGCTAATAATGTTATTATTGAGGTAAAAAACATTTCCAAAGATAAACTTAATATTTCGGCAGAAGAATTAATGCAAAGATTTGTTAGAGGAGATAAATCAAGAACTACTGAAGGAAGCGGTCTTGGAATATCTATTGCACAAAATTTAACAGAATTGCAGAAAGGAAAATTTGAATTAAAACTGGATGGGGATTTATTCAAAGTTAAAATAATTTTTGCAAAAGTTTAACAAAGAAGGACAAAATATGAGTAGAAAAATAAAAATTTTAATAGTAATAGTGGTTTTAATAATAATTGGTGTTATAATAATAAGCGGTATTATAAATAAAAGTAAAAAAATTATTGTATGTATAGACGCAGGACATGGTGGCATAGATGTTGGGGCAAATGATGAAAATAGATATGAAAAAAATGATACTTTAAAAGTAGCAAGATTAGTCAGAAAATATCTTGAAAAAGAAGATATAAAAGTCATTATGACTAGAACTGATGATAAAACATGTACACTTCAAGAGAGATGTAAAATTGCTAACAAGAAAAAGGCGAATTTATTTGTTTCATTGCATAGAAATAGTGCTGATACAGGAAATGGAATAGAAATATGGATTAATAGCAAACGAAGTAAGAAAGATATTAATTTAGCTACCAATATTATGAAATATATAGAGAAAACCAAAATTCAAAATGATAGAGGAATAAAATATGGAACGATAAAAGGGGAAAATACAGATTACTATGTTTTAAATAATACCAAAATGCCAAGCTGTTTAATTGAATTAGGATTTATTTCAGATGAAGAAGATAATAAATTGTTTGATGAAAATATAAAAAACTATGCTGAGGCAATATCAAAAGGTATTATAGAAACTATAAACAATAAGTAAGGAGAGGACTAAAAAATGAGCAATAAAAATAAGAAATTAAAAATAGTAAAAATTGTTGTATTTGTAGTAACAATACTTTTAATGATTGGAATGACAATATATTTATTTCCTGTAATGAAAAATTTATCTACTTATGAAGGACAAATTGCATTTAGAGAAAAGGTAAATAATTCAGGGATATATGGATTTTTATCATTACTTGGATTACAATTTGCACAAATATTTTTAGTCGTGTTACCAGGTGAACCTTTAGAAATACTTGCAGGAATGTGCTATGGAGCTGTAGGAGGTACATTATTTATATTCTTTTCTGTTGCATTAACAACAACTGTGATTTTCTGGTTAACAAAAAAATTTGGAAAAGAACTTATATATGATTCGTTTGGAAAAGAAAAGATAGATAAAATTGAGAATAGTAAAGTTTTTCGAAATCCACAAAATATTGAATTTATATTTGCAATTTGTTTTGCTATAGTTGGGACTCCAAAAGATTTACTTACTTATATAGGTGCATTATTCCCAATAAAGCCAGCAAGATTTATTGCTATTGCTACACTTTGTAGGTTCCCGTCTATTGTGTCATCAACGATTGTAGGCCAATATTTTTCAAGAGGAAATTGGAAAATAAGTATAATAGTATATTTGATTACTTTTGCTATTACATTTTTAATTATTGCTTTAGTGAAATTTTTTGATAAGGAAAAGATTACTGAAAAAGCATTAAAAGAGTTAAAATAAATAGTCCAAGTACTCTTACACCCCAGAACAGTGTCAACAGATGAATTGCATAAAAACCATTACAGATATTTTATGCAATTCATCTGTTGACACTGTTCTGGGGTGTAAGAGTACTTGGACTATTTATCTATTATGTGTAAGTAACTTATCCTTAAAAAATAGAATTAAGGTCCTTTAGAAAAAAGTGAGAAATAATTGCCAAAAAAAATAGAATATGTTATAATATGATAAAATTTAAACGATTTTGAAAGGAGCAATACAATGACATTAGTAGAAGATTTAAAATGGAGAGGACTAATAAAGGATATTTCAAGTCCAGAATTGGAAAGTAAACTAAATAAAGGAGGATTAACATTTTATATAGGAACAGACCCAACAGCAGATAGTTTGCATGTAGGACATTTATCAAGTTTTTTAATATCAAAAAGGTTAAAAGAAGCAGGGCACAATCCAATACTTTTGGTAGGTGCAGGAACAGGGATGATAGGAGACCCTAGACCTACAACAGAAAGAGCTATGATTAGTAAGGAAAAAGTGCAAGAAAATTTTGTGCATTTAAAAAAACAGGTTGAAAATATATTTGGTTTTGAAGTTGTAAATAATTACGATTGGTACAAAAATATAGATGTGATTGACTTTTTAAGAGACTATGGTAAGTATTTTAATATTAACTATATGTTAGATAAAGATATTATAAGAAGAAGGCTAGATACAGGAATTACATATACAGAATTTTCATATATGATTTTACAAGCATTAGATTTTAAATATTTACATGAAAATAAAGGCGTAGATTTACAATGTGCGGGATCAGACCAATGGGGAAATATCACTGCAGGAATAGATTTAATTAGAAGAGCAACAGGTGATGAAGTATATGGATTCACAATGCCATTAGTAACTGATTCACAAGGAAAGAAATTTGGAAAAAGTGAAGGAAACGCTTTATGGCTTGATAAAGCAAAAACATCAAGTTATAAATTATATCAATTCTTTGTAAATGTAGAAGATAGTATGGTAATAGATTATTTAAAAATATATACATTTTTATCAAAAGAAGAGATTGAAGAATATGAAAAGAAAAATAATGAACATCCAGAGTTACGAGAAGCACACAAAGCTTTGGCAAGAGAAATAATCACATTTTTACATGGAGAAGAGGAATATGAGAGAGCAGAAAAATTAGCACAAAGTTTATTTAATAACAAATTTGACGATTTAACAAAACAAGACATAACAGAATTATTTGATGAACAAGACATGAAAGATGTTGAGACAGATATTGGAATTATTGATATGCTTGTAAATGTTGGAGCAGCTTCTAGTAAAAGGGAAGCTAGAGAATTTGTACAAAGTGGAGCAGTATCAATTAATGGAGAAAAAGTAACAGATAGTGCTATTACAATTTCAAATGAAATGTTTATTGATGACACATATATTATAATTAAAAGGGGAAAAAAGAACTATTATATTGGAAAGAAGTCGTAATAATTATAACAAAAATGTATTAAATTTTTTTTAAAATTCCTATTGATATTTTTTGTCGAATTTAGTAAAATAAAGATAGAAAGAAATAAAAGGAGGAATACAAATGAATACTACAGAATATGATAGTTTAATGACTACATTTGCTGACCAAAGTTCTGATATTGCTTTAATGGCTGGATTAGTAACAATGTCAGTATTCATGGCACTGTTAGCAATCATGGTAACTATTTTGGTTTTTACAATTATTGCAAATTGGAAAATCTTTACTAAAGCTGGAGAGGCTGGTTGGAAATCACTTATCCCAATATATAGCAGTGTTATACTATACAGAATAGCTGGAATATCACCATGGCTTATATTGTTATATTTATTGGTTTGGGTGCCAGTTATTGGACCATTGATATCATTAGGTCTTACAATTTATCTAATGATTAACCTTGCAAATGCATTTGGTAAGAGTACTGGTTTTGCAGTCGGATTAATACTGTTAAATACAATATTTATTATGATATTAGCATTTGGAAATTCAGAATATCAATTAAATTTAAAGAATGATAATAATGAACCTAAAGTTATATAAGGTTAAAAGTAAAAAACTTAGAGTATGAAAATATTCTAAGTTTTTTGTTACTAGATACTTAAGCAGTTAGTTCATATATCCTTAAGACCTCAAGATGTATCAACAAATGGAGTACATAAAGACCATTACAGATTTTGGATAAGCCAATCTTACCACAGAAGTTTTAATAGATGCAAATGAGCCTCTTTCACTCTGGCTCAAACTTACAAGTTTGCCCGTGAACATTCCTCATTTGCTTCTATAAGAACTTCTAGTGTTAAGATTAGATACACAAAATCTTTCATTTATTTTATGTACTCCATTTGTTGATACATCTTGAGGTCTTAAGGACATATGAACTAACCGCTTCATTATCTGGTAATTTTTTGCTAAAATTTATGTAAAACTATTTATTTTTTTTATAAAATATGATATTATAGAAATGTTGAAAAAGAGAGGTGAGAAAAATGAGTGATGACCCGCAGGAAAATTCTGATCTGAGGATGGATAAAATATTGTATCAAAAAATGAAGGACTGGGGTAATTCATTCATTTTTTGATTTATTAAATGTTCTATCCATTTCTAAAAAATAAAATAAGGGGGAAGAAATGGAAGTAGAAGAAGTAAAAAAATTATTAAATGAAAAAAAGTTTAATGTATTAAAAGAAAAGCTAAAAGAAATGAATAGTGCTGATATATCTGAGATTTTAGATGAATTAGAAGATAAAGAAAGTGTAGTAATAGTATTTAGATTGCTAACAAAAGAAAAAGCAGGAGAAGCTTTTTCACACATGGAATCAGACATGAGAGAAAAATTAATTAATGATTTAACAGATGTGGAATTAAAAAATGTGTTAGATGAATTATTTATGGATGATACAGTTGACTTGATAGAAGAAATGCCATCAAATGTAGTTCCTAAAATACTAAAAGCGATACCAAAAGAAGATAGAAAAACAATAAATGAATTATTAAAATATCCAGAAGACAGTGCTGGAAGTATTATGACAACAGAGTTCATAGATTTAAAAGAAGATATGACAGTAGAAGAAGCTCTAAAAAGAATCAGGAAGATAGGTGTAGATTCAGAAACAATCTATACATGTTATGTATTAAACTCAGAGAGAATATTAAAAGGTATTATTAATATAAAAGATATTTTACTAAGTAAAAAAGAAACCAAAATAGGGACATTGATGGAAACAAATATAATATCTGTAAAAACACTAGAAGATCAAGAAGAGGTTGCAAAAAAATTCGACAAATACGATTTTTATGCATTACCAGTAGTTGACCATGAAAACAGATTAGTTGGAATAGTAACAATAGATGATGCTATAAATGTATTACAAGATGAAGTAGAAGAAGATTTTGAGAAAATGGCAGCTATTACTCCAACAGAAGATGGATATTTTCAAACATCAGTATTTAAGCATGCAAAAAGTAGAATAGTATGGTTGTTAATATTAATGTTATCATCAGCATTTACGGGCAATATATTAACAAATTATGAAAATGCATTTGCAGCAGTACCATTATTAGTTGCATTTATCCCTATGATAATGGGAACAGGTGGAAATTGTGGCTCACAAAGTTCAACACTTATAATACGTGGACTTGCTACAGATGAAATAGAATTAAAGGATATATTTAGAGTACTTTGGAAAGAAATTAGAGTAGCAATAATTGTTGGTATTGCTTTAGCAGTTGTAAATATGGTAAGAATAATGATTCAATATCAAAATATTCAACTTGCAATAGTCTTAAGTATAACATTAATTGCCACAGTCATTGTGTCAAAAATAATAGGATGTACATTACCATTGATTGCTAAAAAATTAAAATTAGACCCTGCGATTATGGCAGCACCGTTAATTACAACGGTTGTTGATGTGTGTTCGATATTGGTATATTTTCAAGTTGCGACACATGTTATGGGACTTTAATAAAGAGAAAGTTAGTTTAATTTTTTAGAAAGGAATGGAAATTAGAAATGAATATAGAAGAAATAAAAGATCTAATACAAAATAAGCAATTTACAAAATTAAAAAAAGAGCTTAAAGAAATGAAAAGTGCTGATGTGTCAATGATATTAGATGAACTTGACAAAGAACAAGCAGTTATTGTATTTAGATTATTATCAAAAGAAAAAGCTGGAATGGCATTCGCATATATGGAAACAGATATGAGAGAAAAGTTAATAAAAGACTTAACAGATGCAGAACTAAAAAATGTATTAGACGAATTATTTATGGATGATACAGTAGATTTAATAGAAGAAATGCCATCAAATGTTGTAACTAGAATTTTAAAAAATGTAGACAAAAATGATAGGAAAATAATAAATGAATTATTAAAATATCCAGATGATAGTGCTGGAAGTATTATGACAACCGAATTTATAGATTTAAAAGAAGACATGACAATAGAACAAGCTTTAGACAGAATACGCCAAATAGGTACAGATTCGGAAACAATATATACATGTTATGTATTAGATAAAGATAGAAAATTACAAGGAATTATAAGCATAAAAGAGATATTGTTAGCAAAAGAAGAAAGCTTAATTTCAGATAATATGGAAACAAACATAATATCTGTAAATACATTAGAAGACAAAGAAGAGGTAGCAAAAAAATTCGATAAATATGATTTATATGCTTTACCTGTAGTTGACAAAGAAAATAGATTAGTTGGAATAGTAACAGTAGATGACGCTATAAATGTATTACAAGATGAAGCGGAAGAGGACTTTGAGAAAATGGCTGCTATGGCTCCGACAGAAGAAAGTTATTTTGGAACATCAGTATTTAAACATGCAAAAAATAGAATTGTGTGGTTACTTGTATTGATGCTTTCATCAGCAATAACAGGAACTATTATAACAAATTATGAAAATGCATTTGCTGCGGTACCATTATTAGTTGCATTTATACCAATGCTAATGGACACTGGTGGAAACTGTGGTTCACAAAGTTCAACATTAATAATAAGGGGTCTTGCAACAGATGAACTAGAAGTAAAAGATGTATTTAAAATTTTATGGAAAGAAGTAAGAATAGCTATAATAGTTGGGGCAACATTATCCGTAATTAATGGTTTAAGAATTTTTGCACAATACAAAAATTTACAACTTGCATGTACAGTTGGATTAAGTATAACTGTAACGGTTATATTATCTAAATCAATAGGATGTTTACTACCTTTACTTGCTAAAAAACTAAAATTAGATCCTGCAATTATGGCTGCACCTTTAATTACGACTATTGTTGACATTCTTTCAGTGTTAGTGTATTTTAATATTGCTACAGTGATTATGGGAATTTAATGTTTCCAGTATTGATAAGAGTTAAATTATGTTGGCAATATTAATGTAAAAAAGGAGAGTGTATTTTTTATGGAAACAAAACAATTTAAAGCAGAGTCTAAAAGACTATTAGATTTAATGATAAATTCAATTTATACAAATAAGGAGATTTTTTTAAGAGAGTTAATTTCAAATGCAAGTGATGCAATAGATAAATTAGCATATCGTTCATTAACAGATCAAAATTTAAATATTGACACATCAAAGCTAGAAATCAAAATAGAAGTAGACAAAGATAAAAGACAGATTGTTATAAAAGACAATGGATGTGGAATGACAGAACAAGAGCTTGAGAACAACTTAGGAACAATCGCTCAAAGTGGATCTTTAGCATTTAAAGAAGCTAATGAGAAAAAGGAAGATATTGATATAATTGGACAATTTGGTGTAGGATTTTATTCAGCGTTTATGGTAAGTGACAAAGTAACAGTTGAAAGCAAATCAGTTGATGAAGCACAAGCACATAAATGGGAATCAACAGGAGCAGAAGGCTATACAATAGAGCCATGCGACAAACAAGATGTAGGTACAACAATAATATTACACATAAAAGAAGACAATGAAGATGAAAAATATAGTGAATTCTTAGAAAAATATAAAATTCAAGAGCTAATTAAAAGATACTCAGATTATATAAGACATCCAATAAAAATGGATACAGAAACTATAAATAGCATGATTCCTATTTGGAAAAAAGAAAAAAGCAAGGTAACAAAGGAAGAATACAATAGTTTTTATACAGAAAAATTTAATGACTTTATGCCACCATTAAAAGTAATCCATTCATCAGTAGAAGGTCAATTCACATATAATGCATTATTATATATCCCATCACATTTACCATATGATTATTATTCACAAGAATATGAAAAAGGACTTCAATTATATTCAAATGGTGTACTTATAATGAATAAATGCAGTGAACTTCTACCAGATTATTTTGGATTTGTAAAAGGATTAGTTGACAGTCCAGACTTATCTTTAAATATTTCAAGAGAAATGCTACAACATGACAGACAACTAAGAATTATAGCAAAAAATCTTGAAAACAAGATAAAATCAGAGTTACAAAATATGCTAAAAAATGATAGAGAAGAATATGAAAAATTCTTTAATACATTTGGAATGCAACTAAAATATGGAACATATAATAATTATGGCATGGACAAAGATAAATTAAAAGATTTATTAATGTTCTATTCTTCAACAGAAAAGAAACTTGTAACATTAGGTGAATATGTTTCAAGAATGAAAGAAGGACAAGATACAATTTACTATGCTTCTGGCGAATCAGTAGATAAAATTGATATGTTACCACAAGTAGAAGGCATAAAAGATAAAGAATATGAAATATTGTATTTGACTGAAAATGTTGACGAATTCGTAATGCAAGCATTACAAGAATATGAAGGAAAGAAATTTGCTAATGTATGTGCAGATAATATAGACTTAGAATCTAAAGAAGAAAAAGAAGAGCTAGAAAAAGTTAATGAAGAAAATAAATCTATGTTTGAAGTTATGAAAGAGGCTATAAATTCAGAGGTTCAAAATATAAGATTTACACACAAATTAAAAAATCACCCAGTTTGTTTAACAAGTGAAGGAGCAGTTTCTATAGGTATGGAGAAAACATTAAATGCAATGCCTAATAATAATGAAAACATTAAGGCGCAAACAATTCTAGAAATTAATGAAAACCATCCTATTGTAAATAAATTAAAAGATTTGTATGAAAATAATAAAGATGGACTAAAAGATTATACAAAAGTTTTATATTCTCAAGCAAGATTAATCGAAGGATTACCTATTGAAAATCCTACAGAGATTAGTAATTTGATTTGTAATTTAATATCAAAATAAACTTAAAGAATATGTCATATGTGGCATATTCTTATTTTTATTGACAAAGAAAAATGACAAAGTTACTTCTAGTGCATAAAATATAGAAAATGGAGGTATTAATTATGAAGAAAATATTAGAAGTAAAAGATATTTGTAAAACATATCAAGCACAAAATGGTGAGATAGAAGCATTAAAAAATATCAGTTTTGATGTAAAAGAAGGGGAATACATAAGTATAATAGGACCAAGTGGTTGTGGAAAATCAACTTTATTATCAATAATCTCTGGTCTCGAGCCTAAAACATCAGGAGAAATTCATATAGAAGGAAAGATAGGATATATGTTGCAAAAAGATAATCTTTTGGAATGGAGAACAATATATAAAAATGTATTATTGGGATTGGAAATTCAAAAAGATAAAACACAGGAAAACATAGAGTATACAGAAAATCTACTGAAAAAATATGGATTGTATGAGTTTAAAGATAAATATCCCACACAGCTTTCAGGTGGCATGAGGCAAAGAGCGGCTCTTATTAGGACTCTTGCTGTTCGTCCTAAGATTTTGTTGTTAGATGAGGCTTTCTCTGCTTTGGATTATCAAACAAGATTAATGGTTACCGAGGATATTTTTAAGATTTTGAAAGCCGAGAATATTACAGCTCTGATGGTAACTCATGATATATCAGAAGGTAGATTTCAAAGTAGACAGTATGCGAGATAAAATAATTTGAATTTAATATAAATATAATATAAATACTAAATTTCAGAGTTTGAAAAAATTTTGAAATTTATTTTTGCTATTGACAAAAACAAATGTTTTTTATAAAATTAAGAAAATTATAAAAGATTTAATAATTTATCAAAGTAATGAAAACATATCTGTAGAAGTTTTATATGATAGCGAAGATTTTTGACTAACACAAAAATCAATGGCAAAATTGTTTGATGTAGAAGTAAACACTATAAATTACCATTTAAAGGAGATATTTGAAACTCGTGAATATGTGATAAATGTTAAAGAAGATAAACATTATACAATATAAGGAGAGAGTTTAAAGATGAATAAAAAAATTGAAACAGTTAACGAATCTAACTTAGCTGATTTAATTACACACAATGGAACATTTCATGCAGACGAAGTTTTTGCAACAGTAGTTTTATCACGAATATTAGAAAAAGAAAATATAAAACTATGTAGAACTTCTGGAATTACACAAGAAGAAAAAGGAATTGTATATGATGTAGGATATGGAAAGTATGACCATCATCAACCAGGTGGAAATGGAGAAAGAGAAAATGGTGTTAAATATGCAGCTTTCGGTTTAATATGGAAAAAATTTGGGAAAAAATATCTTGAAAGTATAAATGTTAGCAATATTGATGATGTGTGGGAAGCAATCGATAAAAAATTGGTTCAAAATATAGACTTAATAGATAATGGCCAACTTGGAAAATTAACTCAATTTGATTTTGAAATTATTACACTGTCAGGGCTAATTTCAATGTACAATTCTAATTGGGATGATAAAACAGAAAATCAAGACAGTCAATTTTTAGAAGCAGTTAAATTAGCAAGTACAATTTTTGACAGAATTGTAAAAAATGCAATCTCAAAAATGAATGCTAAAGCTAAAATAAATAAAGCGATAGGAGAAGCTAAAAATCAAATATTAATATTAGACGAATTTATGCCATGGAAAGAATTTTTACTTGAAAATGAAAAAGGAAAAGACATATTGTTTGTTGTATTTCCTTCAAACAGAGGTGGCTATAATGTTTATGCAGTACCAAAAGAACTTGGAAGCTTTGAGTCAAGAAAGTTATTTCCAGAGGAGTGGGCTGGATTAAAAGATGAAGATCTAAAAAAAGTATGCGGAGTAAATACTGCAACATTTTGCCATACAAATAGATTTATCAGTGTAGCAAAAACAGAAGAAGATGCAATAGAAATGGCAAAAATTGCAGTAAAAAACTAAAAACGTAAATTTATACATAAGTAGTGAATTGAAAAACAGGAGAAAAATTATGAAAACAAAACAAATAATAAAGAATATAATTATATCAATAATTATGGGAATAGTATTAGGAAGTATTACTGAATTTGCGTTAATATTCGACATAAGTTGGTTGATAAGAATAACTCAATCAATTACATTTTGGGGAGTTATTATATGCATATGTGCTTTTATATCAGAAAATTATGCATTAGCACTTATAAATCCGAGTTTAGTTTTAACTCTAATGAATATGGCTTATTATGTAATTAGGTTAATAAAGTCAGGTTATACTGATATAGAGGCATGGAAACTCTTTACTTTAACAGGAATAGCAGGTTCAATGTATATTGGAACTATAATTTCCATTATAAAAACATTTTATCATAAACAAAACAATATTTTAATTAAACATAATTTTATTTTTATGACTATTTGTGGACTATCGGTAACAATATATGGATGGTATAATGTTTCTATGGCACATAATCTATTTTATAGTATTGATTTAGGGATAATTGTTGGATTTGTAATTAGTATAATAATAAAATTTTGGGGCGATAGGATAAGAAAAAAATAGTAATTTGTAGAGGAGGAATATGTATGCAATTAATAATATATCCGTTTATTGTTTGTGTGGGAATTTTTTTGATA
>CAKOYQ010000006.1 GCA_934130935.1 uncultured Clostridia bacterium | reverse complement strand
TTTGCGGTTGGCGACCACATCTATTATATCAAAAAGGAGGATTTTTTCTACCCATAGCTAGAAGCTTTTAGAACCCCACGTAAAACACGGGGTTTTCATAAGCCAAAAAAAGACTTATATTAGCACCTAATACAAGTCCAATAACAAAGCCTAACCAAAACATTTTGCTCTCTCCTTTAAACAATTTAATGAATGATAGGCATTTTTTCTATTATTTTATTTTTTACAACCCAGTATTTAAGCTAGTTTGAAGTGTGTATACAAAAATGCAATCCCCATCTAAGTGCAATATTCTTCCAGTGTGAATTATTTCTTTTCTTCTATTTGCTTTTTCTGTTTCATTAATCTTAACTCTACATATTATTTTTTCTTCAAATTCTTTTTCTCGCCTCATTTGTTCTTCTTTACTAACAATTTGCAAATCTTCTACTGGTGCATCTGCTTCTACTCGTACATCTATCCCTTTTAATATGGCAATTTTTCTTCCCTCTGTTAGTTTCATTATTTTTTTAACATAGAACATTATATCATTTTTATATGAATTTCTACTAACTACGTCTCCTTTTTTTATCTCACGCATATTATCACCTCAACTTTTGAATACAAATTTAGGCTACTATATTCTATGATTTTTTACATAATTTGACACAGGGACATATGGGGTCGGTTCCATTTTTGCCCTTGGGGACATTTGGGGTCGGTTCCGTTTTTGACCTTTTTCTCTTAAATCCGATAATTATTAATATTAAATATAAACTTTAAATGAAATGACGAATATGATTGAAGAAACTTTAGAAATTCTACGAAATTTTATGGAAAGAGTTCACGGGAGTGGAAGGGTGCCATAAAATAAGTTAGAATTTCTTAAGTTTCGTAATGAATCGAGGGAATGTAATGCAAAGTTTATATTTAATATTAATAAATTAGCTATATAATAAAAAGGTCAAAAAAAGAACCGACCCCAAATGTCCCCAAGGGCAAAAATGGAACCGACCCCATATGTCCCTCTTTACTTATATTTTTTTCCGTGGTATAATACTTACAGAAATTTGAATTTGAAAAAGGAGGACTCTTTATGGAAAAATCTATAGCAGACTTAGCCGAAAATAAAGTATTAATTTTATATTTGCTAAACAAATTATCTGATGGGATAAAAAGTGACAATTTATATAAAATTGTTTCATCTGCAAATAATATTAACTATTTTTATTTTCAAGAATTATTAACAGATTTAATTGCAACAAACTTAGTTGGATCCTTTACAAAAGACGAAGATACATTTATCAAAATAACCTCAGAAGGTCAAAATTCACTATCACTTACAAAATCACTTTTACCAGGAATTTTAAAATTAAAAGCTGATAATATTTTCAAAGAGGAAATTTCTGATATAGCAGAAGAATCATCTATTGTAACAGAATACATTCCAAAAAACGAAAATAATTATACAGTAAAATGTAAAATTGTAGAAAAAAATGAAACTCTATTTGAATTGTCTACTTTTGCTGGCTCAAGAGATAGAGCTAAACAAATTTCAGATAATTGGAAAAACAATGCAAATATAATTTATCCAAAAATAATTAATTTGCTTTTAAATGGAGAGAATAATGAAAAAAATTAATATAAATGAATTTGTACAAACTTTACAAAACACATATCCAGACGCAACCTGTAGTCTGGATTTTGAAACTCCTTTTCAATTAGTAGTTGCGGTTATGCTTTCTGCGCAATGTACTGATGAAAGAGTTAACAAAACAACACCTATATTATTTGACAAATGCAAAACTATTCAAGATTTTGCAAACATTGATATTGCAGAGCTTGAAACAATTATACATCCTTGTGGATTTTATAAAAACAAAGCAAAAAACATAAAAATATGTGCAAAACAAATTTTAGAGAATTTTGATGGAAAAGTTCCCAAAACTATGGAAGAATTACTCACATTAGCTGGTATTGGTAGAAAAAGTGCCAATGTAATTTTGCTTGAAGCCTTCGGAATAGCAAATGGAATTGCAGTTGATACTCATGCCAAAAGAATTTCTAATAGGATTGGTTTTTCTGGCGAAAATGATCCAGAAAAAATTGAACAAGATTTATTAAAAATATTTCCAAAAAAATATTTAAAAAATATTAATCATCTATTTGTATGGCATGGCAGAAAAACCTGTAATTCACGCAAACCTGATTGTGAACATTGCACCGTAAAAAAATATTGCAAATTTTACCACAATTTATATCAAAACTAATCATATACAACCGTATATTTATAAAAAAATTGTAAATAATACTTTAATAAGAGGTGATATCTTTGACAAATATCAATTGTACTTTAGATTGTATTTATCAAATTGATGGACAATGCTCTTATGATATTATTTCTAATTCAAATTTATGCACTAATTCTGAATGTGCATATTATAGCAAATTACCTCAAACAAAATTTGCTGTATTACAAAAGCCAGCTCAAAATTAATTGAGTTGGCTCTTTTTATTTTCTATATTCATCTAAAACTTTAGCAAGATATTTCATACTATTTATGCATTGTTCAAGTGTATTTCCTGTTGCTCCAACTTCTATGATACATGCTGCTTTTCCAAGATGTTGATTATATCTGGAATTCCTAACAATCATTGTTTTAAATAATCCTGGATATATTTCATTTGCCTTTTGTTGTAATTCTATTGCAAATTTCAAATTAGACTGCCAATTTGGATGGTATAATCCTCCACCATTTGTACCAATTACAAACATAAGCTGTGCAACTGTATCTTCACCAATTTTTACACTTGGATCATAATTGCTTTTACTTCCAATAGCATCTCTATGTAAATCTATTATAATATCACTTGAATTTGATTTTAAAATATTTTCAACTGTTGCTTTTGACCTTGTATATGAACCTGTATATGCTGGATAATCATGATATGTTTTATCATGATTAACATTAAATCCATAACCCATCAAATAATTTGTAAGTTCATCTCCAACTCTTGCAACAGAAAAATTCAAATCTGTTGTTCTAAAATTTCCAGTTTGTTGATAATTGTATTGTTCTGTTGGAGTATAACTTTCACATGTGTGTGTATGAAAAATCAAAATATTTTCTTTATTTATATCTAATGTTGTATCTAATACAGAATTATTAATTTCAAAAGATGTTTCATTTTTAATCTTTACTCCATTAATTTCTACATTGCAATTCTCTTTTATTGGATTTTGTGTTACAACCTGCGTTCCTACTTCTGTTGACACTGGTTGAATATCTTCATTTTTGTCTTCTGTATTTTTTTCAGTATTATCAACTTCAATTTGTGTATTATCATCTTTTGATCGCTCTCCCAAAACTTGTTCCATTTGTGATACTCTAGCTAATTCTATATTTAATATTTTTCCTGCAAATGTTTCTTCATCTTCTTCATTATCTTCTTTTATTGTATTATTAGATTTATAATTAGTATTTGCTATTGCTGGAATTTCATTATTTAAACAACCTATCAATTCATCTGATATATTCATTTGCAAAATTTCACTTGTCTTGAATTTATTTATCATTTGAGTTACCATAACTAAAACTATTATAATGCTTATTATTATTACTATTTTCGTTATTGATCTTTTTGCATTTATTATTGTAACATTAAACATATTTCTCTCCTTGTCCCAATGTTCCTATATATAATATATGTTTAATGTTTAGAAAATAGAACTATAAAACATTTTTTATTTTTCTATAAAATTTACAACAACCTAGGCTTTAACTCCAAATAAATTGGCTTTTCCTCTCTAATCATAGTACTTTTACCATGTCCTGGATACACAATAGTATCATCAGGCAAAACCATGAGTTTTTGCATAATAGAACTTATAACCGCTTCGAAATCCCCTGTTGGCACATCTGTTCTTCCCCAAGTACCTCTAAATAGCGTATCTCCAGAAAACAGAAGTTTTTCGCTTTTGCAATAAAGACATGAACCTCCAGAAGTATGACCAGGAGTATGAATAACCTCAAATTCTAAATCTCCTAAGTGAAGCAAATCTTTGTCATCAACACGAGCATCTGTTTCAACAGTTATTCCTTTATTACCTATATAAGATGTTAAATTTATATTTATATCTAACAAATTCTCTGCTGCAAGCCTTTGCGTAACAACTTGCCCTCCACACCTTTGTTTTAGCTCTTCAACTCCTCCAATATGATCTCCATGGCAATGTGTTAAATAAATATATTTTAACTTTGCTTGTAATATATCAAGCATTTCAATTATTTTATCTTCATCTCCTGCTGGATCTATAACCATTGTTTCTTTTGACTTTTCATCTTGAATAATATAACAATTAGTTTTATCTCCTATCCAAGTTTCAATCTTTAGTTCTTTTAAAATCATTATTTTCCCCTCTTCTCTTAACCTTTATTTCTTTCTATTAACTTCATATACACTATCAACTTTTCTAATCTCTCTGATAATCTTATTCAAGCTCTCTAAACTATCCACTTCAATAGTAACTTCAGTTATTGCAATCTTTTCTTTAGTTGCTCTAGCATTTACTCCTAAAACTTTCGCTTTACAGTCATTTAGTTTTCGAACAATATCTCCCAAAAGTCCATTTCTATCATTTGCATAAACTTCTATTTCAACTGTATATGTTACCTTCTCTTGATTATACCATTCAACCTCTATAATTCTATTTTCTTCCTTTAATAGTTCATTTACATTCACACAGTCTTTTCTATGGACAGAAACTCCTCTGCCTTTTGTAATATACCCTATTATTTCATCCCCTGGAAGTGGATTGCAACACTTTGAAAGCTTAACTAAACAATTATCTATACCTTTAACAACAATTCCAGAATTTGAAGGTTTTGTATTATTTCTTTTAGCAGTTGCCAATTCTTCAATTTTTTGTTCTATTGGTTCCTCTTTATGTTCTTTTCTATACTCTATCAACATTCTTGCAATTATTTTTGTTGCAGTTATCGCACCAAATCCCACAGCTGCATACATTTCTTCTAAATTTTTATATTTATACCTATCAAGCATTGGACTTATATACTCTACCTTAAATAAATCTGCATATGATATTCCTATTCTTTTTAATTCTTTTTCTATTGATTCTTTTCCCTTTTCAATATTTTCCGCTTTGTTTTCTTTTTTAAACCATGACATTATCCTGTTTTTGGCAGTAGAACTTTTTACAAATTTAAGCCAATCCATACTAGGTCCTTTTGAATTATCAGAAGTAATTATTTCCACAATATCCCCATTTCGAATAGGTGTTATTATTGGAACCATTTTACTATTTATCTTTGCACCTGTCATATGATTTCCAATTTCTGCATGTATGCTATATGCAAAATCAATCGGAGTAGCACCTCTTGGTAAAACTTTTATTGCACCTTTTGGAGTAAAAACATATACTTCATCCTCAAACAACTCAGTTTTTAAAGTTTCTAAAAATTGCTGAGGATCTTGCATTTCTTGTTGCCATTCAAGTGTCTCCCTTAACCATGCAAGTTTATCCTCTTGTACCTTTATTGTTTGTTGTCCTTTTTTATTTCCATAATTAGCTTCTTTATATGCCCAATGTGCCGCAATACCATATTCAGCAATTCTATGCATATCCCATGTACGAATTTGAACTTCAAAAGGTGTTCCCTTTTCCCCAAGCAATGTTGTGTGTATTGATTGATACATATTAGTTTTAGGAACTGCAATATAATCTTTAAATCTTCCTGGCATAGGACTATACATATCATGAACAACTCCTAAAGCTGCATAACAATCCTTAACTGAATTTACTATTATTCTTAGTGCAAATAAATCATAAATTTGATCAAGTGTTTTATTATCTCTTTGCATTTTTCTGTATATACTATACAAATGTTTTGCTCTTCCTGTTACTTCTGCATCTATATGCTGTTTCTTTAATTGAGTTCTTATATCTTTCATAATTTTTTCTATAAACTTTAAGCGTTCTTCTCTTTTTTGTTCTATTCCCTTTATTAATTCTCGGTATTCTTCTGGATGAAGATATTTAAATCCTAAATCTTCTAATTCCCATTTCATAGCATATAGACCTAACCTATTAGCCAGTGGTGCATATAATTGCATAGTTTCTTGTGATATAGCAATTTGTCTATCTCTTTTCAAAAATTCTAATGTTTTCATATTATGTAATCTGTCAGCCAATTTAATTATTATTACTCTTATATCTTTTCCCATTGCTAGGAACATTTTTCTATAATTTTCAACCTGATTTTCTTCTATTGAAGCATGTTCTATCATCTTCAACTTGGTAACTCCATCTACCATTTCTGCAATTTCAGGTCCAAATTCCTTTTCTATATCCTCATTCTTGGCATCTGTATCTTCTACTACATCATGCAACAACGCTGCACATATTGTATGTTCATCTAACCCTAATTCAGCTATTGTATACGCAACATTAGTTGGATGTATTATATATGGTTCTCCAGACTTTCTTTTTTGATTTCCATGTTTCAAAACCGCATAATTATATGCTCTTTGTATTAATTTTGTATCTGGCCATCTTTTGTTTTTCTTTACTTTATCTATTATATCTTTTATTGTATAATTTTTGGTCATAATTTCCTCCCTCTTTGGGCAATTTGGGGTCGGTTCCATTTTTGCCCTAGGGCAATTCGGGGTCGGTTCCGTTTTTGCCCTATATAGATTTCATTAAATCTTTAATATTTATTTGTATATTGTCAACTCCATTAAAAGAATTAATTTCAAGATTTCCAACAACATCTATTTTATCACCAATTCTATACTCATTTGAAAGTTCTCCTAAATTGAATCCTATTGCATTAACAATATTTTTATTATCTTTTAATGTAAGTTTTAAATGTTTTCCTTCCGAAAGTGCTCTAATAGAATCTATTTTTAAATTTTTAAACATAAATAATGGTGTTTTGTTATCTTCTCCAAATGGCTCTAATTCTTTTAGACTATGTACCATCTCTTTACTAATTTCATCTAAACTTATTTGTGCATCTATTTTTAGAATTGGCACAATTTCTTCTATATGTTTTTTCCTTGCGATTTTTTCCAATTCCTCTTTAAATACATCAAATTTATCTTTTTTTACATTTATTCCTATAGCCATTGCATGGCCTCCAAATTTGTCTATTGAGGACTTGCACTGTGTTAATGCCTCATATAAATCAAATCCCGGAATACTTCTACCTGAACCCTTTCCTTCATCTTCTGCTTCACATAACAATATGCTTGGTTTAAAATATTTTTCTGTTATTTTTGAAGCTACTATCCCTATAACACCATGATGCCAACCTTTTCCCATTAATACAATCGTATCTTTATTAACCAAACCATCTTTTTCTATTTGAGTTATTGCATCTAAATATATATTTTTTTCTATTTCTTGTCTTATTCTATTATATTCATTTAATCTCTGTGTAAGCTCATTTACTTCATTTATATTTTTTGATAAAAATAAATTTAGCGCCTCTTCTTGATGTCCCATCCTTCCACATGCATTTATTCGTGGCGCTATTCCAAATGATATAGTTACTGAATCTACTTTATTATATCCAGAAGCTTGCAATATAGCTCTTAAACCTAAATTTTTTGTTCTCTCAACCAATTTTAATCCTAGTTTAACAATTACTCTATTTTCATCAGTCAGTGAAACTATATCTGAAATTGTTCCTACACACACTATATCTAAATACTTTAAATATTCTTTTTCCTCCAATCCCATGTTTATTCCTAATGCTTGAATTAGTTTAAATACTACTCCTACACCAGCTAAATTTCTACATTGATATTTACTATCTTTTCTTTTGGCATCCACAACTGCAACTGCATTAGGAAGTTGATTTGCTGGTTCATGATGATCTGTAATGATTGTTTCTATACCTAATTTATTTGCATATTCCACTTCTTCTAATGCTGATATTCCACAATCTACTGTTATCATTAAAGTATATCCTTGTTCTGCTATTTTTTCTACTGCTGTTTTATTTAATCCATACCCTTCTTCTAGCCTATTAGGAATATATACGCCAACATCTAATCCTCTTTCTTCAAGAAAACTCTTTAATACTGTTACACTTGTTATTCCATCTACATCATAATCACCATATATTATTGTTTTTTCTTTGTTTTCTATTGCTTTCATTATTCTGTCAACAGCTATATTCATATCTGGCATTCCATAAGGATTATAAAAATCATCTCTTCTTGGGTTTAAAAATTTTTCTATTTGTTCATCTTCTGTTATTCCTCTATTTATTAATATTATTGCCAATAATTTGTTTATGTTATACTTTTTTTGTATTTCATCTACTTTTTCATCTTCTACTTTATATACTTGCCATCTTTTATTCATTTTTTATTCCTTTCCTTTAGTTATTTTTTCTGAATTTATTTTACTATTTTAAATAAAAAATAGCAAGTTTTTCTTGCTATTTCTAATTACAATTTTTCTTATTTTGTATTATTCTTTTTCATCATCATCTTCTTCTGGTAGCTCTTCTCCAAGACTTTGTTCAAAAGCCTTTGCAAAATTGTCTCTAACTTTTTTCTCAACTTCTTGAAGCAATTCAGGACGATCTATTAAATATCTCTTAGCATTTTCCCTACCTTGTCCTATTCTTTCGCCATTATAGCTAAACCATGAACCACTTTTATCTATTATTTCTAAATTTACAGCCATATCAAAAATATTTCCTTCTTTTGATATTCCCTTTCCATATAATACATCAAATTCTGCTTCTCTAAATGGAGGTGCCACTTTATTTTTTATAACTTTTACTCTTACTCTATTTCCCATTACTTGACCATCTTGTTTTATATTTTCTATTTTTCTTATATCCATTCTAACTGAAGCATAGAATTTTAATGCTCTACCACCAGTAGTAGTTTCTGGATTTCCAAACATTACTCCTATTTTTTCTCTTAACTGATTAATAAATATTAATACTGTTTTTGATTTATTAATAGCTCCTGCAAGTTTTCTTAATGCTTGTGACATCAATCTTGCCTGCAAGCCCATGTGTGAATCTCCCATGTCTCCATCTATTTCTGCCTTTGGTACTAATGCTGCAACTGAGTCAACAACTATTACGTCTAATGCTCCACTTCTTACTAATGCTTCTGTTATTTCTAGTGCTTGTTCTCCTGTATCTGGTTGTGATACTATTAAATTGTCTACATCTACACCTAATTTCTTAGCATAAACTGGATCTAAAGCATGTTCTGCATCAATAAAAGCTGCTTCTCCTCCCATTTTTTGTGCTTCTGCTATTATGTGTAATGCCAATGTTGTTTTACCTGATGATTCTGGTCCAAATACCTCTATAATTCTTCCTCTAGGTACTCCACCAATTCCCAATGCTATATCTAAACTTAATGCTCCTGTAGGTATTGCCTCTACCTCCATAGCTTTGAATTCTCCTAATTTCATAACTGAGCCTTTTCCAAATTGTTTTTCAATTTGACTCATTGCAACTTCTAATGCTTTTTTCTTTTCTAAGTTTTCTTCCATGTATCTTTCCTCCTAAAATTTTTATAAACTTTTGTTCGATATCTATAAATATATATCTATTTTTTTCTTTTGTCAAGCATTTGGAACAAATAATAAAAATTTTTCTTTAATTTTTATACCAATTATCAATATCTATAAATATATTATACCAATTTGCTGTAACATTTCCTCTAAGAGTCCAACTACTAGCAACAGAATAATAACTATTATATAATCCAATATAAGGTTTTTGTTCATTAAATATTTCTTTTATTCTTGTATATTTTTCTTTAAGCAAATCCTCTTTGGAAATATTTTTTATTTCACTCATCAAATTATTTAATTCTTCATTATTAAAATTGCAAGCTCCTATATAAGTCTCAATACTTGGATTTGCAGCAAGTGTAGTACCAGTAATTATTGACTCATAATTTTTATTCTGTAAGTAATATTGATATTGTGTATCACTTGCTTTAATTATTACAACATTTATTCCAATAGCTTCTAAGTCTGTTTTAATCATTTCTGCAACAGCTGTTCTTGCTTGATTTGACGCTTGTACAACAATTTTTAATGACAATGTTTTTGTATAATAATTCTCTGTTTTTTGCCATCTGTTATATTTAAATTCCCATCCATTTTGTTCTAATATTTGTTTTGCCAAATCAGGATTATACGAAAAATCTCCGTCCTCTCCTTTTAGCCAGCTTCCATAATCAAGTGAATAATTTGTTACTTTATATTTATTGTTATACACTGTTGCAACTATATTGTTTCTATTTATTGCATGTGATAACGCATTCCTTACTTCTACATTTGATAAAATTGTATTTTGAGTATTTAATGCCAAGTAATCAAACTCTCTTCCCGCAACTTCTTGTTTATTATATCCTATTGTTCCAATGTAGTTTTCTATTCCTGTATTTGTAGTTGTAATAACATCTAACTTTCCTAATTTAAATGCATTATATAATTCTCCTAAACTAGCATATTTTCTTACTGTTATTGTTTCAAGTGTTAATTCTTCACGAGAATAATTTTCATTTTTGTTTAATATTATTACATCATTATCATTTTGAACTATTTTATATTTTCCAGTTCCAATAGGTGCATTATTCTTCTCTGTTGTCGAAAAGTCTTGTCCTTCAAAATAATTTTTACTCATTATTGGAAATATCAAATTATATTCAAAAAATGTTATTTCATGATCTATTGTTAATTGCAATGTATCATCATCTACTCTATCTGCTCCAACTATATATTGAACATTGTTTCCATATATTGATGGTATCTGTTTTAAAATGCTTATTGTAAATAATACATCATCAACTGTAAATGGAGAACCATCTGACCATTTGACATCATTTTTAATTTTTATTAAATATGTTGTATTCCCCGTTTTGGCCCAATCTTTTACTAAACATTTTTGTAATTTATATTCAGAATCAAGCTCAAATAAAGGCTCATATATTATTCTTGATATTTCTTGGATATGTTTGTTTTGACTTAATATTGGATTTATTGTATCAAATGAAGATACTCCTAATACTATATCTTTTATCATTTCTTCTTCTGTGCTAGCTTGAGATACTTCATCTTCTGTTGGAACCTCATCTTTTTTGTTTACTTCATAAATTACAGCAATAATTATTGCAATTATAAAAACTATAAATATATATTTTATAAAATTGCCTTTCAAAATATCACCTCTTACTCTATCTTTAATGTTTCTTGCCTTGTTATAATATATTATTATAACGATTTTTTCAAGTGTTTTCGTAAATGTTATTTTAATTTTGGTTACTAGCTAATGGTAGAGTAGTTCATATGCACTTACATCTTAAAGAAGTACCAACAGATGGATTGCATAAAAACCATTACAGATTTTGGATAAGCCAATCTTACCACAGAAGTTCTAATCGAACTAAATGAGCCTCTTTCACTCAGGCTCAAACTCATAAGTTTGCCCGTGAACATTCCTCATTTAATTCTATAAGAACTTCTAGTGTTAAGATTAGATACACAAAATCTTTCATTTATTTTATGCAATCCATCTGTTGGTACTTCTTTAAGATGTAAGTGCATATAATATAGTTCTCAAATCAAATAACGAATGATAAAAAGGGAGCTTTAAAAAAGCCCCCATAATTTTATTTACTTATTAACCTAAAATTGTAATCTATTTTCTTGACTCCACAATCAATTTTATACCTGTTCTATCTTCTCCTTCTACCTCAACTTCTGCAAAGGCTGGTATACATACTAAGTCTACTCCTGCCGGTGCTACAAATCCTCTTGCTATTGCTACTGCCTTTACTGCTTGATTTAGAGCTCCAGCTCCGATTGCTTGCATTTCTGCTTTTTGTGATTCTTTTACTAATCCTGCAATAGCACCTGCTACTGAATTTGGATTAGATTTTGATGAAATTTTTAAAATTTCCATTCATTTGCCTCCTATAATTTAATAATTTTTGTTGCAACTTTTACATTATTGATTTTATAACATATAAAATTTTTTGTCTAGTACATTTGGAAATTTTTTCAAGTTTTCATCGCGACTTTCGACACTTTATCTAGTTTTTTTCTGCTTATTTACCTTAATGAATGTTCTCCCTAATTAAATTTATAACATTATCTTATATAAATTCTTTTTATTTTAGTTGCTTGATTTGTCTTGTCATCTATCTCAAATTTTACAGCATTTAGTATGCTCTCTCCTTCTGCTAATTTGTACTTTTCAGGAAGTGTTGTCTCAAATCTCTTAAGTGATGCTTTAATATCCATTCCAATTACAGAATCCTTTGGACCTGTCATTCCTAAATCTGTAATATAAGCTGTTCCCTGTGGCAAAATTTGTTCATCTGCAGTTTGTACATGTGTATGTGTGCCAAACAACGCAGTAATCTTGCCATCTAAAAGCCTTCCCATTGCTATTTTTTCAGCAGTTGCTTCTGCATGAAAATCTATGAATATCATATCAACTTTATTTTGTAAATCTTCCACCATTTCTTTTGCTAAAATAAATGGATTCTCTGTAAGTATATTTATATCAACTCTTCCAAGGAAATTCATTACTGCTATCTTTTTTCCTTTACATTCATATATTCCCAATCCTTTTCCAACTACACATTTGGGATAATTAGCTGGTCTTAAAATTTTAGGATCATCTATAAATTTAAATATATCTTTTTTTCCCCAAGTATGATTCCCCATTGTTACTACATTGGTCCCAGCTTCTAGTATATCTTTAAAATTCTTTTCCATTAAGCCCATGCCTCCTGCTGCATTTTCGCCATTTGTTATTACAAAATCTATATTTTCTTCTTTTTTTATCTTAGGCAATTCTTCTTTTAATTTTTTAACTCCTATTTCCCCTACAATGTCTCCAACAGCTAATATATTCATTCTATTCCTTCTTTCTTCCCAGTTTCTTTGCTTTCTTATTTTAACATTTTCTACTAGGATAGTCAAGTTGTGGGACATAAATTACATCTATAAGGGTTGCAAATATTTTTATTTAAATTAACTTGAAATATAAGTTTTGAATGAAATGACGAATGTGCATGGAGAAATTTTAGAAATTCTTTGTAATTTTATGGAAAGAGTTCACATCAGTTGATATAAAAAAACAAATCATAAAATATTAAAAATAAAATAACAGTTATATTATAATCATTATACAACACTTTGTCAAGAAAAATTGAGTTACATATTTCCATCCATATTGAATATATATTTTATAAATCTTATAACTAATCATATTTTAAAGGAGGACTATATTAAATATGAAACATTACAAATTAGCAATAGTGGGAGCAACTGGATTAGTTGGTAGAACTATATTAAAAGTTTTAGAAGAAAAAAATTTTCCCAACTTTGAATACTCACTTTTTTGCTCAAAAAAATCAGCTGGAACCAAATTAAAATTTTTGAAAAAAGAATATATTGTTCAAGAATTAACAGATAATTCATTTGATGATGGTTTTGATTTTGCAATTTTTTCAGCTGGTGGCCAAACATCTAGGCATTTTGCTCCAATCGCCGCTTCAAAAGGATGTATTGTAATTGATAATAGTAGTACATTTAGAATGGATGATGATGTTCCTCTAATTGTTCCAGAAGTAAATTTCCAAGATGTTTTCTCTCACAATAATATAATAGCTAACCCTAATTGCTCTACAATTCAAGCTGTTGTTGTACTAAAACCATTAGATGATAATTTTAAAATTAAAAGAATTGTATATTCTACATATCAGGCTGTTTCTGGTGCAGGAAAACTAGGTCTACAAGATTTAGAAAATGGATATAAAAACAGCTCTTCTGATAATCCTAATAATATACCTTTAATAAAATTTTCTCATCCTATATATGACAACTGCTTGCCTCACATTGATTCTTTTTTAATTAATGGATATACGAAAGAAGAAAT
This sequence comes from uncultured Clostridia bacterium, assembly GCA_934130935.1. Taxonomy (GTDB): domain Bacteria; phylum Bacillota; class Clostridia; order TANB77; family CAG-508; genus CAG-269. Next base: position 63,063 of record CAKOYQ010000006.1, on the reverse strand, counting down.
GAAAATCATTAATGAAACCCGAAAAATTTTAGGGCATCCAACTCTTCCCGTTACCGCAACTGCTGTCCGAGTTCCAATAAAAAACTGTCATGGAGAAAGTATAAATATAGAATTTGAAAACTCTTTTTCTATTGAAGATGTAAAACATATTTTAAAAAGCTCTCCTGGCATTACTGTCAAAGATGACATAAAAAATGATATATATCCTATATCTTCTATAGCCAATGGACATGACGACGTTTTTGTTGGTAGAATTAGAAAAGATTATAGTGTTCAAAATGGTCTTAATTTATGGGTTGTTGCTGACAATCTTAGAAAAGGAGCTGCAACTAATGCTATTCAAATTATGGAAAAATTAATTTTAAAAAATTTTTAATTAAAGAAGAGGTGTCTTATGAAAAAATGTTTATTTACAGGTGTAGCAACCGCTCTTGCCACTCCTTTTTATCAAAATAATGTTAATATTGAAGAATTTAAAAGATTTATTAAATTTCAGATTTCTTCTGGTATAGATGCACTTGTTGTTTGTGGCACAACTGGAGAAGCTAGTACAATGACAAAAGAAGAAAAAACTACAGCTATTAAATGTGCAATAGAAACTGTTCAAACTACTGATAATTCAAAAATCCCTGTAATTGTTGGAACAGGGTCAAACAATACTTCTACAGCGATTGAAATGTCTATCTTAGCAGAAAAGCTTGGAGCAGATGGTCTTTTAGTTGTTACTCCATATTATAATAAAACAACCCAAACTCGGTCTAATTAAACACTTTAAAGCTATATCAGATTCTGTTTCTTTGCCAATTATTTTATATAATGTTCCAAGCAGAACTGGAATAAATATTACACCAGAAACCTGTTTTGAATTATCCCAAATAGATAATATCGTTGGAATTAAAGAAGCAAGTGGGAATATCTCTCAAATTGCTAAAATAGCATCATTATGTGGTAATGATTTTAGCATTTATTCTGGAAATGATGATCAAATTGTTCCAATTCTTTCTCTTGGAGGAAAAGGCGTAATTTCAGTATTGTCAAATGTTGCTCCAAAACATGCTTGTAGCATTACTAATTCATTTTTTAAAAAAGCTACTGATGAAGCTTGTTATTACCAATTACAAGCCTTACCATTGATTAATGCACTATTTGCTGAAACTAACCCTATCCCAGTTAAAGAAGCTATTAATTTGCTTGGATATGATTTTGGCAATCCTAGACTTCCATTAGTTAAATGCTCTCCTACTTTAAAAAGCCAACTTGAAAAGCTTTTGATTTAAATTGATGTGCTACTAAAAGAAAACAAATAAGGAAAATTTTGAATTTTCTCTTATTTGTTCTCTTTTTATATTATTTTTCTTCTTTTTTTCTATGTAATCTTTGATAATTCTTTTTAGAAGTATCTAACATTCCTCTAATTTCAGCTTTAGAAGAATTAATTTTATTTTTTATTTCTTCTTTAGAATTATCAATTTTTATAGCAATTTCCTCTTTAGATTCCTCTATTTTCTTCTTTATTTCATCCCATTTGCTATAAAAAACATTTTCTTTAATTCTAGGAAATGCTCTAACAAGTCTTCTGTATAAAACCATTTTCTTTTTTATTATCATTTTAACTTTATTAGAAATTTCATCAGTATTATCTTTAAACTCTCTTGACATTTCCTTTAAATTAAGAATTATTTTAAAGGAAACTATAATATCCACAATAAATAATATACTTATTACTCCTAGGATTATTTGCATTATCTCAACTGGAATCATATTAATATATTTTAGTAAAAATGGATTTATCCACATAGTAATAGCTGTCCCTGCAATTCCAAATGGAATCAATGTTTCAAGACATATGCGTCCATTTATATTAAATTTTCTAGTACTATAATCCCACCATCTTGCTTTAAATATTTTTTCCATAAAATAACTTGTTGCATATTCGAGAGTTCCGCAAATTAGAATTGATAAGAAAAACGTTGTAACTATATCTTCATGATATCTTTGTAATAAAATTGTTATCAACACTACTCCCCAACCATATATCGGACAATATGGGCCAACTAAAAATCCTCTATTGGTAATTTTTTTATTCCTTATGGATATATTTACTGATTCCATTATCCAACCAGCTATTGAATATATAAAAAATAGTGCTATAAGATTTTCAACTTTTAATATCATAACTCTCTCCTCTTACATCTATTAAGATAATTTCAACAGATTTATCTAATTGTTATATCAATTATTTTACATTATTTTCTATAAAAAGTCTATATTTTTTTCAAAATACTTTATTTTTCCACTTTACATAAGTTGACATTTTTCTCCAAAGCTGTTATAATAGATACGTAAGTCAAAAAGGCTTATGTTGAATACCGCTTTACAGTCAGGTTGGCTGTTACTATAATTTTTCTTTATAGGAGGACTGTATAAAAATGAAAGCATGGTTTTGTATCAGTGACATCATTCAGATGGAAGGGTTTAAGAAAACCTTCCAGGATATTACCGCAGTTGTTGCCATTTGCGCAGCAATTATGTTGTTGCCACTTGCATACATTAATGCCGGAGTCAAGATTCTTTCATACATCTTGCTCAATGAGAGCATGACACTCGTATGTATTTTTGCAGCTATCTGCAAAGTAAGTCGAGACTTGCTTTGGTATGGAGGATTAAAACTCATTTGCTTAATGCTCATTATTTCGTTTTTCGTGTTATAAGCTAGCTGTAAAGCACACTGTCCCCCCACTTTTGAAATCAAAAGTGGGGGGACTTCTTTATTTTTTTACTATTTCTTTTTCTCTTGTTTCATTTTCCTTTTGCAAAGCCTTTTTCTCTTTCTGTTTAACTTTTAGATTATCTTTAGCAACAGTCATAAGAAGTTTAATTCTATTAGTCTGGTTAGCCTCACTTGCACCTGGGTCATAGTCAACAGGAACAATATTAGCCTCTGGATACATATCCCTAATTGTTTTTATTACACCTTTACCAACAACATGATTTGGTAAACAAGCAAATGGTTGAACACAAACTATATTCTGTATTCCATTTTCCATATATTCAAGCATCTCTGCAGTCAAAAACCAACCTTCTCCTGTTTGATTTCCTGTTGATAAAACTGATTGAACATTATCTGCTAAGTGCCAAATATCACAAGTTGGCAAATATCCTTTTTTAGATTTTTCTAATGCTTTTTTTGCATCTTTTTCAAATAAATTTATCAATTTTAATGCTACACTATTTAACATTGCTTTTCTTTTATCATTTTTTAACATTTTGTTTGAAAGCACTTTATTTATAGTCATAAATTTGCAAAATCCTAAAAAGTCTGGAAGCACTACTTCTGCTCCTTCTTTTTCTAATAAATTTGCTACATAATTATTTCCAAATGGATGATATTTAATCAAAATTTCTCCAACAATTCCAACTTTTGGTTTCTCTATTGTTTTGTCCCATTCAATTTTTTCAAAATCATCTACCATTTGATTAATTCCATTTGCAAATTCTTTATTACTGCTCTTTAATGCCAACTTTTTAGCTTTATCCATCCAATCATCAAATAACTTATTTGTTTCTCCTTTATTTTTTTCATAAGCTCTATTTTTATATAACATTTTCTGCAATAAATCTGCTAATACCATAGCTTTTAAAAGTCTTTCTGCTAATGAAATTGTTATTTTAAACCCTGGATTTTTCTCCATTCCAACAACATTAAATGATATTACTGGAACTTGTTCAAAACCTGCATCTTTTAAAGCTTTACGTATAAAACCAATATAATTCGTAGCTCTGCATCCTCCACCTGTTTGTGACATAATTATAGCTGTCTTATTTACATCATACTCTCCACTTTGAAGTGCTTCTATAAATTGACCTGTTGTTATAATTGATGGATAACACGCATCATTATTTACATATTTTAAACCTGTTTCTATCGTATGTTGAGTACATTCTCTTAATAATACCGCTTTATACCCTTCTTTTTTCAATATTGGTTCTATAAATTCAAAATGTATTGGTGCCATTTGTGGAAATATAATTGTATATTCTTTTTTCATCTCTTCTGTAAATGGTATTCTATTTAACTGATATTCTCCAGTTGCAGATGAATCTTTTTTCTCTTTCAAACGTTTATTTATACTTGCTAATAATGAACGTAAACGAATTCTTACAGCTCCAAGATTATTTACTTCATCAATTTTTATTAATGTATACATTTTTCCAAAACTTGTTAAAATTTCTTCAACCTCATCTGTTGTTACAGCATCAACTCCACATCCAAATGAATTTATTTGCACCAATTCCAAACTATCATGTCTTCCCACAAAATCAGCTGCCGCATATAATCTTGAATGGAACATCCATTGGTCAACAACACGAAGTGGTCTTTCTGGCAATGTTTTGTCTGCAACACTATCTTCAGTTAATACACACATGCCTAAACTTGTAATCAATGTATCAATCCCGTGGTTTATTTCGGAGTCTATGTGATATGGTCTACCTGACAAAACAATTCCTCTTAAATTATTTTTCTCAATATATTCAACTGTTTCTTTTCCTTTATTATGAATATCTTCTCTGCATTTTTGATACTCTGCCTGAGCCTTTTCTATTGCATCCTTTAACTCTTTTTTAGTAAAATTATATTCTGCAAATTCTGGTAATTCCATCATTCTTTTTAATAATGCTTTAGATTCAAATGGTAAAAATGGATTCATAAACTTTACATCATCTGATTTTAATTCTTCTACATTATTTTTTAGAACTTCTGCATAAGAAATTACTATTGGGCAATTATATCTATTATTTGCATCTTGAAATTCCTTTCTTGAATATGGCATACATGGATAAAATATCGTTTTTATTCCTTTTTGAATTAGACTAATAACATGTCCATGTGATAATTTTGCTGGATAACACACAGATTCTGATGGCATTGATTCCATACCTTTTTCATAAATTTTTCTTGTACTTTTTTCTGATATTATTACTCTAAATCCTAAATTTGTGAATAATGTAAACCAAAATGGATAATCTTCATACATATTCAAAACTCTTGGAATTCCAATCGTTCCCCTTTTAGCATCTTTTTCTTCAAGTGGTGTATAGTCAAAAATTCTTTCATATTTATATTTTACAAGGTTTGGCAATTCTTTATGTTCATTTACTATTCCCTCTCCCTTTTCACATCTGTTTCCAGATACATGTCTTTTTCCATTACTAAATCTGTTAATTGTTAATTGGCAATGATTCTCACAACCATTACATCTTGTGTGTGTCACTTTTATATCTAATTTATCAATTTCTTCTATTGTTGAAAGTGTTGAATGATATTCCATATCCATGTTTGCTTCATATTGCTCACATGCTAAAAGTGCCATACCATAAGCTCCCATAAGCCCTGCTATATCTGGTCTTATAACGTTTCTTCCAACTATCAATTCAAAAGCTCTTAATACAGCTTCATTATAGAAAGTTCCACCTTGTACAACAATATGGCTTCCCAATTTTTTTACATCTCTTATTTTCATTACTTTTTGAATTGCATTTTTTATTACAGAATATGACAATCCTGCTGAAATATCTCCAACTGAATATCCTTCTTTTTGTGCTTGTTTTATTTTTGAATTCATAAACACTGTACATCTTGAACCCAAATCGACTGGATTTTGAGCTTCTAATGCTTCTTTTACAAATTCTTCTATACTCAAATTTAAACTTTTAGCAAATGTTTCTATAAATGACCCACATCCTGACGAACAAGCTTCATTTAGCATGATATTATCAATCTTATTATTTTTCAATTTAATATATTTCATATCTTGTCCACCAATGTCAACTATACTTGTAACTTTCGGCTCAAATTTTTTAGCTGCTGTATAATGTGCTATTGTTTCAATTTCATTTAAATCAACATTTAATGCTGTCTGTATTAACTTTTCTCCATATCCTGTAACACCACTATATCTAATCACTGCATCTTTTGGTAATATTTCATATAACTCTTTTAACATCTCAATAATGCTATCAAGTGGCTTTCCTTCATTGCTTTTATATGAAGAATATAATAACACTCCATCTCTATCTGTTACAACTAATTTTGATGTGGTTGAACCAGCATCTATTCCTATAAAACAATCTCCTTTATGTTCTGATAAAGGTTTTTTCTCAACCTTATCTTTTTCATGTCTTGTTTTAAACTCTTCATATTCAACATTTGTTTTAAATAATGGTTGTAATGGCTGTGTTGTTGTATCGTGTGATTGTCTTAATACTTGGATTTTACTTTTTAATTTTTCTACACTAATAGGTGTCATATCTTTTGCATCTAAACATGCTCCTTTTGCGACCAACAAATGTGCTTCTTCTGGAACTATTGTCTGTTCAGGCGTTAAATGTAAAGTTTCTACAAACCTTTTTCTTAGCTCTGGTATATATGTAAGTGGCCCTCCCAAAAATGCAACATTTCCACGAATTGGTCTACCACATGCCAATCCACTTATTGTTTGATTAACAACTGCTTGCAAAATAGATACAGCAATATCTTCTTTTGCTGCCCCTTCATTTAATAATGGCTGTACATCAGTTTTTGCAAATACCCCACAACGTGAAGCTATTGGATATATTGTTTTATATTTTTTTGCCAATTCATTTAATCCTTTGGTATCAGTATTTAGTAATGATGCCATTTGATCCAAAAATGCACCTGTTCCTCCAGCACATGTTCCATTCATACGTTGTTCTATTGATTTTCCAAAATAGATTATCTTGGCATCCTCTCCTCCAAGTTCTATTACAACATCAGTTTGAGGAATATATCTTTCTACTGCCCTTTTACATGCAACTACTTCTTGAATAAATGGTACATCTAAAAATTTCGCTGTACTCATTGCTCCTGAACCTGTTAATGCTATTGTAAATTCATTATTTTTGTACTTTTCCACTAATTCTTCTAAAACTTTACATACTGTATTCTTTGTATCTGAGTAGTGTCTTTCATATGATGTATATATTTCATTTAAATTTTCATCCATTACTGCTATCTTTACTGTTGTTGAACCTACGTCCATTCCTATGTGTACTACTTTGCTCATATTCACTTTTTCCTTTCTTGGGCAATTTGGGGTCGGTTCCGTTTTTGCCCAATTCTTTTGAGTAATATATCATAATTGCTTGCTTTTTTCAAGTTTATAAAATTTGATTTTATTATACAAAATATTTGTGAACGATTTGTGAATTTTAAAAACCTTTCTTTATATATACAAATAAAGAGCCTAGTTTACTTTATCAGTAAAATTGGCTCTTTCACAATTATTTTGATAATTTTATTCTCCACATCCATCACAATGAGAGCAATGTCCACCACATTCAGCATCATCATCTTCTACAAACTCATAGATATCTTCTTGAATGTAAGAAACATTTTTTTCTAATTCTGCAACTCTTTTTTCAAGTTGCTCTATTTTTTCAATCATTTCTTTTTCTGACATAATTTATACCCTTTCCATATATTCACATGTACGTGTATCAATTCTTAGAATATCACCAATATTTATAAACATAGGAACTTGTAATTCTAATCCTGTTTCTAATGTTGCTGGCTTTCCTGATGTTGTTGTAGTATTTCCAGCAAAGCCTGGCTCTGTATAAGTTACCTCTAACTCTACGAATATTGGTGGTTCAACTGCAAAAACTTTTCCTTTAAAAGAAAGTATTGTTACTTCCATATTTTCTTTTAAATATTTTAAACAATCTCCTATATCTTCTTTATTTAATGGCATTTGATCATATGTTTCATTATCCATAAAATAATATAAATCTCCATCATTGTATAAATATTGCATTGTTCTTTTTTCAATTTCTGCTCCAGGATATTTATCTGATGGATTAAATGTTTTTTCTAAAACTGCTCCTGTTATTACATTTTTTAATTTTGTTCTAACAAATGCTGCTCCTTTTCCTGGTTTTACATGTTGAAACTCTACAACTCTAAAAACTCCTCCATCCATTTCAAATGTTGTTCCATTTCTAAAATCTCCTGCCATATATACTCCTGCCATGTTAATTTCTCCTTTCAATTTCTTTACATAATTTTTCAACTTATTCCATTTTACACTATTTCTGTACAAAAATCAAGTATTCATACATATTTATTTCACAATAACATAATTTTTATTAGATTTTGTAAGTGTTTCACAACCACCCTTTGTAATAAGAACTGTATCTTCAATTCTAACTCCAAATTGTCCTGGAATATAAATACCAGGTTCATTTGTAACAACCATATTTTCTCTAAGAATGTTTTCAGAATTTATACTTAATACCGGTCCTTCATGAATCTCTAGTCCTACACCATGTCCCAATGCATGAATCAAATCATAATTATTTAATTTGAAATCATTATCTACCATTTTTGCAATTTGCTTTGTATTAGCATTTTCTTTCATGTCTTGTAAAACTTGCTTCTGATTCTTTAAAACTAATTCATATACTGGTTTTACATATTCAGGTACTTGCCCAACAAAAATAGTCCTTGTCATATCTGAACAATATCCATTTATTTTACATCCCATGTCGATTGTAATTATATCTACATTTTGAATCTTCCTATCTGTTGGAATTGCATGTGGCTTAGATGAATTTTCTCCTGAAGCAACTATTGTTTCAAATGAAAGTCCTTGTGCATTTTTATAATAATAGTAGTCAATCTCCCTTGAAATCTGTTTTTCTGTCATTCCAGGTCTAATATAATTTACAATATGCTCAAAACATTCATCTGTGACTTTACATGCTTTTCTAAGATTTTCTATTTCCTCTTCATCTTTAACCATTCTTTGCTTTTCAATCATTTTTTCTGTCTCTACCAAACTATTAACTTTATATTTTCGCATATATTCCTTGTATTTTGCATAGGTAACATAATTTTCTTCAAATCCAACATTTTCACAAAACATAAAGAAATTCTCATAATCATCTTTAGTTAATCCTTTTGCATCATATACAACTATTTCATCAAACAATGTTAGTGTATTGTGTACATCTTCAATATATCTTCCATCTGTTATAAATATATTTTCTTTTCTAGTTACTAACAATATTCCTTCTGCTTGAATATTTGTTAAGTATTTGATATTTATAGGATTTGTTACTATCATTCCCTGTAAATTTGAACTTAATAGTTGGTTTCTTAACCATTGCATTTTTCGATTCATTTTGATTACATCCTTTCTGTTATTATATAATACCAAGTGTAAAGATTGTTCTTACTGTACCAATTATTACATCTATTGGTACAAACATACATATTAATGTTGAAATTACGATAAATGGTCCAAATGGTATATGTTCACTTGATTTTTTTACTCTACAAATTATTAAAACTATTGCTATAATTGCTCCTAATAAAAATGCCATTAGTGATATTAGTATAATATTAGTAAATCCAAAATATAAACCCAGAGCTGTCATAAATTTGACATCTCCAAATCCCATTGCGTCTTTACCATATATCAAATTTCCAACTACAGCCATCAGTAAAAATATTCCTCCACCAGCTAACATTCCCAATAATAAATCTATTGTTATAGCAACATTTGAAAAGCCATATATAAAAGCTATTACAATACCTATTTCAAACATAGTTAAATTAAGCCTATCTGGTATTATTCGTAATTTATAATCTATAATAAATACTGATAAAAGCATAGGTACTAATAATAAATATTTTATTAAATTTAAATTTCCTATAAGATTATCTTGTACTCCCCAATTATATATCATGCCTACATAAATTATTGAGGTTATAATCATCAATATGTAATTAGGTCTAAATTGAATTTTGTATTCTCTAAATATATCTGTAGAAAATACTTTTTTGTTTTCTGGTAATCTCTTACACATCCAGTCTGTAAACTGCCCCACTAATAATCCTATTATTGCAGCAGCTATGTAAAATCCTATATTTGTGTCATTTATATACATTTTTATTTCTGTATGGTTCTACCATACTCCCCTTCCTTTGTTTTTTTTAAATATTTATTTTTAATTGCATTTTCTATTGGTCTTTTTATCATTGTAATCCATATATCTTTTTCCGCGATTGGTTCTACTAATATTGTAAACATGTTGCATCTGTTTCCTCCCACTACATCTGTAAATATCTGGTCTCCAACAACTCCAATATTTTCTGACTTTTCTTTTAATATCTTTTGAACCCTTTTAAATCCTGATTTTAATGGTTTTTTAGCAAAATATATATATTCTACTTTTAGCTTTTTTGCAACTTCTTTGACTTTTTCTTTTTTATTTGTATTTGATAATATATATAGTTTAATTTTATTCTCTTTTAAATCCTCTGCCCAGTCTATTATTTCCTGTGATAGATTTTTATTATAATCGATTAATGTATTATCCACATCCAGTATTAATGCATTTATTTTATTATTTTGTAAAAAATTTATTGTAATCTCTGTAACACTTTTAAAATGTGCTTTTGGATATAATATCATGCAAACCTCCTAATTTGAGTCTGTTAAATTCGTTTTTCATGTTTATATATTAACAATCTATTTTGATTTTGTCAATAATCTTAGCTTTCCAGTTCAATATAAATTTCATAATCTCTCATTATTTTTCTAACATACATGTTGGTTTCTTTATATGGAATATTTTCTATGTCTGAGCCATCAGATTTTATTATTCCTTTTTTTATCCACTTATCAACATTTCCACTACCTGCATTATATGCTGCAAGAGCTAACTCCACACACTCATATTTATCTAATAATATGGCAATATATTGTGTTCCTAAATTTATATTAATATCTGGATCTAATATATTCTCCTTTGTTAATTTTATTTGACATTTATTAGCTAATTCTTCTGCTGTTGGATACATTAGTTGCATTAATCCGTTAGCATTTTGATGCGATATCGCCTTTGGATTAAAGTTGCTTTCTGCTTTTATTAAAGCATATACCAAATTTTTTTCTACACCATACTCTTCTGCATATTTATTTACATATTCCGCATATTCTTTTTTATATAAAATCTTTGTCATTTGTTTTTTTATAGGTACTGCTACTATAACTATCAATACGAGTATTGTAAAAATTATTAACCATTTTTTTAATTTTTTCCTTACCTTTTTTTTCAAATATATCTCTCCTTTTAGGGACATATGGGGTCGGTTCCATTTTTGACCTGGGCAATTTGGGGTCGGTTCCGTTTGGTCCCAAGGGTAATTCGGGGTCGGTTCCTTTTTTGCCCCTTTTCTCTTAAATAACATAATTATTAACATTAAATATAAACTTTAAATGAAATGACGAATATGATTGGAGAAACTTTAGAAATTCTATGAAATTTTATGGAAAGAGTTCACGAGAGTGGAAGGGTGCCATAAAATAAGTTAGAATTTCTTAAGTTTCGTAATGAATCGAGGGAATGTAATGCAAAGTTTATATTTAATATTAATAAATTAGCTATATAATAAAAGGGCAAAAAAGGAACCGACCCCGAATTACCCTTGGGACCAAACGGAACCGACCCCAAATTGCCCAGGTCAAAAATGGAACCGACCCCATATGTCCCCCGCATGAGTTTGCCCTATGTCATTTACAATCATACCAATTAGTAGCCTCAGACACTTCAGCAATTAACGGTACATTTAACTTACAAGCATTTTCCATACACTTTTGTAATATCTCTTTAACATCTTCAACCTCTTCTAAAGGAGCTTCAATCATCATTTCATCATGAACTTGAAGCACAATCTTTGACTTCATATCTCGATTTTTCAACTCTCTAAAAACATCTATCATAGCAATTTTCATAATATCTGCCGCTGTTCCTTGAATTGGAGTATTCATTGCCGCTCTACTACCAAATTGACGCACCATATAATTATTAGACTTTAACTCTGGTATATATCTTCTTCTTTTAAATAATGTTTCTACATATCCTTTTTCTTTTGCCTGTTCCACAATATCTATCATAAACTGTTTTATTCCAGAATACTGTTCCAAATACTGCTCTATATATTGTTTAGCCTTTTTTCTTGATATTTGAAGTTGCTCTCCCAACCCAAAATCACTAATTCCATAAACAATTCCAAAGTTTACAGCCTTAGCATTACTTCTTTGTTCTTTTGTAACCTCATCCATTGGAGTATTAAATACCTTAGAAGCTGCTTGTTTGTGAATATCTTCTCCATTTATAAATGCCTGTACCATATGTTCATCATTTGATATATGAGCTAATACTCTTAGTTCTATTTGTGAATAATCTGCATCAATATATAAACATCCTTCTGCTGGTTTAAATACTTTTCTTAATTGCTTTCCAAGTTCAAATCTTGTTGGTATATTTTGAAGGTTTGGCTCTGTTGAACTTATTCTACCTGTAGCAGTTATTGTTTGATGAAAAAATGAGTGTATTCTATTAGTCTTATTATTTATATATGGTTTCATTCCTTCTACATATGTTGAATTCAATTTCATTAATTGTCTATATTCCAATATCTTTTCTATTACAGGATGTTCATCTTTTATTTTCTCTAAAACATCCACATCTGTTGAATAACCACTTTTTGTCTTTTTAACAACTGTTAGTTTAAGCTTTTCAAACAAAATCTCTCCTAATTGTTTTGTTGAATTAATATTAAATTCTTCATCACAAAGATTATATATTTCTTTAGTTAATATCTCCAATTTATCTTTTAATGATTTTCCATAACTCTCTAACTCCTGCAAATCAACATACATTCCATTCCATTGCATTTCTGCTAGCACCTGCACTGTTGGCATATCTATATTTTTAAATAACTCAAGTGCATCTATCTCTTCTAACTTCTTCATTGTTACTTCTGCTAGTTTATAAACCTCTTCTGCATATAAACAATTTTCAATCTTCTTACTTTCACTTTCTTGTATATTATCTCCTCCAATGTCAAATAATGATGTTTGTACATTATCAACATCCTTTGCCCCTTGACTTTGTAAGTATTCTGCATTGTCTATTTCTAAATAATCTCTTGCAATCACATTCATTGTATATTTACTTGTTGGATTTAATATATATGAAGCTATTTTTGCATCATATACTATATTTTGCATTGTTATACCTATTTGTTTAAGTAAAATATAATCCTGTGCTAAATCATACCCATATTTTTCAATATTTTCATCTTCAAATAATTCTTTTAGTTGTTCTTCAAATCCCTCATGTGAAAGTATATAGTATATTTTATTATTTGAATATATACTTATTCCTATTATCTCTTTTTTTATTATATTTTGTGAGTCTTTATTTTCTCTTGTTTCTAAGTAATAATACAATTTTCCTTCTTGCTTTAAATCTGGAATCTTTGTTGTTTGTTCAATCTCGAAATGCTTTTCTTTTGAATTTTCAATAGCATTTGTACCATCAACACTTGAAGCATTTCTTAGCCCAAATTTATCTATATATCTATTAAATCTTAGTTCTTCAAATATCTCTAATACTTTAGGCTTGTCCCACTCTTCCAATTTTATTTGTTCTAAGGTATCTTCTATTGGTACATTTGTATTTATCTCTCCCAACTTTCTAGAAATCTCAGCCATATCTTTATTATTTACTATGTTTTCCCTTTGTTTTCCTTTTAAATCGTCTTCTCCATTTTCTATTTTTCTATACAATTCATCTACTGTGCCATATCTTTGTATTAATGAAATTGCTGTTTTAGGCCCTACCCCTGGAACACCAGGAATATTATCAGATGCATCTCCTTGCAATGCTTTAACTTCTATTAATTGTTCTGGTTCAATTCCATATTCTTCTAAAACTTTTTTTCTATTGTAATCATCAGTTTCTGTTTTTCCAGCTTTAGTTCTAGGAATTCTTATTGTTATATGATCACTTGCAAGTTGGAATGTATCTCTATCTCCTGAAAGAATAGTAACTTCAAGACCTTGTTTCTCTCCATATTTTGCAAGTGTTCCCAATATGTCATCTCCCTCATATCCCTGCTTTTCTATTACATCTATATTCATAGCTTTTAAAATTTCTTTAATTACAGGCATTTGTTCTGCTAATTCTTCTGGCATTCCATGACGGTTAGCTTTGTACTCTTTGTATAGCTCATGTCTTGCTGTTGGACCTTTTAAATCAAATGCTACAGCCAAATATTGAGGTTTTATGTCATCTAAAATCTTAAACATAATTGCTAAAAATCCATATATTGCATTTGTATATTTTCCATCTTTCGTTGTTAACATTTTACTTCCCATTATTCCATAAAATGCTCTATTCATTATACTATTACCATCTATTAAAACTAATTTTTCCATCTCATCCTCCTTATTTTTTAGAGCAATTTGGGGTCGGTTCCATTTTTGCCCTTAGGGACATTTGGGGTCGGTTCCGTTTTTGCCCTATTAATGATTTAATTCCATACACAATATAAAACGGTAATGTCATTTGAGCAATAGATATCACTGGTGTAAAAAATTTGCCTGTTGCATTATATAAAATTTCTACTGGTGTTCCAGGAAAATTTTTTGAAATAAACATCAAATTACTATCAAATATTTTATTTATAGCATATGCTACTACACAAACAACTCCTACAAGAATGGCATAATATTTTATATCTGATAACTCTAAATTTATATAATGTGTTACATTTATCAATAATCCCAAATATACCATTGTTCCGTGAAACAAGAAACTATGCAAACTGACTATATGTAACATTGGATATTCTGGCAATGATGTTGTTGGAAGTATCATAAAAACAATTCCACCAATTATACCTCCTGTAGCTAAAAATACATCACCTACTCTTTTGAGTTTATTTTTTGCAAATGAACTTAACATTCCTGCATATAATAATAAACTACAATAGTACAATGGAACATAATTATTTAAATTTTTTACATCTCCTGTTGATAGCTTAAATGCTATCATTATTACTTCTAAAATCCACATTGTTATTGTGCACTCTTTGATAATTTTTTTTACCTCTTGTTTAGTCTTATTCATCGTATTTTTTAGTGCTACTATTATTCCAAATATTGTTATAA
Organism: uncultured Clostridia bacterium; assembly: GCA_934130935.1. Classification (GTDB taxonomy): domain Bacteria; phylum Bacillota; class Clostridia; order TANB77; family CAG-508; genus CAG-269. The sequence goes on along the minus strand of CAKOYQ010000006.1, from coordinate 48,013 downwards.
TCATTAGTTCAAAATGTCCTGTTGAAAACATTTCACATGGTTGGTATTCTCCTGGTCCTGCAAATAACATTTCTTTTCCCTTTCTTTATCTATTACAATTTTATCAATTTTTTCCTTTTTTTGTTTCTTTCATTTCTTCTTAAGTACATATATCTATTATACCAAAAAGTAAAAATCAAAAATACCAGAGTAAAAATACTTACTGTTTTTGACTGCAACAATTCTAATATTACTCCCAAAAAAGGTATGTTAGCAATCTTTTTTCCTACAATTTGACTAGCTGTTATTGTTTCAATATCAGGGTAGTAATTTTTATTAGATTTTGTTGTGTATTGATTTTGTTCATAATATACAATCTTGTTTATTCTAACTCTTCCATTTATATCATATGCAATAATATCATTATTTTGTAAATCTTCAGAATCTGCTTCCTTAATAATAATTAAATCATTTTTGCTTATATCCTGTTCCATTAAATTTGTTTTCATACAGAAGAAACTAAATCCATATAATTTAAAATACTCTTTTTTAGATATAGATGTATTTATCAAAAATAATATATTATATAAAATACATATCATTATAATTACATATATGAAACTTATTATTACTTTTTTAAATTTAACTTTTTGTAGAAATTTAATTTTTCCCTTTTTTATTTTCTTCAATTTTCTTTTTTTCTCTCCTATTTTCCATTTTTTCGTATTTTTGTATTTTATAAAAACTCAAAATTAATATTATAAGAATAATGACTAAAACTATTATTTTACTGTCAAGCATTAGTATAATCTTTCCTAAGTGTGGAATTGTTAAAACACATTTTCCTGCTATTTTAGAATATGTTACTTTTTCAGTATCTTCCGTATTATTATTATCTCCTTTTGTTATATATGTTTTTTCTGAAGTTTGCAAATCATCTTCAATTTTTAGAATACGGTGTGTAATAACCTCTTGTTTTTGTTTAAAGGTTATTACATCACCTGTTTGCAAATCTGACTCTTTACATTCTTTTATAATTACTACATCTCCATAATAAATTGTTGGTTCCATACTGCTTGATGTTATAATACAAGCTTTATATCCAAATAATCCAATTCCATTATTTAAATTGTTAGAAGAAATGAAAGTTAATATCATATTATAAATAATAATAATTAAAACTATCTCTAATATTTTTTGAATAATTTCTATATTTTTTTTTCTTTTATTTATTGAATCAATATCGTATTTCATATTCTTCCTTTCTTTTTACATATTATTATTTAATAACTATATAGTCAAACGCCTCTCCTACATAAGTATCTCCATCATATAATTTATATACAAGCTTATATGTTCCTGTAATTAAATCTGTTTTTATTTTATAATAATTTGTTGTTGTTGCTGATGGTGTTGTTGACATTAAATATTCCTTTTCTTTACTTGTTTCTGTCAACACACTTGATGTATAATCTTTAAAATCAACCAGTGTATAATTTTGTGAATATTCTTCTGTATAATTTCTTCTGTATAATGCTACTCTTATATTAGGATTTGATAATCTTGATGAATATTCAACTACACTAACCAATGTATCACTTTTGTTCTCATTTATCCCTGTATCTTTGTTGATAATCTTATTAGTATTCATGGTAGTTACTTTTAATCCATATGCAGAATTTATTATTCTTACATTTAAATCTATTTTATCAGAAGCGGTTAATCCATAATAAATTCCATCTGGCGAACCAAATGATTCTATTTCTATCCTATAATCTCCTGTTGCCAAAGTATCATTTCCAGATGTATTCATTTTTATTTTTGCTAATACATCTGTTACTTTTTCTGCAATACATATTCTTGTTGTTCCATCAACTCTTGGATAATATCTTTTACCATTAAGTTCAAAATTAACTCCAAATAAACTGTCTAAGCTTAAACGGTTGCCATTATTATCATATATACTAATTTTTATTCCTAATTTCTGGTCAAAATATTGTGTATCATAAATTGTTTTTGAATCTATTACTGTTTGGGTAAATGTTGTAATTACATTTAAATTTAATATTTTTCCTAAATATAATGTTTCTGGTGTCAATTCTCCATCTAATTCTATTGTTGCACTCTTTCCATTATACACAGTATATACCATGCTGTCTCTTTGAATTCCTAAGACTCCTATTAAAGTCTGTCCTTCACTGTCTCTTAATTCCATTAATAATGAATTATTTTGTATATCATTTTCTATACTACTATCTACAAAATTTATATGAAATATAAAGTTTTCATATATTAAATCTTTTTCTGTATTATAATATAATTCATTTGCCTCTGTTTCTTCAAACTTATTATCACTGCTTCCCATTGCAATAAAATCTGATAAATTATATTCATATTTATTGTTTAAAACATCTTGTGCTGTAACAATATAATAATAGTATTTGTTTGTTACCATATCAAGCATAGTTAATTTTGTGTTTTCTGGGAAAACATATGGTAAATTATCTGAATCTCTTGACACTAATACTCTACTATATGTATTGTAATCCCTTGCATATTTACTGTTAGAAAAATCTTCAACATATAATGAATAATAAGTAGAAAATGCACTTTTACTTGTTATTGTTGTATCTGTAGTCGTAAACAATCCATATTCTTGACCTGGAGTAATTGCTGCTTCATAGAAATCATTTTGATATAATGCACTTGATAAAGTAATTATTATATCAATATATGACAATTCATAATTTAAATCATCTATTGGTTTCAGTACTTGCAATCTTATTCTTACATCTCCTAAAGCTTGTTTTATAGTTAAATTCTCTGAATGGTAAAAACATAAATTTAATGTTGGTGTATATGATGAATTGTCTTTATCATAATCATTTTGCCCTATATATGAACCTCCATTGTGAGTTAAAAATTTAGTTGTTCCTTTAGTCTGCCATCCAACATTTCCTGTCTTCATAGTTAAACCATATACACTATTAGCTTTTTCGTCATCTGGCTCTATAGCCTTAATCTCATCTGGATCTACTAATGATATTCCATTTGCAAGACCTGCCGAAAATCCATTTAGTGTAAATTTTAAATTAGGATCAGAAAAGCCTTGTAATAATAACTCATATGTTCCTAATGTTGCATATTTTGAAGCTGTTAATGATACTTCAAATTTTGTAACATCTAATTCTTCTCCAACAAGCCAAATATAATATACATCATCTTTTGGGGTTGTATCTATATAATTTACTTTTATTTTTCCTTCTTCATTATAATTTGTATAAAATCCATCTATTGAAATATCATGTTCTGTCATATGTTGAGCCATAACATATGAATTTGATGAAAATGTTCCTGCATTTGTTATTTCATCTCCATTATTATATCCTTGATGATAAAATCCTGTACTTGTACTTGGATTAGTTCTATTTGTAAATAATCCAAGGAAAAACATACCATGAACTTGTCCATAAGCTGTTGCTTGCTCATTTGTTGCAACATTTAAATTCTTTCCCTCTAGCATATATATTCTGTTATCAACATTTTTCTCGTTGACATCTCCTGTATCAGGATTTATAGTAACCTTAGCAGTTTCTTCTGTACCATTAACATCAACCATACTATCTAATTTTTTTAATAAGTTTGCTCCATTACATAAGTATAAAATTGAATTATTTTTTAATTTAACTTGATCAACCCTACTTAATGAGAAAAATACTGATGAATATTCATTTGTTCTGTCTGTTGTTCCTGATAGTGATATTGCAGAATTACTTATTGTTGCACAATTTGCTCTCTGAATTGATATATTACTTTGTGGATTATCTGCTGTTCCATAATTTTTTATATCTATATAACTCTTACCACTTGTACTTGATGCATTTCCTGAACCAAAAATACTACCTTTTATAGAAAGTTTTGTATGTCCATTTCCATCAATCTTTATATCAATTCCTTTTGTTACACTTATAAATGAAAAGTCATATACTTCTGAACCTGAAGCATTTGCTTCCCCTCCGCCAAATACTGTTCCACTAATTTCAATGTCTCCAATTTCAAGAGAAGTATCATTTACTGCATCATATCCAATATTTGTTTGAGTTGTACCATATACAACAGATGTATTAGCTCCTCCATATACATTTTTTCCTACAGTTGCACCAACAATATTTACTGTACTTTTAGAATTATTATTACTTTCTGTTCCTGTTGCTGCTTGATTTCCTCCTCCAAATACATTATTTGTTACATTATTGTTTCCTTCCATTATTAAATTAGTATTTCCATATACTATTGCTGATACACCATTTCCACCTGCATATAAACTGTTATTTAAAGTAGAATTTTTAACTCTAACATATGTATTTCCTGTAACAGTTCCTTCATTTCCACCGCCATATACATTATCTGCTACATTTCCACCTGAAAGAGTTACATTTGTATTTGTATTAACACCTGCTTGGTTTCCTCCTCCAAATACTCTTTTTTGAACTTCACCATTTATATTAACATTTGTTACATTGCTTATAGCTTGGTTTCCTCCTCCATATACATCTTGAACTCCTCCACCATTTATTGTAACATTTGTGGTTTGAGTCATTCCACCTTGATTGTTTCCACCATATACAGTTCCAATAATAGATTTTGTATAATTTACTGAATTTCCACTACTATCTTGTCCTTCAATTCCATATCCTACTGAAAATCCCTCTACACTTTGCATAGTTAATATTTCAAACTCTAAACTATAAGTACCTCCAGCTGATATAGTATTATTTCCCCAATATCTATTTTTTTCTGTTAATGTATATACTCCATTATTTACTTGTATATCTGATTGTGAATAATTATTAAGTAAAACTGATTCTGGTGCAAATACATTTGCCTTCCATGTTTCTATTGTTTTTGATGTATTATTTTTAAATACTACACTTATTTTTGCAAAAGTCGGATATGTTGTACTTTGCCAACTTTGAGCCTTTGACGCTGTTGTAGTTACAGTCATAGTTACTCCATTATTTAAATTTACATCACTAGAATCATTTGTTGTTACAAAACTTTCATTTACATCTCCACTTGTATTAGAACCGCCAAACACAAATCCAATATTGCCACCATTTGTTTGAACATTTGTAGTTGTTACACCTGCTTGGTTTCCTCCTCCAAATATATATCTAATTGTTCCTCCTGTTGTAATTACATTTGATGATATTGTAGTTCCTCCTAAGTTATTTCCTCCATATGCATTTGATACATTTCCTGACTCAATATAAACATGACTTGCTGTTACAGTTCCTGATGAATCTGAACCTCCAAAAAGATTTTCTACAGTTCCTCCTTGTAAAAATATTGCCCTTGTTGTATCTTCTTCTCCAGTTGAAAGTAAATCTGCAGATTTTCCACCATTAAAGGCATTTGTTATATTTGCATTTGACAATATATACACAAATACACCTTGAGTATCTGTATTTATTGAAGCCTCATTTCCTCCTCCATATACTGAATATATTGTCGATTTATATGTTTTTCCAATATTTACTGTAATTGTACCACTAATTACACCATTTATATCACTTCCACCAAATACACTACACTTTTCTAAATTGCATCCATCCACATTTATTGTTACATTTCCATTTACTAATGCTGCTGTATTGTTGTCTCCTTTTCCTCCACCAAATAAACTACTTTCTAAAAAAAGTGTATTTGCAGTGTTTGGTAAATCCTGAACATTAATATCAACATTTCCACTTATTGTTCCAAGTAAGCTCCCACCATATATGTTTCCATATATATTTAAATTATTTTTAGTTTCTTTTATATTTAATAAAACCCTACCTTTAACATTAGTCTCTGAACCAAGGCCTCCTCCAAATGCACTATCATTATATAATGTACCTAGTTGTCCTCCTGTTATATCCATTAATACAGAACCTGAAACAGTTCCTTTTATATTTGAACCACCATAAACAACTCCATTTATAACACCATTTTCTATATCAATATCAACTGTTCCATATATGTTATTTTGATTAGCACCTCCATAGATGTTATTAACAACATTTCCTCCAAAAACATTAATATTAACTAAAGTAGTTACATCTTCTGTTATTTCTCCTGATGGAAGTAACTCATATGTTAGCAAATGTAAATTACTCTCAATATAATTACTATTTGAAACCTCCCATCCAGAATCATAGCCTAAATATAATGTATATGTTTGATTTCCTCCCCACCAGCTTGAGGTTGTATATTCATATGTAATTGTCTTAGTACTAGACCCTTGAACAATAAATTCTGTCTTATTACTTGTGCTTAATGTAACATTTGAAGTATATGTACCGCCAAAATCCACTTGTACTACTTATATATAAATATTGTCCCGTTTCTGCATTTTTTATATAATATTTATTTCCACTAGATTGTTCAAATATCCATTTGGATGAATCACTTGGTTTTGATGCAGTTGTTATTGATTCATTTTCTAAACTACTTCCGCTTATTGTAAGTCCATTTTCGCCTGATGATGAAGTAGTAATTAAATATTCTGTATCTGTAGTAAAATTAGATGTTTCATCATTAAATTTAACCAAATCAGGTCCTTTAATATTTGTTGAGCCAATTATTCCATAATTACCTCCTCCAAATACATTATTATGGATTATTGCATTTCCATCAATTATTATATATGAAGCATCTGTCTGACCTGCGTAACTAGAATTTCCATTTGCACCACCACAAACACATCCTGCATTAACTCCATACAATGTCTCATTAGAGTTTGTTACACTAACAGTTTCATTACCATTTGAATCTATTGTAGAAGATGCTCCAATTTGAGCATTACCACCAATATAAATTAGAGAAGTTCCTGTTAATTGTCCATTATTTGTATCTGAACTTGCTGCAACACCATTTGATCCTCCGCTAATACTATATTTTATGTATCCTCCTGTCACTTGTATTATCCTGTCCCCATATGTATGTGTATATCCAGCTCCACCAGTAATGTTTATAACATTTCCGTTTTTTACATACATATAAGTTTTAAACATATCAGCTTCACTTACTTTTAGTCCACCAATTATATTAGCAATATTTCCTCCTTCAACAAGTAAATATCTATCAGATTTATCATAACCACCTGTTGTACCATGCCCACCAACATATATTCCTGCATAGTTTCTATCACTAGAATCTGATGTACTTGCACTATTAAAGAAATCAACTCCAATAGTTCCACTTTTAATAATCATATTAATAGCATTTGTATTTGTTGTATATGCTGAACAATCCGCAGTAGAAGTCCTAGAAGCCATTCTATTGTATATTTTAAGATTATCATTATTATTGTTTTTTCTATCTATATCACACCCTACAACAATAGTTGCATTTGCTGTTGTATTTGTTGTTGCTCCAGTGTCTGCTCTTCTTCCGCTACTGTCGTAATATGCTCTATATAACTGAGTTGTGTAATATTTTCCTGATTCTATTAATAACTTATATTCTGAACTACTATGATTATAATATCCACCTTGTATTTGTGCCCATGTACAATAATTAGCATTTATAGGCACTACACCTCTTCCTATTCTTAAATTGTACATGTTCCCATATAAACATGGAGTTACTAAAGCTGTTCCATCAGTAGTTCCACTAGGAGAAGAATATGATTTATTAGAGGAAACATATAAATAATCTATTTGTAAATCACTATCTAACTGCGTATTGCTAGTTCCAACATTTAAATAAGTACTACTATTTCCATAATTAGTTCCATTGTATAAACTTGTTAATGTATATGGAGTATTAGGTCCAGTTAATCCACTTACATCTAAAGTTCCATTCATTAAAACAACAATATTAACTTCACGGTTCGAAGCTTTTGCACATGTTTTTATATTAGAATTCAATTTACTATTTATGCTGCTCCAATTATTATTTATTGGACTATTGGGCGATGTTCCTGCATTTGAGCTACTTCCAGAAGAACTAACAAAAATAACATTTGCATCAATCCAATCAGCATATAAATCTATAACATATTTTCCAGAATTGTCTGTAATATTATTTATATTAGTTGTTAATGTCTGTGCAAATGTATTTGCATTTGTATTTATACTGTTTAGATATTTTGTATTATTTGTTTTCCAACCATTAAATCCTTTTTCAAGAGGTCTATTCATAAATGGATTATCTATTAAATTAATTGTTATATTTCCATTACTATCTATTGGAACACACTTTCTATAAGATACCATTGTTTGTTCTTCTGTATCTGATATTGTTCCATAAGGCGTATAATCTCCCAAACTAATTGTAGTTTCAAAAGAATTTACTGATAATGTATTAAATGTTGTATTATTTATATTTGACCTATTATTATTTCTAAATGTAACATAAAATGTAAAAGTCCATGTATCACTATTGCCTTCTAAGCTAGATGCATCTCCTCCTGTCACTGTTATTATTCCATTACTTACACTTACAGATATTCCTTTTGAGGAATTAGCATTATCTGTTCCAGTACTATAAAAATAATTTGAAAAATTATTATTTGGAACTGCCATATTCATTGTCCAACTAGAATTAGCTTTAAATCCAGGATACTGTTGTTTTAAACTGTTTATACCACTAACTGTACATGTTATAGTATCTGTTCTACTATATGTTCTATTTCCACCATTTCCTGATTGTGTAACATTTCCAGTTGATGTTCTCTGTGCTGAAGCATTTAATGTTACATTATAAGTTTCTGGAACAACAAATTCGGTCAAATTATAATCATATCCATAATAATTTATCTGAACATCTTTTAAAACATTTTCAGTATATTTACCATTATTTGTTTTTGACATTCCCTCTGTATAATTTAAACCTAAATAATAATTTCTATCTGCATCAAAATCATCTATTAAGAATTTGGCCTCTTCTCCTCCGACAGAATATGATGCCACATCATTATCATTGTTATTATCATCATTTGTAGTTATTTGTTCATCACTTGTATTATTATCATTACTATCTAATTCCAATACTTCAATCTTATTTTCTTGTAATACTAAATATGGTTGTAACTTTTCTACAGAAAATTTAATCTTACCATTTTCAATTATAATATCACTTAATTCTTGAATATTATCATCTTGCATTTCAAGCACTTTATATATTGAATCTTCATTATTTGCTGATATCTTTATATCCAATGTTTGTTCATAATCTTTTGGATTATATTCTTGTGAATCTGAAATAAGTTTTATATCATAATTTCCAAAAATAAAACTATTTGAATAGTTCTCCTCTATTTTACTTTCTACGCCTGTAATATCTGCTTCATTTACTTGCATCTCTGTATCATAAAACATATATCCCGAAACAGACAATAACTCGCAATCCTCAGAGTCATTTTTTATTAGCTTTTTATTATATAATGTCTGTGTACCAACTTCTAAAAAATCATATTCCGCAACTAATGATACTTGTAGATTTTCAAATTCTTCTGAAGTTAAATAAATTTTTTCTCCTGGTAACATATCAACAGTTACATTCTCTTCAGTATTTTCTGTAATTTCTTTTTGTGTAATAATATATTTGCTAACCCTTTTTGTGTTTATAATATCTGGGAGAGTAATTGAATACCCACTTTCTCCTTCATTTATAGCTTCTAATGTGACTGTTTCATCACTCAACAAACTATTATTATCTTTAAAATTAGCAGTTATTTCCACTACATTATTGGCTCTTGATTTGATAAATGCTCTCAGCATTACAATTATTAAGATTATTAAAACAATTAATATTACTATATTTTTACTCTTTGTTTTTTTCATCTATACAATCTCCACTATATTACAATTAAATTTTAACCTAATTGTAATATCTTTTTTATTTCGCAAAGCTGTTCTATATCTTCTACTTTAATATTCGCTTTCTTCATATTTATAGCCATTTGAATATTCTCAAGCTTTGAAATAAGTGAACTAATATTATTAGTTCCTAAATCCTCTTTTTCTACGGTAAATTTCAATAATTTATATCTATCTTTTATTATTATTGAAAGATCATCTTCATCTGTAATTAATGTATGATTAATAATTGTGTTATAAGGATTATTTAAAAAGTTATCCAAACTTTTTATTTCTTGTGCTATTTCGTCTGGCTGTATATTTTTAAATTCTTTTATTATACATGATGTTAAATAAACATAATATGAATTAGCTAAATTTAGCACATCATATATTGTAGAACTCTCATTTAGTTCTGTATAAATTTTATTATAAAATTTGTTAATATCTAATTCTCTATACTTTTCTTTTATCTCATGAATCAAAACCTTTATTTCTGATGTTTGTTTATACTCTCTTTTTTTAATCCCAAAAAATCCTAACCTTGATGCTTTTTTATTAAGTTTTTGTAATTTATTTTCTAATTTTTGTATCTCTTTTTTTGTTGTTATATATGATTTTTTATAATTATCTTTTTCTTTGTAATATTGTTTTATATCATCTAAAATATATTTAAATTTCATATAATTTTGGTATTCATATAAACTATTTAAAAACTTGTTAATATTATTTTTAATTTCTTCATTTGTATATACTTCTTCTGCTATATCTTTAGGTAAAACCTTTGAAATGTCTGCACTTATCTTTTCTTCTATAAAATTTTTTATATTCAATTTTCCACTTAAAAACTTTTCTTGTATTAATCTTGGCTCTATAGCTATCTTCTCTAGCATTTGCTTTTTAATTTCCAGATAATTTTTTTTGACCTCTTTTGATGTTACATCTAATCTCTTTAATTTTTCAATTTTTTCTTTCTCAAAAAATTTATCAATTAAGATTTGTTTTTTTAAGTAAATATTCCTTATATTTAACTCTATGTGAACTATAATATCTGGACATTTCCAATATATTTCTTCAAATTTCTCTTTTGATTTATCTGAATTTATATCTCCTTTTTCTAATTCTTGAAAAAAAGTTCTCATATAATTTTTTACATATATACTATAATCAAAATCATCTAAAGAAACTTGTACACCAACTTTAGAAAAACTATTTATACATAATTCTATTTGCTCATTTATATTCTCTAAATTTTCTTTATAGTATCTTGATAATGTAAAAATCGCTCTATCTAGCCCCATTTTTTCGTAAGAAGTTTTTTCTTCGTCTAATAATTCTAATATATAACTAATTGTTTTTAATCTTGTTTCAAGATTTTCTATTTCTTTGTTTAAAGCCTTTTTAGTTGCATTTTGATATCTTCTTTGCAATCTATTAGAAATATCTTTTTGATATTTTTTAAATTCTTCTTCTAATTCTTCTAACTTTTTTTGGTATATGTCCATATTTTTAATATTATTTTTAGGCATTGTTGATAATACTTCTTTATTGGCTTCAATTTTGTCTGTAATTTCTTCTATTTTTTTTGACATAATACCCTCCTAATTCTTTTGTTTTTTTATATCTTGTTGTTCTTTTTCTAAAAATTTTAAAAATTCATTTACCTTTTTATAAATCTCTATTAATTCTTCTGTTTTTACATCATTAAAATCCATCTTTCATTTGTCCTTTCGCCATAAATCTTGCAATTTTATAATAACATAAATGTACAAAAAAGTCTATGAATTTTTCCAAGTTACACAGATTATTTTGTTAATTTTTCTTAAGCTCCTTAAAATATAAGATTTTTATTACATTCCTCGGTTTATTACGAAATTTAAGAAATTCTAATTCATTTTATGGCACCCTTCCACTCTCGTGAACTCTTTCCATAAAATTGCAAAGAATTTCTAAAATTTCTTCATGCACATTCGTCATTTCATGCAAATCTTATATTTTAAGGAGCTTAGAAAGCATTAACAAAAAATAGCAAGAGTAACTTGCTATTTTTCATTCTTAATTTGTAAATTCATTATGGATTACTATCATCTGGAACTTTAAGTTCTAGTCTAAATGTAATATCAGATCCTGATGCTGTGTTCTCACAGTCAACATCTTGTCCTTCTACCCACATATAAACTCTAACTTTTGTAACTCCTTTTGATAGAGAAAATGCATTTTGTTTATCTGTCATTGCAGATAATGTAGTATATAAATTATTATTTGTCATTGAAGTAAAGTTTGTTGTATCAGTACCATATGTATCCATCAATTTTACAGGTGTTGTTATATCTTGTTTAATTCCAAAATAAGCTATTGGATTTGCATCTTTTTCAGTAGTAGTTATACGATAAGTATCATATGCTGCCTTTACACCTGCTGCTGTATGTACATCACTATTTGGTTCCCATACATATGTTGTTGTTTGGTTTTCTTGTGTAAATGGTAAAGCACCATTTTGAGCAATAAATTCACTAACATCTGCTGTTGCTTCTGAATTACCTTGGAATAATAGTGCAACACGTGCCGCATTTTGTAATCCTTTATTTGTAGCTGCTTCAGCCCCATTAAATAAAACTGTTGAATTTGCTCCTAATATAACATTATCCTCATTTTGATTAACTTTCAAGAAAATATCAAATGCTACATATTTTCCTGTTGTTCCTGCAGCTTCTGTTTCTTCTTTTGTTGCTGTTAATGAATACACACCATCTACTGGATCAACTTGACCATAATACATTGCCATTTTTCCATTTGTTACATCACCTATTGTAGATACTGGTTCTATAACTGATGGTATTTGGTTTGTGTTATCTGTATATGCAGCATTAAGAAGGTCATTTACAGTTACAATAGATTTCCAGTCAACACCATTTGCAGAAATTTGTAAACCATTTTGTGCCTCAATACGTACATCGATATCATCAACTGTTACAGTTTTATTTGCTGTAAACCATGCATATGTTGATGCTGTTAATAATATTGCTAATAATAATAGTAATAGTATTGCAGATTTTAAATCAACTTTTCTTTTGTTTTCTCTTTTTTTACTCATGTTTTTTCTCCTTTTTTCCTATAAAAAATTTATATTTTCTTTTTATTTTTACTATAATAAGAATACCATATTGATATTTTCATGTCAACTAATGTTGCAAAAGTAATATAAATGTAATTTTTGTTTTTTTCTGTAATATTTTTGTAATATTTTTGTAATATTGGTTGTTTTTTGTTTGTTATCCTTGTTTTATATGTTCTTCTGTAATTTCCATATGCATTTTCATTTCTCCACCAATAATTTCATCTAAACAATCAGGGTCATCTCCTTCTACAAAAACCACAACTGTAAATTTATCAACATCTCCAGGACTAAATCCCTTTCTTTGTTCTACTGCAACCTCTTTATCAGAGTAAAATACTGTTGTTCCTTCTTCTGCTTCTCCTGTTTTTTTATTTGCTTTTGCATATAATTTCATATCATCATTTCTATACACCATTACTCTTATTGCTTCATCTGCATTTCTTATTACATCATCAATAATTATTTCATACCAATAATTAATAACTTCACTTCCCTTATTTTTCACATAAAAACTATATGCAAAATAATTTTCTCCATTATGGCTACCATCTCCTTGATTATTTATATCTTTAGGCAACCATTTTACAGAAATATTATCTATAAAATCTGCAGTTTTTGCTTTTAGTATACGCTTATCTTCTCCATCTTGACTTTCAAACATAACAAGTCCACTTTTTTGTGCAAAAGCAGGATCAAGTGATACTGTAAAACTTCCTCCTTCATAAAAAGCTACTAAAAGAAAATAAATAATTATTAAAAATAATGTCATAATTACTAGTCCTAATTTTATAGCACTTATCTTTCTTTCCCTATCTCGTATTTTTTCTGAATTCAATATAACTTTTTCTTTTCCTTTTCCCTTCAATCTAAAATGCCCCTTTCTACATTATTCTCTTGCATTCTAAAATCATCTATGTTACAATAAAAAAAACAAAAGAGGTGTCCCTATGAAAAATAGCAAAAAATTTTTATTACTATTAATAGGTATATTAATTTGCATTTTAATATTTTCTATTGTACAAATTTATGCAAAATATCTTACATCCGCGACTGGAAAAACTGATATAACAATAGCTAAATGGAATATATCTGTTAATAATAAATCTATAAAAAATAATTCTGATATTTCATCTGTTATCATACCTGTATTTACTGGAAATGAACATATATCTCCAGATATTATAGCACCAACAGCAGAAGGATATTTTGATTTAAACTTTGATTTTTCAGATGTTGATGTTTCTTTTAAATATGAGATAACAGTTAAATCAGATGATAATAGTTCAGTAAAAGATATTGTCGCAACAGGTTATTCTGTAGCAGATGGAGAACAACCAATAGATGATAATTCCAAAATTACATTTGATGAATTTAATAAACCAATAACTGATATCGTTTTATTAAATAATGATCTTACAAAAAGAACCATACGTGTATATATTGTTTGGAATGATGATGAAACTACATCTAACATGACAAACGAAGAAGACACTCAATCTACAAAACAAGACACTCCAGCCCTTCTTTATACTAATATTTCATTTACACAAATTGCAGAATAAATATGATTTTCATTTTTATTCTGCTTTTTGTGTTGCCATAAGTGTCATTTTTATTTCTATACTGTTTTCTCCAGGGTGTAATGAATAGAATTCATATGCTTTATTTCCCCATTCTGTATCTATTTCATCTCCATTTTCAGTTTCTGCTTCAAAATCCCAATCTAAACTAATTACAAATTTTCCATTTCCTATTCCTTCGCTAAGTTGAGTATCATCTTTCTCTATTTTTATTTTAAATGGATATTCTGTATTTATTTTATTCTGTATCTCTTGTGTGGTAGGGCCATTCTTTTCATCTACAGTAAATGTCTCTCCCATTATTTTAAATTCCTCTATTTCATATCCAAGTACTGCTTTTGTTTCTCCTTTGTTATGTACTTCTACTATTTTTTCAAACCTATCCATACCAGGATAAATTCGTCCTATAGTCACAACTAAATTGGTAGTAATTTCTCCTTCACTTCCTACAAATTCTACATTCCATGAGCTAACATGGGCAGTTATATCAGTAGCAACTCTTGTTGCATATATGAACCATGCATATGTATTAAATATCAATAACAAAATTAAAATTATCATGTTTTTTAATTTTACTTTTTTTAAAATTTTGATAAATTTATGCATAATTCATTCCTTTCTTTATTTATTCTTTGTTGTTATCATCCTCTTCTTCATCTTCAACACTTAATGTTGCTCTTCTAATTTGTCTATATGTTATTAAAACAATAGGTACAAATACAACAAAATAGAAAATATAATTATTTGCAACTAATTTTTGCATAAAAGTTAATATTTTAAATTTATATATTATTTTTCCCATAACCTGTTCTTGAGTTATTTCTGGATCTTCTCCTGTATTTGCAATACCTTTTGTCTTTATTCTATAATTTTCGTTATCTTTTTCAATAAATATAACTTGATGTGTTACAACTTTATCCTTAAAGCTTCCTTCTTTTCCTGTATATACAATGTCATCTCCAACTTTAATCTCTTCTGGTGGTATTTCTTTTGAAATTAAAACATCTCCAACATTATATTTTGGAACCATACTTCCTGTTGCTACAACAAATATTCTATATCCTCCAAGTGTAACTTCATTATTACTTGTCCTTTGTAAAAGTGCAATTATTAATATTAATAAAATAAGCACAAAAACAATTACATACATAATATTTCCAATTATCTTTAGTATCTTATTATTTTTTATTTTTTGTATTTTTTCTTTCATTTTTTACAAACCTTTCATTTCAACTTTTTCTTCATATAATTCAATATTTTTCTTAAATATTTTTTGTATATCTTGTAATACTGCCATCTTTTTATATTTTATAACTTCATATTTTTCTGCAACCATTTGTTGTAATTGTTCTTCTGTTATTTCTTCATCAAGATCAAGCATTTTATCTAGCATTTGCTCAATTACCATTGCTTTTACTTGTTTTTGAGTATCTTGTTTTTCTGTCTCATCTTCATCTAATGTTTTCATTACCAAATACTGTAGCAAAAATGCCTCATCCATCATTTTTTTTAATTGTCCATTATCCATATAATCCTTATTTTCTTCTGTAGCATTTGTCTGTGTATCAAAATTATCTTTCATAAATTCCCATAATTTCATAATATATTGAAAATGAACATTTTTTAGTATCATATTTGTTTTCTTAATCGGGTCTTTAACTGGTATAACATGCAATTTATCAAGAATTTTATAAACATCATTAGACTCTATATCTGTAATTTTTCTTTCTATTTCTTCAATTCTTTCTATCATATTTTTGTTTTTCTCTTGTGAATTTTTCCCTTGAGAATCTAATTTTGAACTTATTGAAACATTTATGTCTACATCCTCATCATTCAATTTTGATTTTGCATTATACTCTAATTGTTTATTATCCTTATTTTCATCATCTTTTCCCATGCCTAATGATTCTTCTAATGACTTTTTTCTTTTATTAATAAAAAACTTAATGTTTTGTATTAAAGTATAAGCCAAACGATTTTCGTATGTATTATAAGTTTCTTCTTTTCTTACATTAAGTAATTTTGATGGTATAACATCTCCATTTTCATCTACTGTTTGTATAAAATTTGTATTTTTTGATAAATGCTTTATCGTCTCAACAGACACTTTCCTTGCCTGCTCAATTTTTACAATTTCTTCTTCATTTTGAATAAAACGATTTGGTGTTCTAAACACATGATCTAAATGTGGAATAGCCTCTTCTATCAAATTCATCCATTCAACATCTCTTGTTACATATTTTTTTTCTGATTGCACCTTTAAACTAGATTCTGCAGAATCTATAAATTTTTTAACTTTATCTTTATTTGAATCCTCATACAGTTCTATTACATCTAAGCTATCCAACTGATATTCTCCCCCTTCTTTATGTTATGACATCTTTTTCAATCTTAATAGATATTCTATACATTCATTCATCTTATTTTTTCCAAATGTTGTATTTAAAAATTGAATATAAGGGTCTATTTCATCTCTAATATATGACATATTTAATTGTTCAAATTTTCTTAATATCTTTTTAGCAATAAAATAATCAACTCCACTAATTTCGTCTCCACCGCAAGCTACATATACAGGTACAAATTTTTTCATATGTGCTACAATACGGTTACCAAAAGCAATACGGAAATGTTGTATTACATAATTATCCATTTGTTCAATCTTATCTAATGTATCTTGTGATATTGGATTTTCTTGTATTGCTGTTTTAAACAAATTATCTAAATATGTAAAATTAATTCCTTCTGCCTCTGTATCTATTGGTTCAAATGGCACACTTTTATCATTTATATCTATTGGCATAGCTCTATCATATACCTTATCTGTTACTGCAAATGTTGAATCATCATTATTAATTGTTCCTATATACCACATATTTGATGGTACCTTTATTTTTCCACCAGTTATATATTTAGGGTCTGTTTTCCAACTATTTGGAACCAACTCTATAATCCATTCCTCTCTATTTGGCATCTCCAAAATAGAAAGCATTTCTGCAAAATAATACTCAACACGCGATAAATTCATCTCATCCAAAATTACTGTATAAACTTCATCAACATAATCTGCAATATACATTTCTTTTAACATTTCTGTCTCATTGAACTTTTTAGTAAACTCATTAAAATATCCAAACATGTCTGTTCTATCTCTCCAAGAAGGCTGTACAGATGCAATACATGAATCATGTCTCATAAATTTTCCCCAAGCATATGCAAGAGATGTTTTACCTGTTCCAGAAATACCTTGCAAAATTATCAATTTTGTAGATGCAAGACCAGAAATAAATATTCTTACCATCTCTGGTTTATAGAATAATCTTAATTTTGATGCTGCAAAATTTCTAAAATTTGCACATAATTCAGGCAATGTAAATGAATTGCCATAATCTACTTGTTGATAATCAGCAAATTTTAAATCAATCTCATGTAATTTTGAAAATCTTATATCAGGATTATCTACATTTTCTCCTTCTTGCTCTTGTGATTCTATTTCAGATGATTCATCAGGTTTTAAACCTAATTGAGAAACCTTCATTGCCATAATATTTTCTTTTTCTTTCATTAATGTTTGAACTTGTTTATTTAATGATGCCACTTCTTCTAATAATTCATCTTGATTAATTGCTTTTCTTCTAAATTTTACATATTTCCTAGATAATAAATACAGTAATGCAATTATCAACCCTACAAATATTACTATACATAAAATTGAAATTACTACTAATGCCCATTCTGGAACTGAAAAATCATTTTTATATGTATTTAATATATCTTGATACGATTTCATATCAAACGTTTGTTGCAAACCAGTGCCAATAGCTCTTATTACAGTTATAGCACCTGAAAAAAACTGTTTTAAAAATTCGTATAAAAATTTTGAAAATGTTTCCATATTTATCTTATTCCTTTTCCACCATTTTACATTTTATATTTCTATTATATTGTTTCTTACTTCATCATTAAACTCCATTATTTCTTTATATTGTTTTGCATCTTTATTAAGTATTACAAATTTAAACATTTTTAAATTTTCCATATTTTTATAATTTACTTCAAACGAATTATCTAATATAATAGAAAATCTATATCCTTCTCTCATAAGTTCATATACTTTTTCTTTGTTTTCTATAAAATGTTCATGCCTTATCTTTAAACTTATTTTGTCTTGAACAGCCACATTATCTATACTATTTAATAATCCTTTTATCTTTTTAGGCTTTTTTAGCAAAGTTTCTGCAAACTCCACCACATACTGTTTTTTAAAATTTTGTTTAACAATATCTCTTATAATTTGAACAACAATCAAATAATATTCTATAGTCAACTTATCTTCATTTGTTATTCCCATATTAAACACTTTGTTTATTGCCATTTCACTATATTCCATTGGAAATTTTAGTTGATGTTTGACATTTACTCTATATACATTTTGTTTATCTTTATAATTGGTTATCTTTAAAAAAAACTTATCAGTTTCAAATCTTGTTAATAATCTCTCCTTTTCTTCATTTAATCCAACTATTTCTTTATATAATTCCTCTTCAAACTCCCATATTTCTTTATTTAAAATTTTCCTTCTTAATCTTGCTATTTGGGATATTTTACTTCTCAAATCTTTGTAATATACAACTTTATCAAAATATAACACATAACAGAAAAACACATATATCTGTTCAATCAACTCTTTATCTTGAAAATTGCTTGAAATTGCATATTCCTGCGTTTTTTTCAATTCTTCTAATATAGTTCTTCTAATTGTTGTATCATTATTATTATAAAAATTATAATATCTGGAATTTATATATGTTTCTGAATATAAATCATTATATTTTTTAGAATAATTGTCTTCAAATACCAATCTTAAATATGCTGTAATTTGTTTTTTGGTTAGTTCTATATATTCACTCATTATATTAATTGTCATCTTTACATTAGTCCTTTCTGTAAAAAACACCCTTATTCACTCGTAATAGCTACTATTGAATTTCCATTGTTATTTGGATAAGTATAATTTTGGCTTACATCAACTTTATAAAATCGTATTTCCCTACTCGAAATTGCATCAATAGGAATTGTAAATCCACTTATATAGCTCTTTCCGTTTATCAAAACATTGGTCATATTTGTTGAATCTGAATAAGCACTATTTGTTACATCAAATAAAATCTTATTTGGATCAAACCCAATTTTAACTATTGCTGAATAACATTTCTTTTTTTCATCTTCTGTTAAACTTAAATAAGTTTCTATATCTATCTTTTGCCCAACTGTAAAAGATCCAAATGCCTCTTTTACAGTGTAATATGATAATGTGTTTGTCATTCTTAATATCATATATGGGCTTTGCTCATCATCAGTAATTTGATAAGAAAGTCTTTCTTTTCCAACAACAAGAGTAAACTTTCCTTTTAATGTCTTTTTATATGGGGCTGTAGAATTTACTTCTACTTCTATAACTACTTTATCTCCTGTAGATAATTGTGTATTAGGAGTTATTGTTAAATTAAAATAGTCAGAATTTGTATTAGCAAGTATTGTTCCAGAAGTTTTACTTAACTGACAAATTGCATTATCACTACATGTATATGAAATATTATATCCAATGTCATATGTTGCTGCTTCAATATTATTATTATTACTATTCATATTTATTGTAATTACATAATCATCTACACCAGACCAGTTGTCAACTTGATACACAGAATTATCCTCAGAAAGTTTATCACTATAAAAATAAAATTCTCTACTTCTTACAAAAAAATTATTTATAGTATTTGTTACATATCTACCAAAAACAATTATAATTGATAATAGACTAAGTGTAATAAATGCCAATACAATAATCTGCTTTTTTTTATAGTTCTTATTAAATTTAAAAAATTCACTTATCTTTTTTTGCATATCGCTCCTTTTATAATCTTTATGAAGTCACTTGATGTGAACTTACATTTATTTCTAATGCTTCAATTATATTTTGATAATTTGTAGTATTGTAATTTTCGGGAAAATGTACAACTAATTGATATGTATTTGTCTTTGGTTCTTTATAATTTAAACTTTCTTCTTCTGTTGTCATAATTCTAAAATATGTACCATATTCATCTTGTTCTATTGAATTATTCTTTATTATATTAGTTGCTCCAGAATCTGTATATTGCTCATTTTTATATAGTTCATATGTTAGTGGCAAATTTGTAGTAGTTCTAATAGTTAAATCATATACCAAATCTATTTCAGCAGTTTTTTCTCCATCTTGATTTCCTATTGTGAATGTGAATAAATAAGCATCATTTTGAGGAAACAGTGAAGCTAAATTTAATGTCATTGTCTTATAATCTTCTTTTAATAAATAAAAAGCTATATCTACATTAGCAGTCGACCTCGCTTCACTCTCATATTTTGATAAAACAAGTGTAACTATTCTTATTAATATAAAAAAACATAATATGAGAATTACTGTTTTTGCATATAATCTCTTAAGTTTTTTATTCATCCTTTTTTTCCTCCGTTTTAGAAGTAAAATGAAATACACATCCTAAAAGAAACAATAAAATAAAAACAAGTCCAATTACTTCTGGTGATAAAAGTATTTTTCTCCATATTCCTATTTTAGGAAGTATACAAATAACTCTCCCTAAAATCTGTTCTTCAACAATCGGCTTGTCTTCACTATTATTTGCATCTCCTTTTGCTACTAGCTTATCTCCATCTTTTTCTACTAATCTATGTGTGATAAAATTATCACCATCTTTATATACAATAATATCATTTTTATTTACTTCTTTTGTTATTTTTACTACAACAATATCGCCAATTTCTATTGTACTTGACATACTTCCAGTTGCTACTTCAAAAAAGGTGTATCCAAACAAATTAGAATAATCATTTTGGAACACTTTTATTTGTACAATATAGTAAACACCTATTATAATCAAAATAGAAACTATAAATAATAAAATATTAAGAATATGTCCTATTAAGATACTTATTGACTTTTCTTTATCCTGTTTCGACATTTTTTCTCCTGTAATATTTAATTTTGACTTTCAGTATAAGTATTTATTTCTTCGCCCAAATATTGACTTACATATACAGTTATTGGAATTTGATATTCTGCATTCCAAATAGAACCTAATGCAAGATCTTGCTCATTATTATCTTCATTCTCTTTCCATTCTACTTCTACTGTAATTTCATTTGTATTTCCCTCTTTAATCTTTTCTAATGGAATAATTCCCGTATACGTATTTTTATCTATTTTTATTAATTCATTTCCTGCTTGTGTTTCTTTTATAGATTTTATTTGTATATTGCTGTTTGTTAATTGTTCCTCATCTAAACTAACATTATATCTTATCGAAACATCAGTGTCCTTAGGATTAATGCTTATTTTAAATGTACCCATTAAACCAGGAGCTAAATTTCCTGGTTTAACATGTTCATTATCTTGTAGTGTAACATTATCTATAACAAATGTTACATCTGTTCCTTTAGTTATGTCTGTACCATTTACTACAATATTCCACACTCCATTTTTAAGCTGAACTCTTGCATATAATTCACTATAAAAAAGAGCATATATACGAACTATTCCATATATCAATAACAAAATAATACATAAACATATTAATATCAAACATTTTTTGGCATTTTTCCTACTTAGCTGGCTCATTTTTTTCTATTTCCTCAGCCTCTTTTTTAGCTTCTTTCTTAGCCTCTTTTATTCCAGAAGCTACTACCATTGCTTGATTAACAAACGCTAATAATGCTGGAAAAACAATCAAAAATAAAAATCCCCATTTTGATTCTACTATTTTTAATATTGTTCCAATCTTTGGCATAACTTTTGCTGTTTCTGCTGAACCTATAACATATTCGCTTGATATCATATGTTCTCCATCATCTACTACATAAGTTGTTTGTGATTCACTTTCTTTTTTAACGTCCTCTATTGTTCCTAATTTTACTTTTATCTGTTTTGTATATGTGTCATAATAAAAAGCTTTTTTTCCTGCTTTTATATCATCTTCTGATTTTTCTACTATAACTAAGTCTCCTTTATTAAAATCTGGTTGCATCTTTTTGTCTGATATAATGATTAGTGAAGTGTTTCCAAATTCAGTTATTTTATAGTCATTATACGACAATAAACACACTGTTATAAATATTGCTATAATTAGATAAATAATAAATATTAGATTTGAAATTACTTTTTTCATTTTTTCCTCCTTGTAAATCCAAAAATTCTATTTACAATATATCATAATATATTTTTTTTTTCAACGTTTTTCTCATAAAAGTTTATTAGTAATTCTATGCAATAATAAAATTGCATTTTACAGAATAAAAACTTGTTTTCTATATCTATTTTTGATATAATTAAAAATGTTAATAGTAAGTAGTAATAATACGCACTCTATAGAGTGCAAAGAGAAAGGATCTTTTATGAATACTATAAGAAAGCTTTTTCGGAAAAAGAAACAAGAAACACTGGAACCTACTGAAAATTCATTTAAAGAAAACGACAAGAAGAAGCCCCATATTGACTGGAACTCTATTTCTGAAGAAACAGTTATGTTGGCTGTTTGCCTTATCTTTGGTAGTTTGGTACTACTAGCATTTATCCTTTCTTTCATCCAATAAAGCGTGAGACCTAAATTAGGTCTCACGCTTTATATAATAGCATTTTTAGTATGTTTTGGAATTGCTGGTGGAATTTCATATTTTATTTCAAAAAAGTTAAAATCCTCTAACGTATTATCTGCTAAACAGGCTAAGTAGACATCTAGTTCATCCAAAGTCTTACAAGCAGTAATAATTGCTGGATGTAAGTTATAATTTAGTAATAATTCAAAAGCTAGACCAAAAGCCTTAGCTTTAGAACCTTTTTCCCTTTCTCTAACTAGCTTATATGCCTCTTTAAATCTTGAAATAGCAGAAAATTTGTAGTAATCAATCGATCTAGTATAAATTTTATTAACAACCCCCTGTAATGAACTATATCCTTGAGGATCATTTAATAATATTTCTTTAACTGTATTTATATTATATGGAAGTATTACTCTTTGTTGTACTTCTGATATCACAAGTGTATTTTCGATAAATCTACTTGATAATTCAGTACTATCAACAATATTAGAATATTCCTTCTCTTTTTCTATAGTGGTTGTTTTTAGTATTTCTGAAAAGTCTGTAATGGTAATTTCATATACAAATTTTTCAATTACTTCTGTATTACTATAAACAGTATTAATATTGTTCATAAAATTTTCATTATAACTCTCTACACACTCTCTAAGGTTTCCACCAGAGGTGTACATTTTTTCTAAAGAATCTATTAAACTTTTTAAAATAGTGATATTTGAATTAGATTTGCTTAAAGCATTTGTCGATTCGTTTAAATAAAAAAATGCTGTATCTTCTGGATTAATATCTGTTGTAAAAGTAACATTTGCCATAATTCTTTTTATAAACATTAATATTTGCTTATTCAAATTTTTCTGTATATCTAACGTAGAATTTAAAGAAATTTTTTCTAATTCTATTAATTCTGTAATGTTTTCTTTATCCGAAAAATTTATCATTTGTATCCTCCATGCTTATTTTATATTATTATAACATTCAAAATTTAAAAAGTAAATATTTTTTATCTACTTGTATAGTTAATTATTTATAATATTCTTTATAAATCTAATTTTCTCTTGCATATTCTGTTTATGATGAACTACAGCAATAATATGTACCACATCTTTAAATGTAGCTGTATCTGGAAGTGCATTTGTTACTTCCATTACTAATTCCTTCATCATAAAAATCATCTCCTATCTCAATAAATTATTAATTATAAATATTATATCATAATTTCACTGATTATAATACCCTTTGGTCAAATATTTATTGTGTAAATACTTCTATTCATATATAATCTGTTTAAAAATCTTCATAAATTCACTCAATTCTTTAGGCAGATTAGTAGAGTCATATCTTGACATAATATAATTCAATCTAATCTTTTTTTCTTGGCCATCAATTTTTATAATAATCTCTTCATAAGCTCCATCTCCATATACATTATACTCTTTTTTCAAATTCATATAATCAATCTCTACCAACTTCTCTTTCAGCTTCTCCACCTCTTCTGCTGATATCTGTTTCTTAACCTTTCCCCTTTCCACGGATTTAGCCCAAATATTTCCATCAGCATAAACATTAATATCACTTGTTCCAAAGGAAGAGGCTAAAATATCAGCATGATATTCTATAAACAATTCATTTGTATTTAAGTTGTTATTACTCTTTATAACATAAATTACTATAAAAGTCACAAATAATATAAAAATCAATAACATTATAAATATTTTTTTCTTTTTCATTAATCAACACCCTTCAAATCACAATCTCTCGTTAACCTATTTTACCTCTATTTCTTTATTAAAGCAAGTAGAATAAATATAAACTCTATCAACTTTTCTATTTAAGGCATAACTTAATGCCCTTTTATATAAATCCAACTGTACTTTATATTTATCAATCAAAATATTTTCATTTCTATTTTCAACATAATCAGTCTTAAAATCAACTAATACAAGTTCTCCTTTAGAATTTATATAATACAAATCTATAACACCTTGAACTAATACATTTTCATCTAACTCTTCATTAAATATCTCTTTAGCTGGAATATTAATATAAAAAGGCTTCTCTCTTTGCACTTCCTTAGCCTCTAACATTTCATTCCATATTATTGACTTTGTAAATTGATATATCTTATTAATATTTATTGCTTCCGCTTCTTTTAATGTAATAATTTTTCTTGCTTCAAGCTCATTAACCAATTCTTTTATTTCATTAAAACTATAATTCTTTTGGTTTAAATCAAGTTTCTGCATGCAAAGATGTATTAATGTCCCTTTTTGTGCATTTGTTATTTTAGTCTCCTCATCATTTTGTAAAAACTTGGGCAATTTGGGGTCGGTTCCATTTTTGCCCTCGGGACATTTGGGGTCGGTTCCGTTTTTGCCCTTGGGACATTTGGGACCAGAGCTTTATTTCTGTTACAGATGTTTTAGTTGGAATAGTTGTTGCATTTTGATATTTATACCTATATTCCAAAAGTTTAGAAATCCTATTTTGTTCTTCTTTATCTATTTTAAATTCTGACATCTTTCTAATTATTTGTTCAGCCATCACATCTTTCTTTTCTATACCATTATCTTGAAATTCTATTTCTGGTTTCTCTTTTGTCTCACACATTTTAAATACTTCATCTTTATTATATGTTTGTATTATTGCGAGCTTTTCCATCTCTTTTTGATGGTATACATAAACCAATTTTATCCAATCCAAATAAGACTTATATTTTTTCAATATAATTGGATTTAGCTTATCATACTTATATATAATTTCATCTATTTCTTTTTGCTTATCACTTGTTGAATAACCTGTTATTATCAGCTTTTCCTTTGCTCTTGTTAATGCAACATATAGTACTCTCATTTCTTCTGACAAAGTTTCTAACATTATTTGATTTTTCATAGCTTGTTTCGAAAGTGTATCATATTCAATTTGTCTATCATAATCTATGTATTTCACTCCAATTCCAATTTCAGGATGTAACAAAATTTTGTTATTCAAATCTTGCATATTGAACTGTTTTCCTGTTCCTGATAAAAATACTACTGGAAATTCAAGGCCTTTACTCTTATGAATACTCATTATTCTAATTACATTTTCGTTTTCCCCAATTACTTTGGCAGAATCCATGTCTTTACTACTTGTTTTAATTTTGTCTATGTAATTTATAAAGTTAAATAGTCCTTTAAAACTGATAGTTTCACATTGTTTTGCTCTCTCAAATAGCATTTTTAAATTAGCTTGTCTTAATTCTCCATTTGTCATAAGACCAACATAATTATAATATCCTGTGTCATTGTAGATTTTCCATATTAATTCATCTAAACTCAAATATTCTTGCTCTTTTCTCCACTTTTCAAGATTATTTAAAAACATTTCTATCTTTTTTCGTAAATTATTATTAACATCTTTTTTAGCTTTCAAAATTGTATTATAAAAATTATCATATTTGTCACTTAATCGTATTTCAACTAATTCATTATCTGTAAATCCACCTATCATTGACCTCATAACTGCTACAAGAGGTATTTCTTGCATTGGGTTATCTATTATTTTTAATAAACTCATTATAGTTTGAATTTCTATGCTTTCTAAATATTCTGATGATGAATCACTAAATACTGACATTCCTAAATTTAAAATTTCTTTTTCAAATATAGGTGCTGGCTCTTTTGTTGACCTTAGTAAAACTACAATGTCTTTATATTTGATGTCTCTTTTTTCCTGCTTTTTAGCATCATACACTTGAAACTTATTAGTCATTAATTGCTGTATCCTTTTCGCTACAAATTTTGCTTCTAATTCGATGTTTTCAATTCTTTCCTTTTCTTCAAGGTCATCTTTGTCACTATCTTCTGAATTATTTGCAATATCGTCTTCCAAAATTTTGTCTACATTTAATATATCAATTTCAGCTCTCAAATCTTGATTTGTGTCTTCATAGCTTGCACCCAAATTCAAATATTCTTCTATTGTATAATTTAACTCTCCAAGTTCCTCAGTCATGATGCTTGCAAAAATCATGTTTGAAAAATCCAACACTTCTCTTCTACTTCTAAAGTTTTTAAATAATTGAATTTTTAAATCATCTTTTCCTGTTTTATAATATTTTGTTTTATATGTTTTATATTTTCCTAAAAATAAATCTGGTCTTGCTTGTCTAAATTTATATATACTTTGTTTTACATCTCCTACCATAAAAATGTTATTTCCTCTTGATATTGACGTTAATATATATTCTTGCACCAAATTACTATCTTGATATTCATCTATTGCAATTTCTTCAAATTTCTCTTGATACTTTTTGGCTATTTCTGATGGTTTTACCTCTCCATTTTCTTCTCTTAATAATATTTTTAATGCAAAATGTTCTACATCACTAAAGTCTACAACATTTTTATCTTTTTTTCTTTTTGCAAATTTCTCTCCAAATTCTATTATTATTTTTTCTAATTTAGTTAAAACCTCATACATATCATTTATATCTTCATTTGCTTCTTTGGAATCAAATATCAATATTTTGTTTAGCACTTTTTTTAAGCTTTCTTTAACTAAATCTCTTGTCACTTTTGCAATATCTTTTGCTTCAAGTGTTATTTTCTTATCTGCTGTCCATGTTTTAAACTTGATATTTGAAGCTATTGTATAAGCTTTGTCCCATGAATCTAAATTAGATTTTAACATCTCTAGTTGTTCTATATCATCATTTATTATTAAA
This sequence comes from uncultured Clostridia bacterium, assembly GCA_934130935.1. Lineage (GTDB taxonomy): Bacteria > Bacillota > Clostridia > TANB77 > CAG-508 > CAG-269. The sequence continues at coordinate 20,134 of CAKOYQ010000006.1, read as the reverse complement.
AAATATTTTTGTAACTCATCATATTTTGCTAAATTAGACTTTTCAGTTTCTAATTTGATAATTCCTTCTTGCAAAATTTCATCTACTTGTTTTAATAATAATTGACCCCAAATCGTTTTTGCAAAATCTTGATCCAATTCATCTGATAAATTAAACATTTCAATTTTTTCATGTAACCATTTTTCTGGAAATGGATTACTTTGAATATATGTGTAAATCTTTAAAATTAATTCTTTTAATGGTGTATCATCTTTATAACTAGTATATGTATTTATTAATTTTTCGAAATCTTTATCTTCTGCCTCATATTTTTCTTCAAATAAATCTTCTAATACATCTTGTTTCAAAATTTCTATTTCTGTTGTATCTCCAATCCTAAAATTTTGAGAAATATCTATTTCAAAAAAGTTATTTCTTACAATATCCAAACAAAATGAATCTATTGTACATATACTTGCTTTATTTAATAGTGTTACTTGTCTTTGTAACCTCTCATCTTCTGGGTTCTCATCTATTTTTTTATATATAGCATTTAATACTCTTTCTCTCATTTCTGATGCTGCAGCATTTGTAAATGTTACTACTAATAGCTTGTCTATATCAATATTTTCATTTATTATCTTGTTTATTATTCTTTCTACTAATACTGCTGTTTTTCCACTGCCAGCAGCAGCCGCTACTAATATATTGCTTCCTTTTTCGTAAATTGCTTGTTTTTGCTCTTCTGTCCATTTTACTTCATTTGCCATATCGTCCTCCTTTTATTGTAGTTTGGGACATTTGGGGTCGGTTCCATTTTTGCCCTAGGGCAATTCGGGGTCGGTTCCGTTTTTGCCCTTTTTGTTATATCACATTTTCTTTTTTTATACAATTTATTATATAAAAAAACCACCTCATGTTTTTCACATTGGTGGTCTACTTTTATTCTCCTATTTGAATGTATTTTTTTTGTTCTACCTTTTTTTCTGGTTCCTTTGGAAATGTAATAGTCAAAATTCCATTTTTGAAATTAGCTTTAACATCTTCTTCTTTTACATTTTCTCCTACATAATAATTTCTTGAACACATTCCTGTAAATCTTTCTCTTTTTAGATATTTTGAATTTTTGTCTTCTTTCTCTTCATTATGTGTTGCTGTTACTGTAATATATCCTTCATGCAATTCTATTTGAATATTTTCTTTGTTATACCCTGGTACATCTACTTCTAATACATAATTTCCGTCTTTTTCTTTTATATCAGTTTTCATTATTTTGTTTTCTTTTTCACTGAAAAATGGATCCATGAAAACCTCATCAAAAACATCTAATCCATTTCCATTTCTTCTTGGTATCATCATCATAACACATTACCTCCTTATAATTTTATGTGTTGACACCTTTCGGTTGCACATATATATTATTAACCTTTTGGTTAATTTCTATTTACATGCTTATTATATATTTTATTTTTAGCAGTGTCAATAGTTGATTGCTAAAATTCACAAAACTTTCACATTCTTTTAAACTCACTACTGCCACAAGATTTATTTCTCCCTCTTAAACTTAAATTGTATTGAATACATTATTAAAGAAAATATAGTAGCAAGTATTGCTAAGTAATATAAATACAAATCAATTCTAAAAGAAATTGAAAAATGGAATTGATTAATAAGTAGTGAACTCACTATAGCTAAATAAAACAATACTGTTGCAAATTTTCCATACCATTTGCTGTAGACAACAACATCATTTTTCTTATAAAGAAATGATGCAGATATTATCATAACACATTCTTTTATAAAAACAATCACAAAAATCCACCATGGTAAAATCTTTAAAATTGCAAGTGATAATAGTAACGACATTTGAGTTAATTTGTCAGCAAGCGGATCAATCAATTTTCCAATATCAGTTATATAATTAAATTTACGTGCAATAAATCCATCTAATATATCTGTTATTGCAGAAATTGTAAATATTATTAATGCAATCAAAAAATTTTTATTTACTACAAATATAAAAATAACTGGTATTAAAATAAAACGTATAATTGTTAGAATATTGGGTATATTTTCTTTTTTCATTTAATTATTTTCCTTTCAAAAACTTACATAGCAAAAAAGGGCTCCTAATAATTTTTATCACAAAAGTACAATCGCCCCTATTACTGCAAGGGCAAAAATGGAACCGACCCCAAATTGCCCTTAACCTAATTTACCTCAAACTTCAAATTATCATTTTCAAAAGTCACATTAATATTTTGCCCCTCATGTACCTCGTCTCTTAAAATCATTTCAGAAATCTCATCTTCTACATATCTCTGGATAGCTCTTCTTAAAGGACGTGCACCGAACTTTAAATTTGTACCTTTATCTAGTATATAATTCTTTGCTTCATCTGAAAACGTCAAATTTATATCTTTTTCAGCTAAAGCTTTTTTTGTATCTTTAAGCATTAAGTCAACAATTTGTATTAATTCAGGTCTTGTCAATGAATCAAATACAATTATTTCGTCAATTCTATTTAAAAATTCAGGTCTAAATATTTGTTTTAAATTTTCTTCAATCTTTCCTGTATCAACTGTTTGTTTAGCAAAACCTATTGAATTATTGTTTAAATTTGAGCCAGCATTTGAAGTCATAATTATTATTGTATTTTGAAAACTTACTGTATTTCCTTGAGAATCTGTAAGTTTGCCATCATCAAGTACTTGAAGAAGTATATTAAATACATCTGGATGAGCTTTTTCTATTTCATCTAAAAGTATTATTGAATATGGTTTTCTTTTAACTTTTTCTGTAAGCTGGCCAGCATCATCATATCCAACATATCCTGGAGGTGCACCTATCAACTTTGATGTTGAATGGCTTTCCATGTATTCAGACATGTCTATACGAATTATTGAATCTTCTGAGCCAAACATTTCATATGCTAAGCTTTTAGCAAGCTCTGTTTTTCCAACACCTGTTGGTCCCACAAATATGAATGATGGTGGACGCTTTGTGCTTTGTAATCCTGCACGATTTCTCCTTATTGCTCGAGAAACTGCACTTACCGCTTTGTCTTGGCCAATTACTCTTGTATGAAGATTTGTTTCTAAATTTAATAATTTTTGTGTTTCTGCTTCTGTGATTTTTTTAACTGGAATTTTAGTCCAGCTTTCAATTACTTGTGCTATATCTTGTGTTGTAAGATTTTTTAATTGAATTGTACTATTTAATTGATCTATTTCTTCAATTAATCTACATTCTTGAGTCTTTAAATCTGCTGCTTTTTGATAATCTTCTGTAGAATCTGCTTGTGCTGCATCCTCTTTTTGTGCTTGAACATCAGCCAATTCTTGTTTTAACATTTCAAGTCTAAATAATTCTTTATTTTCTAAATTAATTCTTGAACACGCTTCATCAAGTATATCAATAGCTTTATCAGGTAAAAATCTATCATGAATATATTTTTCTGACATTATAACAGTCTGTTTTATTACATCATTAGAAATTTTTACTTTATGATATTCTTCATAATATTTTTTTATTCCTTCAAGAATAGTAATAGATTCATCAATATTAGGCTCTTCAACTATTACTTGTTGGAACCTTCTTTCTAATGCAGAATCTTTTTCTATATATTTTCTATATTCTTTTAATGTTGTTGTACCTATTAATTGTATCTCTCCATTAGATAATGATGGCTTTAAAATGTTTGCTGCATTCATTGAATGTTCTCCGTCACCAGCACCTATTATATTGTGGATTTCATCAATTACAAGTATAATATTTCCATATTCTCTACATTCGTCAATAATGCCTTTCATTCTAGCTTCAAATTGTCCTCTAAATTGTGTTCCCGCTATAACAGCTGTCATGTCTAATAAGTATACTTCTTTATTTAAAAGTTTTGCTGGCACATTATTATTAGCAATTTTGATAGCCAATCCTTGAGCTATTGCAGTTTTACCAACTCCAGGCTCTCCTATTAAGCAAGGATTATTCTTTGTACGTCTATTTAAAATTTGAATTACTCTTTGTATTTCTTTATCACGTCCAATTACCATGTCTAATTCATTGTTTTTTGCTTTTACTGTAAGATTTGTTCCATACACATCAAGATACTTTTTCTTCTTTTTTGACTTCTTTTTTTCCACTTTTACCTTTTGTCTACCATTTACTTCTTCTTCGCTCTTTGATGGCTTTTTAGGAACTATGCTTGCAAAAATTGAACCGATTGGAATACCTAAAGGATTACCTCCAGTTCCTTCACCTTCATCATCACTTCCGAAGTCTTCTGGATCAAAATCTTCTGGGTCAAAGTCTTCCATCCCTTCAATATTCTCCATCTTTAGATTTGCTGATAAATCTTTAAATAAGGTTTCTAATTGTTTTGACATGTTTGACATATCTATACCATTTATTGGTGGTATATTGTTATAGTTATTTCCTTGATTATTGCTTTTATTATCGTTTTTCTTTGCTTGCTCTGTTTCTTTATTATTTTTTTGATTATCTTTTTTATGATTATTTTCGTTTGGTATATTAGGAACATCTATTCCTCTTTTTTTCGCACATTCTTTACACAATCCTTCCATAGATGATACGCCATTTTCGATTTTATTTATAAATATTTCTGCATTGTTTTTATTGCAATCTGAACATAACATATATTAATTTTCCTCTTTTCTTTTATCTAATATTATATATAATACATTAATTTTTCCAAATAGTCAATAGAAAATGCATTTTGGGACTAGACAAAATTTTCTTTTTATGATAATATGTTTAATATGTAAAAACATTTTGAAATTTTTACATATAATATATATGCCGTTGTGGCGTATATGCCGTTGTGGCGGAATTGGCAGACGCACTGGACTCAAAATCCAGCGGGAAACCATGTGGGTTCGAGTCCCACCAACGGTACCAAAGCAAAAAATGTAACTTCGGTTACATTTTTTTTGTAAAATTTAAAAAGTGGGACTCGAAAAGGAACGTGCCAAGTTTCGTGCTGGTCTGGGGCCAGCCGAAACGTAGGTAAAAATAGTCCTGTGGACTATTTTTGTGACGCGGGTGCGAGTGGTCCCACCAACGGTACCAAATTAACAAGATAAAAATATATAAATATTATGAATGCATTTGTAGAAATGCGAAAATTTCTAATGCGTAATGGACAAATATTTGAAAGATTAACAAGTGTAGAACATAAATTATTAGAACATGATAAAAAATTTGATGAGGTTTTTAATCAACTGCAACAAGAAGAAAATATAAGACAGAAAATATTTTTTGAAGGTCAAATATATGATGCATATAGTATAATTGTTGATATCATAAGAAAAGCAAATAGTAAAATCTTAATGAAGTTATTATAAAAATAATTTTATAGATATAATCATATAAAAACGGCGAGAACAAAAAAACTCTCTCCGTTTCTTAATGACTTTCATAGCATAAAAACTATGGACACTAATGTAATATTAGTATATTTAAAAACAATATTTTTATGTATAAAAAACGATAGCCTTTTGGGCTATCGGATTACAATGATTACATCCCATAAGGGATGGACACTAATGTTTTATTAACTTAATTATAAACTATTTTTACATATAAATCAAGTATTTAGCAATAAAAATTATTGATTTTGTAAAGGACGTAATCTATATAAACTTTCTAACTGTTCATTGATTTTATTCCAGTCATTTTGAGATATAGTTACTAAAGTTCCTTTTTTTCTATAAGGATTAGCAAATCTTATTTTACTTACAACTCTTAATTGTTCTACTAATACAGTTGAATCAATTTCTTCTAAATCTATGTGATACCAATAATTATCATTTAATCTTTTTGAAGTTAATGGTAATATTGTACAAACTGGAGAGGCAGAAGAAGTTTTTACAACTAAAGCAGGTCTTAATTTATTTTGTTCACTACCAATGTTAAGTCCTAAATTACACCAATAAATGAAATTATTATATATAGGAAATTTAGGCATTTCAGAGTTATATCTTAAATTTGCTTTATCTTTAGTCCATTGAGAAAACTCAATACTATCATCATTATTTATATTTTGTAATATAATTTCAGTTTCTTCTAAATTACAATGTATTTGTTCGTTCATATTTCACCTCGCTTTCAAAGTATATCACAAAATTAGCGATAATAAAAGAAAAATGTGCTAGAATGATTATGTTAATTTCTATCAACATACCCCAAACAGGTTCTTTCTCTAATTGAAGTTCTATATCACTAAAACATAAAAAAACATTGAAAAAAGCAGACAAATATAATAAAATACAAAAAAACACTTAAATTTTAATTATATTAATTGGAGGGATGAATATGGCAAAATTTTATTTAATTAGACACGGTGAACCAGATTATACATATGGAGATGCTCACGGATTTATAGGACACGGACATGATTTAGCACCATTGAAACAAGGTAAAATAAAAGACGTTATAAAAACATCAAAAAACGTTAGATTAAAAAATGCACAGATTATCGTATCTTCTCCATACACAAGAGCATTGCAAACAGCATGCATAATATCTAGGGAAACAGGGCTTGAAATTGTAGTTGAACCAGATATAAGGGAATGGCAACCAGACCTTACATTTCAATACAAAAATAGTACTGAAATGAAAAAATACTATAAAGATTATGTCGAAAATAATGGCGTACACCCAAATGAAGAAAAAAGGAAATGGGAAACCAAAGAACAATTAAAAAACAGAGTTATGTCTGTTATTGATAAATACAAAGAAAAATATGATACTGTAATTGTAGTTGCTCATAAAATAGCTTTTCAATCTATTTGTGATTGTGGAGATATAAAACCTGCTGAAATTTTTGAAATTACTTTTTAAAGGGGGCCTAAAGTAGGACCCCTCTTTGATTTTAGATTTATCTATTTCTTGCTGAAAGCGAACTTTGTATGGTGGTACTTCATATTAAAACTTAAAAAGATTTCTAAAAAAGTCAATTATTTTTCCAAATAAAGATTTTTTTACTTCTGTAGGTAATATTGTTTCCTCAAATTCATTTATAGTTTTTTCTTTAACTTTTTTATTTTCAAACACATTCTGTCCATATTTTTGCTCTTTTTGCCTTTCAAGTTTTAGTCTATCTTCTCTTTGCATTCTTATAATTTTTTCTTTTTGCTCTGGTGTTGATAAGTAATCTCTAAACAAATTAAATAATGTTGCTTTTGTTTCTGGTAACATCTGCTGATTAGATAAATCAATATCTTCATTCATGTAATATTCATATTCTTCATTCATATTATTTTCTATTGCATCTATTACTTCAAGAGGAATTTTATTATAATCGTCTTCATCTAAATAGCTTAATATTATATATACTTCTTTATATGCATTTCTATATCTACTAGGTATCATTTTGTGTTATTCCTCCTTTTTTCAATTCATTTCTTACAACTCCATCTAAAACCGACTGGGCTTGATCACATTCTTCTGTACTTGATGAGTATGTTGCTTGACCAATTTGTTGAGAAACTATTTTTTTCTTTCTTGGTATATACCCATAACCTCTAATCGTTTCAACCAATTCTCTATCTTCTTCTGGAATTTCCTCTAATTTTTTCCCAACATATTTATCTACTTTTTTCTTTTCATCTGTTCTTAGCCATTTTTGATACAAAGCTCTTTCTTTTTTATATTTTGGAAGTCTTCCATTTTCACTTGCAAACTTCATTACTTCTTCAAATAGTGTTATTCCATATCCATAACTTCTAATGTTTTCAACTAGCTCTCTATACTCTTCTGGAATTTCATCTATTTTTCTTCCTTTATATTTATCTACTTTTTTCTTTTCATCTGTTTTTAACCATTTTTGATACAAAGCATCTTCTTTTCTATGTTTTGGAAGTCTTCCATTTTTCTTTGCAAACTTCATTACTTCTTCAAATGGTGTTGATTCATTCCCTAATCCATATCCATAACCTCTAATTGTTTCAACTAGCTCTCTATCTTCTTCTGGTATTTCCTCTAATTTTTTCCCAACATACTTATCTACTTTTTTCTTTTCTTCGGTTTTTAACCATTTTTTATACAAAGTTCTTTCTTTCCTATCTTTTGGAAGTCTTCCATTTTCCCTTGCAAATTTCATTACCTCTTCAAATGGTGTTAATCCATTCCCTAATCCATATCCATAACCTCTAATTATTTTAACTAGCTCTCTATCTTCTTCTGGTATTTTATTTAGTTCTGTTCCCTCATAACTATCTATTTTTTTCTTTTCTTCGCTTTTAAACCATTTTCGGTACAAAGTTCCTTCTTTCCTAGCTTGGGGAAGTCTTCCATTTTCCATTGCAAACCTCATTACTTCATCAAATCCTTTTAATCCATATCCATAATTTCTAATTATTTCAACTAGCTCTCTATCTTCTTCTGGTATTTCCTCTAATTTTTTCCAAATATACTTATCTACTTTTTTCTTTTCCTCGGTTTTTAGCCATTTTTGATACAAAGTACTCTCTTCCCTATATTGGGGAAGTCTTCCGTTTTCCCTTGCAAACTTCATTACCTCCCCAAATGGTGTTAATCCATATCCATAACCTCTAATTAATTCAACTAGCTCTCTATCTTCTTCTGGTATTTCCTCTAATTTTTTTCCAACATATTTATCTACTTTTTTCTTTTCATCTGTTCTTAGCCATTTTTCATACAAAGCTCTTTCTTTTTTATATTTTGGAAGTCTTCCATTTTCCCTTGCAAACTTCATTACCTCTTCAAATGGTGTTAATTGATTTACTTTGTTTATTTTATCCTCAAATTCAACAAAATCTTTTAATATTCCCTCTACTGTAAATGGATTAAACTCATCTTTACTTCCTCTTGTTTTAGGAATCTGAGGCAAATCTATATTCCATAAATCAATTTCACTAGCTAAATCTATAATTTCTTGTATTCTATTTCTTTCTTCATCATCTAATTCTGGATATTTTTCAAATCCATCTAAATATTTGCCATATTTACTTTGTACGCTTCTTAAAACTGCATAATAATGCTGTTCTTGTTTATTTGAACTCTCTTTATTTGGAATCATCCCATCATGCTCATTTATCCATTCTATTACAATAGTTAAAGCTTCTAAATCATCTATTGGCTCAGAATTTTCAAATTCTTTTTCTATTTTAACAGTCAAAGAATTATTTACTAAATCTATTACAACTGGTCTTTTATCATCTGGTAATGGATTATCTTCATCTAAAGCATATATTGTTCTCCCCAGTTGTTGTAAATATAAAATTCTAGAATTTTCATCTAATGCTCTAAACCAAATAATTCCATCTACTCCTTCAATATGTAATCCTTCATTTGCTTTATTCATTACTACCATAAATTTAGTATCATCTGAATTATCTGCCTCAAATGTATCTAATTCTTCTTTGTTTTTTTCTTTACTATAGCTTCCAAGTAATGAATGTAATTGTGGTACAATATCTGTTCCTTCAAATACTTTATTAAGATATTCTTGATAAGCTTTTATCTTATCTTCTCCTGTTTTGGTTCCAATTCTATTTCCATCCTCATCTTCAATATCACCTTTGTCTGTTACAGGAATAAATACAATATATTTACCACCTTTTTTTACATTTTGTCTTAAAATTTCTTCTTTTCCTATTCCACTATTAAGATTTTTTCTTGCTTCTTCTCCTATTTCTGCATCTATTTCCTTATTTAATTTTTGTCTTAATTCATTATATCTTTGTAATTCTTCTGCTCTTTTAGTTTCATCTTCTATATTATCAATTTTTACTTTTAATTCATCGATTTTATCTGATGAAATTAAATCATATTTACAATAAACAAGTTTTGGGTTTACAACCCAACCTAACCTAATTGCAGTTTCTAGTGTTGTATTACTCGCTAAATATTTTCCTTGTTTTATTTCCTCTTGAGTATATCCTAATTTTCTAGCAGTTTCTTTTGCCATGTCTCTTCCGTCAACATCTCTTACAGGTGTAGCTGTTATTCCTAATACTTTTACATCTTCACTTTGACTTTCTAATAAATCATTAACTTTTCCTTCCCATTCTTTTGCACCTGTCCTATGTAGCTCATCTAATACAATCATTCCATATTGTTCTTTAATTACTTCTTGACCTCTTTTAGCAAGTAAGCCTAAATATGTCTCAAACGTTACATTAGGAAATATTTCTGCAATTATTTCATCTTCAGCTTTCCCAACTGTACCTTGTTTTCCATGTATATATTTTATAACATAACTTTTTATTTGATTTAATATTTCATCTTGTGGTGCTAAATATAGCATTTTTTCATTTGGATGCTCTTTTGCATATTTTTGCATTTGTGCTAAAGCAACAAAACTTTTTCCAGCTCCTGTAGGCAAAACCACTTGTGCAAATTTATGGTCTTCAAATATCTTATTTACCTTATCAAAAACCCTCCCTTGATATTTTCTTTTATAAATATCAATTCCTAGGATATCACTGTCATAATACCCTAAAAATCTTTCTACTAACTCAATATTAATTTTATCTTGTAATATATCTTGCCTTGTATTTAGTAATTGTTCTAAGTTACCTTTTTCATATTCTTCATAAAATCCCTGTCTTGTGGCAATATTTAATAAAATCATTGGAATTTGTTTTTCTTCTATGCCTGCCTGTTTTAATTTTTCATATATTTCTATACAATTTTTATCTTGCAATCTTCTAATTAATTCATTTCTTTCAGTAATTTTAAATTCTTCTATCCCAATTTCTTGCCAGTCATATTGGGAAATTATAGCTTCTGCATAATATTTTGATTTATCTATTTGTTCTTTTTTTCTTGTATTCCAACATACTCTGCTTATAATGTCTTGGATATTTGTAAATCCACCATTTTGTAAAACATCTTCAAGCTCCCTAGACGATAATTTTTTAATCTCTTCTATCAATATTTGTTCATCTTTTGATAAATTTAAATTAACAGATTCACTTAATTTGACTCCTTTGCCACTTTTCCTTGATATTATTTCTGGTTCTACTCTAAATCCATTTTCTCTTACATACTGTATAATTTCATCAAATTTTGAATCATTTTCTAACATTTCATTCAAAGCATTTGAAAGTGCTATTGCATTTTTCCTAGCCTTACTCAAATAAAACATGTTTTTTACAATGGAATTTGCTTTTCCATATTCTACTTTTCCTTCAGTTAGTTCGTACATTTCTTCTATTGAAATGTTATCTTTTACAGAAAATTCACTTTCTGGTACTTGAGGAATTTTTTTACCGCTTTGTACAGCAATTAATAATGCTCTTTTAATTTCTTCTACTTTACTTTTATCAATTCCATCTATTTGTTGTATTAAAGCAAATAAATCAACTGCTTCTTTGGGAACTTCAATAATTTCATTTTGTTTTATTTCACCATAATGAATTACTTCTGTAGATGAGAAAGCATTTCCTATTGTTTCTCTTAATTTTGAATTAGATGAATGTGGAATTACATGTTTTAAAATATTTTCATTTTCTAATACTGCAAGTTTTGCATATACTTTATTAACTTCTAATAATTGCTCTTCATTTAAAGATTGATAACTACTAATTCTTGCTTTTGGTGAACTATATGCAATTCCTTTACTTGGATGTGATTTATTTACATTTACTTCTCCATTTTTTGCTGTATACCTCTTGGCAATTATTTTTTGTAGCTCTTTTGTTTCGTTTGTAATGTCTATTTCTGAAAATATGTCTAAAATTTTACTTTTTAAATCTCCTGGTAATTCTTTTACTGATAGTTCTATCCTAGAATACAGTTCTTGTAACATATATTGTCCAGCATTTACAGTTTTTTCTCCAAATTCCTTTTTAGGAATTCTTACCATAACATATGTATCCTTATATGAACCTCTTCCATAATTCACTGCAACATTACTATTGTTTGTAAGTGATATACAATTTGTGTCCTTTCTATAGTGCATTTTTATATGGTCATATATTTCTTCTAAGGTAAGTTTAGAATCTTCCGTATACTTAGTTTTACCCTCATATCTTTCTCTGTCTGTTCTTATACGGTCAATCTTTCCATTTTCAGGCGTAGTAATCCCTTGTTCAATATCATTATTATCTACCATATTTAAGGCTCTAAAAAAATAATAATTTTCTTCATCTTGTATTATATTAAAATTTTCTATCTCAAAAATTTCTTTATTCATTTACTTTTCTCCTAAAAAATATAAAGATCCCTTATAATTATATCATAAAAGTCTTTTTTTGTCATTTAAAAATAGAAAAGGCCCCAGGCAATGCCTAGGGCAAGAAGTTCACGTTCTAATTCTAATCAACTTAAGGAAACGTTCTGCTTCCTCCGAATTCATCTCTTTTAGAGACCTTTGGATATCTATCTCCTTTTTTGGAATCGTCAAAGCGTGATTCTGCCAAAATTTTTGGCAGTTTTCTACAAATTTCCGGCTACCTCTTCTCCTTTCTACTTGTCCAGGGAAAGGAAACGACTTCCCTCCAAAATACCAGTTGCCTATCATGATCTTATCATCACAACGTTCAAAAGTAACTGTAATGAACGTCGTTTTACGTGCATTTCTGGTAAGAATCACAGGTACCTTCCACTTAGTGTTATTTTTCCTATAAACCCAAAATACATTGGCTTTTTCCTCTTCTTCAACTTCAGCCAAACGAGTTTCTCCCACAATTTGGTCGAAACTGTAGCTATATATTCTCGGAAAATACTCATACACCATATGAGATAATGCCTCTTGTATGAGTTTCTTCTCCCATTCTGTGATATTTCTAAAAGGAATTCTTTCCTTTTGGAAATATATCTTCTTTCCATCATGCGTTATCGCCATAAGTTCCGCCATGTTGTCAATCTCCTTTATTAAGTATATCAGATGTGAACTTTCTCAAACAAACTCCTAAGAGTATAATCCAATTATACTATATTATGTTGATTTTGTCAAAAAATGTTGTTCTGTGCATATAATATTTTAAAGGAAAAGGCAAGTGTATATTGCCTATACACTTGCCCTTTTTTTACTGCTGCATCAACACTGATGCCACAACTCCTGCAAGAAGAGTACCAAAAATATACCTTAATATAAAAATCAAGTAAATTATGAGATTAAAAATCCTCATTTTCAACATTCATAGAATCATCTTCAACTTTACGTTCAACAAGATCTTTCATAGTAAGATTAATTTTTCCTTGATCATCAATACTGATAACTTTAACAGGAACTTTATCCCCTTCTTTTACATAATCAGTAACATTTTTAACTCTTTCATTAGCAATTTTAGAAATGTGAACAAGACCCTCTTTTCCTCCACCAATATCAACAAATGCTCCGAACGAAGTAGTTCTTGTAACTGTTCCATAATAGATTTGTCCAACTTCAAATTCTCTAACAATATCTTCTATCATATCTAATGCTTGATACGCCTTTTCTTGGTCTGCAGAATAAATCATAACTTGTCCATCTTCTTCAATGTCAATTTTAACACCTGTTGCATCAATTATTTTGTTAATAGTCTCTCCGCCTTTACCAATTACATCTTTAATTTTTTCTACTTTAATTTGTGTTGTAACTATTTGTGGTGCATATTTTGAAAGCTCTTCTCTTGGTTCAGCAATAACTGGTTTCATAATATCATCCAAAATATATTGTCTAGCCTTTTTAGTTCTAGAAAAAGCTTCTTCAATTATTTTATATGATAATCCATCAACTTTGATATCTACTTGAATTGCAGTAATACCCTTCTCTGTTCCACCAACTTTAAAATCCATATCTCCAAAAAAGTCTTCAAGACCTTGAATATCTGTTAGCATTACATAATCATCTGGATTTTCAGGGTTTGTTACTAAACCTGTAGAAATACCAGCAACTGGTCTTTTTATTGGAACACCAGCATCCATTAATGCCAATGTACTTCCACATATACTTGCTTGTGATGTTGAACCATTTGAAGATAATACTTCTGATACAACTCTTATAGCATATGGAAATTCCTCTTTAGATGGAAGTACAGGTACTAATGCTTTTTCAGCCAATGCACCATGTCCAACCTCTCTTCTTCCAGGACCTCTTGATGGTCTTGCCTCTCCAACACTATATGCTGGGAAATTGTATTGATGCATATATCTTTTTTCTGTTTCTGTATCTATACCATCTAACTCTTGAGCCTCGCTTGCCATTCCCAATGTTACGATTGACATAACTTGAGTTTGACCTCTTGTAAATAATGCACTACCATGAGTACGTGGCAATAAACCAACTTCACATGATAATGGTCTAATTTCATCAATAGCTCTTCCATCAACTCTTTTGTGTTCATAGAAAATCATATCTCTTACGCATTTCTTTTCTAGTTTATAAATTGCATCTCCAATTTCCTGAGCTCTCTCTGTCGCAACCTCTTCTCCTAATTTTTCTACTACTGCTGACGTAATTTCCTCTGATAATGCTGATACATTATTATCCCTTTTTTCTTTGTCTACTTCTTGAACAGCAACTTTCATTTTCTCTGTAAAATTCTGTTCTATAAATTCAAATAAATCATGTTCTACTGCAAAAGACTTATACTCAAATTTTGGTTTTCCAATTTCATCTTTCATTTTTTGAATAAATTCACAAATCTTAGCAATTTCAGCATGTCCCTTTTTGATAGCTTCTAACATTACATCTTCTGGAACTTCATTTGCTCCCGCTTCAATCATTGCAACCTTATCAGCAGTTCCTGCAACCGTTAAAGTTAAATCACTAATCTTTCTTTGCTCTTCTGTTGGATTTATAACAATTTCTCCATTCACTAACCCAACATTTACTGCAGCAGTTGGTCCTCCAAATGGTATATCAGAAATAGATAAAGCTGCAGAGGCACCTATCATCGCAGCAACTTCTGGAGAATTATCCTGATCAACACACAACACAGTTGCAACAACAACCACATCATTTCTAAAATCCTTTGGGAACAATGGTCTTAGTGGTCTATCTATTGCTCTTGATGCTAATATTGCCCTATCACTTGGCTTTCCTTCTCTTTTTGTAAATGAACCTGGTATTTTTCCTACAGAATATAATTTTTCTTCAAAATCCACTGATAATGGGAAAAAATCAATTCCTTCCCTAGGTTCTTTTGAGGCAGTAACATTTACCATTACAAATGTTTCTCCATATTTTACTACAACACTTCCATTTGCTAATCCAGCAATTTTACCTGTTTCAATTACTAGCTTTCTTCCAGCTAGCTCTGTTTCATAACTTTTAAACATAATTTCTCCTCCTTTTTACTATTATGTCTTTTTCTATGTTGATTTTCTTTACACCTATTTTTACAAGTAAACTGGATAGATTGTAACCTCTATAATATTTTAAAATTTTGTATATACTTTAAAACATTATACAAGCTACTTTTCTAAACCTAGTTTACTCATAATTGTGGACATCTATAGTTTTTTTCCTATTGTATGAATAAAGAGGCGCAGCTTGTTGCAAACGCCTCCTTACAACTTATAAACTATTTTCTTAGTCCTAATTTTTTAACTAAATCCTTATATGCAGCTTCGTCTTTTTTAGCTAAGTAGTTTAATAAATTTCTTCTTTTACCAACCATCTTTAGAAGACCTCTTCTTGAATGGTTATCTTTTTTATGAATTTTCAAATGCTCTGTTAATTCATTAATTCTTTCTGTTAAAAGAGCAATTTGTACTTCTGATGAACCTGTATCCTTTTCATCTCTTCTATATTGATTAATAATTTCTTGTTTTCTTTCTGCTGTCATATTAACACCTCCTATTTTTCTTCTCCTTAGACCGAGCAACAATAATAGGTGTCTTTTATTGTGCTAAGTTTAAGGAACATTTTTTTCATAGATATTGTACTATATTTTTATTGAAAAATCAAGTATTTATGGTAATTTTTTTCATTTTCTTTGGGACATTTGGGGTCGGTTCCGTTTTTGCCCAAGGGCAATTCGGGGTCGGTTCCGTTTTTGCCCTAAAAAAATATCACAACTGCTATTTCTAACAAATTGTGATATTTTTTGAATATTTAAACTCTTAAAATTCCACCAATAACTTTTTTCTCACTTTTTTCATTTACAAAAGTTTGAGCTCCGCCTGAAAGAACCACTACATCTCCTTCATCTAATGTTCCATTAGATTTTAATACTGCAATTCCTTGTAGAAGTGTATCTTCTGGAGTAGCTTCACCCTCAACCAATATAGGCATAACATTCCATGCAACTGATAATTGATGAAAAGTCTTTTCATTATCTGTAACAGCTATAATTGGGCAACCAGCTCCCATTCCAGACAATTTTCTAACAGAATTTCCTGTATGTGTATATGTTGCAATCGCATCTGCATCGATGTGTTCAGCCATTGCACAAGTAGCATATGCAATACTTTTTTCCATATCATCTGATTTTTCAGCATATGAACCTTTTGTAATAAATCTTTTCCAATAATTTACTGAATTTTCTATTGTCTTTGATATTTTAACCATTGTATCAACACACTCTACTGGATATTTACCCATAGCACATTCTCCAGAAAGCATTATACAACTTGTTCTATCATACACCGCATTTGCTACATCGCTTACTTCAGCTCTTGTTGGACGTGGGTTTGATGTCATTGATTCTAACATTTGTGTTGCTGTAATAACTGGTTTTCCAACAGCATTACATCTTTTTATAAAATGTTTTTGAACAACTGGCACTTGTTCCATAGGGATTTCTACACCCATATCTCCTCTTGCAACCATTATTCCATCTGATAATTCAAGAATTTCTTCAAAATTATCTATTCCTTCTTGACTTTCTATTTTAGAAATAATTTGAACGTCTTTTCCTCCATTATCATCCAATAATTTTCTTATTTCTTGAACATCTGATGCTCTTCTTACAAATGATGCAGCTATAAAATCAAATCCTGCTTTAACACCCTTTGTTATATCATCAATATCTTTTGGAGATAATGCTGGCAAATTCAATTTTAAACCAGGTACATTAACTGTTTTTCTACTTCCTAATCTTCCTGTATTTATAGCTTTACATATGATATCTTTATCTTTAATCTCTACAACTTCAAATTCAATAGCACCATCATCAACTAATATCTTAGCTCCTGGCATAACATCTTGGTATAGATTTTTATACCCTATTGATGTCTTTGTGTTATTTCCAATTACATCATCATAAAGAAATGTAAATATTTGACCTTCTTCTATAACTACTTTCTCATCACCTGATTCTAATTTTCCAGTTCTTATTTCAGGACCTTTTGTATCTAGCATCAACCCAATAGGTTTATTTAAATCTTTTCTAACTTTCTTAATTGTATCAATTTTTACTGCATTTTCTTCATATCCTCCATGTGAAAAGTTGATTCTTGTTACATTTAATCCTGTACTTATTAATTTTGTTAACATTTCTTCACTTTCACTAGCTGGTCCTATCGTTCCTACAATATTTGTTCTTCTTAAATTCTTCATTCTAATTCCTCCCTTTGACTTTTACAATTATAGCTATTATGCACTTTTTTCTTAAATTTATTCAATCGGCTCTTACATTATTTATGTAATATAATCTAATTTCGTGCACATTTTTTATCACATCACAAAAACGCCTATATCGGCGTTTATTTGCTTACTATTTTTCTTCTTTTTTTGCAACTACTTCTTTTCCATCATAATATCCACAGTTTGAACATACTCTATGTGGCATTACTGGTTCATGGCAATGTGGGCAAGCTACAAATTTAGGTTGTTCTAATTTCCATGTTGATCTTTTTGAATGTGTTCTAGCTTTTGACCATCTTCTTTTTGGTTGTGCCATCTTAATCCCTCCTCGCGTAAGATATATGTATATATCCATTCTTTTTTGCATATTTTATATGTTGCCATTTCTGGGCAACTTATAGACAACTTCCATATTATTCTTTTACAAATTTTTGTCACTATAAAATTATACAAGCAATTTCTTATTTTGTCAACTATTTTTGAGAATTTTATGCAACTTTTCATCTAACTTGAATATATTTTAATTAAAAACATTAAATAAAATTCTAACTTTTTTATTTAAATAGAATTTTATAAATATTATTTGGAGCATTTTTCGCTCGAATGGAGGCTTTTATGTGTGGAATCGTTGGATTTGTAAATTATAAACAAGATATTTCAAAATACAAAAATATCTTAATTAATATGAATAATTCTATCTCTAAACGTGGCCCTGATGAAGGGGGCTACTATATGGGAAGTCATGTAGCTTTTGGTCATAAAAGATTAATAGTTCTTGACCCAGATGGAGGAAAGCAACCTATGTTAGCAAGCAAACCATCTCAACTTGTTGGGGCAAAAACGGAACCGACCCCAAATGTCCCTTTATGCATTATATATAATGGTCAAATTTACAACACAAAAGAATTAAAGAAAACACTTGAAGAAAAAGGCTTTACTTTTAATGGACATTCTGATACGGAAATATTATTAAAAAGTTATATTTATTATGGAAAAGACGTAGTACACCATTTAAACGGTATATTTGCATTTGCTATATGGGACTCACAAAAAGAAGAGCTCTTCATGGCCAGAGACCACTTTGGAGTAAAACCTTTATTTTACACCATGCAAAACAATTCATTTATATTTGCATCTGAAATTAAAGCTATTTTTCAATACCCAGGAGTTCAAAAAATACTAGATTCCCAAGGAATTTCAGAACTATTTGGTCTAGGCCCTGCACATACTCCTGGTACCACTGTATTTAATAATATTTTTGAATTAAAACCTTCTCACTTTGCTGTTTTTAACCGTTCTGGTCTACATATTGAAAGATATTGGAAATTAAAAAGTGAACCACATACAGAAAACTTTGCTCAAACTTGCGAACATCTTGAATATCTTTTAAAAGATGCTATTACAAAACAACTTGTTTCTGATGTTCCTCTATGTACATTTTTATCTGGTGGGTTAGATTCAAGTATTATTACTAGATATGCTGCTGACCACTGTTACGAAAATGGTTTACCACCACTTGACACTTATTCTATTGATTATGTAGATAATGATAAGAACTTTGTAAAAAGTGATTTTCAACCAAATTCAGATAATTACTACATTGATTTGATGGTTAATAAGCTTCATACCTCGCACCATCCTATTGTTATTGATACACCTGAACTTGCAGAATATCTTGAAGATGCTATGATTGCTCGTGATATGCCAGGCATGGCAGATATTGACTCTTCTCTTTTGTTATTTTGTAAATATGTCAAACCCACTGCAACTGTTGCACTTACAGGTGAATGTGCTGACGAAATCTTTGGCGGATATCCTTGGTTCTTTCGTGAAGATGCTCTTAATAGTGGAACATTTCCTTGGTCTATTGCTATTGATGAACGTCAAACTCTACTTCATCCAAGCATTGCAAAAAGGGTAAATTTAAAAGACTATATTGACTATAGATATAATGAAAGTTTTGAACAAGTAGAAATTCTTGATACTGATTCTTTAGAAACTGCTGAAAAGAGAAAAATTTCATATCTTACTTTAAATTGGTTTATGCAAACACTTCTTGATAGGTCTGACAGAATGGCTATGTATAATGGCTTAGAACTTCGTGTTCCATTTTGCGATTATAGATTAGCTCAATATGTATGGAATATTCCTTGGGAAATAAAAGCTCTTAATGGTAGAGAAAAAGGACTTTTGCGTTATGTATCTCGCAAATTTCTACCTTCTGAAATTGTAAATAGGAAAAAAAGTCCTTATCCCAAAACTCATAATCCTACTTATCTTGCTAAAGTTAAAAAAATGCTTACAGAAATTATGGCTGATTCACGTGCTCCTATTAATTATCTTTTAAATAGGGAATATATATTAGATATCTTAAATACTGATGGAAAGACTTTCTCTCGCCCTTGGTTTGGGCAACTGATGACAGGTCCACAACTTATGGCTTACCTTTGCCAAGTAAATATGTGGCTTGAGAGATATCAGCCTATTATAAAAATTTAGCACTGGGACATATGGTGGCGGTTCCGTTTTGACACTGGGACATTCGGGGTCGGTTCCGTTTTGACACTGGGACATATGGGGTCGGTTCCATTTTTGCCCTTTTGGTTTTGATATAAATTACAAGGATAAATAATTATCAAAGGGCAAAAA